>CAZXAM010000081.1:0-1789 GCA_964638545.1 uncultured Rikenellaceae bacterium | reverse complement strand
GATTCCTGGGAGGTTTTATTGCATCAAAACTAGGTATAGGGTCAGTTGGAGCTATCGATCTGGTAAGCATACTTATAGCCACCGGCGGAGCATTACTGATTTTGATTATTTACAGGGCTTTAAGGAAGAAATAACTAATTTCTGATATAGTTTTTCCTGAGAAATTGAGTCAGAACTGCAAAGTAATCTTCATCCATTTCAGGTGATGTGAATTTACCTTGTATTACTGAATGGCAATCTCCTTTTCTGATGAATGTTTCCACGTGTGCCGGGGCTCGTTCCATCAACCTTTTGAAATTTTCAAAGGGCACTTCTTTATCTTCAGTTGAGTGCATCAGAAGAGCGGGTCTTGCACCAAGTTTTCCAATTGCGTTCACAGGACTCCATCTTCTGGTGTCAACCTTGTATTTAACCTTAGCTGACCAGGCTGCAAGGGGCTTTTCAAGCTTTGCAAAGAACTCAGGGGAATAGGCATTCATCTTGTCGCAGAAAATATCCTCCCAGGAAGAAAATGCCGAAAGGCTTATTATCCCGTCTATCTCAGGCATCTCACCCGCGGAAATTATTGCCGTGGAAGCGCCCAGAGACAAGCCCATGGCAACCAGAGGAACATCACTGTAATTTTTGTCTGATTTAATATAGTTGACAACAGCTTTTGTATCCAGATGCTCCCTGTAGCCCATGCAAATCATATCCCCATCACTCTCTCCGTGAGCTCTCAGGTCGAAAAAGAAAGTGGCAAATCCCATTTCTCTGAAATGTCTGGCATGACCAAGATAGGCTGTTGCCGAAGGATAATTCATTCCTGCCAGGCATAATATGACAGCAACAGGATTCTCAATACTCACTTCATAAACTGAAATATTAAGACCGTCGTCAGTTCTAACAAAGAAATGCCTCGATTCAAGTCCAAAATCTTCTGCTTTATGTATCTCTCTGAAGTTTATGTGCCTGTTTGTCAATCGGTTTAGTACAACGAAAGGCAAAACGACCCGGAATAAATTCACTAACAGGAAAATACCGAGAGAGACGAAAAGGAAAAACATCAGTGCTTTTTTTCTGCGAGTTTCTTATATGCTGATTCAAAATCACCGGTGAAAAAGACAAGATTTCCTTTATTGCTTTCACGGACAAAGTCATTCAGGCTCTTGCTGGTAAACTTTGAGAGATCAGTTACAATGGCAAGCCTCACCCGGTAATTTGAAAATTTTTGCAGGATGTCACCTGCAATCCTGGTGCTCAGGTTGAAAAAATTCTTATGAAGATTCTTCTCATGGATTATAATCCTGTTACAATCATTCATTCCCAGTTCCCCTAGAATGTCCGGAATATCATCTGCATTTGCAATAACCAGGTTGTCGTCTGAAAATTCAGCGACAATTTCGTTTCCGGATCTTTCAATGTATTTAATCAACTGTTATTTGATTTTTGTGTAGCTGTCCTCGTTTGTCCCTCTTTGAATTAAAAGCGCACTATTATACTGAACCTATTTTTCAAGACCAGGTTGCAAGTAGTCAAAGATAATAAAATTGTGATCTATTCAGGATGATTAATCCAGCCGCAGGGTTACATTCCCGATGCCGCCGGTAACTTCGACATAGAGACTCTCCCTTGTTTTGCCGTAAAGATCGTTGGTATATACCCTGTTATTCTTGTTGAATCCGTGTGCGCTTACATCTCCGAGACCTCCCGTAATACTAACCTTGACACCTACGTCTGCGGGTAAATTTATGGTGAGTTCGCCAACACCGCCCTTAATCTCGGCATCAAGGTCATTTTTCCACTTACC
>CAZXAM010000080.1:0-2775 GCA_964638545.1 uncultured Rikenellaceae bacterium | reverse complement strand
CTCACTCTGACACTCACACTTTTTCTTCAGGATAGTCAGGCGACCGGCAACCGGCGACCGGCAACCGGCGACCGGCGACTAAGACCCAAGACAAAAGAAACAAGACACAGGAAGGAAGAGGTGAGGGGGTGAGGGGGAGATCGAAGCGAAGCGGAGATTCCGCGAAGCACGATTGCACGATTGCACGATTGCATGATTAAATTTATTTGACTTGCATTCATCACTTTCATAACTTTATAGAAATGATTTGCTGACATGGCAAGCCTCATCCCCGGTTACGAATATGACATCTTCATCAGCTACCGCCAGAAGGATAACAAGCATAATGGGTGGGTGACAAAATTCGTCGAGAACCTGAAAGACGAACTGGAATCCACCTTCAAGGAAGATGTTTCCATTTACTTTGATGAGAATCCACACGACCGCCTCCAGGAGACGCACAATGTTGACAAGAGCCTCGAAGGCAAGCTCAAATGCCTGATATTCATTCCGATCCTCTCACAGACATACTGCGATCCGGCCAGCTATGCCTGGCAGTACGAGTTCCTGGCATTCCTCAGGATGGCCGAAGATGACAGGTATGGAAAGGATGTCAGGCTGAAAAGCGGGAACGTTGCAAGCAGGATACTGCCAATAAGGATTCATGATCTGGATCCGGATGATGTGAAATTGTTTGAGAAGACAACCGGGAACGTAATCCGCACCCTTGATTTCGTTTTCAGAACAGCCGGAGGAGTTAACAGGCCTCTGACAGCCAGTGAAGATCACCCGAATGATAACCTGAATAAAACTTATTACCGCGACCAGATCAATAAAGTGGCTATAGCCATTAAGGAGATTTTAGGAGGATTAAAAGCAGAAACAATTCCTCACGAAAAAGTGGGGGGGCCTGTAATAAAGCCATCTGAAAAACTGCCGGTGGAAGAAAGTCCGGTTCGGGGAAAGGTCAATAAAACCAGAGGGCAGAAAATTATTGCTGGTGTATCTGCCGTTGCTGTTATTGTTTTTGCTCTTCTGTTTTTTGTTTTTCCTGATATTTTCAGGAGAGGAAAATCAGGGATCAACAAAGATCCCAACGGAAAAATCTCGATAGTCGTTAATGATTTTGAAAACAATACAAACGATACCACTCTCAACTGGCTGAGGGTGGGTATCCCGGAACTTATAAGGATCAACCTTGCCAATTCGGAAGAACTTATAGTTCAGAATTCAAGGACCATGAATGAGATATATGAAAGCATTGGGAGAACAAGGAATGTTTCTACCGCTTCGATGATGTCGCGTGAGGCTGCGATCAAACTAAAGGCAGGCACTTATATTACCGGAAGCTTTCAGAAATACGGGGATAATATTCTTGCGCTGGTGAAACTGATCGATACCCGCAGTGAAGAATTGTTATGGACAGGCAGCTCGGAAGGCAGGCTTGACAAGATCAGATTTATTGCAGATTCCTTATCGGAGGAAGTGAAGAATTTTCTGGAGATAAAGGCGCTCCGCCAAATTACAAGGCAGGAATATGGGAATGCACTTACAAAATCGTCTGAAGCTTACAGGAAATATATTGAAGGAATGAACTCAATGATGAAGAATGATTATGGATCAGCTCTGGTTTCGTTCATGGATTCATACAGGCTGGACTCAACATCTGTTCTTGCTGCTTTTAGTATCGCACAGGCGTATGACGGACTTGCTGTTTTAGAGGATGCGAAATACCGTCGCCCGGCAGCCAGATGGACCCAGAAAGCTTTTGACAGGAGAGAAAATCTTTCCGGAGATACCAGATTGTGGGTTGAGATGTGGCATGCTTATTATAATACAAAAAATACAGATGAAGTTCTTAAATATTGCGGGTTGCTGGAGGCATCCGAAAGCAAATCGAGACTTTTTTGGTTTGATGTCGGACAGACCTATGGTATTTTCAATAAACAGGAAAAGGCCCTGAAAATGTATCAGAAAATTGAAGATATAAGTTCAGAATGGAATGAGGACTGGAAAAACGTTCATTATTACGCCATTTACGCTATTTGCCTGAATTCTTTAAAAATGTATGAAAGAGAGGAAGAGATCCTTCAGAAAGGCCTTGAGTTGTTCCCTGAAGATAGCAACTTGTCATGGCTAAAGGCAAAACATGCTGTTTCGACCGGAGACTCGGCTTATGTCAGAGAATTTATTGAAACATTCGAACGTGAAATCAGGGATGCAGGACGACCATCAAATGTGACAGAAAGAAATATTGGAAATTTGTATGTACAGGGTGGGGCACTCAAAAAGGCAGAAGAGAAGTTTCGTAATGCGATAAGGATCGATCCTGGTTATGATCTGGGGATATACTCACTGGCTGATCTCCTGATATCCAACGATCTGAATGTTGAAGAAGGAATGAAATATCTTTATGAATTACAACATAAATATCCGGATGTCTGGGATAATGATTTCTTCCTTTTGAAGAGTGAGGGATTATACAAACAGGGCAGATATGCATCTGCCGACTCATTGTTAACAATTCTGAAGGACAGCTGCTACACTGCAAGCATAGGGCTCGATCAGCTTACACAAAAAGTCAGTAATGCATTACGCCGTCAAAACTAAATACTGATCCTGATGGCAAGCCTTATCCCCGGTTACGAATATGGCATCAGGCAACCGGCAACCGGGAACTAAGACCCAAGACAAAAGACACAAGATACAAGAAGGAAGGGGTGAGGGGGTGAGGCGGAGATCGAAGCCCCGATTACTATGGTTTAAACAAATTTATAACAATAATTTTTCTCATAT
>CAZXAM010000079.1:0-2967 GCA_964638545.1 uncultured Rikenellaceae bacterium | reverse complement strand
AGATATCCCGGAGACCAGAGTCTGCGGTAAGGAAATGTCCGTTCTGCTTACATTAAAGGATGCATACCTGCTTATTGATTCGGGTCTTATTGCCGGTTTCGGGAAGATGAAGGACCTGCCTTCGGATATTTATAAAAGGCCGGTTGAAAAGATCAGGGAAATTGATGCTTCGGGCAAATTTGTCTTCCCTTCATTCTGCGATCCTCATACGCATCTGGTCTGGGCCGGCAGCCGGGAATCAGAGTTTGTTGATAAGATCAGAGGATTATCGTACGAGGAAATTGCCAGAAGGGGAGGAGGGATACTTAATTCAGCAAAACTTCTTCATTCTGCTTCTGAAGATTATCTGTTCGAACAGTCAATGAATCGGGTCAATGAGATAATCCATTTTGGTACAGGTGCCGTTGAGATTAAAAGCGGTTACGGACTCAACCTTGAAGATGAGCTGAAAATGCTCAGGGTAATCAAACGCATAAAGCAGAGCTCTCCGTTGGAAGTCAGGTCAACATTTCTTGGCGCTCATGCTCTGCCCCGTGAGTTCCTTAACAGGCGGGAGGATTATGTGGATATTGTAATCAATGAAATGATACCTGTGGTGGCATCGGAGCAGCTTGCCGATTATATAGATGTATTTTGCGACAGGGGTTTTTTTACAGTGGAGGATACTGAGAGGATACTGATGGCCGGTCTCAAGTATGGCCTGATACCAAAGATACATGCAAATGAGCTTGATTACTCAGGTGGAGTACAGGCTGGAGTCAAATACGGGGCTCTTTCGGTAGATCACCTCGAACGCTCCGGCAGTGATGAGATTGAAGCACTTAAGGGAACTGGTACAATGCCGACTCTCCTGCCGGGATCAGCTTTTTTCCTGGGTCTGCCTGATCCGCCGGCAAGAAAGATGATCGATGCGGGACTGGGAATTGCCCTTGCTTCTGATTATAATCCCGGATCATCTCCTTCAGGAAATATGAAACTAATAATGTCGTTGGGTTGCATAAAGCTGAAAATGCTTCCTGAAGAAGCCATAAACGCTGTTACTTTAAACTCGGCCTATGCAATGGGTGTTTCTGAAACACATGGCTCGATAGCTGTCGGGAAGATCGCTAATGTATTTATTACAAAGGAAATGCCATCGTATGAGTTTTTTCCATATGCTTTTGGGAGTAACTTAGTTGAAACAGTTATACTTAAAGGGAATATAATAAATGACTGAAAGAATACTAGAATGCGTTCCTAATTTCAGTGAAGGCAGGGACATGTCGGTAATTAAGCAGATCACTGATGCTATTGCATCTTTGGAAGGAATAAGAATCCTTGGTGTTGATCCGGGTAAAGATACAAACAGGACTGTAGTTACTTTTGTAGGCGATCCCGATTCTGTTTCTGAAGCGGCCTTTCTTGGAGTAAGGAAAGCATCTGAGCTCATTGATATGTCGAGGCATCAGGGAGAGCATCCCAGGATGGGAGCAACTGATGTATGCCCTCTTGTTCCGGTTTCAGGCATAACGATGGAAGAAACTGTAATCTATGCAAGAAAGCTTGCGAAGAGAATAGGAAACGAGCTTCATATCCCGGTTTTCTGTTATGAAAACGCTGCTTATGAGGAGAAACGCAGGAACCTGGCAAACTGCAGGGCTGGAGAGTACGAAGGACTTAAAGAAAAACTCAGTGATCCGGGATGGAAGCCCGATTTCGGCCCGGCTGTTTTCAATGCCCGTTCAGGGGCAACTGTAGTTGGAGCACGTGACTTTCTTGTTGCTTTCAACATCAACCTTAACACAACATCCACCCGCAGGGCCAACGCAATAGCATACGACGTCAGGGAAAAAGGCAGAATAGTAAGAAATGAAAGGGGAGAGGAAATAAGTGTGCCTGGTACACTTAAAAGTGTAAAGGCAATGGGCTGGTATATAGAGGAATATGGCATAGCCCAGATATCTATGAACCTGACAAACATTTCTGTAACACCGGTACATATCGCTTTTGATGAAGTTTACAGGAAAGCCGATGCGCGGGGAGTGAGGGTTACTGGTTCGGAACTGGTGGGATTGATACCGCTTAAGGCAATTCTCGATGCCGGAAAGTATTTCCTTGAAAAGCAGCAGAGATCAATTGGTGTGTCAGATACGGAACTGATAAAGATAGCTCTGAAGTCTATGGGCCTTGATGATCTTCGTCCCTTTGAACCGCAGGAGAAAATAATTGAATACGCTATGGCAGAAAAAAGCAAGAGACAGCTTATCGATCTTGACCTGAGATCATTTATGGATACTGTGGCATCTGAGTCGCCTGCACCCGGTGGGGGATCAGTTTCTGCCTATATAGGAGCACTGGGAGTAGCACTGGGAACAATGGTCGCTAATTTATCTTCGCATAAGAAAGGCTGGGACAACAGGTGGAAAGAGTTTTCAGACTGGGCAGTTAAAGGAAAGGCGATACAGAACCGGCTGCTGGATCTTGTCGACAGGGATACCGAAGCTTACAACATGATAATTGAAGCAAACCGTCTTCCGAAAAAGACTGATGACGAGCAAAAAATCCGTACGGATGCAATCAGTGAGGCATACCGGAATGCAATTGCAGTGCCGTACAATGTTATGGAGACAGCTTTTGAAGGATTTGATGTTGTAAGGCAAATGGTTAATGAAGGCAACCCCGCTTCAGTAACAGACGCAGCTGTAGGATGCATGGCAATTCTCTCCTGTATAAGGGGAGCTTTTCTGAATGTGAGGATCAATTCAAAAGGCATTGAAAATGATCCCTTGGTAAAGGATATAATAGTGAAAGGGAATGACATTCAAAAAAAGGCGTTTGTTGAAGAAAGATCAATCATGGAAATAGTTGACAGACTGATTGGAAACGAATAGAAACCATAACCCTAAAAAAAATATTCATAAAATACTTACATATTGATAATCTGAAATATTTGGATATATTTGCGGTTCGATTAATATTTAACCTAAA
>CAZXAM010000078.1:0-3018 GCA_964638545.1 uncultured Rikenellaceae bacterium | reverse complement strand
AATATGATCTTCCGGGTCGGGGATAGTACGCGATTGTCTGATAAGACACATTGAAGAGATTGTCGATCTTAAACCTTATGTCGGCATGATTCTCCTTAAAAGATAATCTATATCCGCCGGTGAGAGAATTTATTGTGTAATCAGCAAGGAATCCCGTGTTATCGGCAGTGGTATAAGTACGTCCCGTGAAATTTGTCATCCAGATTGAGTAGAAGTTATTGTATGAAACCTGCAGTGTTCCATTAGCATTATGCCTTGGTATATAAATCAACTGGTTGTCAGAAGCAGCAGAGGGAGATACATCCCTGGCATTGGTAAAGGAATAACCTGCACTTAACAGAAGTGAGAATCCATTCGACAGATATGATACTGATGCTGATGATTCAATCCCTGATGTGTTTGCACTTCCAATATTGCCGGCAACCCAGATATATTCTGATTGGGGGTACCAATGGATCATGTTTCGTATATAATTGTTGAAATAATTAATCTCAGAGGCAATTTTAAAGGACTCTCCAATCTGGTTATCGAGTTTATACCCTGCTTCAAATGAATATGCATATTCATTCAGAAGGTCAGGATTTCCTCCGGGATTCCAGAACCGGTCGTTCAGTGAAGGCATTTTGGAATTCCTTGAAATATTCAGTTTCAGGTAATGTTCTTCACCGCGTATTGTTCTGAATTCAAATCCTGCAGAAAAATCAGGAGCCAGTATTGTCTTGTCGTCAAGAGTCTGTCGTATCAGAATTGCCCCGCCGAACCATTTGCCTTTTTTCCTTTCGGCCGAAACCGTAAGCGAAGCGTTGTTATGGTTTACATTGCCTGAATAATAATTTGATTCAACAAGGTTCAGTTCATCATTAAGAACAACCCTGACATCAGCAAAGTTTTTGAGCGGGAAGTTGATTCCACCCTTCAGAACTAAAGTGTTTACAATATTTGCGGATCCTGCAGTATCATAGATACTTGAATATCTCATAACCGTTCGCATCCACGCTCCCGAAGCAAAAAATTCTTTCCGGCCTTTTACAGCATCGTAGCTCAGCATCGTTCTCAGCGATTCATCTTTCTGCTTCTCACCTGAATAACCATACTGAATGGAACCAGGCAGATTCCGCATTGCTGACTGATACCAAAGTCTGCCGGACAAAGTACTTGAAGCTTTCCTGAAATAGACCTCCTGCATGAAACTATTCTGAACTACCCTGTTATGTTCTCTGGTCTTCCATCCGGGAACAGCACTTTCGGAATCCAGGAATCTGAAATTATTTTCCGAGGCACTCATAAATGCTTTTGTGACGGTCTGAAAATTTTCGTTGCCGGAGCTTGCTTTTACCAGTCCGCTGTATCTGTTAAAACTGCCTGTTCCCGGCGCAATGTCAATCACAGTCTGCCTCAGCCACAATGGTCCGGTTTCGAGGTTTATTATTCCTCCGATTGCTCCGCTGCCGAGATCCATTGAAGCACCTCCGAAGCTTACCAGAACATCATCGATGAAACCTGAAGGTATAAGTGAAAAATCAGTCTGGCCAAGCATCGGGTCATTAATGTTGATCCCGTTCCATTCAACCTGTGTATGGCCGGCTGATGTACCCCTGAACGAGGCTGTAGCTGTAAGCCCTGCCCCATATTCTTTTATAAAAAGAGGAGTGGCATCGCGAAGAAGATCATTCAGGAAAAGATGCGAATGATTGTAAAGCCGGCTTGAATCTATTGAAAAGAATTTGAACCCGGGTTGTTCTGAGCTGATCTGTTTTCGCGTAATTATCACTTCCTTTATATTAATGGTATCCGTTCCGGAGAGATCTTGTCCGTTCAGCGACACCGGGATGCTGGTCAGAAGGGATACCAGGACCTTGAAAGCAAAAGAGATGAGTTTTGACATCTTTAAATTCTGCATGAGATGACATTTTCACTTTACTGCCATAAAATCTGTTTGCAGGAAATCGACGATGGAATCAGAAAAGGTTCCGGCGCTTTTTTTCCCGAAAGCTGAGAGTATGGCTTTGTATGGCAGGTCTTCTGACTTGTCCCGGCTTTATGAAGCCTTCCCATCCGCTGGCTGGCGAACAGTGGCAGGTTATCATAAAACCATCGTCACGCAAAGCGTGACCGGGCATCACAGCAGCGGGTACTGTTGCGGATTCTGACCGCATTCCCTTTTCATTGCAGTGAAATTATTACACTGCAACACCAAAACATGACAAATATACATTAATTACAGGATGTGATGCCGTACCATGCAAAGGATTTAATGAACAACTGTTGATAAGTGTCCGGGATGCAAAGGGCAAGATCGACAGGAGGAAGATTACCGGAGGTTTCCGCAAGAGTTTCTTATTATCATTTCCGGCACGGTCGTCACCTGACGCTTGAATTTGCCTTTACCCGAATTCTTTATTTCAGACCAAAGCATGTTTGCGACCTTTACAGCCATTGCGGGAAGGGGTTTTCTGAGGCAGGTCACGGGAGAATACAGAAGGTCGAAGCCTGCACCATCCTCAGTGGAAATAAGGGCAATGTCCTGCGGTATTCTAAGTTTCCGCTTTTGCAGAAGCCTCATAACAGGATACACAAGATTTGAATGCGTTGTAATTACTAGATCGGCGCGGAAAGGAGGCCTCAGAAATGTTTCGAAATGAATAAAATTGAATTCTTCTTCAGATGAAGATTTTTCAAGATGTATTGTCAATGGTTTGTTTATATTCGGAATCAAGGCTAAAGCATCTTCCAGTTCGCCAATAGAATTACCGGCAGCTTTTGACATTGCACTGTCGCAGGCAATAATTATATTTTTATAACCGAGCTTCTGGACATGTCCGGCAATGATTTTAGCACCGGCGGCAGTATCAGTATTAACTGAATTGTTCCGTCCCTGCAGGTAGTCATTCTCAAGAAGAATAAAAGGATAATCAGCAGACCGGAGTATCCTTATGGTTGCATCGTCACCTGCATTGCCGACCAGTATCATTCCGCTGTAAAATTTTCTGAATGCACCAAGCATCCTGTCGAACCGCA
>CAZXAM010000077.1:0-3181 GCA_964638545.1 uncultured Rikenellaceae bacterium | reverse complement strand
GAGATAACGGGAAACCTGAGATTCAGCGCAAGCTCCAGGGCTGATTTTCCTGCAGTAGGAGATTGGGTTGCAATGAAAGTGTACGATAAAAACCAGGCAATCATTCATAAAGTCCTTCCAAGGAAATCAGTGCTTGAAAGGCAGGCTGTCGGTAAAACCGGTGAGACACAGATTATTTCGACCAACATAGATGCAGCATTTATTGTACAGGCAATAAACAATAATTTCAACATAAACAGGCTGGAAAGATACCTGGCCATATGTTATTCAGCTGGCATTGAACCTGTTTTGGTTGTCAGCAAGATTGATCTGTCTTCCGGGAAGGAAATAGAAGACGCAATTACGAACCTGGGAAAAAGAGAAAAAAAAGTTAAGTACATACTGCTTAGCAACATAACACACGAAGGTCTCGACCAGATACTTGCGTTCATCCAGAAAGGCAAGACTTACTGTGTGGCAGGCTCCTCAGGAGTGGGAAAATCTACCCTGATAAACCACTTACTGAAAAAGAACATCTTAAAGACCGGACCAATAAGCAATTCGACAAATAAGGGAAAACATGTTACCGACCACCGTGAGTTGTTCATCCTGGATAATGGCGGCATAATAATTGACACTCCGGGAATGAAAGAACTTGGAATGACTGACAATTCCGAAGGGATCAAAACCACTTTCCGGGAAATCCTTGACATATCCTCAAACTGCAAATTTGCTGACTGCAAACATATCAATGAAGCCGGATGCGCAGTAATTGAAGCAGTGAAAAAAGGAGACATCGATAAAAATTCATACGACAATTACCTGAAGATAGAGAAAGAGAACGAAAGGTTTAAAACCACAGTGGCTGAGAAACGAAGGAGAGACAAGATCTTTGGAAAAATGGTTAAGAACTATCATAAAGACAAGGGAAAAATTGACAATTAACCTATAATTTATCAGATCAGCAATCATAAAAATGTTGACATGAGAAAGAAAAGATGCATAATCCTGGCAATTACATCTTTTTTAATGTCTGTTTCTATGGTCATTACCGCACAGGAGTCAGAGTCTTTTTTCATGTCCGATTCATTACCTCAGCAAATTCTTGGTGAGGTTGTGATCACGGCCGGCAGATATTCTTCATTCCAGGTAAAAACACCTGAGGCAATACGACTGGTAGACAGCAAATCGATTGAAAAGCTTCAGCTAAGGACATCTTCCGAAGCACTCACGGCAACTCCCGGGGTATTCGTGCAAAAGACAAATCATGGAGGCGGCTCTCCTTTTATCAGAGGGTTAACAGGAAATCAAACTCTTCTTCTGGTCGATGGTATAAGGCTCAGCAATGCAATAGTGAGGTATGGTCCAAATCAATATTTCAACACAATAGATATTTTCAGTATTGAAAAATTGGAAATCCTTCGGGGCAACGGGTCAGTGCAATATGGGTCCGATGCAGTCGGAGGAACTATCCAGGCATTCAGCCATGAAGTCTCAGCCTCTGAAAAACCGGAATGGGGAAGTTCCTTTCGTACAAGATTTTCTACTCATGGAATGGAAAAGAGCCTTAACGGATCGGTGAATTTCAGTAATAAAAAGTTTGCAATAAGGACCGGGGCGTCATGGCGGAATTTCGGCGACCTGATCGGCGGCGATACAACAGGCCGTCAGTCTCCGACCGGCTACAGGGAACTTGACTTCGACCTTAAGAGCAAAATATTGCTGTCATCTTCTTCAGTTCTGACCTTTGCTTTCCAGAGAGTGTTCCAGGCCGACGTGCCGGTTTATCACAAAATTGTCCTTGAGAATTATGAAATAAACAAAATGGATCCCCAGAAGAGGCAGCTGGCATATCTTAAGCTTGAACAGAAACTTAATGCTGGCATTTTAAAATCGTTTGTAGTGACTGCCTCTTACCAGAATAATGAGGAAGGAAGGGAACTTAAGAAAAATGGTTCTACAAGCGTACGTTATGAGAATGATCAAGTGAATACTTACGCTTTCATTGCAGAAGCGATGACAAATAACGGTAAAGGATGGACTTCAGATACCGGGCTGGAACTGTACAACGACCAGGTCAGCAGCAGCCGAACCGATATTGACCTTACAACCAATACTTCTGTCTCGAAACGAGGCCTCTACCCCGATGGATCCTCGATGACAAGCTTTGCAGTTTTCAGCATGCATACTCTCGATCTGAAGAATTGGAGCCTGACTGCAGGGGGACGATTCAACACATATATTACTGTTGTTGAAGATGAAAATGCAGGAGTAGCCAGGCTTAAACCCAGCGCACTTGTCGGAAGTCTCGCAATCTTGAGAAAACTGAATAAATCGTCGAATTTGTTTATATCGATGAATACAGGTTTCAGGGCACCGAATATTGATGACCTTGGAACGTTGGGGATCGTTGACTTCAGGTACGAGACACCAAATTTTGATCTGAAGCCAGAGCATTCATTCCAGTATCAGATAGGGTACAAATTTAAGGATCAAAAACTCAGAGGTGAATTATTCCTGTACCGCAATGAACTTTACGATCTTATCGTGCGCAACAAAATTGCAGGCGATACAATTGAAGGCTACCCCGTTTATATCAAAGAGAATGTTGAAAGAGCATATATACAGGGTGTTGAAACAGCCTGGGATTTTGAACTTAACAAATCATGGATGTTCAGCGGGAACCTGACTTACACCTATGGTCAGAACATCACGCGAAACGAACCGGTAAGACGTATCCCTCCCCTGTTCGGTCGTTTGTCAGTGGAGTATAAATTTAGGTCGTGGTGGATTAACATGGAGTGCATGGCTGCAGGCAGCCAGAAAAGACTTGCAAATGGAGATATCGACGATAACAGGATCCCTAAAGGCGGTACTCCGGGGTGGAGCGTCTTCAATATCAATACAGGTTATTCATGGCGGTTCCTCAGTATCGATATGAGCCTCCTTAACCTCCTCAACCGGGATTACAGATATCATGGCTCCGGTGTGAATGGGTATGGCAGGTCGTGTTTAGTTTCGCTAATTTTAAAAATATAATTATGGAAATGGAAAACACATATCCGTATAACTTCGCACGTTTCTATGATCTCATCTACCACAACTTAAGGGATGATGCGGATGCTTCTTTTTTCCAGGATCAAGCCTGCAGCGCAAATGGGAAGGTCCTTGAGATCGGGGTCGGTACCGGCCGGCACTTCAT
>CAZXAM010000076.1:0-4365 GCA_964638545.1 uncultured Rikenellaceae bacterium | reverse complement strand
TTAATAGTATCAAAAGACATTTCTGAAAAGGTGCCCGGCAAGGCACCTTTTTTTTTCACCTGAAAAACTTGACTTAGGTTATATTAGTTCATAACTTTATATGTTCTTGTCTTATTTTCAATGACATACCTGAGAATATCAATCAGAAAGACCTAATAAAATGAAAAAAATAATTCTTATTTCAGCATTTATTGCTTCCCTGATTTTCATTCAGGGAAGAACAGGTAAGCTTTCTGCCCAGAAGATAACTGTTCCGGATTACACCTATGGGAATATTTATTCTGAACAGGGAAGAGTCACTCCGGAAGGAGTAGCAATGCCCGGTCCCTCAGGGGCTTATTCAACACAAGAATCTGCCAGGCCTTATGGTGTCACCTTTGCTCATGGATACAGGTGGTGGACTTATCCTTCACTATACGAGGATTTTTGTATCAGCCTTCCCAGATTTAATTATCCCGGATCTCACGGCTATTTTATTGTTCCGGGAACCGTGGTTTGCAGCGATATGGGATACATGGGTTCCTGGGGAGGAGTTATTGCAGATCCTTCAAATATGGGGATCTGGTGTTTGCATGGTACTCATCATTCACATAGCCCGTCAGCACAATATTGCATTAAAAACCCATACGGGTCCGGGCAGATTTGCTGGCCAATTCCGGAAAACTGGGGATCCGGAACTTCCTACGGATATTTACGCAGAGTTGTTGTAGTCAGATCGACTGGATCACTGCCGACTGGCAATCCTGTCAGTATAAAGGCAGTTGTTAACTCAAAGGGAACCTATGATGGAAACGGCACTGCCAACAGTAAAGGAGTGCTCTTTCTGAACAAGATATCAGAAGCTCTTTGGGCAAAATCGAAAGATTATTTAAACTGGTTAGATGTGAAGGATATCCTGGGCATGCCTGCTGTTATAAACAGTATGCGAGCATCCCTCCAGGTCGATCTGAATCATTCTGACGACAGTACAGTGACTCTTGCCGTAGGAGATACCATTGTCCTGGAGCTGATGTTCAATAATGAGATTAAGTTGGTGAATACTCTTAATGCCGATGATGCTGAAGGATGGATCGGGAAAAAACCGCCTTACCTTCACACTGATCCGGTCTATGCAAGAAAAGATTCCATTTTTAAATACATCCGGAAATATGGCAACAGCCTTACTTACGAACTGACCTGCCTGACATCAGGTGCAGTGCTTGAACCTGTAACTGCTGACGGGCCTAACCTGGATGAAGACAAGGACGGGATCAGCGATACAAATGAGAAGGGGGAAGATGGCAATAACAACAATTTTGATGGCAATGGCGATGGGACACCTGATTATAAGCAGAGTAACGTTGCCTCATTCCATACTTATAACCGGGAGAACTATGTTACTCTCGAAGTACCTGCAGGGACCGAACTTTCTCAGCTGAAGGTAACTGACAATCCGTCGTTCATGAATGCGCCGGCCGGCGCTGAATTTCCATGGGGCTTCTTCGATTTCACTATTGACGGCCTCGATCAGGGGGAAGCAATTATAATAAAGCTGACTCTCCATGAAGCTGATCCGGTCGGGAAGTACTATAAATACAGTATGACACCTGATAACAGGACACTCCATTGGTACGATTTTACATATGACGGTCAGACAGGGGCAGAAATAAACGGCAATGTTGTTACTCTGCATTTCGTTGACGGACTACGGGGAGATGATGACATTACTGCAAATGGAACGATCAAGGAACCTGGAGGTCCTGCAAAATCTGGTGCGACCGTGATTTCAGAATTGACAGATAAAGCTGGATTTTCAGTTTACCCAAATCCTGCAGACAGTCATATTACGTTAGACGTAAAAAATATTCCGGACGGCAAATATTTATTAAGAATTAACTCTATTACTGGCAGGAGCGAGTTGGAGAAAGTCATAGAAATATGTGGAAACGGGCAGTTGTTGAATATTCCTGCTGAAAAGCTTCCCGTAGGAATATATGTGGTCACCTTAAGAGGACCTGATGCTTTGTTTAAATCAAAATTCATAATTAAGTAAAAATAGTCCGACGGTTTCCCGCGTTGCCTGCTGAAAAACAATGAAGTAATAACCATTTATCAATAAAGTAAATATTCATAACGTTTTTCAGTTACACAGAGGAAATCAGGAGAAAAAAGAGATTCACAGAGGTTCTTCCCTGTGCAACTCTGTGATCCTCTGTGTAACTCGGTGTAAGCTCTTCAAACTACATTATAACAAAGAGCCTCCCAGTTTCCTGAAAGGCTCTTGATTAAAGTCGGCTACAACCGGATTTTATATTTAAATCCGCAATCCAAAATCCGCAATCCGCAATCATAATACCTTATGACTTGTCGAAAAAAGTAAAAATATTTTGCATTCTCAGAAATATGTACTATATTTGTAGGAGATAACCAATAATTATAGTAATGAAAAAACCAGGACTAGCCGAGATCACAAAAGCCCAGGAAGACATTCTCAAAGCAGTATGGGAAATTGAAAATGGAGCCGTATCAGATGTTCTGGAGAGGCTCCATGAACCAAAACCTGCCTATAATACTGTTGCAACCGTAATAAAGGTGCTCGAAAAAAAAGGGTATCTCTCGCACAGAACATACGGTAAAACGAATGTGTATTATGCCCTCATCAGCAGGAACGATTATGCGCAACAGGTTGTCAGGAGTACTTTTACAGGTCTCTTTAACCGCTCGCTTAACCAAATGGTTTCTCCCCTGATACAGAACAAGGAAATATCCCTCACCGAACTGGAGGAGCTGAGACAGATCGTTGAATCGGAAATTACTAAACAAAAGAAATAAAAATGGATATTAAAAAATATCTCCTGATATCGGCAATAAGCCTGATTATTTTTTATTTTGCTTTCAGGCTAATATTCAGAAACAAAACAAGATTCAACCAGCAAAGATTTTTTCTTGTGGCATCCCTGATCATTTCTTTGCTGCTCCCTCTGAACCAGTTCCATATTTATTTCCCGTCTCTTAACTCAATAAGTGAAAATATTCTTCCGGGGAATCAATTTCAGCCGGGCGAACTAATGGGTATCACAATAATACAGCATCCCGTTCAGCTTACTGAACTGATTTTCACAATCTGGAAAATTATTACTTCAGCTCTTATATTAATATTTATCAGCCAACTTCTCCGTATTTTATGGTTTTACAGGAATTCGAGAAAAGTATCTGATAGAAACATTACCATATTATATAGCAAAAAGGTTGACAGGCCTTTTTCATTCTTCAACCTCGTTTTCATGCCCGAGCATCTTGAAAACACCAAAGATGCAGAAAGTATAATTGTTCATGAGAGCATCCATTCGGACCAGTTCCATTCTGCCGACAATCTGCTTGTTGAACTTGCAGCTGCGCTTATGTGGTTCAATCCTGCTGTATGGTTGCTGAAACGGTCGCTCCACCTTGTGCACGAGTACCTGGCCGATGAAGGGACAATAAACTCAGGTATTGAAATGAAGTGGTATCAATCACTGCTATTGAACCAGGTTACAGAAGGCAGGCTCATAAATATCCCTTCGGGATTTAATAGTAACTTAATTAAAAAAAGAATGATCATGATGACAAAAAACAGAAACAAAGGGAGCATCAGGGTTGGATTTTTATCGCTCTTTATGCTCACTGCTGCTCTTTCCCTTGCTATTTCCATGGTAAATGGGCTATCGGCTCAGGAGGTAAGTGGTAAAAACGAATCCCGGAAAAATAAAAAAGAACAAAAGGAACCTTCAAAAGAGATCCGTGTAACCGGGTATGGAACTCAACCGGCAAATCCCGGAGAAATTAAAGTTGTTGGTTATGGCGAGCAAGTAAATCAGGATCAGACAATTATTAAAGAAGGAATTAAAGTAAGAAGCACAAACCCGTCTGCACCTGGTCCGGAGGTAAATTATATTGTTGACGGGGTTCATGTAAAATCGATTGAATATTTAAATCCTGATTCAATAGCTTCGGTGAATGTAATGAAAGAAGACAATTTAATAATTGTCAGAACAAAAGGGGCTTCGAAGTCACAGATTACAGTTCGTGCACGCGATGGCATTAATACAGCACCTCAGAATCCTATATTCTTTGTAAATAATAAAGAAGTAACAAAAGCTGAGTTTGAAAGTATAGGTCCATCCCAGATACAGAGTATGACTGTCGTAAAAAACAAAGACCAGATAAAAACCCTCACTGGCAAGGAAGGCGATAGCCTGATTATGATAACATTAAAACAATAATAATTTCGATCAGGGTTAGGTATCAATTAAAAAGGTGCCCGCAAGGCACCTTTTTTTATCTGTGACCTGGCTGCAGCATTGACAGCCGTTAAGAGATCCTTAGCTGAAGATTATTGGTGTATTG
>CAZXAM010000075.1:3588-6398 GCA_964638545.1 uncultured Rikenellaceae bacterium | reverse complement strand
CACCGTAACTACGGAGGGGTTAATTTTTCATTTTTCAGAACAACCCTATAATATTGCGGATTGCGGATTTTGGATTTCGGATTTTATGGATCCGCCTGACGGCGGAGACAAAATCCCGTAAAGCGGGAGCGGATTTCAGATAAGGATTTATGAATGAGTCATTCGTGCAAATCATTAATATCAGTATTTGAGAGGTTAAGTTGTGAGTTAAGTTGCAGTTTACTGGTAATAAATATCTTGAAAATTTGTTTTGTTGGTCCTTGTTTAATAATTTTATAGCCGTATTAATCAGTCAATATTTAATATCTGATGAAGAGGAACAGCTTCTTTGTAGAGTTGATAAAAAGTCCACCTTTCATTTTCTTCATTGTGCTGGCCACTGTCATCATCCTTGGAGTCATGTATGCTCAGCACCGTCAGAAGGTAATACAGATGAGAGAGGAAATCCTCTATATCCAGCCAAAGCCTTCTGAATAAATCAACTTTCTTGTTTCTTGAAAACCCACCCCTTCCCCTCCCAGGAGGGGATCTCCGTGTGTCTTGTTTCTTGTTGCTTGTACCTTGCACCTTGTACCTTGTACCCTGCACCTTGTACCTTGTACCCTGTACCTTATTCTTTCCTCTTATTCCACTTCCTGATCTTCATCAGATCAGATCAAAGCATTTATTCTGTAAGAGTTATCAGATTTTAATTATTAACTTAGTTTTCAAAAAGAGCAGAGAAAATATTATACAATTTAGGCTGTGCATATAAACAGAATTATATTTTTCGTGATACTCAGCCTGTGGGTTAATCTCACGGCAGTTTCGCAGCCGTATATAAAAGGAATCATCGTTGAAAAGAATTCAAAGCTTCCCATCGCTTTTGCATCTGTAACATATCAGAAGCAATCGCTTCTGAGAGGGGTCATTACAGACATACATGGGAAATTCGAGATCGCCGACCGGGACATCAGAAGTCTGCAGGTTTCATGCGTCGGCTATCAGAAACAGAAAATCACCATCACCCCGGAAACGAAGCTGACAGACCTGGTGATCGAGCTCAGGACAGACACCCTGACAATAGGTGAGGTAAAGATCACCCCTGCCATGAACCCGGCAGTCAGGATAATGAGGAAAGTCCTGGAGAACAAAAAGTTTAATGATTTTGAGCAATACGATAAATACACCTATGAATGCTATCTCAAGACGATACTGAATCTTAAACTGTCGTATGATGTAACTGAACAGGACAGTGCGACCATACGTAAAAACAGGGATCTGAACAAACATGCAAGGTTCATTTCCGAATCAGTGATCATGTCTTCCACAGTGAATAAAAAGACAGAGAACAAGGTTATCGCGGTAAAGACTTCCGGATTTCAGAACCCTGTTTTCGGTCAGTATTTCGTTTCAGTGTTCCACAATTCAATTTCATTTTACAGGAACAACATCACCCTGTTTGCGTTGCCTATCTCCGACGATATGACAAGCGCAGAATACCTTAGTCCGGTTTCTGATGAATGTATCAGGAGCTATAACTACCTTCTTGAAGAGACTTATGAGAATCCTGCCGACACGCTGTACCTGATTGAATTCCATCCGAAAAAAGGTTCAAATTTCAACGGGCTTAAAGGAAGGCTTTATATTAGTTCAAATGGATGGGCAATTAAAAACATTGTCACTGAACCATTTGAAAAAGGACTCATTGATTTCAGGTTCCGTCAGGATTACGAATTTATCGACGGCCGCTGGTTCCCTTCAGCCCTTGACGAGGAGATAGGCTTCGTGTCAATGAAAGTAAGCAAGAAAATCAATGCAATACCTGTCTACCTGGTAACCTCGAGGATAAGCAAGGTAGATTTTAATCCTTCAATAAGCGTCGACTCAATAGATTACAGGAAAGTTTATACCGATGAGGAGATGATAAAGAAAAGTGAATCAGTTCTTAACGTCTCCCGACCTGATTCCCTGACAGCGATAGAAAAAAACACATATCAATTCCTCGATTCGATTGGTAAAAGATTCAAGTTCGATTACTGGGCCGAAATTTATCCGTACCTGGCTTCCGGAAAGCTGCCGATAAGATTCATCGACATCAACCTTGAAGAGTTTTACAGGTCAAACGATTATGAGGGGACCCGTATAGGAGCAGGCTTAAGCACTAACGACAAACTTTCGAAAGTAGTATCGCTTGGAGGTTTTGCCGGTTACGGCATCAAGGACAGGGAGTTTAAATATGGCGGGTATCTGGCATTCACTATGGGGGAGAGCAGGGAGACCGAATTAAAATTCTCATATCAGAACAACCTGAAGGAGCCGGGGATGGATCAGCAGGGAAAATTTGAGATCCTTTCTCTCGGCGAATATTTCAGGAATTACATAGCCTGGCGGATGGATAGCTTCATCGAGGAGAGAGTTGAGTTCACCTTCAGGCTGTCGAGGTTTTTAAAGATCTCATCAGCGCTCAGCATGAGGGAGATAAGACCGACATATGAATATGAGTACAAGGGACTTCCGTTTACAGATTTCTTCGCCGATGAGTTTAAGATATCTGCAAGGTATGCTTATGGTGAAGAGATTCATATGTTTGGCAACCAGAGAGTAGTCTATTATGAAGGAAATCCTGTTTTTACCATTGACTACAAGAGAGGTTTGGATCTTTTTGACAGGGACAGCTATAATTATAACAGGGTTGAAGCAGTCCTCGATGTAAGAGCCTACAAGGGGAGACTTGGGCAGACCAATATCAGGTTTGCCGGCGGTTACATCGACAAGCCTCTCCCCTACAGCCTGCTTTTCACCGGTGAAGGAAGCAAAAGCTATTTCCC
>CAZXAM010000075.1:0-3488 GCA_964638545.1 uncultured Rikenellaceae bacterium | reverse complement strand
GGGAATTATATGAATGATAAAGTTCTTGACAACATGGCTCTGAAGTTATCGGTAACAGTTGCACTGGAATAGCGTTTTTTTGATTTTTTTGCAAAAATTAAAAATATTCCATATCTTGCGTTACATGTTATATGTAACATAGAATATGAAATCAAATCCTTTTCTAATCAGCGGTTACATCTCCCCTGACTATTTCTGCGACAGGGAGAATGAAACTAAAATAGTAATTGAAGCCATCAGGAACGGACGTCATCTTACAATTTTTTCACCCCGCAGGCTGGGCAAAACAGGACTGATAAAGCATGTATTTTATATTGGCAGACAGAAAAAATATTTCACTCCTGTATACATTGATATACTGGCAACCAGCTCATTAAGAGAATTCACGGAGAGTTTCTGCAAATCTGTGTTAACAGCATTGGCAAGGAATGAATCAACATTAAAGAAGATCCTGAAAACACTAACCTCGATCAGACCAAAGATAAGTCTCGATCCTATCTCAGGCGAACCATCTGTAAGCATTACTGTCAGCAACGACAATGAAGCAGCCTATTCGCTGGAGACGGTTTTTCGATATTTACGTGAACAGAGAGGTCATTTTGCACTAGCCATTGATGAATTTCAGAAGATCGCCGACTATCCTGAGAAGAATGTCGAAGCAGTTTTAAGGACACATATACAACAAACGTCGAATGCAAGTCTTATCTTTTCCGGAAGCCGTAAACACATACTGACAGGCATATTTACAACTCCTGATCGTCCTTTCTTCAATAGCACACAACTTATGGAGATTGGAAAGATACCAGGAGATGTTTATAAAGAATTTATCATTCAAAAATTCGAAGAGAACAGGATAAGTATTAATTCTGAAGCTGTGGATTTTCTTCTTGAAATAACTGCTGTTCATACATTTTACGTACAGTATTTATGCAATCGTATCTTCAGCAGCCAGGAAAAAATTGACAAAGAAAACATAAACAGGTTGCTGATCAGGATCATAACAGAAAACGAATCAGTATATGCAAACTATATCAACTTTCTGACTCCTCTCCAGTTCAGGGTACTTCGCGCTATCGCAGTCAATGGTGGTGTTCAGAATCCAACCTCAGGCGACTTCATTTCTGCCTATGGTCTGGGTGCCGCGAGCTCAGTAAGTCTTGTGATGAAGAGCCTGATTGAGAAAGAGTTTATTGGACTAATTGATAAGAAATTTGTACTCAACGACCTTTTCTTTGACTGGTGGTTGAGATTTAATGGAGGTTCATTCGGGAAATGAAACTATTGTTAAATAAATCCTCAATCCAGGCGATGTTTTTGGCAAGGTGGCGTTTGCTTTTAACATTTGTCTTTCTTAACTTCAACAAAAGCAAATCTTAATGAAAAGCATTATTTTATTTACGTCTGTTTGTCTTCTTTTCATGTCCTGTTCGTCGGCAAAGCAATCAGTATCACAGGAAGACGAATTGTTTCTAACACGTAAATATGTTGGTGATTTTGTGGAGTGCAGCTATACAAAACCTGAAAGATTCGGTGATCCGTTTCTGGTTTCGATAAAGACCACTTTGGAGGACACCTATGGAAAGATATCGGCTTATTCAAAAATATGCAAGTTCCAGCCAGGAGAGAGATTATATATCCGGAAGAAATATATCAACCGTGGTGGAATCTGGGGAGACTGGATATATCAGATTGAATCGGATAATGATAAAACGAGTTATATGTTGAGTCAATTACAATATGGTGAGAAGATATTAAATCAGGAAGTATTCTAACGCTGCTATAAATTCTTACACATTTTTGTACCTTTGCAGAACTTAAAATCAAAAAATTTGACAAAAATATCTTCTGCAATAATTTTGATTTCAGGTCTTCTTCTTTCCATCATCAGCTGCGAGAAAGACGAATCCAATCTTTTAGTTGGCAAATGGGAGGGAATTTCCGAGAGGACTGTCGATTCTGAAGATGGTGAGACAGTTAAAGATTCGACCTACGTTTATGAAGCAGATGAGTTTGTTCTTGAAATTTTTGCTGATGGAACTTGTAAATCTTTTAAATATAGTGTATTGGATAAATCCTGGACCTGGGCGGTTGATGGAGACATTTTTTTATTAAAAGAGGGGCTTAACTCACGAGGAGCAAAGTACACAATTGGTGAAGATAGATTAACCATGGATTTTACGAGTGAATGGAATGAGGATGGTGTCGCATATAAAAGAGTGTTCTATTATATTTTTAAGCGGATTTAATAGCTGATGCATAAATATAAAACAGTAAAGCCCCTGATTTACAGAGGCTTTACGTTTTATAAGAGCGGTGCGGACGGGACTCGAACCCGCGACCCTCGGCGTGACAGGCCGATATTCTAACCAACTGAACTACCGCACCAACATTTATATATCTCGTTTCTCGAACCCGTCCCGAGTACTCGGGATGACAGGCCGTTATTCTAATCCCGAAACCTCGGGAAACTACCGCACCAACATTTATATATCTCGTTTCTCGAACCCGTCCCGAGTACTCGGGATGACAGGCCGTTATTCTAACCAACTGAAATACCGCACCAACACTTTATGCGGTGCAAAAGTAACTATTTTTTTTATTCCTCAAAATAGTGTTATGATTTTAAATCAGTTTTGTTGAAAACCTTTGGCATCAACGAATTTCTTCAGGCCGGAACGCGTTGAAGCTTGATCTTAATGTGAATTTATATAATCAAGTACAATCTCCTTCAGCATATTGGCAAATTTCACATCCGGGATCTCGTCCCTGGTGAAGTATTTTGCATGATCACCTTCCAGAAGAGTGATCTCCTCAATAGGAATATTTAACTTGCCCGAATAGATGTACTTGACGTTGGGATATGCATCTCCCTGCAGGCACTCATATTTCCTGAAGAACCTGTATTCTTTCAGGTCAAAATCAAGCTCTTCCTTAACTTCCCTGATAAGTGCCTCTTCCGGTGTTTCGCCTTCTTCAACATGTCCACCAATCAGGTCCCAGTGCAGGGGAAAGGGAATGCCGGGTTTATTATCGCGCAGGTAAAGGAGCAGCTCTCCCCTATCGTTTTCAAATATAATTGCAGCTATTTGCTTCATACAACTTAAATATTACCCTCTGTGTTACTCTGTGGTTCTCTGTGTATCTCTCCCGACAAGTCGGGACAAGTTGTGTAAGTTCTTATTATTCTTTTCTTTACACAGAGGAAATCCGGAGTAGCACAGAGTTCCACAGAGACGATCCAGCGTAAGAAAATTAATCATTCTGTTTGTCTGTCTCTTTTGGTTTTAAGGTGGCAAGCAGGAGCACAACTGCTCCTGCCACAGGTATTGCAAGGAGTGCAAGGTCTCTGCCCAGGTTTCCTGCATCGGTTGACCTGCCAAGCCATTCTGTTATAAAAGCTCCTGCAAATACACCTGTCATGTTCATCAGCCCATATCCTGCCGCCCTGTGACGCGGCGACACAAACTGGCAAAGGATCGGCATGTTGT
>CAZXAM010000074.1:0-7495 GCA_964638545.1 uncultured Rikenellaceae bacterium | reverse complement strand
CTGCTTTTTGCCCAGTTCTCCCTCTGAAAAGAACCGGTCGTGCCAGTGCAGCTCCCCGGCTGTTGAATCAAGACCAATGAAAGCAGTCTTGCCTATGATATCTAATTTCGGATACGCAATATCCTTTGTTTTGTAATACTTCTCCTTAAAAATATCAACGAACTTCTTATTACCCCTGGCACCATTCCCGTAGTCGTGGTTCCCGGGAATAACGAGAACCCTGTATCCGGATTCCTTAAGAATTTCTATGACCCTGACTGCCTCATCTGTCTGCTCAAAATGATTTGCATTATCGACAATATCGCCAGTGATAATAATAATATAGTTCTTCGCCGGCTGTTTAAGAGCTATGATCTTTTCGGCGATAGTCTTGAAATTATCTCCGCAATCGTCATGGCCGACATGCAGATCAGACAAATGGATGATCTTTTTCATAATACGGAATTTAGGAAGAATGTGATTTTTTTCTATTGCCATATTTTTCCCATCCAGCCTCGAGTGTCCTGTCGAAAATATCTTCCAGGTTTTCTTGTGTGCCCCGAAGGCCGGCTACAACCTTTTCAGACCAATCAAGGTATTTGCGTGTTCTTCTGATAGTCCATGTAACAGGCGGATTATTCGTAATATCCCTGACATTCATGATCTTGTCGGCCAGTTTCAGTTTCCTGGCTCTGACTGATAATTGAGGTGCATGCTCGATCTGAAGCCTCTTCCTTTGTTTTTTGCTCAGACTTTTATCGTCAGTAACTTCAAGAGTGACAGACATTACATCCTCACCAAAGACATCACGCATCTGGGCGACAAGCTTCTTTTTCTCCTTTCTGCCTTCAACGGTATCCTCAACCACATCGTGCAGTATGGCTGCTGCAATCAGCACCGGATCTTTCTCCCCTGCTTCGTTTGCCAGCAGGTTTGCAACCTGTATCGGATGATTGATATATGGGGATCTGTCAGCTCCCTTACGGAATTGTTTCCTGTGCCTTACGGCAGCGAATTCCAGTGCGTTAAGTATCAATGAGATGTCGTTCATATGGTTGATCTGATCGTGCAATCGTGCAATCATGCAATCGTGCAATTTTGGGTCTTTTGTCTTTGGTCTTAAAATAAGTTACAACATGGTTAAAGCCATTACAACAAGTGGAAGTGTCAGGATGCTGAAAATGGTTGAAACGAAAACATTGCCTACAGCAAGCGCATCATCCGATCCGAATTCTTTTGCCATAATCACGACTGTCGCCATACATGGCATCGAAGCTTCCAGAATGATCACTGATGTTACAAGCTTGTCAGGAGCAAATCCCGCAACACTTCCGATAAAATAAAATAACATTATCAACAAGGCAGGTCCCAGAACAAGCCTGCTGAAACTTATAATATAAAGACTTTTCCTTCTCAGCATCCCGGCGACATTTGAGAATACCAGCATAGCTCCGATATATAGCATTGAGAGCCATGTATTTGCAGATCCCAGATCTGTCATGGGTTTGAGTAATACTTCCGGAAGCTTTACCGACAACAGGAAGAAGGCCAGACCCGATAACGTTGCGATTGTATTCGGATTCACCACCCTCAGCAGACTCTTCTTCCAGGAAATCCCGTTCCCATGGCTTAAAATTATGACCCCCACAGTCCACATAAGTATGCTTGAAACAAGTTGAAACATGCTTGCATACAGAAGTCCTTCAAAGCCATAGAGAGCAGTAATAAGCGGAAAACCCAGGAAGATAGTATTCCCGAACATTGAGTGTGTTTTGAAGACTGCCGCCTCCATGCCTTTAAGTCTGAAAATCCTGGAAACGAGCCATCCTGTAAAAAGGAGAAACAATATTACGAAACCAGAAACCGAGAGCACCGTAATACTGTTGGAAACAAGCCGCGGGGTTGCTTCAAGCCTGAAAAAGTTTGTGAAGAGCATAAGCGGCAGGGAGATGTTGAAGATAATCTTCGACAGGACATCCTTTGAGTCGCTTGTAAAAACCCTGAACTTTGCGGCAGCTGCCCCAATGATAACAACAACGGCCAGAATAGTTATCTGGGTTATTACAATCTTGATCTCCATACCTGGCTAAAAAGAAGTAAATTTAATGGAAAATCCGGCTTCCGGTCCTGACTTGCTTTCACTGTTTTGATCCTAATGGTTTAGAATAATCTGTATCAGTGAAAAGCAGTTTTGTAAGCGATCTGTTTTTCACTTCGAGTATTGCATCCTGACCAGGCTTGCCGGCCACATATTTCTCAAGGAATGCAATTGAATAACGATTGATGGTTTCAAATTCTTTTTCGCTGCCGCTGAGTAACTTTGTTCCTAACCCTGATGAGAGCCTGATATTGAATGAGAAATGTGACGCTCCGCGGATCTCCAGAAAATATTTCGGCGGCTGGAGGTTTCTGTAGATCTTATCCGAGAGCTCGCTCATGGTCTTGTCACCCCTTCTCTGTTTTCTTTCCCGGCTTCCGAGGTAAAGCATTGATGGTATCCTGACCTCCGAAAGCTCCTCTTCCTTAAAAAGATAGGATGCAGCGCCTGTCGAGAACATCAGTATGGCTCTGATGCGCCTGTCACGAAACTCAGGCATAGTGCCGCAAAGCGCCAGAGAAGTAAATCCGCCGAAAGAGTGTCCTCCTGCAGCTATACGATCTGCATCTATCAGTGAGCCGAAGTGAGGCGACGTTACCATCCCGTCAATAACAGCTGCAAGCTCTTCCGGACGAAAAAGATATTTTGCACGATCATCAGGTGTACTCTCTGTAATCTCCCTTGCTGCAGCAATAGCTCCCTTTCTATCCGTTTCACCGGTGCTGCCTGTTCTTATCCTGGCAAATGAATAGGAATCATGATGATCGGGACAAGCCACAATCCATCCCCTTGCAGCAAGAGCTTCTGTGAAATAGGATGAAGCCAGACCGCAGCCTCCAAATCCGTGAGAAAAAGCGAGCAAGGGAAATAGTCCTATATTGTCGAGGGGCTCTGCATCGATTGCAATATTGCCAAAAGAGGGACCTCCGTAACAATATTTTGCGGGAGTTTCAGCGGTCGGGTACCAAACGGCTACCGTAACAGTCTTTGAGGTTCCGTCAGACTGGTATTGAAGATCTAAGACGGTATAACCGACATTATAACTTTCCTGGGATCCGGCTAAGACTCCGGGGATGATCAGGAAATTCAGGAGTAACGCAGGAATAATAATATTAATCCTGGGAAAATGCCACGATTTCATTTTACATCTTTTGGAATTTAAAGTTAGCAATTATTTCCCGGTGAGCTCGTAGCTGAATCCCTTCTCCGACGAATTCATCTTCAATATTCTAAAAAGGATCAGATTCGCAAGGATGGCTTCAGCACGATATGAAGAAATCTTCGAGATTTTCTTGAATTTTGAAAGAGTAACCTCTCCATTCTCCTTCAGGTAATTCATCAGGATATTTTCAGCCTTTCCAAATCTTACCATTACGCCCTTCTTATGCTCCTCTTTTCTCCAAACCTGGAGCAATACCCTGTTTGCTATCAGGTTCTGATCGCCATGCCTGAAATATGCCAGCCATCGCCCGCTTTCATCCTTTACCTGATAAGGTCTTTTTGAGCCTTTTAGAACCTCAACCTCCAGGATCGTCTTTCCTTCAGTTGTATGCTGTTTTATCGTATAGGTAATCTCCGGTCTGCAGAAGAGACAAGCTGCTGTATCGACCATATATATTTCCTCCTCAGATCTTATTCCTGCAATGCTTCCGTTGTCTCTTACACCGATCAGTATCCTTCCGCCGTCGCTGTTCGAAAAAGCCGATAATGTTCTTGCTATTTTCCTGCTGTCGGAAACACAGTATTTGAAGTCGAGATACTTGTTTTCACCACCTTTGATCAATTTTCTAAGATAGCTTTCCATGTTGGTTTGATCTCAGGAATCTTCGGCATTCATTAACCCACCCCTGGCCTCCCGCTTCGCTGAAGCTTCGCGGGACAAGCTCTCACTGGAGGGGATACTTCTCCCCCTCTCCCATTCCCCTGCTCTCCCCCACGTTCTTCTATCCGCTAATAAAAAGGCTTTTGCTCGAGTACTCCGGATCACAGGTAAGGTTTACCTTAAGCTTTCTCCAGCCTGCTTCGTCCCCGGGTGTAGGTATGTGTGTAAGATGGACTTCACAGTCTCTCAGCATTTTAAGATTTTCAAGGGCCATTTTGGCAGCCGGATTGGAGAGGGCGCTGATTCCCAGTACAATCAAGGTTTCGTCGACATCGAGGCTTACCATTTTGCCATCGAGTATATCTTTTTTCAGATGCTTTACAGAATCGATAATGGCTTCAGGGAGAAGGTACATTTTGTCTGGCAGGCCTGCCAGATGCTTCGCTGCATTCAGCACCAGGCTTGAAGATGCATGCAGCAGGCTTGAGTTCTTCCCGGTGACAATGGTCCCGTCGTGAAGCTCAATTGCGGCGCCCGCAAAGATCCCGTCGTTGCCCTTGCCGTTTTTCTCAGCATCCCGGGCTGCTTTCCTGGCTGGAATCACAACGCTGCGGTCTTCAGGCTTTGCTCCTACTTTTTCCATTATCGCATTTATCCTGTCGAGGATTTCCCTGTCAACCAGTCCCAGGGCATATTCCACAGAACTTCTGAAATACCGCCTGATTATCTCCTGGAATGATGCTTCCCTGATGATGCTGTCATTAACGATCCCTGCACTTGCCCGGTTTACTCCCATATCGGTCGGGGAATGGTACATCGATCCCCCTCCGGTGATCTTTTCAATTATTCGTTTCACAAGGTGAAATGCCTCAATGTCGCGGTTATAATTGACTGTTTCAACGTCATACGCTTTCAGGTGGTGCTCATCGATGAGGACCTTATCATCGAGGTCAACGGTTGCAGCTTCATAAGCTATGTTCACCATGTGATCGACTGGCAGGTCCCAGATCGGGAATGTCTCGAATTTTGCATATCCTGCCTTGACTCCCTTCTTATGTTCATGGTAAAGGTTGTTCAGGCATGTTGCCAGCTTTCCGCTTCCCGGACCTGGTCCGGTAACTATTACTATGGGATTTGTTGTCTTGATGTACTCATTCGCACCATAACCCTT
This sequence comes from uncultured Rikenellaceae bacterium, assembly GCA_964638545.1. Classification (GTDB taxonomy): domain Bacteria; phylum Bacteroidota; class Bacteroidia; order Bacteroidales; family VadinHA17; genus LD21. The sequence continues at coordinate 2,425 of CAZXAM010000074.1, read as the reverse complement.
GTCGCTTACTATCAGATCGACATCGGTGGGATATCCTTTTGTAGGGTAGTGCAGATATACTTTTATCCCCCTCATTTCCAGCTTGTTCTTGAATGCTTTTGCAGGAGGCTGATTTTCGTAACGGGTAATTACCACAGCGGTTATATCCAGTCCCCAGTCGCGGAAATCATCAATGGTTTTAAGGGCATCGACATCGTACGTGATCCCGAAATCAGCTCTTACTTTCTTCCTCTCAATAGCGCCTGCATGGATGCAGAGGATCACATCGATCTTGTCCTTGAGCATCTGGAGAAGTCTCATCTTGACGTTGGGATCAAATCCGGGCAGAACCCTGGCTGCATGGTAATCGAACAATATTTTTCCTCCGAATTCCAGGTACAGCTTGTGGTTAAACCTGTTTACCCGTTCAAGGATATAAGCAGTCTGTTCATTCAGGTAATTATCATTATCAAATCCGACGCGGTCCGCAGCTTTCATTGTCAGGTAAAAAAATAAACATCAATATTAGGAAATTTTTCAGTTCATTATGATCGGCGTAAATAAATAAAATAAATTAGACAGATAGAGATACAATGGAAAGGCGTCGGGCGTCGGGCATCAGGCTTTGTCCACCGTAGCTTTAGCGTAGGTGGGCGTCGGGCGTCAGTTTTACAAGCTGCCATCTCAAAACTATCAATGTTAAAAGAGTAGATGCAAAATCTGCTACAGGGCCGGCCAGCCAGACTCCTTTAAGCTGAAAAAAATGCGGCATGATAAAAAGTGCAGGGATTAGAAAGATAACCTGCCTTGTCAGCGAAAGAAAGATTGAAAATTTCGCTTTGCCTATAGACTGGAAAAAACTTGACGTCACAATCTGGAACCCTACTATTGGGAAGAGAATGAGGTTAAGTCTCATCCCCATAACTGCCAGATTGATGAGCTCATTGTTGTTTGTGAATGCCGAAGCGATTAATCGCGGGAATATCTCGGCAAGCAGAAACATTAAAGTTGTAACGATTGTTGCTGCCTGAACAGTAAGTCTGAAGGTTTTGATCACTCGGGGGATCTGTTTTGCCCCGTAGTTATAACCGATAATCGGCTGCATTCCCTGGTTAAAGCCAATTACGACCATCACTGCAAGGTTTGCAAAGCTGTTCAGAATCCCGAAAGCCCCGATGGCAAAATCACCTCCATACTTTCGCAGGCTCAGGTTAAAGATTGAAATCACGACACTGCCGAATATCAGCATCAGAAAATTCGACATCCCGATAGCAATGATATCTTTAATAATGTTCATTTTCAGCTTCATATAACCCGGGAGGAACCTCACAAAACTGTCCAGTTTGGTAAAATGGAACATTGCTGTCAGGGTGCCAACCAGCTGAGCGCATACGGTTGCCAGTGCAGCTCCCCTGATCCCCCAGTTAAAGACAAAAATGAATAACGGAGCCAGAATGAGGTTTACAGCTACAGTGATCAGTGTGATAACCATCGCTTTCCTGGGATAACCCGATGCTCTGATGATGTTATTGAGACCCCAGTAAAGATGAGCAAAGACATTACCCAGCAGTATGACCTGCATGAATTCCTTTGCATAGGGCAGAGTATCTCTGCTGGCCCCAAGGGCATAAAGTATAGGTTCAAGAAAGATGTAGACAATAAGTCCGACAGTGATGCCAAGGATCAGGTTCAGCATTACTGCATTCCCCAGGATCTGATTTGCCCCTTTCCTGTCGTGCTGGCCGAGTCTTATCGAAACCATCGCGCCTGCCCCTACTCCAACCATTGCGCCAAATGCAGATGTAATATTCATGAGGGGGAAGGTAAGAGCGAGGCCGGAAATAGCCAGAGGCCCTACTCCCTGACCGATGAATATCCTGTCGATAATATTATACAGTGAAGCTGCGGCAGTAGCTATGATAGCAGGCACCGAATACTTTATGAGTAATATTCCCAGCCTCTCGACACCCAATTCATTGGCATCAGCCCTCGTCCTATTTATATTTTTCATCCTTGAGTTTAAGAGACAGAAATCCTTCAGGCATCGGAGACTTTATGGTTAATAATCTTCCATTTACCGGATGAGGAAAAGATAAGGAGCAGGCATGAAGTCTCACTCTGCGTTTGTATTTATCGGAAGCGCCGTATTTCCTGTCGCCAACAATAGGACAGCCGATGTCGGAAAGATGGACTCTTATCTGATTCTTCCGGCCCGTATCTGTTTTTACATCCAGAAGAGTGTTTCTGTCGACTGATTTAAGAGTTGTGTAGTTTGTTATTGAGAATTTTGCTTCCGGACGTTCTGATACAGAATGAACCTTCTGTGATCTGTCTTCGATAAGCCAGCTTTTTATTGTCCCGTTGCTTTCTTTGGGGACACCTTCAACCAGTGCATAATAATGTTTTTCAGTCTCAGGCCATCTCTCTTTAAGGATCTCCATTGATT
>CAZXAM010000073.1:0-8500 GCA_964638545.1 uncultured Rikenellaceae bacterium | reverse complement strand
GTGCGGTTGAAAAAGATTGCAGGAACATATGGTGCGGTGATACTGGCAATGATATTCTGGTCGGTCTCTTTCATCTGGTTCAAAATGGCAAATGAAATATACCGGCCTTTATCAATTGTTTATATCAGGCTGATCATATCAGTTTTTGTGCTGTCGGCGTTTCTCTTCATCACAGGGAACTTTGTTAAAATAAAAAAGAAAGACAGGAAGCTTTTTATGCTTCTGGCCTTCTTCGAACCCTTTTTATACTTCCTGGGCGAGAGTTTTGGTCTCACATATGTATCGGCCACAGTCGGATCTGTACTTATCTCAACAATACCTGTTATAGCTACACTAGGCGCATGGATAATCTTCAGGGAAAGGCTGAAGCTGATAAACTATGCTGGCATTATCCTTTCTTTCGTCGGCGTACTGGTTTTTATCATCAACAACGACGGTTCCCTTTCATTCAACGTGAAAGGCCTGATGCTGATGACTCTTGCCGTTTTCTCAGCTGTGGGATATAACCTTACCTTAAGCCGCCTTGTAGGATCATACGGCCCTGTGTTCATTGTAAATATCCAGAATGTGATTGGTGCAATACTTTTCCTCCCGATATTCCTGATCTTTGAAATCAGGCCCCTGAACGCAACTCCTTTCGATTTAAGGCATTTCATCCCCATAATTGAGCTGGCTCTCTTTGCTTCATGCGGGGCTTTTATTCTTTTTGCCTACTCTGTGAAGAATATGGGAATTACCAGGGCAAACATCTTTTCTAACTGCATTCCTATTTTTACTGCTGTCTTTTCATTCATCCTTCTCAACGAAAAACTGTCGGTCCGGAATCTCATCGGAATGGCAATTGTAATTGCTGGACTATTCATGTCGCAGATAAACGGACACAGGGAAAAGATCGACGATGCGCTTACTCTTACAGGCAAGACTGCCTGATACCTGGCTGCAGAAGGCTTATCAATACTATTTTCCAGTAGCAGTCCGTTTAAATAATTCCTGCTATATTTGATTAGACTCACTTCATGGGAAAGAAATCCATACATATAATAATACTTTGCCTTATGGCCTATGTCACACATGCACAGACAGGCGGCGATAATGTGTATGAATTCCTGAACCTTACACATTCAGGACTGGTCTCTTCTCTCGGCGGTGCGAACGTGTCTCTCAGAAATGGCAACCTCAACCTTGCATATCATAATCCGGCTCTTCTCGACTCAGGTATGAACAATTCCCTTGCACTTAATTATGTCAACTATTTTGCGGGAGTCAACTATGGCCAAACCATATATTCGAAAACCTATGATGGCATCGGAAATTTTGCCGCCGGTCTCACTTACCTGAATTATGGATCCTTTACCGCGGCCGATCCCTCAGGAATTATTACCGGGACATTCATGGCATCGGAATACGCACTGTCGCTGATCTATTCGAGGGTGCTCGATACACTTTTCTCTGTCGGAATAAACGTAAAGCCTGTACTCTCCCATCTTGAACAGTATACTTCTTTCGGAATGGCCCTCGATTTGGGTGCAGGATATCATAACAGGACCGGACTCTTTTCAGCCGGCATTGCATTCAGGAACATTGGTCTTGAGCTGACAAAATATGCAGGCGAACAAAGACAGAATCTTCCTTTTGAGATACAGGCAGGTATAACTCAAAGACTTGCCCATGCACCCTTCAGGTTTTCACTTACTGTCAGACATATGGAAAAGTTTAACCTCACATACGATTATAACGATACGATCTCAGCAAGTAACGCGACAAGTTCACCGGAGTTCTTTGAGAACCTGATGCGGCATTTCGTTGCCGGGATTGAAATAATACCGCATAAGAACTTCTACGTCAGTGCAGGATACAATTACCAGAGAAGAAGCGAACTGAAAATAAACTCAAAAGTCTCAACCGTGGGATTCTCATGGGGTTTCGGAATCAACACTTCATTTATGAACATTGAATTCGGAAGAGCTACATATCACCTTGCGGGATCATCAAATCATATTTCGGTCGTTGTGAGACCCGACCTGCTTTACAGCAGGTTAAGGAAATGATGTTTTGAAATTAAGGAGGGATTTGCAATCTTTGTAAAGACCACCAATCAGGGACCCCCCAATCCCCCTTCAGGGGGCAGTCCCGCTTCGGCGGGAAGGGGGTATAATGTAATGAAAAAGAAACTCATTATAGCCATCGATGGCTACTCATCATGTGGCAAGAGCACCTTCGCCAGGGCTATTGCCAGGGAGCTCAATTACATTTACATTGACAGCGGTGCAATGTACAGGGCCGTAACTTTATATTACATGAGGCAAGGTCTGATCACTAATGAAAGCCTCGACATGCAGGGCATACTTGATGAGCTGAAGAATATTCACATTGAATTCGTCTATAATCCCGATCTCGATGAAAATGAGACATTCCTTAACTCAGAGAATGTCGAGAAAGAGATCAGAAGCATTGAAGTCTCCTCATACGTGAGCCGGATAAGCATGATCCAGGAGGTTCGTATAAGGATGGTGGAGCTTCAGAGACAGATAGGAGTTCATAAGGGTATAGTAATGGACGGAAGGGATATAGGCACAGTCGTTTTTCCTGATGCCGACCTGAAGATCTTTATGAAGGCATCTGTCGAAATAAGGGCTAAAAGGAGATACGATGAGATGAAAGGCAAGGGGATAAAGGTGGATTATGATGAGATTGAAAGGAATATCATGGTTCGGGATATCACTGATGAGAACAGGGATATAAGCCCGTTGCGAAGGGCCGACGACGCGATTGTCCTGGATAATTCAAGGATGACCGTGAAGGAGCAGATGGAGTGGGTAAGGAAAATAATAGAAGGGAAACTGCATGGTAGTTGAAATCGACCAGCATTCCGGATTTTGCTTTGGCGTTCAGAACGCCGTTGAAATAGCCGAAAAAGCACTTCTTAAGGGTGAAAATGTTTATTCACTCGGCCCTATCGTGCATAACGATATGGAGGTTGAACGCCTTTCAACACTTGGCCTTGTTTCAATTACACATGAAGAATTCAGGAAGCTTAGAGACTGCAAAGTTCTGATCCGGGCGCATGGTGAGCCTCCTGAGACATACCGCATTGCGAAAGAAAACAATATCGAGATCATCGAAGCTACATGCCCCATAGTAAAAAAACTACAGTCACGCATACTGGAAACATATACCACTTCAAGGGAATGCAAAGGCCAGATTGTGATATTCGGAAAGCCCGGACATGCAGAGGTTGTAGGATTGCTTGGGCAAACAGGCGGACAGGGAATACTTGTATCAGGTCCGGATGACCTGAAAAAGATTGACATGACCAGACAGGTATGCCTCTTTTCACAGACAACAATGAGCGTCAACGATTACCTCAAAATTGCGGACAAGATCCGCGAAGCAATGCGGGAAAAGGGTGCCGCGGATCCCGACAGCCTGCTGAAAGTGTTCAAAACTATTTGCGGACAGGTATCAAACAGGGAACCTCACCTGAAGGCTTTCGCCAAAGAGCATGACGTGATAATTTTTGTAAGCGGAAGGGAAAGCTCTAACGGCAAAATGCTCTATGCTGTATGCAAGAGCGTTAATCCAGGGACATATTTTGTTTCATCGACAGATGAAATCGACCCGGGATGGTTTAAAGGGATGAAAACCGTGGGTGTGTGCGGAGCCACTTCTACACCAAAATGGCTTATCGAGAAGATAAGCAATCTGATAAGACAAATCTGAACAAAAAATAAATTTGTAACCTAAAACCAATTATATGCCGGTATCAAAAGTTTATTTTACCGACCTGAGGGTAAAGCCTCCCCAGAACCTGCTTAAAAAACTCGTCAACCTGGCTGTCAGGGCAGGAATTGAAAAAATTGATTTCGACAGGAAGCTCGTTGCACTTAAGATCCATTTCGGAGAGCCAGGCAATATGGCTTTCCTTCGTCCTAATTATGCGACAACCATTGCGAAGTTCCTTAAGAAAAAAGGTGCCGTGCCCTTTCTTACAGACTGTAACACCCTTTACTTCGGGAGGAGGTCGAATGGCCCGTCACATCTGGAGGCTGCATCTGAGAACGGGTATAACCAGCTCGTGACTGACTGCCCCGTAATTATAGCCGACGGCATAAAAGGAACTGAATTCAGGGAAATAGAACTTAACCTTGAACTGTGTAAAACAGCAAAAATAGGATCCGCCATCGCTGATGCAGACATTATAATAACACTTAGCCACTTCAAGGGACATGAGCTGACAGGTTTCGGAGGAACTTTAAAGAACCTCGGTATGGGATGCGCTTCCGTAGGAGGAAAGATGTTTCTCCACTCCGGCTCATCTCCGAAGATCTTCGAAAAGAACTGCACAGGATGCAGGATTTGTGAAAAGTACTGCGCGCATGATGCCATAAAGGTCGGTCCTGACAAAATTGCCCATATCGATTATGAGAAATGCGTGGGATGCGGACAATGCGTAGCTGTTTGCCAGTACGATGCCTCCAGGGTTGTATGGTCCGCCACTTCTGAAACTGCCTGTAAAAGGATCTCTGAATATGCTATGGCGGTGGTAAAGGATAAACCCGCGTTTCATATCAGCTTTATTATGAACGTGTCGCCCAACTGTGACTGCTGGGATATGAATGATTACCCGCTGGTTCCTGATTTAGGTATGGCTGCGTCGTTCGACCCGGTAGCTCTCGACCAGGCCTGTGCCGATTTGGTTATGGCAGCGCCGGCTTTGCCCGGAAGCCAGATCTGCTCTGATCATTCCCATGGCGACATGCAGGGAGAAGACAAGTTTAAGGCCGCAAATCCTGACACTTACTGGCAGGCCGGACTCGGGCACGGCGAAAAGATAGGACTGGGGAGCACCGGGTATGAACTCATCACTGTTTAAAAAATATTTCGGTTCCATTTGATTTCTGATTAACTTTGCAGGCTGCTCCTAAAACCTGATGAACGCTAAAGTAAAAACCGCCCGCCTTTCCATTTTATCAAATACACTATTGATAATAATGAAGGTTGTTGTCGGTATACTCAGCGGCTCTGTAAGCATTATTTCCGAAGCCATCCACTCAGGTATGGATCTTGTGGCTGCACTGATAGCATTTTTTTCGGTCAAGGTCTCTGACAACCCGCCTGACTCGAAGCATCCCTACGGACATGGAAAAGTGGAAAATGTTTCAGGGGTTATAGAGGCTGTCCTAATCTTTGTGGCAGCAGCCCTTATAATAACTGAGGCTGTTAAAAAGCTCCTTGGTGAGGAGATCGAACTCGAGAACCTCTGGCTTGGGACTGTTGTTATGACGGTTTCAGCCATAGTGAATACACTGGTTTCCAGAAGATTGTATAAAGTAGCCCGTGAAACAAAATCTGTTGCCCTTGAAGCAGATGCCCTGCACCTGAAGACAGATGTTTACACATCACTTGGTGTTGCCGTCGGGCTTGCTTTAATCCTTATAACAGGAATCAGATGGCTCGATCCTGTTGTCGCCATTCTGGTTGCTTTATTTATAATCAAGGAATCCTTCGAGCTTCTCAGGCGGGCATTCTGGCCTCTGCTTGATTCATCATGGGCCCCGGACGAAGTGGACAATCTGGAAAAAAAGTTGAATGACATGGGAGTAAACTATCATGAACTGAGAACCCGAAAGGCAGGAAATTACAGGTTTATCGATATTCATGTTGAGATCCCTGAAAACGAATCGGTAGGCGAAGCTCACAAATACTGTGATGAAATAGAAGATGAGCTGATGACTTCATTCGAAAACCTGAATGTTACGATACATATCGAACCCAGGTAGAGATCTTGCAATCGTGCAATCGTGCAATCATGCAATCATGCAATCATGAGTCACTAATCAAATATAACCTGTCACAATGACCTTAACTGAAAAAATTTCAACTGATCTGATAGCCGCGATGAAGAGCGGCGATAAAGTTGCCCTTGAAGCCATCAGGGCTGCAAAGACAGCTTTCCTCCTTGCAAAATCCGAAAAAGGACACGATGCAGTGCTTACTCCGGAAGAGGAACTTAAGGTATTCCAGAAGCTTGTCAAACAAAGACGGGAATCTGCTGAAATATATAATCAGAACAACAGACCTGAGCTGGCCGCAAAAGAGACTTCCGAGGCTGACATCCTGGAAAAGTATCTCCCCGCAAAAATGAGTGAAACTGAACTTGAGAATGTTCTTAAGGAGATAATTGCCAGGGTCGGCGCAAAAACTCCTGCTGAAATGGGGAAAGTTATGGGCATTGCCTCAAAGGAGCTCGCAGGCAAAGCCGATGGCAAAGAGATATCTGCTAAAGTAAGACAGCTCCTGGCATAAGAAAGTCAATGTCCGAACAGACAAAGAAAAGTACAGGCAGCGGAGTTAGGGAACTGGCCAAACTTTACAGATTCCTTAAGCCTTTTGCCTGGCAGTTTGCTCTGGGACTCCTCTTCCTCCTTGTATCTACTGGCGCAAGCCTTATGTTCCCGAAACTCCTCGGTCAGATGGTCGACCTGGGAAACAAGGGAAAGATGTTGGAAGAAATCACCAGGACAGGAATTCTTTTGCTTATCATACTTGTTGTTCAGGCGCTTTTTGCTTTTTTCCGCACGAGGATCTTTGTGTCTGTCACCGAGAAGACCCTCGCTTCAATACGCAGAAGCCTCTACAATCACCTCATCAGGCTGCCAATGACGTTCTTTTCGGAGCGGAGGGTAGGAGAGCTCAACAGCAGGATATCATCAGATATTTCACTGCTTCATGATTCCATTACCGACACACTGGCAGATTTTCTTTCCCAGCTTCTGGTTATTATTGGAGGCATAACATTAATGATGATAACATCGTATAAACTTACGCTCTTCACACTGGCCATCGTGCCGCCAATGGCGCTTCTGGCGTATTTCTCAGGAAGAGCAATACGTCGTTATTCAAAGAAAGCCCAGTCACTGGTCGCTGAATCGAACACAATTGTCGAGGAGACTCTTCAGGGAATTCAGAACGTCAAGGCATTCACAAACGAGAGATTCGAAAGCAGGCGATACCACGAAAAAACTGAGCTTGTTGCCAGGACAGGAATCAGGAGAGGGACGTACCAGGCATCAATGAACTTTATCGGCATGGGCATCTTCATGTCGATGGCTCTTGTCATATGGCGGGGATCAGTGATGATTTCCAACGGGCTGATGGAAGCCGGTCAGCTTTTTTCGTTTGTCATCTATTCAGGTTTCATTGCCGGCAATGTAGCAGGCATGGCCAGTGTCTACACTCGTCTGCAAAGGACAATAGGGGCAGCCGAAAACCTCCTCCTGCTGTTCGATGAGCATGTCGAGGACATCGACGACAAATATATGCCGGATCAGGCCTACGACCTCCATGGAAGGATCACTTTCGATCATGTTGAATTCAGGTACCCTTCACGTGAGGATGCTCCCGTTCTCCGGGATGTCAGCTTTGAGATCCAGCCCGGACAGGAAATTGCTCTTGTTGGTCCAAGCGGTGCAGGCAAAACGACAATAGCCTCACTCCTGCTGAGGTTTTACGATGTAAAAAACGGAAGGATACTTTTTGACGGCCGCAACAGCCTTGAGTTTCCAGTCACTGCCCTGCGGTCGCAAATGGCAATAGTGATGCAGGATGTTTTCCTCTTCGGGGGCACCATCAGGGAAAATATCGCCTATGGCAAATCAAATGCATCCGAGGATGAAATAATTGAAGCTGCCATTCAGGCCAACGCATGGGATTTTATTCAGTCATTCCCCGCGAAGCTTGATACTGTTGTAGGTGAACGGGGTGTACAGCTTTCAGGAGGACAGCGTCAGCGGATTGCCATTGCCCGGGCGGTACTGAGAGATCCAAAAATACTAATCCTCGATGAAGCCACCTCTTCACTCGACTCTGAGTCGGAAAGGCTCGTCCAGGAAGCTCTCGAAAAGCTTATGCACAAACGCACCTCTGTGGTCATAGCACACCGTCTCTCAACCGTCCGTAACGCCGACAGGATAATCGTTCTGAATGACGGTAAGATAGTTGAACAGGGCACTCATAACGAGCTCATCTCAAACAGCGGACTCTACAGGAGCCTCACTGAACTTCAATTCACTACATAAATGTCTTGCTTTGCCAGCCGGGAGCCGTTTAAATCTTCCCCTCTACAAGCATCTGCCAGAGATTGATATGGTACCACATCTTTGCATAGAAATATGCAAGCACTGCCATAGCGCCTGCGAAGGCTAAGATCAGGCCGAGGTATTTGCCAGCAAGGGATTTCCCTTTTTTAACGACCTTCATTGAAACTTTCTTCACCCATTCTTCCAGCTTTGCAAAAAGAGGATAAAAGATCAGTACGATGACTGCCATGCCGATGAACGTGAAAGTGAGCGGCCTGACATGGTTTCTGAAGGTAACCAGGTAACCGCTTAATGCAGTAGTTAAAAGGTTGGCTGTAAGAATTGTAATCGACATTACAACAAAACGGAAGGAGTAGCGATACATGGCTAACTGTGTTTTAGCCGGTAAATTTAGAAAATTT
>CAZXAM010000072.1:0-8870 GCA_964638545.1 uncultured Rikenellaceae bacterium | reverse complement strand
TACCTTCCGATCCTGGGGGAGTTCAGCAGGAGCTGGTCGTATAAGACTTACCCCGGACAAAAATACAACTAAATCAGAAGCTGCCAAAATAAATATTCCAAAACAGAGAATATTCTCATTCCCATTTTTACACTATATTTGTTTTAGTCATTAATCTATTCTTAAGAAACATAATCTATAAATCAATGGAAAAATCAGCTAATGTCTGGAAAGCAAATCTTGTCAATGGCCTGATACTTGGTCTTATAAGCGTAGTTTTTTCGCTCGTTCTCTGGTTCCTCGACCTTACATTCAACAAAAGCCTTGGGTATATTTTCATAGTTGTTGAAATATTGATACTTTACTTTCTGGTCAAATCGTACCGCGATAATTTTCTTCATGGTGCAATTTCATTCAGCCAGGCCCTTGGTGCCGGAGTCATAATCTTCCTTTATGCATCAATTATCACCTCGGTCTTTTCAGCGATCCTGTATACCGTCATTGATCCTGAGCTAATGAATAAAGGTCTGGCTGCCACAGAGGAGATTTACAGGAAACGCGGAATACCTCAGGAACAGATAGATATGGGTCTGAAAATGGCCGGCAAAATGATGAAACCTGCTATATCAATTCCTGTTGGATTGGTAACCAACATGTTCTTCGGACTGATCATATCTCTCATTGTTGCTGCTTTCGTCCGCAAGGAGGGTAATCCTCTTATTGAAACACCCCAGCAATAAACTGAATTTATCTAAATGGATCTTTCTGTAGTTATTCCTGTCTTTAATGAAGAAGAATCTGTCAGTGAACTGGCTGACTGGATAGAGAAGGTCTGCGTTTCATCGGGGTATACATTCGAGATTATCTTCATTGATGACGGGAGCACTGATTCTTCATGGGAAAAAATCAGGAGACTTGCAGAAGAGAAGAAATCAGTGAAGGGCATACAATTCAGACGTAATTATGGAAAAGCTGCAGCCCTTCACACAGGATTCATCGAAGCTGCAGGAGATGTAATCATTACGATGGATTCCGACCTGCAGGATTCCCCTGATGAGATCCCCGGGCTTTACAGGATGATCAGGGAGGAGAACTTCCACCTTGTTTCAGGCTGGAAGAAAAAAAGATATGATCCATTCATTAAGCGGTCGACAAGCAAGCTTTATAATCTCACAGCGAGGGTGGCTTCGGGCATTAAACTTCACGATTTCAACTGCGGTTTAAAAGCCTACAGGAGCGACGTGGTTAAGAGCATTGAGGTCTTCGGGGAGATGCACAGGTACATTCCCATCCTGGCTAAAGAAGCCGGATTCAGGAAGATAGGCGAAAAGATCGTTGAGCATAAACCCAGGAAATACGGAATTACAAAATACGGTCTCGACAGGTTTGTAAAAGGATACCTCGACCTTCTGACTATCGGATTTATAACAAGGTTCGGAAAAAGCCCGATGCATCTTTTCGGACTACTCGGAACACTGATGTTCCTTGCCGGATTCGTGATGGCAGGATACCTTGGGATTAAGAAGCTGGTTTTTGTGCATAATGGCCTGAGGGCTCCCCTGGTTACAGATTCACCATATTTCTACATTGGACTTACAGTAATGGTTATCGGAACTCTTCTGTTCCTTACCGGATTCCTCGGGGAGCTCATAAACAGGACCTCTTCGGAGAGGAATGCTTATCTGATAAGGGATAAAGTGAATTTGTGAAGGTTTGCCTCCGGGATTCCGGCTCTTCTTCCTGCTTCCAGGTCAGTTTCCTTGTCTCCGATCAGCATACATTCACTGATATCCAGGTCAAAATCCCTGACCGCCTGAAGGATCATTCCGGGATTGGGTTTCCTGCATTCACATGGTCCGGTAACATCAGGATGATGAGGACAATGATAAACCCCTGAGACTTCTATTCCCTGTCCGGCGAATTGTTCAATCATCCAAGCGGTAAGAAGATCGAAATCCTCCCTGCCGTACAGTCCTTTGGCAATACCTGCCTGGTTTGTTATCACTATGATCAGAAATCCTTCATCCATGTATTTGCGGCAAAGATCAAAGATACCTGTGTTGAATTGAAAATCTTCTTTCCTGTAAACATGAACCTTATCGACATTAATAACTCCGTCGCGGTCGATGAAAAGGGCTTTTTTCCTGAAAATCGACTGAGCCTTCCGGTAGTCATCCGGGAGCCCTATATCGATGAATGGTTCGCTGAACTCGATACATCTGATGATGCCTATCCCGGCCGCTTTCTCAAGGATGTCCTTCTCGAGGGAAAAAACATCAGGAAGGCTGAACTGATCCATGAAAAGCCTGTTCATCAAATATATACCGCCATTTATAAGTCCGTTGCTGCAAAACTTCTTTTCGTTGAACATTATGATCCTGTTCTCACTGCAATCAACCGATCCGTACCTCGAAAAGTCCTTCATTCTTTTCAGGGCGATAGTAAAGAGGCTTCCTGTGTTACGGTGAAAAGAAAGAAATTTTTCAAGGTCGACAGGAAACCAAGTGTCGCCATTCACAATGAGGACATCTTCCGATGTCGTTCTTTCAAGTGAGAATTTTACAGCACCTCCTGTACCGAGGGGTTTTTCCTCAACGGCATAATCAATAGGGATGCCGTCGAAGGAATCTCCGAAATAGTCTGAAATGGTTTCGCTTTTATAGCCGGTGGAAATTATAATCCTGCTGCATTTGTATTTTGCCAGCCATCTGAGGATATGCCACAGAAAAGGCTTGTCGCCGATGAGCGCCATCGGCTTGGGCACATCAGCCACTACCTCCCGCAGCCTTGTCCCCATACCTCCTGCCAGTATAATGGCTTCCATCATTTTCCGGGAAGGAACTCCTCTTCCACAATTGAACAGATTATATGTCCGATAAGGATATGGGCCTCCTGGATACGCGGTGTTTCATCGGAAGGAACCCTGATGCAGATCTCGCTGAACTCTTTTACAAGTCCTCCCTGGCTGCCTGTCAGCCCGATAGTTGCAATCTTCTTCCTTCGGGCAGTTTTTAGCGCCTCAACAACGTTCAGTGAGTTACCCGATGTAGATATGCCGATGAAAACATCGCCTTCAAGTCCCAGCGCTGCTATCTGCCGTGCAAAAACCTGGGAAAAAGATGAATCGTTGCCAACCGAGGTAAGTACGGAAGCATCTGTTGTCAGAGCAATTGCAGGAAGCGCCTGCCTGTCGTAATTGAACTTATTCACGAACTCAGCGGCCAGATGCTGTGAATCGGCAGCGCTTCCCCCGTTTCCGGCGAGCAAAAGCTTATGCCCGTTGTGGAATGCTTTTAGTATTTCCCGGGAAGCTTTTTCTATGTCTTCCAAAACTGCTGTTGATTCTAAAAGCTTAAGCTTCAGATCCATGGAAGCTCTAATCTCGTTTCTAATTCTTTCCTGCATTTGCATAATAATAATACTTACCAATCAAACTAAAGGTTACCGGCTACCGGAGACCGGTGACCGGTAACCGGAAATTTAGCTTATCTTCCATCCCTGGCATCCGTTCTCGCTGAAATGGAAATTCAGGACATTCCCCCTGAACCTGCCGAGGGCGTTGACAAGGTCAAGCCTTTTCGCCGGATCGACTGTGAAGAACATGAATCCTCCTCCTCCTGCACCGGAGACTTTTCCTCCATAGGCTCCGGCTTTCATTGCGGTTTCGTAAACTTTTTCGATGGTCATGTTCGTTATCGACGATGCCATTTTCTTCTTGTTCTGCCATTCCCTGTCGAGTGCTTTTGCGAATTGGACGATATCGCCTTTCAGCAGGAGGTTCTTCATGACGTAGGAATTCTCCTTTATGCGATGGGTAGCCTCTACCTGCAATTTTCTTCCTTTCGCAGTGTTATCCTGCTGTTCCCTTATGATCTTATCGGACGACCTGGATGCACCAGTGTAATAGAGAACCATCGAAACCTCCAGCTCATCAACGATCCAGCGTTTCATCCTCAGCGGATTGACAATAACCCTGTCGTCCTTGTAGAACTCGATGAAGTTGAATCCACCGAAAGTGGCTGCATACTGATCCTGCTTTCCGCCCCGGAAACCAAGGTCTTTCCTCTCTATCTGGTAAGCAAGCCAGGCCATGTCGTAATCTCCGAGAGGCAGGTTAAGCCACTCGGCAAACGCCCTTATTATAGCCACCACCATGGTCGAAGAAGAGCCAAGCCCGCTTCCCGGAGGCACATCGCAGAAAGATGTCAGCCTGAAGGAGAGCGGCTTTTTGATTCCGTAATCCCGTACGATCCTGTTGTACACACCCTTCTGCAGATCGAGGGTCCCGTCAATCGGAAGGTTTAAAGCTGAAGGATATTGCTTTTTCAGGTTGAGATCGGCAGCGTAAAAGGTTATGGTTCCCGAGGAAGTTTCCTCGATAGTGCACCAGGCATACTTGTCTATAGTTGCGTTCAGTACGGCGCCTCCGTACATATCGGAGTAGGGAGACACATCACTTCCTCCTCCTCCAAGGCCTAGTCGCAGCGGTGCTTTGCTTCTGTAGATCATGATAAAAGAATTTCGGATTGCGGATTTCGAATTGCGGATTTAAGAAATCCGAAATCCAAAATCCAAAATCCGCAATATTTAAACTTCATTATATATTGTCCTGATAGCTTTTGTAAGCTTATCCCACGTAAATTTAGCCTTTTCTTCCTCAACTCCTTTCACCATATTCTCTTTCCTGTTATTGACAAAGAAATCATCAATGGCATCTGCAATTGCCTTCGGTTCAGGTTTGACAACATATCCGCATTTTCCATCCGGAATTATTTCCCCGAGGCCTCCGACATCGGTTACAAGCATGGGTTTCCCGAAATGGTAGGCTATCTGTGTCACTCCGCTCTGGGTGGCACTCCTGTAAGGCTGGACAACCATGTCGGCGACACTGAAAAGAGAAGCTACCTCATCCTCACGAATAAAGCGATCGAACATTATCACATCATTTTCAAGATTATTCTTCCTAATGATCTCCTTGTACGGAGCGTCGTTTTCATAGAACTCTCCTGCCACGACAAGCTTTATCTTCCTGTTTCTCAGCCTTGCGTCAGCAAAAGCTTCCAGGAGAAGGTCGAGGCCTTTATAGGCCCTTATGAAGCCGAAGAAAAGCAGATAGGAATATTCTTTCCCCAGAGAAAGCCCATTCAAAGCCTCATCACGCGATAAGGCTGTGCCGTAATTATCATATAACGGGTGTGGATTGAACAATACGGGTATATTGACCCGGAACGACTTTAGATCTTCACCAACGCTGCGCGACATGACAATCGCACCGTCGATGCATCCGGTAAAATAACGCGTCAGAAGTCTGTCCGGAAGGCTCTTCTCATGGGGGATCACGTTGTCGAAAATACTAATGACTTTTGTTCCGGCGGATTTGTTTCGTTTTGCAATACGTGCTGCAGTGCTGAAGCATGGAGACATGAACGGATGCCAGTATTTGATCAGCAGCAAGTCAGGATTCAGCTTGCGGATCTTTAAACCCGTCCTGATCCAGCTGAATGGATTAATTGAATTAAGAACCCTGCTGATCTTAAGATTTGCAGGAGCCGGAGCATCTGTATATTGTGTTTTCCCCGGAAAAAATATTTTTGGATACTGCAGGGTAAAAGTGAAGATCTCCACATCATGATCTTCTGAGACAAACTGCTTAGCCAACCTCTCATTATAAGCTGCAAGTCCACCACGGTATGGGTAGGCAGTTCCAAGGATCAGAATACGCATCTTTTAAATAATGTAAAACTCAAAATTAGCAAAATTGGACAAAATTGAAAGAGGTAACCGGCCGCCGGTTACCGGTTGCCGTTCGCCTCTTAAATAGATTCACCAAGATAATCTGACAGGTAATGAAAATGGGGAGTCAGCTTTCCGACTTTTAAGATAGTGGCTCTGTCGATCATTGGACTGTCATTCCCTGTAAGCAGGTCAGGCAGAGCACCCATCATCAGCTGCATTCCGAAATCGGCGGAAGCATCTCTCGGCAGTTCGCCCGGCAGGTTATCGATCGACATTACAGTAACATTCGAAAGCCGGGTGAAAGCAGGTTCTTCGATTTCAAGATGTGGATTATATCCGTAGAAAGGATCTGCGATGGTAGTAGCCCTCAGGGTTGACGGAACTGGACCGTTGACATCGCAGCTGATATCAGCAATGACAGAAATCCTGAAATCAGCGCTTTTCATATCATCCTTAGTGAAGAATACGGGAGAACGCGGATCCCAGTAATGACCTGTGATAAGAATATCAGCTGCTTTAGCATAAGGGAGGAAAGAAGATTGGTATTCTTCCGGATGTTTCACAAAATGCGGAAAACTGAATTGCTGCCTGTTCTTATGGACTGTATAGTTTTCGGGTCCTATCTGGCAGACGACCGGCACATCAAATTCACGAGTCAGGAATTCTTCCGGTGTTACCTGTACCAGGTTGCAAACGCTCAGCGTTTCCATAGCTCCATTTGCCACACGTCCTGTTCCCGTGACGAGAATCTTAAGTCCGGCTTTCAGTTCGATGAGCCTGAGACCTGCCCACATTTCCTCAAGGTCGCGGCACTGGTGAGCCGGCTTGAGACTGAACCGGTTAGTTTTTATACCACTTGCCCTCAGCCCGTTATAGGCGCCGACAATCCCCGCCCAGCGGCCGAATGCCACCACCCTTTCGCCCTTTTCGGTGGTAAGATATTCGTAATCGATAAGTGTGATCTTTTTTGATGATAATTCCCTGAACATTTCAAGGTTATGAGGCTGTTTCTTACCAACATGCGCGAAGAAGATATAGGTTTTGCCGGGAATAAGCGTTCTTCTATCCACTTCTTTGACTCCCATCAGGATATCGCAGTCGCGAAGGTCCTCCTTCAGCGTTATTCTGAGGGACTTATATTCTTCATCGGTATAGCATCTCATATCACCGGGCTGGACGAAGAACTCTGCTAAAGGATACAATTCCCGGAGCGCTGTTATCTGCGGCGGAGTTAAAGGAACTCTTCTGTCGGGAGGAGTCTTGGTCTCACGGAGGATGCCTATTTTAACAGTTCTTTCCATAAAATATTCCAACTCCTTTTAACTTCCATAAAGATAGTAAAATGGAATTGAGGAGAAGCTGCTTAGCAAGGTAAATCCTTTTTGATCGCTTTATTTAACAAAATTGATGCGAATTCCGAAAGACAGATTAGAATTTTTTCAGGTTAGCATCAGCTTTTACATCGAATCCATCTCCTGAGTTCCTGGGACTGAAAAGATCAGTATCGTTAAGATTCACCTCCTTGCCGTGAAGGGCAGTGTTGTAGAAATAGTAAAAAGCCGGATTCTCATGTTCAAAGGGATGATAGCCAAAATAATACGAATGTTCGCGACCTGCAACATCCGTGAAATTAAGGTACTGTGCATTAGTCGCCAGAGGTTTTATAACCAGGTTCCCGAGCATTTTTCCGGAAGTCAGAAGGTGGGCTCCGCGAAGCACAAAATCGTTCTTGTTGGAGGTGATGTATATCCTTCTGGCAAATCTTACCTGCGAAATCACTTCCCCGTGTTCTTTGGTCCTGATTGCGGAAGAATTCATTACTATGTTGTCGATGAATGGTTCCTGAAGGTACTGATGATCGCCGCACACAACGAAGTTGGTGATGAAGTAGTTGCCAAGGCTGTGACAGATGATGCTGAAAGCCTGGTTTTCATCCATGGCTGAATTTCTGTAATCACGGATCTGAAGCAGAAGGTTATAGAAGTTATCGCCGCACCGGCGGACGCGCGAAAGCGATTTGTTGAAGTTGCTGTTTTTTGAAGGCCAGTCGAAAACCACCAGGGCAACATTGTATCGTTCCTGTATCTGGTAAGCCCTGTTAAGAGCCATGGGCAGAGTTTTGCCATGACCCTCCACAAAGAGCAGGACATCGCGGCCGTCGTTTATTTCTTTCATTCCCGACTGAAAATCAGGGACGAAAGTCAGCTGCCATGATGATCCGGTGCATGTCACTATACAGTAAGACACTTTACGGTAACTGGCTATATCGTTTGGGAAGAGGATGTCTTCCGCATCGTCGGGGGTATATGGCCTGTTAGAGATGAAAAATATTTTTGTGCCCTCCTGAGGAACAGGACCTTTATTTACCGATATCTTATCCCATGAGGGAGTTGTTTCGCAGAATGTTGGGGGCTTGTACTGGGCTTGTGCACTGCTGTAAAACGCCAGGCATATGCAGATTACGGCACATGTTTTTCCATACATTGACAGGACTTTAGATAAATACAGCATCTGATGGGATATTTTATTTAAAGCTATGAATTTCCGGCAAATCTCCAATGCTAATTTATCAGTCGTGCGGTTCTGAGGTCGTTCAGTCAGTCGGTTACGCGTTATTCATTGTCATTGGGCCTTCAGCCGTCATTCATCGTCATTGGGCCTTCGGCCGTCATTCATTGTCAAACAATTGAATGACCATTGAATGACCATTGAATGACCATCGAATGACCATTGAATGACCATTGAATGACCATTGAATGACCATTGAATGACCATCGGATGACCATTAAACGACCTGATTCCCGCCCTCTTTCTTTGGATTTGGCTTGC
Organism: uncultured Rikenellaceae bacterium; assembly: GCA_964638545.1. Lineage (GTDB taxonomy): Bacteria > Bacteroidota > Bacteroidia > Bacteroidales > VadinHA17 > LD21. The sequence continues at coordinate 326 of CAZXAM010000072.1, read as the reverse complement.
TTTTTGCGTATCTTTGTATAATATATGCCACAAGCCGCGAGCCGCAGGCCGCGAGCCGGTTCCCGGGGCTGACTGGTTTTGACAGCATGAGGGGTGGTATGCAAGCATGCAGGATGTGGTAACGCGTTCCTTGAACAGTGTTTCAAAACAACAACTGGCGAATCTAATTACGCTCTCGCTGCTTAACTGATCACAGATCACTAAGCTTCATCCCGGCTCATGAGTCGGGACGGGACGCTTCCCGGGCGGTCAAGCCCTGATCCAACCCGACACGGAGGCGCACGCAATCCGGGGCTAGTCTGATGAGGGTCCCTCTCTGACGGCGA
>CAZXAM010000071.1:0-8940 GCA_964638545.1 uncultured Rikenellaceae bacterium | reverse complement strand
TTGGAACATTAGGGACTATTGAACCCAGGTTGGAGTTATAATCGTTCCAGGTTTGTTGAGCCTGGTCGCCACCAACAATAAATTCGTCAGTACCGCACTGGTTAGTTGAAACTGACTGCTCCCTGCTCATGAAAAATGCCCTGTAGTGGTTGTACAATCCATCGGCAAGGTCGGCAATCCCTTCGGGAGTCTTAAAATAATCGGTGTTTCTCTGGGTCTTCAGCTCCTCGTTGAGAAAATCCTTCTTGCATGAGCTGATACCTGACACAATCAGGATAATTGCCCAAAGCGCTAATATGGTTTTTATATACTTATTCATATCTTATATTTCTTTTAAGATTAGTAATTCATTCAGTACTTTCTCAGAATCCCACGTTAATGCCGAATACATAGCCGCGGTTAAAGTAGAGAGTGTTATATTCAGAATCCCTGAAGTTATTATTAGACCAGAGCATACCTGCATTCTGTATCTGTGCAAAGACCCGCACGCTGTTTATTTTAACCTTGTTAAGGATGCTGGCCGGCAGCTGGTATCCCAGCGAAATATTTCTGATCTTGATCCATGAATCATCTTTGTAATAGGTGAATGCATATGTGTCGCCCCCTGCCTCACTCATATACGGCCTCTGGTATTCAGCATCTGTATTGTCGGGTGTCCAGTAATCGACCTTGCGCTGGTCTCCATACATGCCTGTGAGACCTTCGCCCACGCCTGACATATATTTAAGGCGCCCGGTAAGGAACACGGACAGCTCGATACCTTTATAGCTGAAATTGTTTGTAAGACCAAGTGTCCAGCGCGGGCGTGTGTTGCCAAGGACAACCCTGTCGAAGTTGCCGTCTATTTTATAATCGCCATTCTGGTCCTTTATCCTTATTTTACCTGGAGCAAACTGGGATCCGTTAGCATTGAATTTTGCCATCTCTGTCTGGTCTTCGGGAGTATCCTGCCAGATGCCGATCTTTTCGTAGTCATATATTACACCTATCGATTCTCCAATGAAAAATCCGTCTCCAACCATATCTTCCTTGCCATTCATGAGCGATTCGATCTGGTCTCTCTGCCAGGCGGCAGTAGCGCTGATCTCCCATGAAAAGCCGCTTTTTTCAAGGACGGCCGAATTCAGCGTAAAATCGATTCCCCTGTTGCTTGTTTCACCCACATTGGCGATTGTTGATGTAAAGCCAGAGACACTTGGAAGTGCTACAGTCAGAAGAAGATCGGTGGTTTTTGATTTGTAAGCTTCTATAGTTCCGTTAACCCGCCCTTTCAGGAAAGAGAAATCGACAGCAAGGTTGTATTGAGTTGTCTTTTCCCATCCGAGATCCTGGTTTGCAACAGAGTTTGTAAGCAGATAACCGGTCTCGGTAGTGGTGCCAAAAGGTACTGTAAGCTGTGTTATAGCGCCCTTTGTTGAGTAACGCGATACTGCAGAGTTACCAACTGTACCGAAGCCTAAGCGCAGCTTTAACTGGTCGATCCAGGATGCATCATTTAAGAAATTTTCCTGGTCGAGCCGCCAACCGATAGCAGCGCTCGGGAAAAATGCCCATTTTTTCCCTTCAGCAAGCTGTGAAGCGCCATCCCAGCGGCCTGATATCGTGAGCAGGTATTTGTTACTGTAGTTGTAATTTACACGCGCCATATACGATTCAAGCTGTTGTTCCGTCAGTCCTGAATTCCAGGCAGTAAGCTGCGAACTGGTAAGCGATCCGAAGCCGTACCACTTCTGGCTTGCGAATTCTACGCCCTGTCCGGAGATACTGGATGATTCACTGGTCCATTTAGATGCGGTCTGAAGCAGAGTAGCTCCAATTGTATGGGCTCCGAATTTATTGTCGTAATAAAGAAGGTTATCGATTGTGTAAGAGAAGTCTTTCGTGTTGGATATACTGGCGTTGGAAGCGCTGAGCTCTCTTACAATTGATTTGGAGTCGTTATAATAGCCGTTCCTGTAGAAGCGGAAGTCGGGACCGAAGTTTAAACGGTACCTGAGGCCCTTATAGAGTTTAACTTCTGTAAAGAGGCTGGCAAGAATACGGAGAGTCTCACGCTGGTTTGTTGAATATTTCCATTCGTCTATTACGTTCCAGACGCGTGCTTTCCCTCCGGGATGCACTATACGGTTCCCGTCTGCATCATAAGGAAGGGAATATGGTTCAATCCTGGCTGCAGCGGCGATCAGGTCGCCTGTAACGTTTGAGCTTCCTCCCGTTTGGCTCTGGCCGTAATCCTGGTATTGCCACGATCCATTGAGGCCTGCGCCGAATGTAACCCAGTTCTTGGGATTAAGCTCAACATTTGTTCTGAATGTATAACGCTGGTATTCCTGTCCCTTTGTTGTACCCTGGTTGTTGAGATAACCTAAGGAACCGTAGGCTTTCATTGTTTTTGAACCGCCGCTCGCACTTAGGGTATGCTCCTGGGTCCAGTTAGGCTGCGTTACCACTCCCATCCAGTCGAATGTTTCAACCAGGGAGGGATCCCATGTGCTGCCTGCCCAGCCTTTCTGGATGTTCTGCCATGCAGTGGGTTCGGCTGTAAAATAATTAATAGTGCCATCGTTGGCGAGGGTCGGAGCGTTGCCCGGTACACGTGTGGTTGGCGAAGCATAATATGCGCCCCAGCGCGAGAATTCTATGAATTCGGCAACATCCATATAATCTGTGCGCCAGATCATCTTCTCGTTCGTAAGTGAACCCGAGTAGTTAAGCTGGAATTGTCCATCTGTTCCGCGTTTCGTTGTAACCAGTACAACTCCGTTAGCTCCCCTCGATCCGTAAATAGCAGTTGCCGAAGCGTCTTTCAGTATTTCTACGGATTCGATATCCTGCTCATTAAGTGTTTCAATCCCGGAACCCGAAAGAATAGGAATACCGTCAACGACATAGAGAGGTGAGTTGGAAGCAGTGAGTGACCGTGCGCCGCGGATTGAAATGCTTCCCAGTGTACCTGGGCGAAGTGAGGTTGTTATATCTACACCTGCTGCTTTTCCCTGGAGGGCCTGGAATACGTTATTAACAGGGCGATTGGTTATTTGTTCGTTAGAAACCGAAACCACAGAACCGGTTATATCACTCTTTCTCTGGGTTCCATAACCTATCACTACTACCTCTTCAAGACCGATGGCCGATTCTGCCAGGGTTACGTTTACCTGGGTCCGGTTGCCTATCTCCACTTCCAGAGCTTCCATTCCTACAAATGTAAATGTCAGTGTTTTTGCATCGGCAGGAATATCGATGGAATAACTTCCGTCAACACCGGATATCACCCCAACTGCTGTTCCCGTAGCCCGTACATTTACTCCTGCCAGTGGGGCACCAGTCTTGTCGGATATTATCCCTGTGATTTTTTTCTGCTGGAAAAGGGTCTTGGGGACAATAACAATCAGGTTATTCTCATAAGCTTTGTATGTAAGCGGTGATCCCAGGAAGAGATCATCAAGGACATTGATGATGTTTCTGTTTTCCGCTTTTACATCGATCAGGTCGTTCATTGCCAGCAGGTCATCACTGTAGAAGAACCTGATTTCAGTCTGCTGCTCAATAGTTTTCAGCACATCGCGGACTGCCTTGTCTTTCATATCCAGTGTTACGCTGGTCTGTGAATAAACATTTGCGCTAACCTGAAGTACTGTAACAAAAACCAGAATAAGAGAAAGTTTCATGATCAGTAGTAGTTTTTTTATCCCCTTAAAAAATGGAGGGATAAGGTTTTGAGGGTTTTTTTTCATAGTTTTAAATGTTTTTAAAGTTTGACATTCCAATGATTCCTGTCAAGGGGCATTCATTGGTTATACTTTCTAAAACCGGGCGCGGGATGGGGCAAACATCCTGCGCTTTGTTTAGCTGTGTTTTCTGTTTTTCCCCATAGGCATTTTTTAGCTAAGTTATTTAGGTTGAGTGTAGAGTTCCTTGTTGACTTCGATAAAATCCTTATTTTCCGATAATATTACCTCTCTGCCGCTGATATTGAAACTGATGGGGGAGGTAATGCTCAATACCTCAAGAACCTGTTCAATCGGCTCGGCGAGGATTGTGCCTGTGAACCTGTAGGATCTGAGCCTCTCAGATTTAAATTGCATTTTTACATCGAATCTTCGCTCAAGATCTACTGCTATTTGTGAAAGGCTTTGGTTCTCAAATATCCACCTGCTTTCTTTCCAGGAAACAACAGGCTCGACATTTACATCTTCTTTTAAAAGTTTCACCGCTGTTGCAGTGCCCTGTACTTTTGCCGGTTTAACTTCAGATCCCGGAATGCCGGAAGGAATTGCCTGATTATCTTCGACTCCGGGTTCTTCCTTGTAGAAAGTCAGTTTCTGGTTCGGTTGAAGTATTGTGATCTCACCGCTTCCTTTCTCAGAAACGGGTTCGATTTTTACAGAACCGTTAACCAGTGTAGTTTCGATAGTCTTATCGTCGGAATAGGCTTTTACATTGAATTCGGTTCCCATGGCAGTTACCGTCAGGTATGAAGTTTTGACGATAAATGGATTTAACTTGTCTTCAGCAACCTTAAAATATCCTTCTCCTTCAAGCTCTACAATTCTGTCCCTGATCCCGAAGCGTGTATCAGTCCTCAGAGTACTTCCTGCATTTAGAGTCACCACCGTACCATCAGAAAGCGTGAAACTGGCTCTTGATCCAAGGGGGACCACCAGCTCAGTTTTTCCTAGGGCCGGAATCAACGAACTATTTTGACCGAATTGATAAAATAAAAGTCCTCCGGCTGCGAAGGCAATTAAAAATATGGCAGCATATCTGAAAGCTGTTGTCAGGAATCTTTTTTTCGATCCGGTTGCCACCTGTTGATCAATGTCTTTTATCCTCTGCTTGAATTTCCAGAATCCTTCCTGAGCGCTATAACCCGGATTACCTGATACGGCTTTGGCAGTTATCCATAGTTCACATATTTCGTCAAACAGTTTTTTATTGGATTTGTCGAGATTGATCCATTCAATCAGTTCTCTGGTTTCTTCATTGGTTAATTCACCATTAAGGTACCCACAAACCAGATCCTCTTCCGTTTTTTTGTTTTGAATATTTTCCATAGAATCATTTACTGGTTCTATAGACAGGCAAAATCAATCAGAGGGTGAAAGGCTGACAAAAATTTTATAAGGAAATTTGGTCCCTGATCAGGAGTTGTAGTTTCTGACAGCTTCACGGAGGCGGGAAAGGGCTATTTTAAGCTGGGTTTTGACAGTATTAACAGAAATATTAAGTCTTTTTGATATTTCTGAATATTTCAGATCCTTATCGCGGCTCAGCAGAAAAATTTCCCTGCAGGATTCAGGAAGTTCATTAATGCTGCCTGAAAGAATAGTCTGTAATTCTTTCTCGAAAAGATGTCCGAGAGGATAGTCGCTGTCCCAGGCAAGCGCTTTAAGATCAGAAGTGTCAAGTTTCCCGGTTGACTTCAATCTCAGGGCGTTCTGTTCAATGTAATTCAATGAAGTATTCTGTACAGCCCTGATCAGGTAAGCCTTAACCGATGAAGTTATCTCAATCCTTTCCCTTGACTTCCACAACTTCACAAATACATCAGAAACTATTTCCTCAGCATCAGGATGGCTTTTAATGATATGCCGGGCAACAAAACAAAGATAGACATAGAACTTTTTATAGAGTTCTTCATATGCCCCAAGATCTCCATTTTTCAAGCCTGAAACTAATTTCTGATCAGAATAGTCCACCAGAAACAAAATTTGATATACGTAAATTTAAAACTTTTTCTTCTGAATAATGTATTCATTTTTCCTGGTCATTGCTTTCATATGCAATAAAACTTTCGTGCGTTCTGCATTTATTATCTAATTTTGCAGATCACAATAAACTAACCGATGGATAAGAACCAGGATCCGGTCTATTCTCACAATGTTGTTGAATTCGTTGCTGTTGCAAACGAATATTGCAAGTATGCCGAGCATGCATCTGAAATCAAAGGAGCAGAGATGCTCAAAATAATGCAGAGAATTCTCCCGCTATTGTACCTGAAGGCTTCACTGCTTCCATCACTCGAACCGGTTTTTGAGGACGGGAATGAGAAATTTGTTACTGAAGCTGACTGGAACAGGATCCACGAAAATATTGGAAGTATTATGGGCAGCGCTGACGATTTTTCAGCTGAGATGGGAGAGAAACTCGATGATTCAGGCATCCCGGTGCCGGTATCACTCTCGGAGAATATGGCAGATATCTACCAGGATGTAAAGGATTTTATCCTTTTATATCAGACAGGAACTGAAGAAATAATGAATGATGCTATCTGGGAATGCAAAATGAACTTCGAGACCATCTGGGGGGAAAAGCTTCTGAACGTGGTCAGGGCAGCGCACAGTTTCCTCTATTCCGGGAAAGAGATAGAGGATATCCCAAATGACAAGGACACAGATGAGGAAAGAAATACGGATGATTGGTTTATTACAAAGCGGCAGAAGGACTTAAGGAGGAAATAATGGAAGGAAAATTTCAGGAAACAATTACGTTGGAAGAAATGCAGGAATATGAGCTGTCCTGGTTCAGGGGAAGAATAGTTGTAGTCGATAATATGGATGTTTTTAAAAATGTGATGCCTGAGCTGAAGAGAGAAAAAATCCTTGGATTTGATACGGAAACTAAGCCATCCTTCAGGAAAGGACAAAAGAATAAAGTCTCGCTTATACAGCTTTCAACAGGCAACCTTGCCTGTCTGTTCAGGATTAACAGGATCGGAATTCCGCCAGAACTGGCTGAAGTGCTGGCCGACCCAAAGACAATTAAGGCAGGCGTTGCTATTCATGACGACATTAAAATACTGGGTAAGGTTAGAAAATTTGCACCTGACGGTTTCGTGGACCTCCAGAAATTTGTAAAGGATTTCGGAATTCAGAGCTCGGGACTGAAAAAACTCACAGCAATAATTCTCGGATTCAGGATCTCAAAACGCCAGCAGGTAACCGACTGGGAAGCAGAGGAACTGTCAGAACCTCAGCTGATCTATGCAGCTACCGATGCATGGGTGTGCAGGGAGATTTATAATAAACTGACAAGCATTAATTAAAAGAAAAGTGATATTTAAAAAGTAAAATCCAATAACCGCAAAGGGCGCAAAGGGTCAAAGTATAAGGACGCAAAGAAGCAAATAAATGGATTTGACTTTGCGTACTTTGCGTCGATTTTCCCGCCGCAGGCGGGCTTTGCGTTCTTGGCGGTTAAAGAGTAAGTTAAACAGTGGAAAGAATAAAAATTGTACTCAAATCAGGTAAAGACCAGTCACCACGCCGATATCATCCCTGGATCTTCTCAGGAGCTATAAAAAAGATCTACGGAGATCCTGTCGAAGGCGACCTTGTTGATGTATACGACAATAAGGACGAATTTCTTGCTGTAGGACATTACCAGCCCGGATCTATTGCCGTCAGAATACTTTCATTTAAAAATGTCAATCCTGATATAGATTTCTTCAGAGCCAGAATAAAGAGCGCCATCGAATTCCGAAGATCAATCGGCCTTACCGGCAATGATCAGACGAATGTTTACAGGCTTGTCCATGCCGAGGGCGACGATATGCCCGGATTGATCATCGATTATTATAATGGTGTTGCTGTAATGCAGATGCACTCAGTCGGGATGTACAGGCTTCGGAAGGAGTTTGCAGAAATCCTGAAGAACCTTCTGGGCGACGAACTGAAGGCGGTTTATGACAAGAGCGAGGGTACCATTCCTTTCATGTCGGGCATCGCAGGCACAAACGAGTTCCTTTACGGAACCTCAGAGCCTGTGGTAGTTACAGAGAATGGATTCAGATTCAAAATTGATTGGACAACCGGGCAGAAAACAGGTTTCTTCATTGACCAGCGTGAGAACAGGAAGCTTCTGGGTGAGTACACAAATGGCAGGAACGTGCTGAATATGTTCGGATATACAGGAGCTTTCTCAGTCTATGCAATGAAAAACGCCTCGCTTGTGCATACCGTCGACAGCTCCGCTCCTGCAATTGACATGGCGGATGAGAATATCAGGTTGAATTTCGGCAAAGATAACCGGCATCAGTCTTTCAAAACTGACGCCTTTGAATACCTGAATGACATAAAAGGGGCTTACGATCTCATCATCCTCGATCCTCCGGCATTCGCCAAGCATAACAATGTCCTGGCAAATGCATTGCAGGGTTATAAGAGATTAAATATGAAGGCAATAGAACAAATACGTCCGGGAGGTATAATTTTTACATTCTCCTGTTCGCAGGTCGTAACACGTGAAAATTTCAGAAAATCAGTATTTGCAGCAGCAGCCAACACTGGTCGCAGGGTGAGGATCCTCAACCAGATGAGCCAGCCGCCTGATCATCCGGTAAACATTTATCATCCGGAAAGCGAATATCTGAAGGGATTGGTTATTTATGTGGAATAGTACATGCACTCATCCCCCCGGCCCTCCCGCTACGCTTAAGCTTCGCGGGACAGGCTCTTCTCTGCCAGGGCAAAGAAGGGGGGGGCAGATAGCTAAATATCAGATACTTCCCCCTCTTTGCTTCAGCAGAGAGGGGGATTGAGGGGGTGAGTGCATGTAACAAATAGTGAGTAATAATTGTACTTATGTCGTCGGATAAACATATCGAACTCATCGCAAAAAAACTCGGCCTTCACGACTGGCAGGTCGAGAACACTATCCGCCTGATGGACGGTGGTGCAACAATACCTTTTATAAGCAGGTACAGGAAAGAGATGACGGGCAGTCTCGATGAAGTTAAGCTGGCCCATATCAAGGATGAATACGAAAGACTGAAGGAACTCGATGCAAGGAAAGAAGCTGTCATCAAATCGGTTGAAGAGCAGGAAAAGATGACACCTGAATTGCTGCTGAGGATAAATGCGGCAGAGACCATGGCGGAACTTGAGGATATTTACCTGCCATTCAGGCCGAAGCGCCGTACAAGAGCCACTATTGCAAAAG
>CAZXAM010000070.1:0-9362 GCA_964638545.1 uncultured Rikenellaceae bacterium | reverse complement strand
GATTAATCCATTTGCTGATTATTTTGATATCCCATTAAACGGTGCGGTATTTCCATCAGCAAATATTTTCTGGGCGTTGCTGGCCGTTACAATTTCAGGTATAGTTTTCTCGAGCATCTATAATACACTTACCCTGGCGGGACTTAATCCATTCAGCGGTAAGAAAACCGTGAACCATAGAAAGAACTTCCAAATGGGCATGGTTATACTCCAGATGGCTATATCAATCATCTTCTTAAGTGCAACAATGGTTGTTCGCAAACAGGTGAATTTTGTGAAAAAGCCTGACAAGGGCATCAATCTGAATCAGGTCCTAACGCTGAATGCTCCGGCATCACTCAACTCCGATACTGCAAAACAAAGCAGGTACTTGTCTTTTAAAAGAGATCTTCTTCGGGAACCGATCTTTAAAGCTGTGACAGTAAATGCTTTTACTCCGGGTGAGGCTCCAAGATATGGTTATGTTGAGTATGTGCGGCCTGATGCAGGAATAAGGCCCAATACTCAGTTTTTCGAGAATAATTCTGACGACGGACTAACAGAAACGTTTGGCTTAACTCTTATTGCGGGACGTGGTTTTTCGGCAACTGTCCGGGAAGATTTCCGTAAGGTTATCATTAATGAAAGCAGTGCCAGGGAACTTGGATTCAGCAGCCCGGAAGATGCGATCGGGAAAAATATCTACCGTGCCAACAGAGACACGGTCCCGATAGAAATAATTGGCGTTATAGCCGATTTTCATAACGAAGGCCTGCAAAAGCCCTTATATCCAATGATATATAATAACGGGTATCCTTTCGAGTTCGGTTTTTACTCAGTCAGGCTAAACACAAATAACTACACCCAGGCCATCAACAGGCTGCAGGCTATCTGGGACAGTCACTACCCTTCCGATCCGATCGACTATTTCTTTGCCGATGAGTTCTTCTTCAGGCAGTACAAGTCGGAAACAAGGTTTGGCAATTTCTACATATCACTTACTATCCTGTCCATTACAATTGCGTGCCTCGGATTATTTGGATTGATTGTATTTTATCTTGAGCAGAAAAGAAAAGAGATTGGTTTAAGAAAAATCAACGGTGCCAGGGAAAGTGAAATAATGGCAATGCTTAATAAAAATATTACCGTCTGGGTATTTGCTGCATTCGTTTTAGCAATACCAGTTTCATATTTCACAATGTATAAATGGCTTCAGAATTTTGCCTACCGGACAGAGCTCAGCTGGTGGATTTTTGTTCTTGCAGGACTTATCGTACTTGCCGTAGCATTGCTTACGGTCAGCTGGCAAAGCTGGAGGGCTGCGACAAGGAATCCGGTTGAGTCACTCAGATATGAATAAAATGATTTCGGATTGCGAATTTCGGATTGCGGATTTGCAGAATTTTATGAAAATATTTTAAATCCTATATTGAAAAAATCCGAAATCAAAAATCCGAAATCCGAAATAGTGAAAAACCTCCCCTGCTTTGCAAGCCGAAGCGAGGCGAAGGCTTGGGGGATTTAGTTTATTTTTGTTGATAGAATTCAAATAAATCCACGATGAAAAAAACGATTATTTTCCTTATTCTGATCCTTTGCTGCGGATGGATTAATTGCCAGCAGGTTAGTGATAAGAGCAGAGGTTCCCGGGAAGAAATATTAATGACGGATTCATTAATGAAAGGGATCTACATGAATCTCGCTGAATTTCAACAGAATAGTCCCTCGATCAGAACGGATATAAGATCAAATGAAAAGAATCTTCCTGTTAATAATATTTATAACAACATGGCTGTCAGCAGATTAATGATTCTGGGTCCTGATGGCGAGTTTTCACCCTTCAGCAAGGGACATTGGGGTTTGTGTGACGGGAGGCATGCATTTATAAATTTTAACGGGAAATATCATCAGATTTCCATTGACGGAAAATATTCATCATTTACAGCCTCAGCCAGGCCCGATGGTATTTCAACTGTAAAGACAGATTACCTGCTAAATATTGAAACCGGCCGTATTACAAGATTTAATAAAGTCGCCGGATACAAAAACCAGGTCAGTATAAAACCGATCATGGAGATATTGGAAAAAGAAAATCCCTCCCTGGCCGGGGAATTCATGCAGGACGATAATAAAAAGGCTATGGTCTTTACCTATATACAAAAGCTTAACGAGAGCTTAAAATAAAAATAATTTTCGGCGATATTTTCGGTGGAGTCGTTGTGAAGGTGATCCGGTTTTGGGGAGCCATCAACAAAATCCCCCGTCGCTCCTCGGAGTTGGTCTTTTTGTTTTTGCGGATTACCTTCGGTGATCCGGTTTGGGGGGACCATTCAACAAAATCCTCCCGGCCTGCGGCCCTGGAGTCTTATTTTTTAATCCCTCCTCTGAACAAGTTCAGGTCGGTCTTAAAAAATAATCCTCCACCGCTTCGCGGGGAGGATTTTGTTGAGGTCGGTGGCGGATTCGAACCGCCGTAAACGGTTTTGCAGACCGCTACCTAGCCACTCGGTTAACCGACCGGGTTTGCAAAAATAACAAAAATTGTAATATAAATAATTGAGAATGCTTTACCGGCCTTTTTTCTTACACCTGTAAAGGTCTGTCTACTCGCTGCCGGAAATGGCAATCGCCTTTGCATTCATTATCTTTTCGTAATGACAAACCAGTGCATTTTCTTTGTCACCGTGCCAGTTATGCAAGCCATTGCCCTGACACTCCTTGTATTCTGAACATCTTTCACATCTTCCGGTCCTGGTCCATGTTCTGTCCCTGAAAGGCTGGAATTTCGTCTGCCATACATGGTAAAAATTGTCAGTGTAAATGTTTCCCTGTGAAAACTCTCTGCCGATATTCGGACATGCTGATATTGAACCATCAAAAAGTACGGATCCGATATTAATGCCTGCCCTGCAGAAAAAACAGCTGTCCCTGACCTTTAATTCATACCGGCCTACATATCCTTCGCAGCTGAATTTGATGTCGATTGATTTTCGTTTTCTTCTTGACGAGATAAAGTCCATTAATTCTTTAAACTGAAAATCTGACAAAAATAAGTCCTTATTATCTTCTGCTCTGCCTATGGGGACAACCGTAAAAAGCCTCCAGGCCTTTACTCCCTTTCTGATCAGATAATCGAAAATCAAAGGCAATTCTTCAATATTCCTCTTGTTGACGCATGTGACAACGTCAAAATTCAGTCTTGGGGAGCTTGCTGCAAGAGCAATAGCTTCATCCGCCTTAATAAAACTATCTTTTTTATTGCGAAGCCAGTTATGGGATCCTTCCAATCCGTCAAGACTGATCGTTAAAGAACCTAATCCCGCATTTAAAAGGTCAATATGCTTCTGCCGGTCGTACAGATATCCATTTGTGACCAGCCCCCACCGTACTCCCCGTTTTCTTATCTCCCTGCCGCATATTTCCAGGTCTTTCCTTAAAAGAGGCTCGCCGCCGGTGAGGACAACGATGAAATTTTCATGTTTTGGTTCAATTGTAACGAGTGCCGACAAAAAATCTGACAGAGGCATATCTTTAGCAGATCTGTCCGCTGAGCAATCACTTCCGCAATGCAAACAGTTCAGATTGCATCTCAGGGTGCATTCCCAGAATAAATATGTTAACGGGTGTTGCTTCGTCTCAATTCTTCTGAAACGACGGTACAGACTTTTTCTGAGTTCCCTGTACATTTATTTCTCTTCCAGTAAAATGTTGAGAAATATCTTTTCCCCCGGATTTATCAGAACAGTGTCCTTGTCAGCAAAAGAGCCATTCTGGGTTAAGTCAATATCTTCGAACCTGAGCTTGCAGCCTTCCGAGGACTCAGTATAAAATGAAAAGCTTCCATCAGCCTCTGTATAAAGATACTGAGGCAATATTACATTGGATACTTTTATGCCTTTTATCGGCTGTCCCGTACTTTTTGATTTTACCACTCCTTCTACCAGAAGGTCTGCTCCAAAATCCTGGGGAGGACCATAGCAAGCCTGAAAAACAAACATTGCCGTCGTCAGGCTCAAACCTCCGAATATTTTTTTGACCAGTTTATTTTTCATCCCCGGAAGTGTTAAAGATCAAGACCTGCGTATTATACTGCTCAAAGTTACACTTTCCTGAAACTAAAGTCAATATCTCTAACCTTTCGATCCATTTATCACTTAACCCTACCTCTGACCCCTCCCCTTAAGGCTAACTACCATTTATACACATCTTTTCAATTATTCATCTTTATAACGGTGAACTACCTCATTATGCCTCCTGTGTCGGTCTCATTCCAGGACTATTGCTTATAACAAAGGCCTCATAATGAATTCGGTATAAAGTCTTGGAGATTCCTCTCTTCGCCTCCTGCGTCGGCTTCGCTCGGAATGACATGAGGATTGTTGTTAGAATAGGAAAGAGGCCGCGCGTTTTGCACAATACTCAATTAAAGAGAAAGATAACTGCAAAACGCGCGGCCTCTTTCCTTAAATACCCCCAAGTAGCCTGTCATTCCGAGCAAAGCGAGGAATCTCCTGAATATCAGCACCATATAGTATTTATGTATAAAGGGTGGTTAAGACTAAGGGGAAGGGAGACAAAGTGATTATCTGGTGGTACTTGCTTTTCAAACAACATTCTGATCCCTTTTATGTCTTAACCCTACCCCTGTCCCCTCCCCTCAAGACTAAGGGGAAGGGAAGTAGCGTGAGGTTCATCTATAATTTGTTTTTTCAATTGGATAATAGTTCTATTAATAATCCCAATAACATTATTGATGTCATTAAGTTCTTCATTTTTAAACCTTAGTACCTTAATTCCTTTGGAGGCAAGTTTTTCATCTCTGTCAGTGTCATACTCAAATTTACCTAAATGAACTGGACCATCGAGTTCTATTATCAGTTTCAATTTGGAGCAGAAAAAGTCTGGCACATAAAAATCGACCCAGTTTTTATCTACCCTGTAAAAAATCGGATGCTGCCTTAGAAACTTATAACCGAATAAGCTCTTTCTCCTGAGAATTTTCCAAAGCAATTTCTCAGAATCTGTCTGATTATTCCGTAACTTCCTGGCAAGCGAAAGAATTCCCTTAAACTCCTTCAGATTAATACGAGACATAAACATTTATTCCTGATTCAAAACTACTTAAAAACATTTAGAATTGTCCACAGTTTACCCTATTTTCCAAATTACCTCCCCTCCCCTTAGCCTTAAGGGGAGGGGCTGGGGGTGGGGTTAATATCCTCAAGGTACATGCTGGGGGTGGGGTTAATATCCTCAAAGTAAGAGCTGGGGGTGGGGTTAATATCCTCAAGGTACATGCCGGGGGTTGGGTTAATATCCTCAAAGTAAGGGCTGGGGGTGGGGTTAATATCCTCAAAGTAGGGGCTGGGGGTGGGGTTAATATCCTCAAAGTAGGGGTCGGGGGTGGGTTTAATATCCTGAAGTTACTAGTGGGGGGCAAGAACCTAAAAGAAAAGGCCGGTGGTGAGGTTAAGAACCCCCGACCACCCCTACCTGCCTGATTGATACCTTAATGCAAAACATTATTTAATTTATTGAAAATAAATGTATTAATCCGATAATAAACCGTACCTTGCGGCAAATTAATTTATTATTATCATGAGTAAAGGAACAGTAAAATTCTATAATGAATCCAAAGGATTCGGATTCATTAAAGAAGAGAATTCAACAAAAGAGTATTTTGTTCATTCATCAGGGTTAAAAGAAAATATCACAGAAAACGATGTGGTGACCTTCGATCTTGAACCAGGGAAGAAAGGATTAAATGCAGTAAATGTTAAACTTGCTTAGTTTATCCATTATAATCATTTAAAATCTTTGGTCCCGCCAAAAGCGGGACTTTTTTTTGAAAATTAGAAATTATGTACGATAAAAAACCGGTTGTCTATAAATCGCCCGATCTTTCAAAGATGAAGGAAGTCGTTATTGACCACAGAACAAGGATCTATATTGGTCCTGATGAAGATGTCGAAGAGGCTCGGTCACGATATCATGCGAGAATCCTTACTAAGAAATAATAAAGAATAACGCTGTTCGGTTTTATTTCATTTCTTCAATCTGACCTGGCTGATAAAGTCCCTACGAATCTACTTCATCATGGTTTATTGAAGAACCAGGAAAGCTGATTGAGTAACTTATTTACTCATTACGACACTTACCGAATTTATCTTGCCGCCCATAGGCGGATTCATTTTCGAGACTTTTACGGTTGCCTTATTTATCCCCTGTAATTCTGCATATAATGAATCAAGAATGCGCCCTGCTATGTTCTCGAGAAGAAATGATTTCAATTCCATCTGCTTTTTCACGATCTCATATGCTCTCTGGTAATTGACCGCATCTTTCAGGTTATCGCTTTTTGACGGCCTGTCCATGTCGGTTTCAATAGTCAGATCAACAAGAAACCTGTTGCCGACTATCTGTTCCTCTTTAAAATGCCCGTGAAAGGCATAGAACTCCATCCCTTCTATCTGAATTATGCCCATGGCTCTGTATTACTTTGAGTGCTGACTGTTTTCCTTTGTACTCTTTTCGGTTTATAAAAATTTAACCCTGGCCACAAAGGTAACTTTCAAAGGTTACAAAGAAAAACAGATATGAATTATTTATTTCATTACCGTTAATCTTTGCACCCAAATTCATTATATTTTTGTAGTCTTAAATTAGAATGGATGTCAGAAGAAAAAAAGGAAGAACCGAAATCTTCGGTAAGCTTTATTGAACAGTTTATAATTGACGATCTTAAGGAAGGCAGGAATGACGGGAAGATACATACCCGTTTTCCGCCTGAACCGAATGGATATCTTCATATCGGCCACGCCAAGGCAATATGCCTCGATTTTGGAATGGCCCTGAAATACAATGGAAAATGCAACCTGCGGTTTGACGATACAAATCCAGTCAGGGAGGAAGTTGAATATATCGATTCCATTAAGGAGGATATCCGCTGGCTTGGTTTCAACTGGGAAGAGAGGGAATACTATGCATCCGATTATTTCGGGAAGCTCTTTGAGTTTGCCGTAAACCTTATAAAAAAAGGTCTGGCCTATGTCGATGACCAGTCCGCTGATGTAATCTCGGCTCAGAAAGGAACACCGGGCCAGGCTGGCGTCTTGAGTCCGTTCAGGGAAAGGATGGCTGAAGAAAACCTCGACCTGTTCTACAGGATGAATGAAGGGGAATTTGAAGAAGGCACCCGCGTGCTGAGAGCGAAGATCGATATGGCTTCTCCCAATATGCACATGCGCGATCCTATAATATACAGGATCATCAAAGCACCGCATCACCGTACAGGCGAAAACTGGAAAGTTTACCCGATGTACGATTTTGCGCATGGACAAAGCGATTATTTCGAAGGAATAACCCACTCGCTCTGTACTCTTGAATTCGAGGTCCACAGACCGCTTTATGACTGGCTGATCGACCAGCTGAAGACTTCAGATTACAGGCCGCGACAGATCGAATTCAACCGCCTCAATCTGACATACACCATGATGAGCAAGAGGAAACTCCTGGAACTGGTTCAGGAAGGGAAGGTCAGCGGATGGGACGATCCGAGAATGCCTACCCTGTGCGGCTTGCGAAGAAGAGGATATACTCCGGAGTCGGTAAGAAGGTTCATCGACCTTATTGGTTATACGAAAGTTGAGGCTATCAATGATGTTTCCCTGCTGGAGCATGCTGTTCGCGAAGATCTCAACCTGAAGGCTCCCAGGGTGTTCGGAGTACTTGATCCGCTGAAAGTTACTATTACTAATTACCCTGCGGACAAAGTTGAAGAGATGGAGATCCTTAACAATCCCGAAGATGAAAGCATGGGCAGCAGAAAAGTTCCATTCTGCAATGAAATCTTTATTGAAAGAGACGACTTCATGGAGGTTCCTCCCCACAAATATTTCCGTCTGGCACCAGGAGCCGAGGTAAGGCTTAAGGGCGCTTACATAATAAAATGTGAATCCTTCAAAAAGAATGAAACAACCGGCATTATTGAAGAGGTTTCCTGCACCTATGATCAGTCAACGCGCAGCGGCGAGGGTTCTGAAAAGAAAGTAAAGGGTACGCTTCACTGGGTGTCGGCAAGACATGCCGCTGATGGCGAAGTAAGACTCTACGACAGGCTTTTTAACCACGAGGACCCGGCAGGACAGAAAGATGAGGATTATCGTGCATTCCTTAATCCGGATTCACTCAAAATCCTTACAGGATGTAAACTCGAACCCTCAATAAAATCATCAAAGCCATTAGATAAATTCCAGTTCCAGAGACTGGGGTACTTCTGTGCCGATTACGATTCAACCCCCGATCATCTGGTTTTCAACCGTACGGTTTCTCTTAAAGATACCTGGGCTAAGATGAAGAAATGAATCGTGCAATCGTGCAATCGTGCAATCCAAGTATAAATACATCAAAACGATAGCATGACTGCACGATCGCATGATCGCATGATTGCATGATCGCATGATTAATTTTTCCCTTTGCATTTTTCGGTTTTTGCTATATCTTTGCACCCTCTCTGCTCTGTGGTGTAATTGGCAACACGTCTGACTCTGGATCAGAAAAGTTCAGGTTCGAGCCCTGACAGAGCAACAAAAAGCTGTGATTAAGCAGCTTTTTTTGCGATGGAAGGGCGAGAAGTTTATCCCGATAGCTTGAGCAGAGCGAAAGCGTATCTGGAAGCCCTGCCGTGCCCCGCGCAGTCTTGACGGAGCGGGGACAGAGCAACCACGATGCCGGTACTTTAGCCGGCATTTCTGTTTTGCGATGGCAGAAGAAACACTATCCATAGCCAATGTTTCGATGTCGCTGAAACCTAAGACAACATTTCACTATATTCGCGGATATAAAAATAATGACTGTTTCACGAATCACTGTAATACACTATTTATGTTATGAATAAAACTTTGATTTCCGCATTCTTACTTTCTTGTCTATCCCTTTGTTTATATGCTCAGGTAGTATCCAAAGATGAAATTACTGCCGAAAATCTCTATCTGTTCGGTGGTGGTATGAGAGAATACATAGCTCCATCAGTAACCTATTCCGATGCGCCAAAAGGCTATTCGCCATTTTACATGAGCCACTACGGAAGACACGGTTCCCGCTACCTGCTTGATCCTCCACAATATGATGGCGCTTATAATACTCTTAAAGAGGCAAATGACAAAGGCGTTCTCACTGAATTCGGAAAGAGTGTATTGAACCGTCTGGAAATTATGCGTAACGATGCGGAAGGACGATTGGGCGATCTTACGGCAAAAGGCAAAAGGCAACTTCGTGAAATCACTAACCGGATGGTAAAGAACTATCCTGCCATATTCAACAACAAAGTTACAATAACAGCCCGTTCTACCACATCTCCTCGCGTTATGGCCAGTATGACATCG
>CAZXAM010000069.1:0-9446 GCA_964638545.1 uncultured Rikenellaceae bacterium | reverse complement strand
CTCATAATCAGGGGGTCGCTGGATCGTGCCCAGCTGGGCCCACATGAAAAAGAGCGAGAGTGAGAGCGAGAGCGAGCACCTCGCTCTTTTTTCTCGCTCTCACTCTGACACTCACACTTGTAATATGTTAGAAAGTTACCCTTGGACAAGAATATTTGAGAAAATCCATTCGCGTTTGATTTTCTCAGGACTCACTCTCACACTCACACTTTTCTTTATGTGCCAGTTTGGTGCCAGGATTTGGGTGAAATGGGATGTTCTTGACCGAAAAAATGAGTTGGATATATTCCTCCCCTTACAAGAGCATCATCTGCCGAATGGTGATGTGGCAAACTTTAATAGGTTTAGGGATTGGCAAAAATGGTTTTTATCCTCCCAAACATTTTTACTTAATTAATAAACTCATTGAGTTGTGGCAGTGATTTATCATGAAATTTGTCCAGACTTAGTCAGTATTGATGACTATCGGTGAAATTGTCATCATGATGATTTAACTTTACTTATAAAATTGACTGATAGCTTTAAACTTAGTAAATATTTAATAAGTTAGGAGACAACTGGAAAAGCCGGTGCCATTGACCACTTCCCGCCAGAGTGAATTAACCACCTCTGGCCGGTTGTAAATCACTGCTATGATGCATCTTATGTTTTTAAGAAAATACTGGCCAAGTGTGGTCATGGCCTCCGGCTTTTGCAGTTTGATAGCTCTACTATAGGGTATATTTCCCTCTATGCTTATCTCCGTATTAACTTACTCACAACTTGTTGCGTTTCATTAAATATTCGTATCAAATATATTCCACTTGGTTTATCTGAAAGATCAATCTGGTAAGTGGTAGCAGCTTCAAACCACTTCTTGTAAACTTCATTGCCCATTACATCAAAAACCGAAATAAGAATTTTTGAATTAAGAATATTCCCAAATGAAATATTTATAATCCCGTCTGTTGGGTTAGGATAAACATATATTTCCTCAGTTCTAAAATCGTTAACACCAACAGTTTCAGATTTTTTTACCGTAATTTTTACTTCATCTGCCGGTGAATCAAAATCTCCGCTATTTACTACTAAAGCGAATATATAATCTGTATTTACAGTAACCCAAGGAGCAATAAAGTTTGGATTTGGAATTGTTGATGAACTCAAAACAATTCCGGCAGAAGAACTCCATTTGTAAGTTAGGGGATTTCCATCTGGATCATAAGATGCCGAGCCATCTAAAACGACTGTTGTCCCCGCACTAACAATTTGGTCAGGACCGGCATCAGCAATCGGTGGTTTACTAATGGTCACAGAAATACCATAGGGTCCTGTTGTTCCCTGAACATTAAGATAGTAAGTACCAGTTCTTGGTGCGGTCCATTCAATATGCGGGTTAATAAATGAATATTTTAGTCGTGTTGTAAAATCGGTATCAAGTAATTCAAATGAAAGCAATGATAGTGTAGATGACCCCCCATTTTCTCCTGGGTAACTTCGCATATAAAAGCATTCTCCACTCTGTGCAGTGAACTTTATATAATCTGCATCGAAATCATTATGTAATGTCCGATACTGAATTACCCCATTGGTCGAGATCTGTTTTGCAAGATTAGGCACATCGTCAGGTTCAAAAGAATCTTTGGGTGCAGCTTCAGCAATAAAGTTTAGGTTGTTAACATCTTTAACAAGGACTACATAGGCATGATTAGGGCCTGAAGGTCCCTTGATTGCATAGTTTTCTTTTCTGCAGTCGATATCATAAACCTCAGTAGGTAAGTTCAATGAATAATAACCGTTGACATCTGAATTTGTACTTGCAATGATAGGGCCATCCAAAGTAGCTTTAATTACAGCACCTTCAAGCCCAACGCCACCTATTGCAACCCTTCCTTTCATTGTATAGGATGCTATGGCTCCACTTCCGATACATAATGCATTCTCAGCAGTGACGCGTATCAGGCTTCGTGTAAGGGGGTGAAAGGTCATGTTGAGATCTACACCACAGTAACTCATGATGGTCCCTGCGGGTGAGTATGCTATAATATCAGTACAATTGGAAGAACAACTATCAATAGGACCCAGACTATTATCAGGGCCAGCTGGCCATACACAGTCATGAGTATGAGGAGAATGGAAATTATGACCAATTTCATGAGCTGTGAGATAAATAACACCGGCATCAATATCGTAATCTCCTTCCCAGCCCCGATTGACAAATGAATATGTACTCTTATTGCAAAGTGAACCAGCAACCATTCCTAATCCAGAACCAGTTCCAGATCCCGCCGGAAAACGCTTGGAAAAGAAAAGGGCTATATGTCGATCAATGCCTTGCATGTTTGCATCCCAGTAATTAATAAATTCCGACATCAATGACCAATGATAGATATCTGAACTATATGGATCATTGGGGGTTGTCCATACTCTTAAATAAGAAACCTGAAGTTTAATTCCAACTTCGCGTTTAAATATCTGTGAAACTGCAGCAAAAACGGATAGTAAGTATGCAGTTGCAAGTTCTGAATTATTTCCAAAAAAAACATATGTTTCATAATCTGACTCTATAGCTACTTTAACTGTTAGAGTATCGAGAAACTGAACATTTTTAAAGGAACTAGAACTAAAATATGGCTTTGACTGACTGGGCAACAAGTACTCTCCATCATCAGATTGTACTAATTGGCCAGAATTCATTGTTAAGCTTTCACTAAGTATATAAATTTCGGAAGAAGAAATTCCTTTAATTGTTGTCTGGGACAAATTGTAAGTTTTTTTTCCTATTATCACAACTCCGCTAATGCAAGAATTAGAGAATGAAATAGCAGCCCAGGAATCATTGTTTCTAGTTACAGAACCCAGATAAGAGTCAAATTTAATTGGTAGTTCCTCATCCCCCGAGTCTGTACCTATGACTACTTTCGAACTACTATCTATAATTTCTTCTCTCTTAAGGTCAAGAATCACGGCTGATGTTTCATTCAGAGGTAAACAAAATTGCATCCTTGTAGGTGTTTTGTCCAATATTTCATTCAGAACTTCATTTTGCAACTGCAATGTGATAATACCTACATTTTTATTTCCCGATTTTATTGATACAGAGGAATTAACTACCTTGAACGGGGCATAGGTAAACAGTGTGTCAAAATTATTTATCTGGGCAGACAAGAAAAAAGGAAAAACAATGTAATAAATGCTAACTAACAAGTTTATCCTAATATGCTTTATTAAAAAGTTCTCAGCTTTTATTTTGATTAGATCTGAATGCATAATTTAGACAAGTTAGATAAAAAATATATATCTAAAATTATTAAAAGGATTTCTCTTCCCAAAATCCCAAACTGTAGAGTTGCATAATAGGTATTTTGGTATATTGCGTAAGCCGCTAGCCCTGACCATACTCCGCCTGTAAAATGGTCATTTTTATATTCATCTATAAATCATATAATTAACTCCGGCCTTGGGTGGTCAATTTGTTCCGGCGAGAGATGGCCAGGAACTCCGGCTTTTGCAAACTAATTCCGGCATGCCAGTTTTGCAGCTACAATAATTTCCGTTGCAAAATCCAAAAACTGTTGGCTTTCTTGAATAGTTGGTTTCCCATCGGGCAATAAACCCATTTCTCCTGGATATCTGGAATCTATATATAGCTGATCAAGTATGATCAGTTGATCGTAATCAGATTTTATCATGATCTTATCCCTGACTATATTGTAAAGCATTTCAAGGGAGTGAGTTTTTATAAAGCCAAGTTCAAATTCTTCAATTATTGCTTTGAAAGATTTTTCTATGGCCTGTTGAGCATGAAAAGCAGAAAGATGAGTAAGGGTTTCATTTGAACAAATTTCCCGGATCAGAAGAAGATCACTTTCGGCACTATCAAACCACTCTTTAGTCGTTTTTTTCATATAGCACTTTCCCTTTTGTCAATAATTCCCTGGCAAAAAGACTGTCTTTTTCGATGAATCTTCTATGCATTGCTTTGGTGTGGACAATCAGATCAATAGGGAATTCTTTTTTAAGTTCAGCAATTGCTTTCGAAATCCTCAGGTAGATAAGGCTTTTTTCCGAAAAGCTCGATGGTATAACATCATCTCCTGTAACGACAAGAATATCCAGATCACTTCCTGCAGATGGCTCACCATAGGCATATGAGCCGAAAAGGATTATCTTCTCAGGATCAGTAAGTTTGAGCTTCTCAATTAATAAAGGAATGTAATGTAATCCAGTCATTTTTTGTGTGGATAATATAGCAAATTTAAGAAAACAATATGAGAATCCTAAATCTTGATAAGACTGGTATTTTATACTTCACTTCCCGGATTAATATCAGGAGCATTCAGCTATATCATTGCATAATCCATTCGCCCTGACCACACTCCGCCGTTAAAACGGACATTTATATATTCATCTATAACTCGTTGGATTAACCCCGGCGCGGGGCGGTCAGTTTAGTCCGGCATCAGGTGGTCAGGGTCACCGGCTTTCCCAGGCTTTCCACATAACTCGCCGTTTTAGTTAATGAAGAACACCGGAATAATCTTTACTAACCTGCCGGGTTAATTTTCTTTTGGTTAACTATAATATAACTGCAACAGATTATTACTAATAATCCAATCACTTTGAATAAAGCAGACAAGGAAATAAGTTCAGGAAATCCGAATTTTATAAAGGATAAGGACATCCCGATTATTGGGATAATAATACCTAAGTAAACCGGGTATTTCTTTTTGTTGAAAAGGAGCAAACCTGTAATAATATAAATAATCCCAAATGCAAGTATACCAATACTCCCGGCATCATTGGAAGTTTGTAAGTACGGCACAATATGCAAAATCCCATTAATTATTAACAGGATTCCGGCAAGAAGACGGATCGTTTTCATATCATAAAATTTGAATAATGTGACTACTATTTTTTTCTCTTAACCCAGTCGCAGATTGTCTGAGATATTTTCTCCCTCGACAGACTGAAACTATGATCGTCTTCAAAGGAAGATAGTTGAACATTTTTGGCTTTCGCATCCTGCAGAGCGTTGTAAAGCGGGAGGATATATTCATCCATTGTAACATTTGCATCATTCAAGCCGCATATAATCAAAAAATCTTTTTCAGCAAGCGAAGCAGCATTTCTTGCGGTGTAGAACGACGGATCGAGTATACTCTTACCTGATCCGATGTCTTTAAACAGACACCCCGGTTCAAACCGGAATATCCCGTCAGATATTGATTTATCAATACTGGCATCCAGGCTGTTTTTCATATCAGGGTCGCTGCGATACTGGTCAAAGAAGATACCCCAGTCGACTCCTGCAATTGAAATTAATCTTTTAACCTCCTTGTGCCTGATTGCGTAAGCCGTTGCCTGTCCTCCACCGAAGGAATAGCCTGCAATGATGATTGCCGTAGTGTCTATCCTGAATTTTCCAACGACATCAGGTCTGTGAAGAAATCTGAATGTTGCACCGATATCGGCCTGGCAATTTGGGAAGCTGAAGGTCCCGGTGCTATTGTGCGAACCGCTGTAATTGAAGGTCATCGCATTGATCCCCGACATGCTCAATGATTTCCCCAGCCCCAGAACATCATAAGTGTTTCCGGGAGAGCCCTGTAAAAGGATCACAACAGGTTTATTATCATCACCTGGGGCTTTGTAAAACTTGCCTTTGAGCAAAACACTATCTCTTTCAATGGTTATGTTCTCCGGTTCCTGGCTGAAGACGGGCCGGTAATCTGTAAGGAAGATCCAAATTATACTCAGCAGAAGTAGTGAATTTCTTTTCATGGCTGTTGCAGCTGAAAAGTCTTATAACAACAATGAACTCTTTATCATGCAGAACCTGGCTTGCTACGGTTTACCAGATAATAGCCAAACCAGACCATGAAGACAAAATGAACCATCACAATTCCCCAGCCCATAGCATTCATCTGACCTTTAAGTTGAGAAATCAGAAGAATAATTGTACTTGCGAGCAGATAAATAAAAACAGAATATACTACTCCTCTTTTGAACTCTGAGCTGGCAGATCTGCGTGCAAAAAACAGCAGAACAGGGATACTGATTATCAGCGAACCAAACAGCCGGGCAAAGTTTGTCGATGTTTCATCAAGGGTCACACCCATTGGATCCATCATAAGACCAGGGGCAAAGAGGAAGCCAATACCAAATATTGCTTCGACGATAAGATAGACCAGAAAAAGTGTGTTCATAGCAAAACCTCCATTTTTAATATATTACAGTATCAAATTTCAGAAATATTTAATTACGAGTCAATTAAAATTAACCAACTTAAGATTTTACTGAAAAAGCCGCTCGTCTTGACCACTCTCCGCCGGTAAAACGGACATTTTTATATTAATCTATAAATCATAGTATTAACGCCGGCCCTGAGTGGTCAATTTGTGCCGGCAACAAGTCCTGCTACAGTCGCCAGTACGACAGGTTCCCTGAATTCACTTGCCGCTGCAACGCCTATGGCAAGACTTGCTGTAGATAATATCCCGTCATTTGCACCAAGCACTGCTGCCCTGAGCCAGTTGCTCCGTTGTACAAAATGAGGAGCCAGATAATCATCAGTTTTTTTTACCATATATGTGTTTTAATGTTAGACCGCTTATGCACTTACACGAAGTTCTACAAAAAGGATCCCACAGGTCAAAATCCATTCTTAAAAAAGATCACCGGCTCCGGATATCAACATAAACCGGATCTGCCAGTCCCTCCGTATCAATCCTGACTCTCATCGTGCCTGCCTTGCGTGTCGACTGAACTATCACTAACGCCCTGCCGAAATACGTCGGAAGCTGATTCCCGGCAAAAGATCCTTCCCTTCTGGTCTCCCCATTGTCAATACCCAGAAATTTTCCTTCACCTTCCACGGTGACTGTTATCTTCCTATCATCGGTCTGTACAGGAATTTCATTTTTATCGTACAGCTGTATGGCAATGTGCGAAAGATCCTGTCCGTCAGCTTTTATCTCTTTCCTGTCTGGGTCTGCCTTTATCTGGTCGGTCCCCTCAGAGGTCATAATCTTAAAATACGCTTCTTCCTTATCTCCTGTGAATCCTCTTGCCTCAAGGGTTCCGGCCCGGTACGGGACATACCATATAATCGTATTGTTTGTGTAATCGGCTGTTTTTCTCCTGCCCATGGAACTGCCGTTGAAATACAGCTCCACATTTTCACAATTTGTTGTTGTCCTCACTTCCACCATCCTGCCATCGGAATATTGCGGGAATTTCCAGTGCGCTGCCAGATTGGGCCACTGCCACAGATCCCTCGGAGGATCGATGTTCAGCGACTGGTCGGCAACGGCAATGGTCACAATTGGTTTTGAATTCCATACTGCACGATGAAATGCCGCCCTGGGCTTTTCAAACATGCACAGGTCGAACAGGCCGCTGGGCCATCCTTTGCTGGGCCAGCTGGCCTCCCCGAGATAGTCTGCCCCCACCCAGAGGAATTGTCCCGCCACAAAATCGTTTTCAGCAACGACATACCAGGGATTAAGAGGTGTATACGTGCGGATCCTGGCAGCTTCAGCACCTCTGAAATAGGGCAGCGCTTCGGTTATTACGAAAATGCGTTCAGGATATTTTTTCCTGTCTTCAAGCATTCTTGCCTCAAGGTAATTATAACCAATAATATCGGTCACTCCGGCAAAATCCTGTGCTCCTCCGTTCTGCAAAGCCAGGCACACGGGTCTTGTGGGTTCCGTTTTATGTACAAAATTCTGAAGCATCACTGCCCTGCTCACGTTTTCGGGTCCGCCCTTTGACTCGGCCACTTCATTGCCTATGCTCCAGAGCACCACCGAAGGATGGTTCCTGTCGCGGAGCAGCATGTCGCTCAGATCACGCTGCCACCATTCATCGAAATACTTTGCATAATAGCCCGACTTCCATTTATCGAATGCCTCATCGATAACTATAAATCCCATCCGGTCGCACATATCGAGGAACTCGGGTGAAGGCGGATTATGACTGCAGCGTATGGCATTGCAGCCATATTCCTTTAATATCTCGAGCCTCCGTTCATATGAACGGTCTGGAACAGCAGTGCCCAGGAATCCGGCATCATGGTGCAGACACATACCCTTGAGTTTAATGCTCTTACCGTTAAGGGAGAAACCTTTGTCCCTGTCAAATTTAAAGGTGCGTACACCAAAAGGAGTATTGTAATTGTCTACTACTTTGCTCCCTGCTTTGACGGAGGTAACCATGGCATATAACGCCGGGTCTTCCAGTGTCCATAACCTGGGATTGCTAATCTGAAGGATCTGTTCGAGGTCTTTTTTGCCGTTTGCCTGAATGATCACTGGGTTACCTGTTACCCCGACTACCAGATTATTCCCGGCATCCAGGACCTTCTGTGAAACAATCACCGTTTGTGGTTTTTCCGATGAATTCACAACTGTAGTAATGATCTTTACATCTGCAACTGATCCGGTTACGGCAGTAGATGTAACATAGGTACCCCATGTGGCAACATGGACAGGACTGACAATCTGAAGCCAGGCATGGCGGTAAATGCCCGATCCCGAATACCATCTTGATGACGGTGAGTCGGAGTGATCGACCTTTACTGCAAGCAGGTTTTCGCCTCCGAATTTCAGATATGGTGTCAGGTCATATTCGAACCCGGTATAGCCATATGGATGAAAACCGAGAAAGTGTCCGTTTATATAGACCTTGCTCTGATGATAGACGCCGTCAAAAAGAATGGAGATCTTTTTGCCCCTGTAAGAAGCCGGGATAAAAAATGATTTCCTGTATGCACCAATCCCTCCCGGCAGAAATCCGGCAGCTCCCCCGGCCTTCCTGTCAAAGTCAAATTTTATGCTCCAGTCGTGGGGCAGCTGCACTTCTTCCCATCCGGCTTCTCTGAAACCGGGCATCATTGCCGAATGGGCGCTGTCGAGCCCGAACTTCCAGCCGAAATCGAAATTTTCTTTTATCCTTACCTGCTTTTGCGCGGTAATCGAAAATGCAACAAGTGATAAAACAGCGAATAAAAGTGTCTTTTTCATAACTAAAGATCTTTACTTAAGTCTGACCCTATTCTTACTGAAATAACATTTATGCTGCCTGAATCTGAAATCAGCGCCGGCCGTGGAATAAAAATAGCCATTACTTTAACATAATGCAAAGGCTTGCAGCAGGTTTTCAATGGAGAAGGTGTCAGTTGGATAAGCCAGTCGCCTTGACCACATTCCGCAGGTAAAACGGACATTTTTATATTTTTCTTTAGATCATAAGACTAACTCCGGCCCTGGGTGGTCAAGTTTGTGCCGGCGTTAGGTGTTTAGGATCACCGGGTTTTGCAATTATATACCCGTTGGGGTATATTTATATTTACTTACTTGATATTTATACCCGAAAAGGTATAGATATGTTAATTATTATTATCTTCATACCCGAAAAGGTATAATAAGATGGAACAGATTCCAATGACATTGTCCGACTTT
>CAZXAM010000068.1:0-9754 GCA_964638545.1 uncultured Rikenellaceae bacterium | reverse complement strand
TCTTAGCTTCGAGCAATCCTCCGGCCATCGATACATCAATTTCGATCATGTTCACACCCTGATTTACAATGAAAGGACGGAAGTCATCCCTTGTGTACAAATTCTCTCCTGTAAGTATGGGGACCGGTGATTTCTCAGTCAGTTTAACCCACTGCTCATTATAGGCGATCGGCAAGGGGTCTTCCAGCCAGATGGGACGCATAGGGGCAACAGCATTTGCTACACGCAGTGCACTGTCAAAATCAAACTCCCAGTGGCAATGTACGGCTATATCAAATTCAGGTCCTAAAGTTTCCCTCATATTGAAAAAGCCTTTTGCAATTTTATCCACTTCAGTGTTGGAGAGCCTTCGGTTGTCAAGACTGTTCCATCGCTGATCCCTGTCGATATCACTTTTGCATGCTGTCCATCCCTGACCGAGCATCAATGCTGCAAATTCCTTGCATGAATCCATATCGAGCATATTTCTCGGACGGGCCGATGCATAAGCCCGAACTTCGCTTACATGACTCCCGCCACCCAAGATCTTACGAACAGGTTGTTCGGTAATTTTTCCGATCAGGTCCCAAAGGGCCATTTCCACTCCAGTAATTGCATGTGTTGCCACTCCATGATTTCCCCCGTAATATGAAGTTCTTGTGCTCATCTTGAAGACAAGAGAATCCAGATCCAGAGGATCTTTTCCCATCAGTATGGGTTTACAGACATTCAGTACTATATCTTTTGCACCAAGGCCATTTTCATCGTGATGACATTCTCCAATCCCAAATAATCCGGCATCGGTGCTTATTTTGACCAGGGGACTTACCCGCATACCTATTCTGGTGCGGACACATTGCACATCAGTGATCTTTACTTTTCCTTTGAGAGGATTTGCAAGAAGGTCAAAATATGGTGAAAAAGCCAACAAAGGAATCGTGATAGCCGTATTTCTGATAAATTTTCTTCTATTCATACTTACAGATTATTTAGCGTTGTTTGACAATTACTAATATTTCAGATAATAAATGAGATACATTCGTTTTGCCCCCGTTTTATTATTCACCAAGATACATCCTTGTAACATTTTTATCAATACCCTATGAATGAAAAATCCGGTACCCCTGACTATTTGATTCAGGGTTGGATCTACAATCCGGGCCAGGAGTAGTCATTCTACAAAGAAACAACTATTAAAATGTTATTATGACAATCTGGATCTGGTCAGGGCATCTGGTTTTTGTAATAAGTAAAAGTTTAATTAATTTTAGCGAATCAAGATACTGTCATTAGAGTTGAGCTTCACAAGATCATATGAGATCGTCTGGAAAGTTCTCTGGAAAGAAAACCTCGTGTTCAACCCCTGATGATATAAAATTGAAATATTAAACTTTATACAGTATGAAAGAAATTATGAAAAGACTCTCTATCTTAATTATAGCTGTCGTGATTCTGGCAGAATTAACAGCTACCGGTCAGGATTCTGCATCCAGGAATAGAATTATTACCAAAGCCGACCTCGAGAAAGCAGGTGCTTCAATCCCCGCTACAGCTATTGGAGAGCCTGTCAGTTCGGTTAAACTTTATGCTCCGCGCTGGGTCGAAGCAACCAATGCTTCTCCTGCATACGGTGTTGTTGAAGGTTCGATATTCCCTGTAGATCCCAATGGCTGGCCCATAAATTTTCGCATTCTCCTTCCGGCAAGCTGGTCGTTTCGTTCCATGCAATCCGGCGGTGGCGGTATGAACGGATCGATCACTGTAAGGGAAGGTAGAAATCCGTTGATCGCCAAGGGATTTGCGTTGTATGGCAGCGACTCGGGCCACCAGGGAGGAATGGGAGGAGGAGGGGGAGTACTTGCTTCCGGTCCCGCCGGAGCTAAGCCTGACGATTGGGCTCTCAACGACGAGGCTATCCGCAACCTTGGCTATATGCAAATGAAGAAGACTCACGATGCCGTAATGGTAATAATGGAAAGAATTTATGGAGAACGGCCGCGTTTTAACTATTATGTCGGGGCCTCCCAGGGCGGACGCGAAGGACTTATGGTCGCACAAAGATACCCTGCTGATTATGATGGCATTATATCTGATGTTCCGATAGTCAGCCTTTCAACACTTGCGCTCGCCCCTGAACTGATAAGGATACAGGAAAAGCCATTGTCAAGATGGGTGACACCCGCCAAAACAAATGCTATCAGGGCTGAGTTTCTGAAACAATGTGATAAACTTGATGGTTTGTCTGACGGGATAATAAATAACTATATGGCGTCACGTGCTATCTTTGATGTGACTGACGGGACCGGTCCGGTTGATCCATGGGCAGCCCTTCGTGACCCGAACGAAAAAGATCCGGAACCTGGAGTTAACTCTTCATCGGACAAGCTTACCAATGGACAGATCAAGACACTTGAATTTGTCTACAGCCGGCTTAAATTCCCGGTTCCTCTGGCAAATGGCGTTAAATCGTTCGGCATGTGGCTTCCGACCACCGATCCTGAATCTTTCGGGACGATTGCCCCTACACGTTATAAGGGACAAGAAGGTGCACCTGATAACGCCTCTGTGCATTCATCGCTGGGAGTCGCTGGTGTAACCGGCTTTCTCATGCAGAATCTCACAGCCAATCCGCTTGACTATACTGAAGATGAAGCCATGATTATGCGAAGGAAACTGGTCTCTGAATGGCTCGATGCTGCAAATCCTGATCTGCGGGCATTTTACAAACATGGAGGGAAGATAATAATTACTGTCGGCACCCAGGATTTTATCGCTTCCTCGGGAGCACAGTTGGACTATTATCAGTCTCTGATAAACAGGATGGGACAGAAAAAACTGGACAAGTTTGCACGGTTATATGTTGTTCCGCAGGGAGGCCACGGATTGTCAGGCAGAAGTTATAAGACTAACGGGGATGGTGAAACAGTTACGGTAAAAAACATACCTTCACCAAACTCCAACGATAAGATGGATATGATAATGTCATGGGTCGAAGAAGGCAAGGCTCCTGCAAAAACGCTTGTTATAAGCAGCGAGGGACGCATAGGGGGGAAACCGGAAGGTAAAGGATATCTTCTCTGCTCATATCCGAACTATCCAAAATATACAGGAGGAGATCAGGATCAGGCTAATTCGTATGTCAGCTCATCGAAATAGTCTGACATTAACTATAAAATCGCTTCAGGGCTCCGGGTTTTGGGAGCTGCCATTGCCATCAGCCCGTGATGATCATATGGCAGTTCACTGAGAGGCAATATTTAATATGATTTTGATGTTACTTTTTATTGTATTCTGAATGAATCATTATCAAACAAGCTGAAACCAGGTTTCGTCATAACCACCCCTTAACATTTTCTGCATTTGTCGTATGCCCTGGCAACGAAAGACGAAAATGAATATATTCAGCTCTTTAAGGATAAAGCAGTGGCAGGATCAATTACAATGGCATTGGTAAAGCCGGATGAAGTAAAAAAAGAAGGTATTAGCAATAAAAGAGCTGCCAGGATTGTCATTATACCATCACAACTATTCAAATTGAACAGAAAAATGAAAATACATATTCTCATCCTGTTTTTACTGGTAGCTTCCCTGAACTCTTATGCTCAGACAACTATCTCGGGAAGAATTATTTCAAATGAAGACAGGCAGCCTTTAATAAGCGCGACAGTTTCGGTGTTAAGAGCCGATCTGTCTGACCTGGTAACCGGTACTGTTACGAATGGGCAGGGGAGGTTTTCAGTATCCGGCCTTCAATCTGGAGAATATGATTTTATTATAACGAATATCGGATATGTCACGGTAAAGAAACGTGTTCTTGTCGGAACGCTGAACAAAGCGCTTGACCTGGGCAATATTTCGCTGGAGCCCTCAAATGTAGAATTAAATGAAGTCAGTGTAGTAGGACAGAAGCAGGCAGTCTCTTCAGCTCTTGATAAAAAGAGTTATTCGGCCGGAAGCTTAATTACCGGATCCACCGGCTCTGCCCTGGATATAATTAAAGTCCTTCCGGGGGTTGTAATAGATCAGGAAAGCAGGATCATTCTGCGTGGAAGCGATAAGGTGGCAGTACTTATCGACGGGAAACAATCGAGCCTGACAGGTTTTGGAAGCCAGAAAGGACTGGAGAATATTCCGGCATCACAGGTAGAAAGCATAGAAATAATCAATAATCCTTCAGCAAAATATGATGCGGCAGGAATGGCAGGGATTGTCAACATTATATTTAAAAAATCATCCGGAAAAGGATTAACCGGCGACATCGGAATTGCTCCGGCAATAGGAATGATAACCAGAAGGAAAGCGGATCTTCCGACCGGAATGCCTTCCTATTCAGATAACCTGAAAATCACACCATCACTGAACCTGAACTATAAAACTCAGAAGCTGAATATTTACTGGCAGTCATACCTGACCAGACAGCACAGATTGCCTAACAACGAATTCACCACCCGTTACTACGATAACGGAAATGTGACTGAAAGCCAGGTGGCTGAAAACCGTTCGCAAAATCATTACAATTTTAAACTCGGCCTCGACTGGAATGTTACTTCAAACCAGACTATTACTCTGTTCAGCCTTTATGACTATGAATGGCATATTGATACCACAAGAGTCTGGTATTTTGGCAATTATGAGTATCTGTCGCCAACCAGAAAATGGGGCTTCCATGAAAGTGAGGGAACCGGATTTACAAATCTTACCCTTCAGCACAAACTAAGATTCCAGCAGGCTGGGCATGAGCTTTCATCGCAGCTCCTTTTTACAAAGGGATGGGAAGATGAGACATATAACCTCAGTCAGGACGGGCCATCTCCATTCCCCGTGATAAGAACAGACAAAACCCGGGTACTGGCTCCTGAGTACGTTTACCTTCTCTCTTCCGATTATATCAGGCCTCTCGCCTTCGGCCGGTTTGAAGCAGGCATTTCGGGCAGACTACGGCATATGCCAATAACCTACACCGTCACAAACAATCCGGAGAACACGGCACTTATATACAATTTCGGAGACTGGTCAGAATGGGACGAGAGCCTTGCGGGAGCGTATACAAACCTGATAGCTGAATTCCCGAAAACCGACATTGAAGCAGGACTCCGCGCTGAATATACCAGCGTAAAGTACAATTTTGCCCCCAACCAATATTTTACAGAAAACCAGTACGATTATTTCAGTCTCTTCCCGAATGTCAGGCTCACACGGAAAATCAACAAATCAAATAAAATCTCATTATTCTATAACCGGCGGATTGATCGTCCGGGAGAAGATATTCTGAGAATCTTCCCGAAATATGACGATCCGGAATTGCTGAAAATTGGAAATCCATTGCTCAGGCCCCAATTTACCCAGAATTTTGAACTGGCACATAAATACCTGTGGAAGACCGGTTCATTCTATACATCGCTATATCATAAGATAATAGATGATTATTATACACGCATATATATTCAGGACCCTGATCACAATGAGATCACTGTCAAAGCATATGACAACCTCAGCCGTGCAAAAAACTCCGGTGTGGAATTCACTTTTGACCAGTTAATTCTGAAACAATGGAAGCTCTCGGCCAGTGCTAACCTCTACCGGAATAAAATCTTCGGTTATTCAGGTCAGATAAACTTCCCCGTTCCTCAGACCTATGCTATTGGTGAGAGGATTGATATCCCGTTTTTCGCCAAATTAATAAACCAGTTCTCCCTTCCGCATAATTTCCAGATCGAAGCTGCCGGACAGTTCTTCAGTTCCAAAAACATCGGGCAGGGGAAAGAACTTTCGAGGTGGGGAATAGATCTCGGGATTAAAAAGTCTCTGGCCGGCAATAAACTGGAATTAAGCCTGTCTGCCACTGACATCTTCAATATGATGGGTATCCGTCAGGAGATTTATGGAGACGTATTCAATGTAGATTACCGGAATTATTATGAGACCCAGGTTCTTACCTTAACCTGCAGATACAGGTTCTGAATCCGGATTTCAAAAATCAATAAATACGTTGTAAATGACCTGCCCATAATCAGGATGGGATTGATATTTAGGCGTATTTAATTATTACTGCTGAAGGTTCTGCAGAAGTAACTCCGTTTTTTTTATCTTTATATCCTTTAAGCAGGTTAACACCTGTAATATCTTAACAGTCACTTTTACAATGAAATTATCATTTGCAGGCCGTGTAATTACGTTCATTGCTTTCATTCTTTGTTCTCAGGGTTTGTATGGCAATGTGACCCTTCCGGTTCTGGTAAGCGATGGAATGGTGCTTCAGCGGGATGAACAACTGGTGATATGGGGATGGGCAAATGCCGGTGAAAAGGTGTCTGTCAGATTCAACAAAAGATCTTTCAGCGCAATTGCCGATCAACAGGGCAACTGGAAAGTCAAAATGCCGCCGATGAAAGCAGGAGGACCATTCACCATGCAGATCAGGGGCAGGAACACAATTGTCATAAACGACATTATGCTTGGAGATGTCTGGTTCTGCTCCGGACAATCGAATATGGTGCTGAACATGGAGAGAGTAAAAGAGAAGTACCCTCAGGATATCGCCGAAGCCAATTATCCTCAGATAAGGAATTTCTTTATCCCTACGGCATCCGACGCTCTTTCGGTCCACAAAGACCTTCCTTCAGGAAAATGGATACCGGCTTTACCCGAAAATGTTCTCGGATTTGGAGCTGCCTCCTATTTTTTTGCCAGGAGCTTATTCAATGAGTACAAGATCCCCATAGGGATCATTAACTCAAGCGTGGGAGGTACTCCAATAGAAGCATGGATAAGCGAAGGAGGTTTCAGGGATTTTCCTCAGCTTACCGACCGTATAGGAAAATTAAGGGACACATCATACCTGAATCCCATCATGAGAGCCGCAGCGAGAAGGCCAGTCCCGGCACAGAAGCCCGGCGATACGGATAAAGGGATGACCGGTGCATTACCCTGGTACGATATTAATTTCAAGCCGGAAGGCTGGCACAGATTCTGGCTCCCCGGATACTGGGAGGACCAGGGTGTGAGTAATCTTGACGGTGTTGTCTGGTTCAGGAAGGAGATAAATATACCGGAAAGCATGACGGACAAACCGGCAGGATTGTTCATGGGACGCATCGTCGATGCTGATAATGTTTATGTGAACGGTACGCTTGCAGGGAATATAACATACCAGTATCCTCCCAGGAGGTATGTTCTCAAACCGGGCTTATTGAAATCAGGAAGAAATATTATTGTAGTCAGGGTGACGAATAATTCCGGGAAAGGAGGCTTTGTTCCCGATAAGCCATATTACCTTGTCGCAGGAAATGATACAGTCGACCTGAGAGGAGAGTGGCTTTACAAAGTCGGTCAGGTATTCAATCCGACACTGTCTGCCCCGGGACCACAGGCAATTTCAATGCAGAATGAACCATCAGGCCTCTTTAATACAATGGTTGCTCCGGCGATAAACTACCGGATAAAAGGCTTTCTATGGTATCAGGGTGAGACGAATTCCGGAAGAGCTCAGGAGTATGCAAAGCTTCTGCCTGCGCTTATCTCGGATTGGAGAATCAAATGGCAGCAGGGAGAAATTCCCTTTCTTTATGTCCAGCTCCCTAATTTCATGGAAGTCAGGTATCTGCCCTCAGAAAGTCAGTGGGCCGAATTAAGGTTCAGCCAGTTCAAGGCGCTTTCTGTTCCGAAAACGGCTATGGCAGTGACAATTGATGCAGGTGAATGGAACGACATCCACCCGCTGGGGAAAAAAGTTGTCGGCGAAAGGCTGGCGCTGGCTGCGATGAAGCTGGCTTACGGTAATGACAGGATAGTATATTCGGGACCCGTCTTAAGATCGGCCTCTTTAGAGGGCAAAAGGATCATCCTTGAATTTGATCATGCCGGCAGCGGACTGGTTGTTAAGGGAGGAGGGAAGCTGTATTATTTTGCAATTGCAGGCGCTGACAGGAAATTCGTATGGGCTGAAGCATCCATTGAGAACAATCGTGTGGCAGTTTGGAGCGATGATGTCACTGATCCTCAGTTTGTCAGATATGCCTGGGCCGACAATCCTGAAGGAGCAAATTTATATAATAAGGAAGGTCTTCCGGCATCTCCGTTTGAAGCTGCTCCAGGCAGACAGAATTAATCCTTTAAGACAATGATGAAACCAAAATTAAATACTTTATTAAAATGAAAAGAGCTTTATTATTGCTGTTTATTATTGCAGGTTGCCGGCTTGGAGCACAGAACCCGGCAGGTCAGGCAGGGCAGTACCCTCCTCCGGTGCAGTTCACAACTGCACAGGATCACCAGAATATGATGGATCAGCTTGGAATAAAAAGCGTTCGTCCGGGGCCTAGCGGCAACGAATCAGCGCCGAACCATGCGAATTATGATGAGTCTATTGCTACTCCATACCCTGATCTTCCTGATCTCCTGACACTTAAAAATGGCAAAAAAGTAAAAACCCCCGAGGATTGGTGGAAAAAGCGTCGTCCCGAGATTGTGGAAGACATGGAAAAAGAGGTTTACGGACGCCTTCCGGAAAAGATACCTACAGTTACCTGGACGGTAGATGTATCCGAGAGAGAAACGGTTGGATTCATTCCTGTCATTGCCAAAAAGCTCACAGGACATGTCGATAATTCAGCTTACCCTCTCATCGATGTCAATATTTCGATGGTTCTTGTCACTCCGGCAAATGTCAAAGGTCCTGTGCCGGTGCTGATGATGTTTGGTATGCCATCCCTGCCCGCTCCTGCACAGCCAAATCGTGACGAGCTGGAAGTGATAAACCAGGCTTTGAGGAAACTGCTTTCAGAGAACAGTCCGGAGGCAAAGGCAATTCTCGACAAATATAAAGTTTATACACCCCTGGTGAGGGCAACGACTTCATCACCCTTCGGAGGCCCGGGAGCACAGACAAATCAAAATGCCGATCCTCCTTCAACACAGCAGCTGCTTACGGCCGGCTGGGGTTACGCAACTATAGATCCTTCCAGCATACAGGCTGACAACGGAGCCGGACTGACAAGAGGCATTATCGGCCTTGTAAACAAAGGCCAGCCGCGCAAACCAGACGACTGGGGTTCACTGAGAGCCTGGGCATGGGGTGCCGCCCGCGGACTTGATTATCTCGAAACTGATCCTGCCGTTAATGCGAAACAAGTCGGAATCGAGGGTGTCTCGCGTTACGGAAAAGCTGCTCTGGTTACGCTTGCTTTCGAACAAAGGTTTGCCCTTGCCCTGGTTGGTTCATCAGGCAAGGGAGGAGCCACCCTCCACAGGCGCAATTTCGGAGAAGCCGTCGAGAGCCTGACCGGTTCAGGTGAATACCACTGGATGGCTGGCAATTATTTAAAATATGGAGCTGCAGAATCAACTTCGGGGCCGGGAAATGCAGGTCAGATGCATGTTGACTCTCACAGCCTTATCGCAATGTGCGCTCCAAGGCTGACATTCATCAGTTACGGAGTACCCGAAAAGGGCGATGCCAAATGGCTTGACCAGAAAGGAAGCTATATGGCGACGATCGCTGCAGGAGCAGTATTTAAACTGCTTGGTGCGAAAGATCTCGGTGTATCGAATGATTATAAAACAGAAGTAATGCCTCCTGTAAATACAAGCGTGCTCGACGGAGAGCTGGCATGGCGTCAGCATGACGGAGGACATACCGATGCTCCCAATATGAAATATTTTATTGAGTGGGCAAACAAGAAACTGAACTATAATCCCGGAACACAGCCAACAAGATAGAGACCTGTTTATCAGAACTAAAATGCGATACCGATATTGAGGCTGACCGAACCGGCAT
>CAZXAM010000067.1:0-10394 GCA_964638545.1 uncultured Rikenellaceae bacterium | reverse complement strand
AGGCAGCTGTTTTGCCTGTCCCTGTCTGGGCGCAGGCAATAAGATCACTTCCGGACATTATCACAGGAATGGCTTTCTCCTGGATAGGGGTAGCCTCCCTGAATCCCATATATTCTATTGATTCCAGTAATTCCGGATTCAGATCTAGTTCGTCGAATAACACTTATTGTTCTGGATAACTTGTGATTATTAAGAAATGACAAAAATAGTAAAAAATGCTGAACCTTGAGAAAGAAGGGGTGACACAAGACACAAGACACAAGATACAAGATACAAGATACAAGATACAAGATACAAGATACAAGACACAAGACACACGATTGCACGATTGCATGACAATCACTCAAACACCCTGGTTCCGAAAAGAAACTTCTCGTTCCAGTAAGTATCCGACATGGGAGTTATTGTAACACCAACACTTGAAGAAGTATGTATAAACTTATTATCCCCGATAAAGATTCCCGAATGGGTTATAAAATTATTTGTTTTGTATGACCTTATGAAAAAAACAAGATCACCTTTCTTCAGATCGTTGATATTTCTGATAATTTTCCCAAACCTGGCTTGTGCTTCGGAATTATGCGGCAGATTAACTCCATACTTGCTAAAAACAGCTACGAGCAGTCCTGAGCAATCAATGCATTTCATTGTCTTGCCGCCCATACAGTGCGGTACTCCAAGATATTTGCGCGCTGTACCGATTATGTCTTCCGGACTTGCATTCCTGATATTAATGGCTTTCTCAGTACCCTCTTTCAGAAATTCGTTAAGCCTGTTCCTTTCAGCCTGGCTTTTAACATTATTATATGATGCATCGGGATATAGTTGTCTGGAGCAGTTTATTACAAGTAGCTGACATACAGCTAATAATAAGAGAAGATATTTTCCGTTGGTTTCTGTGATTACTTTCATCATCAGGGATTCTGAAACATAACGTTGTAAATATGTGAATTATTCTATTAGTTTACCAGTGGAAATGAAGAGGAAGATAAACAATCGGAAAATCAGATCAGAGATACTCCTGCCGGCAATTCTGTTTTCAAGCCTGGTTCTTTCTTCCTGCAACGAACCATCGAATGAACTGCAGGATAAGACAGCCCTCCTGAGCTATAAGAATGCGACAGCTTCAAAAGTGCTTTCAGCAGAAGGGAAACTTATCGGAAAGTTCTATTATGAAAACCGTACTAACATCACTTACAGCCAGATACCATCCTGCCTGATAAATGCACTCGTAGCAACTGAAGACGCCCGGTTCTATGAACATAAAGGGGTTGATACCCGGAGTCTTTTCAGAGTTCTCTTTAAAACAGTTCTCGGCGGTAACCGGAGAGCAGGGGGAGGAAGCACCATCACCCAGCAGCTGGCGAAAAATATGTACGGAAGGCAGAAATCAGGGGCTTTCTCCATTATAAGGAACAAAAGCAGGGAAATTATTCTCGCCCAGCGCATCGAAGAAGCTTACAGCAAGGAAGAGATACTTACCCTTTACCTTAACACTGTCCCGTTTGGAGAGGATATTTTCGGAATTGAGGCTGCAGCATCAAGATACTTCAATAAGAAAGTCGAAAAGCTAAGCATCGAAGAATCTGCTGTTCTTGTCGGAATGCTTAAGGCATCAACTTACTATAATCCGGCTATTCATCCTGAAAGAGCAAGGAAAAGGAGGGATGTCGTTCTGTCGCAGATGGCCAGATACAATTACATTGAGCCGTCGGAAGCGGACTCGCTTAAAAGCCTTCCCCTGAAGCTTGACTACAGGAATCCGGAGTCGGAGGGAATAGCCGATTATTTTCTTGTCAGGGTGAAGAAGGAGGCTTCACAGATACTCAGGGAAATCTCTTCATCAACAGGCAGGAGATGGAATCTTGAAACTGACGGACTAATAATAAACACCACGATGAGTTACCCGCTTCAGGCATTCGCCATTAGCTCATTCCGTGAACACCTCTCTAAAATGCAGAAAGAATTATCGGAACAATACAACAACGCATCAGGCAGAGAAATTATAAATGGTTTCACGGATAAGATACTGCGCGCAGAAAACCTGGCTGACAGGGCAGAAAAGAGGAGAATGCAGACAATTTTCAGCTGGGAAGGTCCGCGGACCGACTCGATTACAGTCAGGGACAGTATCAGGCAGTCACTTACTCTTCTTCACGCCGGATTAATTGCGCTGGATCCTAATACCGGCGCTGTCAGGGCATGGGTAGGAGGAATAGATTTCAGCACACAGGAATATGATCAGATACTTGCCCGGAGACAGACGGGATCGGTTTTTAAGCCTGTTATATATGCAGCGGCGCTTGAGGAAGGAATAGATCCCTGCGATTATCTTGATAATGATTCCATCACACTGCCGGAATATAAAGACTGGACTCCCGAGAACTTTGACCATTCCTATGGCGGCCGGTATTCTGTTGCGGGGGCTTTGGCCCACTCGATGAACATCCCGACCTTCAGGCTTTTCCTGAAAGTCGGCTTCAACAGGATCGATTCGCTGTGGAATGCGTTGGGATTCTCTTTTCCCTTAAAAAACACACCTTCGCTCGCTCTTGGCACAGCGGAAGCAAGCATCCTCGAAACAGCACTTGCCTATTCCGCCTTCGCGAACGGCGGTTATACGATAACTCCAGGATCGATAGTTTCAATCACAACAGCCGAAGGAGACATTCTCTACCACAATGATTTCGAAGGAGTGAAGAACTGTGTTCTCAGCGAAAGGAGTGTCAGTCTGATGCAGGCTATGCTGCGGAAAGCAGTGGTCGAAGGAACCGGAGCCGCCCTGGAAGATGTCTATGGGGTGAAGACACCGTTTGCCGGGAAGACAGGGACAACTCAGAATTATGGCGATGCCTGGTTTGCGGCTTTTAATCCGGGACTCACAATTGTAGCCAGGGTTGGTGCCTCAACACCTTTGATCCACTTCAACAGCGGATCGCAAGGAACTGGCAGTGCCCTTGCCATGCCACTCGTTGCTCTGACTCTGAAAAAAGCAGAGTCCGATCCGGAAGCCGTTAAATTAATTGGCGACTTCTTCCCGGCTTTGCCTTTTGATCTTGAAGGAGCTCTGGATTGTCCTGATTTCAGAGAAGATAACCTGCTCGATAAGTTCGTCGATATTTTCAAAAAGGATGATATCGTTTATGATACTACGGAGGTTAAAGCCGAGAAACGTATCAGGTCGTTTATTGAGAGGATTTTTAAGAAATAAGTTACTTTCTGCTCTTTTATTTCAACTCAGACTCATGAAAAATGAAGTGGAGAGGGGGTGATGGGGGGAGGGGGAGAAATTATGGAGTGAAGCTCCATTTCTCAGGATGGTTAATCATCCGGATAAGCATACCGATTATTTTTTCGTACTCATTAATGAGTCTGCGATAAGTATTGTCTTCAATATATCCACATTCAAGTGAATAATCAAGCCAGACTTGTGTTTCAGCAGCTTCCCCATCTGAGTCTGATAGCTTTGATACAAATGCTTTTTCGTAACGTCTTTTTCTAAAAGCCTCAGCAACATTGGCACAAACAGATCTGGAGCTCCTTCTGATCTGTGATGTCAGTGAATAAGTTTCATCTTTTGGAAATGTCTTTGAAATATGAAAGATTTCCATCGAAACACTGAATGCTAACTGATACACATTCAGTTCCTTGTGTGATTTAAGTACACTCATAAAAGTAGTTTTAGCAGCGAGAATTCAAATTTACTAATTTTTTCTATTCTCTCACCATCCTCTCCTCACCTGGTCCCCCCCTCACCCCCTCCCCCTCTCACCCTCTCACCCCCATCCCTCCCCTCATCTTTTTCGCAGCACTATACCTGCAATATTATGTCAGCCCTGTTAAAATAAAATTGACTTTAGTTCAATTCCGGTGTAAATTTGATACCTGTAGTTCAAACCGTATCAAAAATTTGCATCCATGCCTATTCCGCCTTTTATCGACTTCCATTGTCATCCGGAATTAAAGACCTTTCTGTCTGCAGACATTGAACAAAACAGAATAGATTGCTGGCAAAAGATCAATTTAGGCCAGTTTCTGGAACTGATCGACAGAGTATTTCTAGAAAATATACTGGGGTCTCAGAGCAGCCTGAGCCAGTTAAACTATTCCAGTGGAACAATTGCTCTGGCAGGAATATACGCGACTGAGAAAGCCATGGTGAACGGTGATTTAATCAGGTTGTTAGGATTTAACAGGAATCTCAAAGAAGTTGTCCGGAAGCTTAAAGACAGAAATCATAACAACATAATTGACCCTGACCTGCTGGACAGAATATCCATGCCGCAAACAAGTTATTTTAATATGTTCCGGGAAACTCAGGCTCATCTTCTTAATTCACAGCATCTCAACGTCCGGTACAAGGTGATGAAAAGTTTCAATGATTACGATCCGGCAATGCTTAATCTTGTACTCACAATTGAGGGTGGGCATAACTTGTGTGATCAGGCCGACACCACAACTCAGGACGGGAACATGGTTAATAATCTTAAAGCTCTCCGGCAGAGCGGAAAACGTTACCTTTTCATGTCCCTAGCACATGTTGAACGGAATTCCCTGTGCACTCATGCATTCGCCATGAAATTATTAAAGCATAACGATTTTATGCCCGCCGGGCAAGGCATTAATCCTCTTGGGGAGAGAGTAATAAAAGAGGCTTTGACCGGGATCCCTCGTATTCTCATCGACATCAAGCATATGAGCCTTGAGTCGAGGAAGCAATATTATCAGATCCTTGAAAGGGAATATTCTTCGGCAGATATACCGATAGTAATATCACACTGCGGTGTGACAGGCGTGTCATGGAATGAGAAACCTGTTGTATGCAGGAAAAAATACCCTGATTGGATAAAAGTCCGCTATTTCAAGCCAAAAGGCCTGAAAGGAACGAAGTTCAATCCGTGGTCCATCAATATATATGACGAAGAGATAAAAAAAATTGTTGATTCAAACGGTCTGATAGGTTTAAATCTCGATCAGAGAATCCTTGGGGCAAAACAGAAAATGCCGAAGGAAAGGGATGAATTCTTCAGCCCCGATGAATTCAATAGCCGTGATTTCAGATTACAGTTATTAAAGTGCATCAGGTCATGGGATCTGGCTGATCTTTTTCCTGATGAGGATCTTCAGAGTTACAGGTTAAGGAGACGGGTCCTGCATATTCTTTCGGAAATAATTGCAGATGGTCCCGGATCAGGAAGAAGCAGCCATATTGAAGAGATCGCTGAATTATACGCACAGCTGCGGCAGAGACCTCCGTCGCCGAGGGGCATAAAACACCTGTGTAATAATATCCTCCATATCGTAAGGGTGGCAGGCGATGAAGCCTGGAAGCATATCTCAATAGGATCTGATTTTGATGGATTAACATGTCCTGTCGGCTCTTGCAAGGATGCTGCTGAATATTCTAATCTTGCGGACGGATTGAAATCCATGTTGCCGGAAATGGCATTGGCGATCAGAGGGTTTCCGGGTATTCCGAACATTGATGAAAAAGTCGATGACATAATATCCGGCAATGCATACCGATTCCTCCGCGATTACATGCAGTGAGATTGACTAAGCGGGGAGAGGCCTGAATTTTCGTTCATGGTAAGGCCGCCTGGAAATGTATAAAAACGAATGCCTGAGTCTGATCCACGATCTGACGGAGTAGAAATATATCCGGATAAGTTTAGTTATTGTCAATCCATCTGTATTATCGGTGTAATATTTCTCACTGCCCCGGTGCAGAAGTCTGTGAAATCTGTGCTTTAACAACCTGAAGATAGAGTAGCTTCTCAGGTAAAGGTTTGTCAGTTCCCTGTAAAAATCCCTCAGATCCAGTCTTGTAGGA
Source organism: uncultured Rikenellaceae bacterium (assembly GCA_964638545.1). Lineage (GTDB taxonomy): Bacteria > Bacteroidota > Bacteroidia > Bacteroidales > VadinHA17 > LD21. Next base: position 4,561 of record CAZXAM010000067.1, on the reverse strand, counting down.
GTGATCGGATGAGCGAAATCGAAATAATCGAAGTTTGTTATCGTGAAAGTCTCCCTGGTTTCGTTGTATAGTTCAGTCCCTGGCAGCGGCGTAAGCACCGGATAAGCGGTACGAAAAAGGTTGTTGTCATTTACATAACCTGATAATTGCAGGAAATCCTCCCTGGAATATTCGGGTCTTACTATAATGTGTGATATGATGTATATATTCAGTTTTTTCAGGATATGAATAGCCTTTGTATTTATTTCTACCGAAGTCTGCTTTTTATAGAAAGCGAGATCCGAATTGCGGAACGATTCAAGACCTATGGTCAGATATTGCAATCCGGCACCGGCAAGCTCCTCAAACAGTGATTGGTTTTTGACCACTGTGTCAGCCCTTGCATACATTTGAAGTTTTTTCCTTATATTATTTTTTTTGATCAGTTCGCTGAAACGCCACATCCTGTCTATGTCAGCAAATGTGTTGTCGTCAGAAAAATAAACTGCGCCGGCCTCCTCCGGCAGGCTTGTGAGTTCCTCGATTATTGATTCCGGCGATCGGACAGCATATTTCCCATCCATAAGCTTCCAGCACGCGCAGAAATTACAGCGGAATGGACATCCCCTGCTGGTCATAACGAGTGACATTTTATCTCTTAAAGGATCATGATATCTTCCTCTGTATTTTAGAATCAGGCTGCGGTCGGGAAGAGGGAGAGTGTCAAGATCCGGAACTGAAAAAGTCCTTTTTGTAAACCAGGGTTTATTGTTTTCGATTATTCCAATATTTGGTATCTCCCTGAGTTTGTCAGGATTGCCAAGGGATTTGACATATTGTGGGAAAGTAGAATCGGCGTATCCCAGGAATATTGCATCAACCCATGGAAGGACGAAATCGTCGGGCATAAAGGTGGCATGCTGCCCACCGGCAACAGTTAAGATTGATCTGTCAAAGTTCCGGATCTCCCTCAGTATCTGCACTGCCGTATTATAATCACATGTATAGGCAGTAATGCCGACCAGATCAGGCTTGAAATCCAGAAGTTCCCTGCTCAGGTTCCTGTCTATTCTCATGTCCAGTATTCTGACAGTGGCATCACTTAGTGATGATGCGAGATATTCAAGTTCCAATGGTTCGTATACTGCGTTGGTTGCCAGGAAGGGATTCTGAGGCGGTTTTATCAGCAGAATTTTCATTGTTCCGCCCTCGGTTGTTTTATAATTCCGATGTTGCAATAAATTCCAAAGCGTTCCCAGTCCTTCCTGACTTTGGTCATTAGTTTAGTGAATCGTTCATCGCCACGCAGTTTTGACAGGAATGGGTCGAGATCATTTATAAACGGGTAATTAATGAATCCGCCTCCGGCTGCAATTTCCAGCCATTTTAGAGATTCTTCCTTTTCATCAAGAAATGAATATAAGGCGGCAATAATATACGAGCTCTGAGGGTCCTGCTGATGGATTTTCATAAAATCCGGTTTCATTGCCAGCTGCAATTCATCCTTCTCGCCGATAATCACATTTCTGAGGAGTATCGACAAATGTGTCCAGGAGTCCCTGGCGGGCTCTTTTACATACTTATCAATGAATTCACAGGCTTCACCCTCACGTTTATTGTAAAACAGAATAAGGGCTTTCCAGAACTTGTTCATTTCACTGCCGGGATTTATATCATATGCTGACAGCAATGGATTCAGGGCAAAACCGAATCGGCCTTCATAGAAATAACTCCTGCCGATCAGGGAATCTATCATAGGATTGAATGGATCGACTCTGATTACATCTTTTATGATCGATTTTGCTTCTTCGCTTCTGCCGATGTAAATATATGCAAGAGCCAGCCATGTCAGTATCTCAGCATCTTCAGGCTTGGATGCATAAGCCTTTAGGATGTTTTCCATTGCCTTTTCAGGTTCAGCGTTCAGAGAACTGATGCACGCCATTGCAAAATGTGCTTCAGGCAGCTCGTCATTCAGGTTGAATGCTTTCTGAACGAAAACTTCAGCTCTCTTCAGGTTTTCTTCGCGGTCTATTCCTGCATTGACAAACTGGAAATAGGCAAAAGCCATCCCTGTATAGATCAGCGCATTCTCGCCCCCAATGTCAATTCCCTTCTGCAGAAGGTTGAGTCCCTGCTCAATGCTTGTCACATTATATGACATAATTTTCGGATAAGCCCTTCTGTAACAATCATATGCGAAAACATTGTCAATCGGCCTCTCCTGGATCTTTTTCTTCTCGTTTGAGTTTAGCTTTATTTTCAGGGCATTAACAATAGATTCCGATACTTTCTCCTGGATGTCAAAAACATCTTCAAGCTTGCCGGAATATTTTTCAGCCCAGATATGAGAATCGTTTGCTGAGTCGATCAGCTGCGCAATTATGCGAATGTTGTCAGTTGATTTTCTGACACTTCCTTCCAGAACATATCTCACATTAACCTTATCGGCTATCTCTTTTATTGTATTCCGGTTGCCTTTGAATGTCATAGCTGAGCTTCTTGAAATAACAAGCAGATCAGGAATATGCGATAAGTCTGATATTACTTCATCTGTGAGGCCGTCACTGAAATATTCCTGTTCCGGATCAGGACTTAAATTCTCAAAGGGGAGCACTATTATTGATTTTTCCTGGGTTAATGGTTTTCCGGGTGCTGTAAAAACATCTGAAGGCAGGCTCCTGTAATCCGGGGGACCGGCTGTCATCCCCGATATGATCTCCCTGATGGCATTGGCTACCCGGTTTATCTGGTTCCTGTATTTTGTGCCGCTCAGGTTCTTCTCCTCATTGTCAATACTGGTCATAGGCCTGTTGACTCCGGGTTCCTTGTATATGAATTCAACTCCCCTGAGCCCGCTGCCAAGAATGGACTCGCACAGTTTTATGTCTGCAGTATCTAGATCGTGGATAAGGACCGGAAGAACTCTGCTTGCAATATTTCCGTCATGCAATCTGATCTTAAGGCCGTATTGATCATGAGAGGCCTGCTCAACAAATGACTTGAATTCATGGTCCCATGCAAAGGATTTCGGGTCGCAGTATGTGCGGGAGACAACGGGGATGAATACCAGGCATCTGAGTTTTTCTTTCAGGGAAGCGTCAACATCATGGGTGTCGAGGATCCCGTCGTGCTGGTTGATATCAAAATAAACAGTGATTTCTTCCTTGAAAGTCTTATCGAGCTCAGTCCTGAGAGATTCGACAAATTCACTTACCCATCTGTCACCCTTGTTGTCCTTCTGGCGATAGCTGATAAAAATATCATTCTCGAAGCCTGGGATGATACTTGCCATATCAAGCCATTTATAATGATAAAGTTATGAAAGACTAGAACACAAGACAAATAAATGTTTAATCCGGATTCAATCCGGGACAAACCAACTAGTACATTCTATCCATTACATCAAGAACAAGTTCATTGACATTTTTACGGTTTTCTAATTTTTCTGTGATGCCATACATTGCAGCTCCCATTTCATGCCTCTCATCATCCTGTTTATCAGTCATCAGCAAAGCAGAGAGCTTTCTGAACCATGTGTCGGGCAGTAACTTTGACATCCTTTTCACGAATGAAACCACCAGATTTATAGTTCTGCTCTTGCCTTTTGCTACAGAAACCTGGTTCAATGATTCGCTCAGGGCAGTAAGAAATTCGTCTGTTTGCTTTACATTATTATATGAAACAGTAAGGTGAAGGGAGCCGGGAAACTGGATTCTGTCGAGGGTCCATCCTCTGGCCGATAGTCTGTCTCCAATCTGGAAAATATTGTATTTATCGGAGGTGAAGGCAAAAACGCTCATGTCGGGATTGCTCACGACATGCAATCCAGGAATTGCATTTATACCCTGCTGGATTCTTTTTGCAGCTTCCATCACTTCGCGTGTCATAGCCATGTAGCCTTCCAATCCGTTATAAACCAGAGCAGCCCAGGCACCTGCTATAGGACCTCCGCATCTGGTGCCCATCATGGTCGGTGATCCATATAAGCCTCCCGACCAGTCGGTGTATGCGAAAAACTGGTGCCTCCGGAACTCACGATTAATATAAATGATGACAGAGGCACCTTTCGGTGAATAGCCATATTTATGGATATCGGCGGAGATGGATGTTACTCCCGGGACCCGGAAATCAAAAAGAGGTATCGGATATCCCAGTTTCTCAGCGAAAGGGAGAATCATTCCTCCCATGCAGGCATCTACATGAAGCGGTATATTATGTTCCAGGGCGATTTTTCCTATATCAGCGATGGGATCTATGACACCGTGGGGAAAACATGGCGCTGAAGCGACAAGCAGGATGGTGTTTTCAGTAATGGCCTTATTCATTGTCTCTACATCAGCACGCTTGTCTTCCCTGACAGGAGTGTGATGGATCTTCACATTAAGATAATGGGCAGCTTTATCAAAGGCAGGATGACCGGATTCCGGAACCAGAATAACCGGGTTTTTGATCTCAGGGTGATCGGCGCGCGCTTTATCCCTGGCAGTCTTTACCGCCAGCAGGATGCTTTCAGTGCCGCCTGTTGTAAAACTCCCGGCAGCTTCAGGTGAAGCATGGAGGAGATCAGCCATCATCTGTA
>CAZXAM010000066.1:0-10409 GCA_964638545.1 uncultured Rikenellaceae bacterium | reverse complement strand
CCTGTTGAAGAAAGTCGAACCTTAGGTTTCCAGGCTCCTTTACTGATTCCAGGTGGTTTTCTGTTGAAGCTTTGATGAAATCCTCTACAGACTCAGCTTTGACATGAACATTGATGCAGGTTACTATCATGGGATGCTTTTTGAGTAAAGTTAGGGTTTTCGGGGGAAATGAACAAAATCGTGCAATCGTGCGATCGTGCAATCGTGCAATCATGCAATTGTGCAACCGTACAATCATGCAATCGTGCAATCATGCGATCGTGCAACCGTACAATCGTGCAATCGTGCAATCGTGGATAATTATGGTTTCAGATATTTCATGAAGCCTCCCAGACTATTGAGAAGTTTTTGACATTTTGTTCTTCTTTCAGTAGCAGTTTCATGACTTACATATTTCTGATCTTCGCCGATATAATACATGTTTTTCACCTCGCCTGCAGATCCCTTCGAGATATTAAGGAATTGGCGAAATTCAGCATCACTTCTTCGACAAAATCCCTCAGAAATATTATTCATTATAGAAATTCCGGCACCAGTTATCTGATTTCTGAATGTAAAATCTTTACATTTTGCAAAATCAGAATATATCAGGTTAACCATTTCTCTTGACATCTTCCATAGGTCAAGATCCTCAAAATCTTTAATTGTTCCCATTTTAGCACGAGTTTAAAATTTATTATAAATATAGAAATTATTAGGATTGCAAGATAGCATGATTGCATGATTGCATGATTATTAGAGAGTTTTCATCATTTCTTCATTTAGAATCCGTAATTTTGTAATTATAGGGTCGAACAATCACCCAAACAGATTGAATATGAATTACTTCGCAAAGATATTTAAAAGAGGGAGGAAAGGAGGGAATTCCATGAAAAATCCATTCAGAGCATTGATTATTGCAATAATATTCGTGTTTTCTGCAACTTTATCTTATTCACAGCAGGTTCCAGCCGTGACTGACTCCACTGCAGCATTGAAGAATAAAACCGGTTCTGAACAGAGTGTTCAGAGCCAGAACAGGGAACAGGTCCGTAACCAGGGAGAAGTCAAAGGACAGGGAAACGGTCAGAATGCCGGTAGCGCAAACCAGGTTAAGAAAGTCAACAGCGCCAGACCCGACTGGAGCAAGGCAAAGGGAGCAAGACCCAATATCGTCAGACCGTCTGGTTCCGGGATACCCAAAGGTGCAGGAAAACCTGGGGGAGCCGGTAAATTCAGGGGAGGCAGGTAATCCTTTTTGTAATGGTACAATGAGATCATTAACCTTCATATCGTTTCCAATATGTGCCATATTGCTGGTATCGTCATGGCAGGCAGCATACTCACAGTCTGACTCCACCAAAACTGACAAGACAAACAGCGCCGTTGAAGTAAAAGATATCCATGCCCTGTATGCAGGCGGCGGATACGGGAGTAATATGATATATCTCGGATCCACAATATCCGGCGATCAGCCTTATGGCTATGCAGCCCTCTCCTACGGATTTAAAAGCTCGCTTTTCCTGACTGTTTCTGCGGTACACCTTGCAGACTTTGAGCCATATGCTGCTTTTATTGCCGGAACGCTAAGTTATAGTCATACATTTAATTCATGGTTCGACATTTCACTTAGCGCTTCACGATACCAGACACCACCCTCGCTGAGAGAAACCCTTTTCGGGAATTTCTGGTATTCAGACCTTACACTCGGAGTCGACTGGAAGCTTCTCTATACGAAGATATCTGCCGGATGGCTTTATATGGAAAAGAGCGCCATGTACTACCAGGTAAAAAACTCAAGATACATTACAACCCCTTCATTTTTAAAAAAGAAAGCCTATATCTCCTTTGATCCATACGTTAACGTGCTGTTTGGAACTCTTTCATCTATAGAGCTTAATACCGATACTGTTGTCAATGTCAACTATCCATTCTACCAGTCCGGCAGCAGTACGGGGCGGGGATACGGGAATGGTTCCGGGAACGGAAGCAGCACAGGATCAAATTCAACCACAGGCACACCCACAACGACGACACAAACAGTAACCACTCCGGTTCTGTCAACCAGGTTCGGCGTGATGGAAATAGACTTTGGAATTCCCGTGGCATTTAATACAGGTCGTTTCACCCTTGAAGCTGAACCAGGCTACATCCTTCCACTCTATGACGATACATATTATTCTGCCACCAAAGGCTTTGTATTCATGCTAAGTGCATACATCAAATTATTTTAATCCGATATCATGAACGTTCTCATCGTTGAAGACGAAAAGAGTCTCGCAAAGGAAATAGCTGAATTCCTTAAATCTGAAAATATACTCTGTGATATCGCCTTTACAGGTACTGAGGCTTCGGAGAAAATCGCAATTAACCTCTACGATTTTGTGCTGCTCGATCTCGGGCTCCCGGATTACAATGGACTCGATCTGATCAGCGAAGCCCGGAGAAACAACAGCGAAGCTTCTTTCATCATTATCACTGCCCGGGGGGCTGTAGAAGATAAAGTTAAAGGGCTCAACCTGGGCGCCGATGATTACCTCGCAAAACCCTTTGCCCTGATCGAACTTCTTTCTAGGATAAATGCCGTTGCCCGCAGAAAATTCAACATTGCAAATCCTGATATCGTTCTTGGCGAATTTACGATGCAGGTCCAGTCGCGCAAGGTTGTATGCAAAGGAAATGATACCGACCTTACGAAGAAGGAATTCAACCTGCTCCATTATCTTGTGCTGAACAGAGGAAAAGTCCTTACGAGGCAGCAGCTTTATGAACATATCTGGGGTAACTTGCTCGATGACCAGTATGACAGTAATTTCATCGATGTTCATATTAAAAATCTCAGGAAAAAACTTAATTTGCATGCTCCTTCCCCATGGCTGGAGACAGTCAGGGGAATCGGGTACAGGATCAGTCCGGAACAAACAGACTGACCTGATATCAAATGTTGAAACTCAATTTAAAGCTTTCGCTCTTTAACCTTCTCTCAAAGCTCGTTTTCACCGGGCTCTTCATTTTATTAATGCCTTATATCATAGAAAGGATCAATCTTCGTCAGGTCGACAACGACCTTGTTCAAAAGAGGGAACAGGTTCTTTCGCTGATTTCCGATATAGGAATTGAACCTTTTGTAAACTCCGACTCTTCCTTCGGCAGCTTCAATATTCTGAAGGAGGAATTCATCAGCATTGAGAAGTCGGATCAGGAGCAGGACCTGAATTTTATAGAAGTTACTTCAAGAATTATAGAAGGAGAAGAGATTGGGTACAGGGTGCTGAATTATTCATTCAGAATTGAAGAACAGGCATATATTCTTGAAGTCGGGAAAAGTCTCCAGAGCATTTTCAGTACCGGCAGGAACATCAGAAATCTTATGCTGGTCTTTCTCGCTTTCATAATTCTGATCACATTTTTTACAGATACATTATATACAGGTCTTATCTTATCCCCGCTCGAGAAAATCAAGGGAAAACTGAAGATGATCTCCGATCCGGCACTGTTCGACAGAGTTCCGGTAAAAACATCCACTTCTGATTTCCGCCGGCTCGATAATGCGCTTTGCGAAGTAATGGAAAATTTAAACCAGCTATTTCAGAAGGAGAAGGATATAACGGTGAATATATCTCATGAGCTTATGACTCCCATAGCAGTTCTGAGAAGCAAGCTCGAGAATCTGCTCAATAAAGAAGATCTGAAGCCTGAAACTGAAGAAAAGATAGAAGATTCACTCAGGACTCTTCAGAGACTTCAGAGCCTTGTAAATTCGCTTCTTCTTATAGCCCGGATCGAAAGCAATCAGTATCTGCGTGAGGAATCATTTTCGGTGAATAATGTCCTGAAAGAAATTATCCATGAACTTGGGCCAATAGCCGATGATTCCGGTATCACCCTGAAACAGGACGTAAAAACTGATCTGGAATTTTCAGGAGCAAACCGATCCCTGGTCTTATCAATGTTTTTCAATGTTGTGAATAACGCTGTAAAAAACACACCCGGAGGCGGACAAGTGATTATTTATAGTCTGATTGATCAAGGTAATTTTATTGTTATGATCTCCGATACCGGACGAGGGATGACTGAAGCTCAGAAGAGCACATTGTTTTCAAGGTTCAGAACCAGGGACAGGAACAGCGTCGAGGGGACAGGTATAGGTCTGGCAATAGCAAAAACCATAGCGGATTTCCACAAGATTGAAATATCTGTCAGCTCGGAACCGGGAAAAGGAACAACTTTTTCTTTCATTTTTCCCGTAAATTCATGAATCCTTCATTGTAGCGGTTTTATTTTCGCTTCATAAATGATAATTATAAAAATGAAGCGATGAAAAGAACAATTTTCCTGATGGCAGCAGCACTCATGATAAGTGCAGTCATCACAGCACAAACTCAGAATCGGACACAACTTCAGACCCGGACACAGGCTCAGGATCAGTTGCAGACACAGTTTGGAGATCAGGCTCAGCTGCAGACTAAAACTCGGGCCCGCCAGCAGCTTCAGTTGCAGGATGGCTCCTGCCTGAATGATCCCTCAATGGTCCAGGCCAGGAATAACACAGTAAGGCAAACCGGGAATGGCGCTATGGCAAGGTCGAGAACCAGGATACAGGATCCGGCAGCTTGTCCAAATACTATGATCCGCAATAATGTAAGATCATTTGCAGAAGGACGCAGGTAGATTTGGCTAGGTTAGGTAATTCTTAGAGCCCCGCATCCTACGGGGCTTTTTCATCATATGGAAGTTCTTCATATCTCGACCTGTCAGCATATCATTTAGGGATGGCCGCAAAGTATACTGAAATCAAGTGGATGGATCAGAAGATCCCTCATTTCGCTACGCTCCATTCGGGATGACATTGCGTATGGGGACAAGGTGGGAAGAAGAATCTCTGTGCATTACAACAAATTAGTCAAAGTTACCCTGACACACGGGTACTCGGGCCAGGTAACCGACGCAAAGTAAAAAAGAGGTTTGCGATTCCTTTGCGCCCTTTGCGTAATCCCGATGACTATCGGGACTTTGCGTTCTTTGCGGTTAAAAGAAATTGAACCCAATAATGAAATTTACCCGATAAAAGTAAATCTTCATCATATTTTCATGTTCACGGTTCTACATTTACGCAGAAAACAATAACTAAAATAAATATACAGATATGAAAAAACTTTTTATTTCAATTTTTGCGGTTGCCCTGGCAGCTTTTTTCACAGCCTGCGACAAAACGTCATCAGTCAACAGCGGCAACGGAAACCTGGTGATAAAAGTTACTGATGCTCCATTCCCCATCGACATGATCGAATCTGCAACTGTTACCATTACAAAGGCAGAGATCAGAAAGGCAGGAGATGGAGTTCCTGACGGGAATCCATTTATGGTGCTTTTTGAAGATACAGTGACCTTTGATCTTCTTGACCTCAGGAATGGGGTGACAGAAGAACTTCTCGATATAGAAGTCCCGGCAGGTAAATATAATCTTCTCAGGCTTTATGTCGAAGAGGCCAGCCTGAAAGTAAAAGATGGCGAAACCTATAAGGTTAAAGTACCGAGCGGACAGCAGACCGGGATAAAGATTTTTGTAAGGCCTGAATTTTATGTTACAGGAGGACTGACAACCGAGCTGCTGCTTGATTTCGACCTGTCGCGGTCGTTTGTTGTAAGAGGCAATTTTGAAAGCCCGCACGGAATTAACGGATTCATCTTTAAACCTGTGATCAGGGCTGTCAATAACTCAACCGCCGGAAGAATTATCGGCATGGTGAAAGACACCTCCAGAGTGAAAATAAAAGGTGCACAGGTTTGGGTAAAACAGGATACAATTGTTGCAACAACGCTTACTGATACCCTTGGTCATTACGGGCTTATCGGACTTCCGGCAGGCAAGTATTCCATTTTCGCAACGAAAGAGAATTACGACACTGTAAGCTACCCAGATGTAGATGTTACGGCAGGCAACTTAACGATCAGGGATTTTATGCTGACGCATAAATAGTTGGGTTGGTTTTTTTTCAGAAAGGACGCTTCTCCCCTGTGGCGTCCTTTTTTATTTCGGATGTCGGAGGGTGGATTTCGGATTTAAAATTCTATAATATAGCAGGAATAAGTCCGAAATCGAAAATCCGAAATCCGAAATTTTCTCTCATCCTTGTTTATGAAATAAGTTAGTCAGTTTAAAAATATCACTGTAACTGTCGCAAAAAATCATTTTTACTCATATCTTTATACTAAATATTGTATAGTAATCAGATTTAAAGTTGAAAATACCTGAATTAATGGACTTTAAATTTTCTCACGGAAAAATCCTTAAAGCAGCTGCTGCCCTTTTTATTTCATTCATATTCATTAATTCTTCCGGACAGCAGACGCCCACCTACCCCGTTTACTACCGGATTGTGACTCCTTTCATTTTCAATCCTGCAATCGCCGGCAGCAAGGATTTCTTTTCTGCTGACATCTCGGCAGGCAAGAACGGAAATGCAAACGCACAGCTCCTCAGCGGCAACATGAGGCTCTCAAAAGCCGCCGGACACTATATCGCTTCACCGGGCATTCCAGAATTCACCAATATCGGTGTGGGCGGCTACATCTTCAATGAATATGACGGCTCAACAAGGAATACTGGTCTAGCTGTTGCCGGATCGTATCATCTGCAACTCGACAAGGAAGGTCTTTCGTTTATCTCCGTCGGGGCTGCAGCCAGGCTTGTCACCAGTAAGTTCTCAGGCAACTTCGACCTAAGCCAGCCGGAATCAACAAAAATCTTCCCCGACTTCGATGCAGGTATATATTACTACAGACCCAATCTTTATGCCGGGATCTCAGCTGTCAACCTGCTGGGAACACCTGCAAATTCAGATACAACTTCAACCTATGTGATACCTGTATCCAGGCAGTTCTTCTTCAATGCCGGATATAAAATTATACTTAGCAAGTCGCGCAACATTCTTTTGGAACCAATAATTATCCTGAATTCCGACGATAAATTTTCAGGAGAAATTCTTGATATGATACAGCCTGCCCTGAAGCTTTATGCAGGTAACTTCTGCGTCGGCACATATTTCAACGATTTCGACAGATTCTCTTTTTTCTTCCAGTATAAATACAATTCATTTTATGTAGGAGCCTACTTTTCCATGGCTCATAACTCACCTTTCTATAAAACACCACTCATAGAAGAGATAGCGGTCGGAATTAATTTATCATCAATCAAATCAGGAATTTCCAGGATGTACCACTGGTAACCGGTTTTTATTATGAAGAATATCCTTAAAACAATATCATTTTTAATCCTTGCCGCCGGGATGAACTCTATTTACGGAAACGATGGCAGCAGGAATCCTCTTTCAGACGGATCTGCAAAAAGTTTCAACCCGGACACAATAATTACAGGCAGCTTTATCAGGGTCGATACTTTCAATCTGAATATACAACCGCCCTCTTCAGGTGTCCGGTTTTATCAGGACGGCATCGTATATCTTTCTTCATCCAGGGTAATGACCAGTATGCTTCCTCAGCACGTCTCATTCGGGCGGACTGATGCAAAGTATGCTTTAATTAAAGATAACTCTCCCGACAGCCCGAAGTCATTCTCACCTTCAGAAAAGTTTCCCTACCCTACCGACGCGGTAACCTTCAGCAGTGATTACAAGACAATGTATTTCACCAGATACTCTGAAAAAGAAGGCATTGAAAAGATTTATAAAGCTGTTTATTCAGCCGGAGAAGGCAACCAGGGCAAATGGTCTATGGAAGAAAATCCCCTGAGCTTTTGTGCAGGCAAGTATGTGTATTCTCATCCGGCATTATCGGAAGACGGAAAGATTATGATCTTCTCCTCGAATCGTTCGGGATCATTGGGAGGGATGGATCTGTTCTTTACACAGATCGAGGGAGGAAGCTGGTCGGAGCCAAAAAACCTTGGCAATGCAATTAATTCAAAATCAAATGAAATGTACCCGTTCATGGATAAGGAGAACAACCTTTTCTACTCTTCCGACGGACTACTTGGATATGGAGGTTATGATATTTTCGTATGCAAATTCAAAGGCAACACCTGGGAATCGCCTGTGAACATAGCAAATCCTGTGAATACTGCCTTCGATGATGTGGCATTTACCCTCGACAGGAAAACCGGCAAGTCTGCATTTTATACAATAAAGGAAAAAGCCGGCAAGAAATCTGTCAATCTTATAAAAGTTACAATGACCGGCAGCGGTCCCGACAAGATGGCTGATCTGTCACAGTTTTTCACCAATCCTGAGTCAAGAAATGTGGTTATGATTGTGACCGAGCCTGCAGTGGAAGCCACTGCAAGAAGAGAAGCGGTAGACCGGTCAAGGGGAAAGGATGACAATATAGTTTACAGAGTCCAGATTCTTACAAGCTTCAACCCAAAGACCAGACAGCTCATCAATCTTGAGGGAAAGGATTACAGCATATATGAATACCTGTACTCAGGAGCTTACAGGTTATGTGTTGGTGAGTTCAGCGCGATAACACCTGCCATAGAGCTCAGGAATAAGTTTATTCAGAACGATTATCCTCAGGCAACGGTTGTTGTCTTCAGAAATAATGTAAGATCATTTGACCCTGAACTACTTGAAGGTGAGTCTCCAGCAGCTCCTGTTGCCGTAGCGGAAAAACCAAAGCAGGCAGTTCCCGCACCAGCAGCACAGGTTAAAACAGAACCTGAAAAGACAGTTCCTGTCTCCGAAACACAAAAACCTGAACCTGTCAGACAGCCTGTTAAAGAACCAATAACAGCGAAACCTGAACCTTTAAAAACCACACCTCCGGCAACTGAGCCTAAACCTGCAGAAGCAGCAAAGACTACAGCTCAGCCAGCAATAGATGTGGTAGTTTACAGAGTGCAGTTTGCCAGCAACTCTGTGAAAAAAGGGAGCTACACTATCAAAATAAGCGGGAAAGATTATAAAACCTGGGAGTATCAATACAGCGGAGCTTATCGTTCATGTGTTGGTGAATTCAAAACCCTTTCAGAAGCTGCCGCTTTCCAGAAGAATGTGAGAAGCTCGGGTTATCCCCAGGCGTTTGTTGTTGCTTTCAAAAATGATGTGAGATCGACAGATCCGGCGCTTTTTAAGTGATTTCGGAATTCGGAAGGGAGAACTCGGAAGATTTCGGATTTCGGAAGGGTGATTTCGGATTTCGGAAGGGTGATTTCGGATTGGGTGGAATGGTTTATTTAGTGCTAAAAGTGTGGAATATCTAAAAAAATGTCTCAATGACTAAGGAGGAACTTAAGAAAAGGACTAAGAAGTTTGCTTTATTGATCATTGGGATTGTCGAAAACCTCCCGAATACAAAAGCAGGAAATGCAATTGGTAATCAGTTAATTAGGTCGGGAACATCTGTGGCAGCTAATTATAGGACAGCATGCCGGGCCCGGAGCAATGCTGATTTCATTTCTAAAATAACGGTTGTTGAGGAAGAGGCCGATGAATCATTATTCTGGTTAGAACTCATAGAAGATTCGGGGTTACTTAAGAGAGAGATACTTCAGGACGCCATCAAAGAGGCTGATGAGCTGACAGCAATTTTTACCTCTGCAGGGAAAACCGCCTGCCAGAATAATCCCAAAAAATCTTAGCTAATAAATCTGAAATCACCATTCCGAATTCCATAATCCGCAATCCGCTTTCAGAAGAAATCCGAAACCGACAATCCGAAATCCGAAATCTAAATAAAGACGAGGCGTTCTTTTATGACCTCGCCATCATCGGCAGTTCCGTAAACCTTAAGTCCCAGGCTTGTTGTCGAGCTGGAAAGGATATCGGCAATGGGACCAAAAGCCTCCTTGATATCGTCTATTTCATTCATTTCATCAAAATCTTCTATGGCAAGGTAGATATGAATGAAAAGAACATAATCGGGAACATTGATCTTTACAAGAACCTTAAGCACTTTTGCCAGCCAGATGGATGATGCAGTGTTGAAATATTCGAGGTTGAGACGAATGTTGGTTGTTTGCCGCGGATTCTGTATGTAACCCTGTACCCATTCCAGAACAGGTTCATAGACCTTCGCGGCATTTTCCGGTATTGATTTGCCCGTTATAATAAGATCTCCGGTAACCGGATTAAGGTCTATATGAGGTGTTTTTTGTGTTTCCTCTATTATCAGCTCTGCGATGCCGTTCATAAAATTTGTCAAGTCTTAAATTATTCCCCATCCAAATGTAATACTTAAAACAAATAAAGAAAGTTCCCTTTGTCAAATAAAAAATGAAGATTGTCAAATAAAATGAGGGTTTAATATAAGAATCCAATACTAAGAATCATAACCTGAAAGGGTGTTTCAAACACTAATTGACCCTATTTAAATTAGAGTGAACAAGCAGTAAAAGGAGTGAGATCCTTCGCTTCTTCCGCTAACGATCCCCGGGATGTCCAATCAGAATCTCATATAATAACTGAGCAAAG
>CAZXAM010000065.1:0-11368 GCA_964638545.1 uncultured Rikenellaceae bacterium | reverse complement strand
AACAACGCTAAAGAGACCTCGGAATCACTTGCATCAATGATGAGATCCTTATTTGCCACTTCCTATATTAATCTGAGTTAATATATTGAATTATTATCGACACATAGATACAACAAACCTAAAGATCACGGGACCTTTAGGTTTATCGGTTCAATCAAAGACCACTCAATGATCGGTTATTTCTTCTTATGTCTGTTCTTCCGCAAACGCTTTTTGCGTTTGTGAGTAGCCATTTTATGTCTTTTTCTTTTCTTACCGCTTGGCATACAATATTATTTCTTAACGTGTGATTTAACTTTGGTAATGAATGATTTTGCCGGCTTGAAAGCTGGAATATTGTGGGCAGGAATAATAATGGTTGTATTCTTTGAAATATTCCTTGCGGTTTTCTTTGCTCTTTTCTTTACGATAAAGCTTCCGAAACCTCTGAGATAAACGTTATTACCTGTTACCATCGAATGCTTTATAGTTTCCATCAAGGCCTCTACAGTCTTCTGTACTGTAACCTTTTCAATACCAGTGTTCTTGGCAATTTCATTAACAATGTCAGCTTTAGTCATTTTACTTGAAGTTTAAAATTCAACAAATTATTTTGAGTTTTCTTTTTTTCAACCCTGCAAATATAGAAATATTATTTGTTTAAATAGAAACACTTACGTAATAATTTTTTTTTTGATGGTTTTATTATCGCCTAAATTACAATGAAATAGACAAACCTGCACTCTCTCATAAACCGGCATATACTGATTGATTTTTGCCATGGCTTAGCATAGTATGCCGAACACCCTGAAATTTGGCATTAATATGCCTTTAAGTTGTTAGAAGCCTTTTTTTTCTTAACTTTACACCTCTGAAACGGACTAACTAATTATTTCACAACTACATGTCAATCAATAAAGTCATACTAGTGGGCAACGTCGGCAAGGAACCGGTTGTAAGGTATTTTGACAAAGGGGTTGCGAAAGCAACATTCCCTCTTGCCACCAGTGAAACTTACACTAATCAGCAGGGTGAAACCATAACATCGACAGAATGGCACAATATAGTATTATGGCGCTCCCTGGCAGAAGTGGCGGAAAAAACCGTCAGGAAGGGTTCCCAGCTGTATATCGTCGGGAAAATTAAAACAAGGTCTTATGTCGACAAAGACGGCAACAACAAGTACATAACCGAAATACTTGCTGATACGATGCTTGTCCTCGAAAAGAAGCAAAGCCAGAATAATCATACAGACGGAGGAAGGAACCAGGCTTCTGAAAAAGGAGGTTCCTCCGAAATAAATGAACCCGGAGCAGGCTATAGCCAGAAAAACGGATCAAATGAAGCTGATCCCGGACATGGGGGACCGTTCGGAGATAATCCGGGTTCCGGACAGAGTGAAGATGACCTGCCATTCTGAATTTCTTAATTAAATCTATCCGGTTTGGAAGCGGAATTTGCAGTTCCATATTTGACTTTACTTTCAGGCGTGATCGTTCATGCTCCTGACCTTAAAGTCATTATTGGATTTATCTTTCTGGCGGGACTCCTGTTCGCTTCAGCCCTGATGTCAGCTTCTGAGGTAGCGTACTTCTCTCTCAGGCCCGAGGATCTGGAAAAATTCAGGAACGACCATAATAAGAAAGCCGGCATTGTTTTGAAACTTTATGAAATGCCGGAAAAACTTCTAAGCACCATCCTTGTCGGTAACAACATGGTAAATGTTACCATAGTGCTCCTTTCTGCATTTATAAGTGCCAGATTGTTTGACTTCACCGAATCTCCTGCCCTTGGATTCTTAGTCCAGGCGGTGATCATTACTTTCCTTCTGCTCTTTTTCGGCGAAATCATGCCAAAAGTTTACGCATCGAAAAAAAACGTTTCTACAGCGCTTTTCATGGCCCCCATATTGCTGTTCCTCGAAAAGGTCTTCCGGCCGTTGACATCCCTTCTCATTTTATCGACATCCTTTGTAAAAAAGAGGGCGGGAGTGCACAGGTCCGATATCAGCATGGATGATCTTTCAGATGCCCTGGAACTTGCATCTTCAGATGAACTCGACGAGGACGAGAAGATCCTGAAGGGAATCGTCAGCTTCGGAAACCTGAATGTTAGCGCGATCATGTGCCCCAGGATAGATGTTACAGCCATTGATATAAATGACAGCTTTGCACAGGTGATATCTGTAATCATAAATTCCGGATTTTCCAGAATACCTGTCTATTCGGAATCTTTCGACAATGTCAGGGGTCTCCTTTATGCAAAGGATGTACTGCCGTATATGAACAATCCTGCCAGTTTCAAATGGCAATCCCTGCTCAGACCGGCATATTTTGTGCCTGAAACCAAGAAGATTAACGACCTTCTCAGGGAATTCCAATTAAAAAAGATCCACATGGCAGTTGTGATAGATGAATATGGAGGAACTTCAGGAATAATAACTCTTGAAGATATCCTTGAGGAGATCGTCGGGGAAATAACAGATGAAAGCGATGATGAGATTCCAATGTACAGGAAAGTTGACGATAACACATATATCTTTGAGGGGAAAACCCTTCTGATTGATTTCAACAAGGTTTTTGACCTTGAAGATGATCCTTTCGACTATGTAAGGGGTGAATCAGAGACACTCGCCGGACTGATCCTTGAGCTCACAGGCGAGATACCTCCAAAGAACAAAACCATCAGATACCGCGACTTCACTTTCATGATAGAATCTGCTGACAGAAGAAGGATAAAGGAGATAAGGGTCCATATTAATAAAGATGATGCCAAACCTGAGAGTGAATAGCTGCTGCCTGCTGCTGACTTCGGTGTTAATCCTGGGAAGTTGCAGGGAAACAGCAAATCCAAGACCAAAAGGTTATTTCCGGATAGATCTTCCGGAACATGAATATGTGGCTTTTAACAAGGAATTCACCCAGGCCGCCGGACTCCCTCTTTCTTTTGAATACCCGGTATACGGAAAAATCTCATCCGACCCGGATGAATACACAGAGCCAGGCTGGTTCAACATTGATTTTCAATCCTATAAGGCAAAAATTTACCTGACTTACAAGGAAGTTGACAATGACCTTGAACAACTGATGGAACAGACCTACAGGATGAACGTTAAGAATCATATCATCAAGGCCGATGCAATAAGCGAACAGATGATTATTGATCCTGAGCGTGACGTTTACGGAATACTATATGATCTTAAGGGAAGCACGGCGACAGCTGTCCAGTTTTTCGTGACGGACAGCACAAAACACTTTTTCAGGGGTTCCTTATATTTCTTCTCAGAGCCAAATCCTGATTCTCTGGCGCCGGTGAATGAATTTTTCAGGGAAGATATTATTCATATCATCGAGACAATTAAATGGAAGGATAAATAACTCAATAGCTCTAAATGGGTTGTATTACAAAACATTATATTAACGAAAATACTGTCCTTGGTGTATGGAAGATAGAAGAAGACATTGATTCGCTTCTAAATCTTGTCGTGCTGGAAAACGGCGACATGAAGAGATTCAAAAACTTTGCCAGCAATTCCCGTAAGCTTGAATTCCTTAGCGTACGTGCCCTGCTTGCGGAACTGCTGGGAGATGATGCCAAAATAGTTTACAACAAAAACAATAAACCTTTTCTGAAAGACGGATCAAGATTCATTTCCATTACTCATTCCCATAAGCTTACAGCAATTATTACAAGCATGGATGAAAAGGTAGGGATCGATCTTGAATACATGAGTTCCAATATAAGCGCCTTCGCTTTTAAATTCCTTAACAGGAGAGAGAAAGTGACCAAGAACCAGGTTGAAAGGAAATACCACCTTTATGTTCACTGGTGTGCGAAGGAATCTCTGTATAAAATATGCGACAAGGAAGGTATAAACTTCAGAAAAGATTTAACAATCGAACCTTTTGAACTTAAGGAATCAGGAGAGATCAAAGGATACGTAAAGACAAGGAAGATTAACGAATCATTCGAACTCTTTTATTCCAGGTACGATAATTATGCAATCGTCTGGACAAAGAAGAATTATGGCAACAAAGAAATTTCCGGTAAACAAGAGCATAGCTTTACTGCTCGACCCTGACAAAACAACAGGCGATTCCCTGAAAAGGATAATCGATACTGCTGTAAAGTGCAAGGCTG
Organism: uncultured Rikenellaceae bacterium; assembly: GCA_964638545.1. Classification (GTDB taxonomy): domain Bacteria; phylum Bacteroidota; class Bacteroidia; order Bacteroidales; family VadinHA17; genus LD21. The sequence continues at coordinate 7,249 of CAZXAM010000065.1, read as the reverse complement.
ATTATATAATGACTGGCGGGAGCCTTACTTTTAACAGTATAGATACCCTGATTGACTCTGTCAGAGATCTCTGTTCAATACCTGTTGTCCTCTTCCCCGGCAACCTTCTTCAGCTGAGCAACAAGGCTGATCATATCCTTCTTCTTTCCCTTATCTCGGGAAGAAATCCCGAACTGCTTATCGGTAATCACGTCATAGCTGCTCCTTACCTCAGGGATTTGAGACATAAAATAGTATCGACCGGTTATATACTTATCAGTTGCGGTACAAGAACATCAGTTGAATACATAAGCCAGACGGAAGCTATTCCTTCAAGTAAAACCGAGATAGTTGTTGCCACGGCTATGGCAGGAGAAATGCTGGGTTTGAGCATGATATACCTGGAAGCAGGCAGCGGCGCTGCGACACATATACCAACAGGGGTTATAAACTCGGTCAGGAAGAACATCAGAATACCTATTGCCGCAGGTGGAGGCATCAGGAACAAAAAGGAGGTAGAGGAGATCTTCAGGTCCGGAGCCGACCTGATAGTCCTTGGCAACGGATGCGAAAGCGATCCCGGGCTGCTTGCCGAAGCCTGTTCGGTAAGGGATAAAATAAGGAATATCTCAATTGCTACCTGAACAACTCAAACATAGGCTCTCCGGTGCAGGCATTTGGATACGGCACCTTGCAGAGGGATGAAAGTGTTGCAGCTACATCGGCCATATTCACTTTCCTTGTTACAGCCGCCCTGCTAACACTCCATCCGTACCATATGAGCGGAACGTGCGCATCGCATTCATAAGGCGAATTATGATTCGTTATGAAGCCATCGACTTTTTCAATCCATCCTGGATTTAGTGTCACAATAACATCACCCGATCGCTGAGGGCTGAAATTATTGATTATCCTCTTCAGAAAGCCGTTGCCGAAATCATTGGCTTCAAAAGCATAGTACGGGTACGCCGAGGAAACCCCTGAGAACTGGATCAGAAACCTTGCAACTTTCTTCTGGATATCCTCGAGAGGGATCTTGGCATCCTCGATAAGAGTCCTGTTAAGGTACACCTGCTTTTCCGAATAGCCCTTAACCCAATCTCCATCCCCGTAAACCGCCTTCAGGTAGCTCTTTAAAAGCGATAAAGCCTGGTCCTGCCTGAAAAATCCTGAGGGAACCTTCATTTTCTCGAGAATCGCCGGCACCTCTGAAATTCCGTGTGCCGAAGTGAAATATACCAGGATATTCTTCTTGCCTATATTGTCGTTCAGATACTTCAGAAGGTCTTCGATCTCCTTATCGAGCCTCATGACAGCATCAGCCATTTCAAATGATGAAGGCCCGAACCGGTGACCTATGTAATCAGTAGATGTGTAACATACTGCAAGGAAATCAGTCACATCATCCTTGCCGAGGTTTTCCGATTCAATGACTTTCTTTGCAAAACCGGTTGTCAATGAATTTCCAAATGGCGTCTCCCTGAGAAATGAATAATCCCGGTTCTTCCCGTTCTTATCCTTCGAGCTGAGCTTTCTCAGATCATACGGAAAATAATTCTGACCGTTAAAACCAGCTTCATGGCTGCTTGAATCAGGAACACAATCGTAATAATCCTGAACGGAACGTGAAAGATTCCATTGGTTATTCAGGTATGTCTCAGAGTATTTTGTTGCGTTGAAATCGTTAACCCATGCAGGAAGTGATTTCATATAATAAGTGCTGGAAATCCAGTTCCCTGTAATACCATCGTACCAGAATGCTCCGTCAACAGCATGGCCTCCCGACAGGATTGCAGAACTCTCCTTGATCCCGACCGAATATACCTTTGCTTTCCCCCCCGATGATACTTTGAGCTCATCGGCAAAGGTCGAAGCCTGAAGATTTACCGGAGAATGCAGTCCGGCTTCAATGCTTCCTCCAACAGGATCGACGGTGTTATCCTTAGTGCAATAAACCTCTTCATTTTTTAGCGGAAGATACCATGTGTCGGAAGTGATCCCGTGAAAAGAGGGCTCTGCACCCGTTGCAATCGTTGCATATCCCGGACCAGACTGTGTTAACATATACTGGTATGAGGCGTTCTGGAAAAATGTACCTTCGTTAAGCAGCTTCCTGATGCCGTTCTCTCCAAACCTGCTCCTGAATCGTTCAATCTGATCGTACCTCAGTTGTTCAACAATTATGCCCACAACAAGCACAGGTTTTTCAGGAGGTATATAGGCTGCCTGCCCCATGGCCAGATTAACAATAAATATTGCTGAAAAAACTGCAATTGTCTTTTTAAGTCTTTCTCTCCTCTTCATAGAATCAGTAACGTTAAGCCCGTCCGGCAATGGATTTTTTCAAGTTTCAAAAGTAGTTTTTTTATGCAGACACACAAAACCAGTTATGGCCGGCAGAGCCTTATCAGCGGGAGACCACTACAAAACCTGCCTTGTCTGTAACTTTTGTCGCTATATTACGTATAATTAAAGTATATACCCCTCCAGGAAGATCCTTCACATCGATAAACAGAGGTACATCCATTACAGTGTGCGTCATATTATTTGCAGGATTCAGCCTTATCCTTTTTCCCAGATAATTGATTATGTTTAACTCAACATGCCCTATCTGTCGGTCGGGAAGGACCACTTTGATATATTCACTTGCAGGGTTGGGATAGATCAGGAGACCATCCTGCGAAACAGTATCTATCGGATTCAGCAAGGGCGTCATCTCAACATTGAGCAGGGCGGCGTTGTCTTGTCCGACAGTAACATTGACTGAAACAGGCATATAGTCTCCGGCAGTGAATTTCAGGGTCCAGGAGCCGGGAGCTATCAGGCGTAAGAAACTCCCGGTCAGTGTGTCTGAATATACATGAGAATTGTCTGAATCATGTCCCTGGATATATATTTTGGCAGGCACTGGTTTTCCGGTGTTGATGTCTTGTACTGATCCATGGATCCCGAATAATGCATTCTCGAGATACCCGATCATCGACCGCCAGTTATAATCCCATAAAAGGTCGAGGTTGGCTGCAGGTGTCAGCTTTTTATCGTCAAGTTCAATTGTCAGCTCTCTCCCATGCAGTTCCCATGTTACATAATCCTGCCTTCCTCCATAAACATAGTACCAGTCCCATCCGTTCGTGACTCCATTCTCCATAAAAGTCATATACCCTGAAGCAGAATGGGCATGCACTGTATCGGCATATTTCCTGCTTATAGAATAAAGCCAGTCTTCATCCGGATGCCTCCTTTCCCATCTGTCCCAGGGATAATTAACCACTTCTTCTCCTGCATGAAAATTTGCAGATAATACAAAATTACGCGACCTCATGAATTTCATCATATCAAGGGTTTCCTTCTGCTTATCGGGGATATCATTTACAGGATCGGGAAAGTTCCTGTTCAGGTCGTATCCCAGAGCATTGAAGCGCGTTGGCGAGGAGATTGTATTTCCTGTTTTATAGGTTCCGTCCGGATTTGCAAGAGGATTAATCCATATTTCAAGGTTATCGACTAAATTTCTTATCCTGCTGTCGCTGCCATAATTCTTAAGCATATAATCGGCCAGCCTCAGCATCAGGATAAAGCTTCCGGTCTCATCGCCATGGATGCCTGAGGAGTAGAAAGTCTCAGGCTCATCCTCATCGGTTGACACATGGTCGGAGATCTTGAGTACCAGGACAAGCTTGCCATAATTGGAGGTACCGATAGTGTCGAGCGTGCAGATATCAGGATAAAGAGAGGCAAAACTCTTCATGATTGAATCATACTGAATGTATGTCGGATAGGCGTCCCATTCCATGGCCTCCCTCACTGATGCAGCCGCCTCAATACCCTTGACATCTCCAGGTTCCAGGATCGTATAATCATATTTTCCGGATATGAACCATTCCACAGTAACCGGAGAAAGGGCTATCTCAGTATTTTTTTCCCTTACTGAAACTATTGAGACCTGTCTGCTGAGAAGATCCATTTCCTCAACTCCCGGGCCTGGAACAGTTACGTTTGCCTGTCCATATTTTGCGATCATCATCCTCAGAAGATTGTCCCTGTCAGGATTCTGGCCCGGAGAGCTGATCGCCAGGACTTGCAGCAGGATCAATATGATGATCAGCTTTTTACTCATTAAACGTTAAATCGTATATGCAGGATATCGCCATCCCCGACAATATAATTCTTACCTTCAATGTAGAACTTGCCGGCTTCCTTGCAGGCGTGCTCCGATCCCAAGGTTATAAAATCATTGTACTTCATCACTTCGGCCCTTATGAATCCCCGTTCAAGATCACTATGAATCACCCCTGCTGCCTGAGGAGCTGTCATTCCCTTTCTGATCGTCCATGCTTTTATCTCCTTTGGTCCGACAGTAAAGAATGTCTGAAGATTCAGCAGCTTGTATGCAGCCCTGACAAGCTTATCAACACCTGGTTCATCGAACCCTGCGTCTTTTAAAAACGCCAGACGGTCGTCAATATTTTCCAGATCTGCTATTTCAGCCTCTATCGCCCCTGCTATGATAAGTATTTCAGCATTCCTCCCTTTCAGGAATTCCTTTACCCGTTCAACAAAATGGTTCCCCTGAACAGCTGATTTTTCATCTACATTGCACACATACATCACAGGTTTCATAGTTAACAGGAAGAGATCATCAAGATATTTCCTGTCGTCATCTTTTAATTCCAGCGTACGGGCATTGTTGAAACCCTCAATATGTTCACGGCAGCGATTAAGAACTTCGAGGCCGTGAACAGCATCCTTATCGCCGGCTTTTGCAGCTCTCTGGAGACGTTCGATCTTCTTTTCCACCGATTCAAGGTCCTTGACCTGAAGCTCAAGATCAATGGTTTCAAGGTCGCGGACAGGATCCACTGAACCGTCGATGTGAGGCAGGGATTCTTTCTCAAAGCATCGTAAAACATGGATCAGGGAATCAGTATTCCGGATATCGCCCAGGAACTTGTTGCCCACACCTTCACCCTTGTTGGAACCTTTTGCCAATCCGGGAATATCAACAATTTCAACAGTCGTAGGGACGATCTTTTCAGTAACCTGATGTTTCTCAAGTTCATACAACCTTTTATCAGGAACCTGCACAATCCCAATATTTGATTTTGTGGCACTGAATGCAAAGGCAGTCGTTTCACCTTTCGTATTGGAGATGCAGTTGAATATTGTGGTCTTTCCCACATTTGTAATGCCTATAATACCGCATTGAAGAGCCATCGGATTTCGTTTTTAATTTGAGTTCAAAGTTAAAATTAACTTTGAACTGATTAACTTTTTAAGATTCAATCAGGCTGAACGCCAGTATAAAGTACTTTTACTGAACAAATTGCAGGAAAGGCATTAAGACCGTCTAAATCGCGGTCAGAGGCAGGTTAGAAACAAGCTCTTCGAGCTTTACTCTTTTCTGTTCACCGGAAGACATGATTTTGATTATCACCTCACCTGTCTTAATTTCTTCAGTGCCAGCAATAAGAATATAAGGGATCTTCCTTGAATCTGCATAAGACATCTGCTTTTTGAGCTTAACAGGATCAGGATACAATTCCGTCCTGATGCCTTCTTTCCTGAGAAGATTAAGGATCGTTAACGCGTATTTCAGCTCGGCATCTCCAAAATTCAGGACAAGAACATCAGAAGAGGCCCCGGCTATTTCAGAGAAAAGTCCCAAATGCTCCATAACATCATAGATCCTGTCGGCTCCGAATGAAACTCCGACGCCGGATACCCCTGGCAGACCAAAAATGCCAGTAAGATCGTCATACCGGCCGCCCCCGCAAATGCTGCCAATAGTCACATCCGACGACTTAACCTCAATGATGGCGCCGGTATAATAATTAAGACCCCTGGCGAGAGTAAGGTCAAATTCCACATTCGACATCAGATTCTCATTTTCAAAATATGAGAAGAGGGTTCTTAGCTCAGAGATCCCCTTCATACCTGTTTCCGAATGAGATAACAACTCTTCGAGCTTCTTCAGCTTTGCAGCAGTGTCTCCTTTAAGGCTGATTACCGGCTGCAGTTTTTCAACCGCAGATGAAGAGACTCCTTTGGATAACAGCTCCTCATTCACAGCTTCAATACCGGTTTTCTCGAGTTTGTCGATTGCTACAGTGATATCCGTAATCCTTGCGCTTTCTCCGATATAGCCTGCTATCCCTGCCAGGACTTTTCTATTGTTGATTTTGATCAGGGTATTGATTTTCAGCAACCCGAAAATATCATTGATGATCTTGACGAGCTCGAATTCATTCAGCAGTGAATCGCTGCCGATAACATCAACATCGCATTGGAAGAACTCGCGGTATCTTCCTTTCTGCGGTCTGTCTGCCCTCCACACTGGCTGTATCTGATATCTTTTAAACGGGAAAACGATCTCATCGCGATGCTGAACTACAAACCGTGCAAAGGGGACAGTCAGATCGTAGCGCAATCCTTTCTCGCATATCCTCGAAGAGAGTTTCTGCACATCCCTGTTAACAAGGTCCTTTTCATCTGCTCCGGCAAGGAAATCGCCTGAATTGAGTATCCTGAAAATAAGCTTGTCGCCTTCCTCTCCGTATTTGCCAAGCAGAGTAGAAAGGTTTTCCATGGCTGGCGTTTCAATTGGCTGGTAACCATTTAACCTGAATACTTTCCTGACGGTGTCAAAAATATAATCCCTCTTTCTTGTCTCTTCCGGAGAAAAGTCGCGGGTTCCTTTTGGTATCGTGGGCTTTGAAGCCATATTATTAAAGATGAAAGGCAAAAATAAGAAAGATCATGCAATCGTGCAATTGTGCAATCGTGCAATCGTGCTATCCAGTCTAATTAAAGGATTGCATGATTGCAAGATCGCATGATTGCAGGACAATTTAGTATTTCTCGGGGACGAAAGTCTGATCTGTCACCGGAGGACGTACATAAGCCACATCGTGCTTCAGGGGCGGAAGCTTGAAAGGTTTTGGAGTCAGGTCTTCATAGGGGATCAGGGAAAGAAGGTGGGAAACTGTATTCAGCCTGGCTCTTCTCTTGTCGTCAGCACGGACAACATACCAGGGAGATTGTTTCGTGTCGGTATATGAGAACATCTTGTCCTTTGCCATGGAATATTCAACCCATTTATCTCTCGATTCCACATCCATCGGGCTTATTTTCCATCTTTTTGTGGGGTCTTCTATCCTGTCCTGGAACCGTTTTTCCTGTTCGTGGTCGCTGACTGAGAACCAGTATTTTATAAGGATAATGCCGGATCTTATGAGCATTTTTTCAAACTCCGGGCATGACCGGAGGAACT
>CAZXAM010000064.1:0-11494 GCA_964638545.1 uncultured Rikenellaceae bacterium | reverse complement strand
TAACTTGTTTGTAGAAGTAGTAAAGTTAATGGTTTTATGCGAAATGGGGTGGGTAGTGTTAGGTTCTAATATCTTGGCTAAATAAAAATTTGCTGCAATTTCAGCTTCAAATAAGCAAACAATGTTTATAGTAGTACCCAAACTTCCTGAATTGGTCCCAGGGAGGTTATTAGTTTAAAGTTACAAGATCATAGTTTGTGCTTCGCCCACCCGAAGGACTTTTTTGCAAAATATTCCTGTTTATGAGGTCCTGAATATCCCTTAACGCAGTATCCTGAGAACATTTTGCAATTTTTGCCCACTTTGAAGTTGTCAACTGACCAGTAAAATTGTCTAATAGTTTGTTTATAATTAGTACCTGCCTGCTGTTAAGGGCTCCTGAAGAGTATTTTATCCAGAATTTGTGCTTAAATAAAACTTTTGAAAGAATATTATCCGACTCATTGAGGGCATGCCCAAGACATTTTAAATACCATAACAGCCATTGAGTTATATCAAGAATCCCTTTCTGAGTCTTCTCCAGAATGTTATAATACTCTTTTCTCTCTGCTCTTATTTGTGAAGACATACTATAGAACCGCTGAGGCGTTCCGTCTGATCTTGTGAGTAACAATTCTGACAAAGCACGGGCAATCCTGCCGTTGCCATCTTCAAAAGGATGTATCGTAATAAACCACAGATGAGATATCGCAGATTTTATTATTAAATCCTGATCGGATTCTTTATTGAACCATGATATGAATGATTTCATTTCTTTTCTGATCTCACCTGCCGGCGGAGCTTCAAAATGTACCTTCTCTTTTCCCAAAGCTCCGGAAACAACCTGCATAGGACCAGTAGAATCATCCCTCCAGTTGCCTGCAATAACCCTGTACATCCCACTCCTGCCTGAAGGAAACAACGCTGAATGCCAGACAAATAACCTGTCGGTCGATAATCTCTTTTTGTAGTTCTGGGTTGCGTCTAACATCATTTCCACTACTCCGTCTACATTTCGGTCAGATGGTACCAGACCAGATACCCTGATCCCTAACTGCCTCGCTATTGAGGATCGAACCTGGTCAAGATCCAGAATCTGACCTTCAATTTCTGATGTTTTTATTACTTCAGCAGTCAGGGTTTCCAAAACTGCCTCATTTCTCAGATTAAATCCTAAAGTCTCCATCTTTCCTAACAACTTCCCCTGCAAGTGCCTGACATTGGAAAGTGGTAATAAAATGGTTTTATTGTCCCATTTAAACTCCGGCCAACCTGTTTGCTGATAAATATAAATATTCATTCGCCGCAACATTTGCGGTAAATATATAAACTAACTTTCGCAAATAAAAATAATATCCGCAAAATGTGCGGTGATTAATAGATTTATTCTCCGCATTGGGGTGCCTCTCACCCTGTTACTTCCTTAAGTAACCCAAGCTTCTTCCCTTTTAAAATGTAAGTCACCGGCACCGGACCAAAGTAAAACCTGAATATTATTTCATCTGATGCCTTTATCGCCCCTGCACCTTCGTCAGTAATACTGATGATAAACTTTTCCTCTATCCAGGTACGGGTGTCAATGTCTGTAGTTGTCGATACCGATACCCCGGAAGTGTCCTTCGAAACAACGGTCGAAACTGTTTCATCAGTTTTGCTCCTGTACTCCGATACAGGATCCCGCAGCTCCAGATCATATTTGTTCTCTCCTGCTTTCAGAAATCCTTTCCTGTCAGCCCCGAAACTCGAGGCAGCCCTCATGATGACAAAATATGCATCACGACTGACTCCCTGAACTCCTTTAACCTTTTCAAATATTACCCTCGCATGCCCTATCTCAGTCCGCCGCTCAACAGGCCTCAACAGTACCCTTACATATTTACGCGAACTTCCCCTGAACTCGTCATCATACTTATATACTTTATTATACCTTACCGCCGAACACGACCATAAAACTACGGCAATCATAACGATAAAGCCTGTAAGCATCTTTTTCATGGTAATCTTTCAGTTTGGGGTTATAACTATATCAGATTCCTCATGGTTACATATGTTGAAATCCAATTAGTCCTGGTGCTTTGGTATGCTAATTGTTATAGGAGTAGAAATGTTACTTAATGGTTATTGATTTGGCTGGGATGTGCAATGATTTGTTATACTAAGCTTACATGAAGAAACCTGCTTACTGATAACCTTCAATAATCTTTATAATCATAAGTTTATTCCCAGGTAAATAATTCGTTGCAATATCCCAGATAATCTCGTAATCTACTCCAAAATATTCATGTGTAACCCTGTTTCTGAGATAATACATTTCATGCCAAGGAATATCCGGATGTCTTTCCTTGACATCATCCGTCAGTTTCTTTGAAGCTTCTCCAATTATTTCAAAATTTCTTATTACTGCATCAACAGTCTTGTTATCTTTCTTAAAATCGGCAAAATTATATCCTTCAATATACTCAGCAATTCTATTCATACTTGTTTGTATATCTTCAAGAAATAATTTATCTGTACGATTTCCTTTCTTCATCTATACGTACTTTACCTGTTTGAGGATAGTATCCTTTAGCTGTTCCTTTAAAGCATTTTTTGTAACAAGATCTATTTTGCGACCGAATATATTTTCAAGAAAAATCTCAAGAGTGAAATACTTCCATCCAATAGGTTTCTGAAACTCAATCAAAATATCAATATCACTTTGTTCAGTAAATGAATTATCTGAGAATGACCCAAATAATCCAATTTTACTCACAAAATAATCTGTCATTAAAACCGGCTTAAGCTCCCTTAATTTATCTAATATCTCCTTTTCGGAATTCATAATTCAAAGATAATGAAATTTTTACTTGCAATTAGTTTCCTGCTGGCTGTCTATTTAACATCCAGATCATCAATCGGACTCCGCACTGCTATCAGATTCCTCCGGCTTACATGCGTGTATATCTCCGTCGTCCTGGTGCTCTTATGACCCAACAGCTCCTGGATATACCTGATATCCAGGCCGTTCTCGTGAAGATGCGTCGCGTAACTGTGCCTCAGGCTGTGCACCCCTACATCCTTCTTTATCCCTGCCTTCACCAAGGCATCCTTGAAAACGCGGTAAACACTCTCTGAAGAATACTTCCCACCGGTCTGCCCTTCAAACAAATACTCCCTGGGCTTATATGCCCTTTCATACTCCTCAACTTTAACCCAGACTTTGTCAGGTATAGGCACAAAACGGTCAACCATTCCCTTGCCTTCCCTGATATGAAGTATGTTCCTCTCACGATCAAGATCAGTTAACCTTATGTTGGTAACTTCCGACCGCCTTAACCCGCATGAGTAAATGATCCATAAAATCAATTTGTGCTTCAGATTTCCCGATGAATTCAGAATAGCACTTACTTCTTCTTTCGAAAATACCTTCGGAAGCGACCTCCTCCTTCTGGGACGTTCAAGAAAATCGGGATCTACCTTCCCCTTACCCGCTATCGTGTAATATATCTTTATTGCCGACACCATTTGATTCTGATAGGTCGGCGAATACCCCAGCTTTATAATGAAATCATGAAGAAACCTCGAGATCTCTTCCTCAGATATTTCTGACGGCTCCGCAGGACTGAAATACCTGAAGAAAAATTCGAGCATGGAAAGATATGACTCGCGGGTACGCGGACTATACCGGTTCTCATCGAGATACAATGCAAGCATGTCGAGCCCGTCAAGCGCTTTGGCTCCCAGCTGCCTCGACCTTATCTCATCGCCGGTCTCCTTTCTTTCTGTCCGTAACTTTTCATTAACAATCTGTTTTATGACATTCACTTTTACCCGCTTTTCGGCAAAATAATCAGCAAGCGAATCTGTAGTCATCTTCGACCAGGGAAGCAGCCACTCTTTCCGTTTTTTATCGTACCTGCACCGGCCAAAACTCCTCAGCTCATCAATCCACTCAGGATCATACCGGCCCGTAAACTTAATCACAAGCAATCCCTCATTTTCAGATATTCGGAACTCAACAGGTCCATATCTGCCCCGGCTTATCGTAATGTTGGGAACTTCATCATCCTCATCAACAACAACATGTTGTATTGTCTGAGGCTGATGAATCGCTTCAATTTCATCATCAATAGCAGGCTGATCATTCTGAACTGGTTCCTCCGGAACGGCATTCTTATGAGTGTCAATGCTTCTTTCAACATCACCATGACTCTTCGTAAGCGCTGTGATGTCGATGTCAGCATCTTCCCTGAGGCTCTTCAAGATCAGCTTCAGATTCTCCTCCGTATCATCAACATAAAAACACTGGTGAGTGGCGCTGTATGTTGATCCGGGAATAGATTTCACCTTTGATTTGAGATTCACATCATAATCAAAGAAAAGGGCGATCCTCAATCGTTCACGATGAAGAAGGCGTTTTAATAGCACTTTTGGTTTCATGGGCAGCGAGCTTTAAGATATGCCAGGTACTGGGTACTTGGTACTCGGTCCTCGGTTTAAAAATACAAAAACGGAGTCAGTTATGTATTCCAGTGATTCTCAACATATTGTAAATGATTGTTGATTTTTTTTCCTAACTTATCATATGGATCCGTGAATTCACTAAACTCATGAAGATTCGGATACAATGTTCTTATAGTAACAACATGATTTTCGGTTTCATCACATGAAGCTATTGCATAAGTCAGGAATTTGATATAATCAGCTTTGTATCTTCTTCGTCCATAGCCCTCCACAATGGCATCTTTTACCCCTTTGGATGATCTCCTTATTTGACTTCCCTGTTCATATAACTCAAAGTCAGGCAACTTTAAAGATGCTTGATGGACTTTTATAGATAATTCAAATGCAAGTTGATAAATCTCAAGATCCTTGTAACTACTCATATTAGCACGAGAAAATAATGAACCAAATATACTAATTTCAAACAGTTTTTACTGTTACCTTTAAAATTACCGAACACCGAGTACCTAGTACCGAGTACCGAGTACCGAGCACCGAGTATCCGGATTCAAGGCATGGCTGCGAGATGCTTCCGCCCCGTCAATCCCAATAGCAACTCCCTACATCCCTTTGATCAACTGTCACATAGATTGCTTATGCCTGACATATCCTTTCACCCGTGTATATAAAATTAAATAAAATATTCCTTTGTTGTTAATAATTGCCAAGGAAATGACTTGTGAAGACTTAAGAAAGAAGGGGAGATCGAAGTCCCGCTTTGCAGGATAAACTCCGCGACGATTCCATGAAACGGAAAGCGGCGATCTGCGGGCAGAAATACCTAACACCGAGTACCCAGTACCGAGTATCCAGTACCGAGTACCCAGTACCGAGGACCTAGTACCGAGGACCTAGTACCTAGTACCGAGTACCATCTTCAATTCACCTCCCGGTCGCCGATGCGTTGAAAATGGTTTTCCAGATGCGCCCTCATGGCTGCACGAAACTTATCTGGATCTCCGTTTTTTAACATATCTATCAGTCCCTTGTGTGATACATATTTCTTCCTTCTGATGGGTTTGTTGATAAGCCCGCTCTGGTATGCGAAATTGAACAGCGGAAGAAGAAGCTTCTGGAATTGTATCAGATTCTTGTTTCCGGTAACCTCATATAACTTACTGTGAAACTTGATTTCATGATCGATATCGAATAGAATTTTATCAGACTTCTCAGGTTCGCTGGCGACTATTCTCTCCAGTTTCCTGATGTCATCACCGGTTATCCTCTTGATCACAAAATCAGCCATCCCGACTTCAATTATAAGCCGGAGTTCGAAGATATCCATCAAGGTATTGTCATCCAGAATATTAGGGATCATTGACTTCTGTAGAATACTGAATATGCTGGGACTCTTAATCACCGTCCCCTTGTGCTTCTTCGATTCGATAATATCAATGGTCTTCAGCCTTGTAAGCGCTTCCCTGATAACGGTACGACTCACACCCATGGCTTCGGCAAGCTCTGTTTCCTTGGGAATGGGATCTCCGGGCTTCAGCTCTTTCCTGATAAATATCTCAATAAGCTTGCTTTCAGCTTTTTCAACCAGGTTCCTAGTGTCTATTTCAGTCAATAGACTCATTATTCCTTTTGCGCTCATTTTTTTTAGGTAACTTTCACTGAGAGGATGAAATTAACAATTTTTAAGGTTTAACTATACAATCAACCGTGAAATCTTAAAAAAAATCAGCATTCAATAAAGAAGTTGAGATGTAACCAATAGTTTAATAATAAAATAATATTGCCATCAAAGTCACTGATATTTTGTAAATAATTAAATCAAAGTAATTGGCTATATTTCAATAGTTTTTAAAAATTGCAGATGATGTATTAGCTTGAAAGAGTATTTTATATTATTGAAAATAAACAAAATATAAGTGTTCATTGATTATTTGATTTGAATTCATTTGTCAACCCCAAAGGGGTTTAATTTTAATAACCGTGGGTTTCACCCGCGGTTATTGACATAGTACAACTTCTTGGCACTTAATAATTTGAGATCAAATGGATCAGGAGTATTTTAAAATGAAAAAACTATGAAACCACCTTTAATTTTGGCTCTGATATTCTGCCTTTTATCAGGTTGCGGCAGAAACCAATCCGCATTATCTGACAGCCTGATCAGGGATGTTTCAGTTAATATCAATAGAATACCTGTTCTTGCCGGCAAAGCAGAAAATGAACTGGTGCAAATCAATATTGCCGTTGACAGCATTATGAAAAAGCAGCTTTCAGTCAAAGGAATTGAAGTCTCTTTTAACGACAGACAAGGACCAGAAAACCTTTCAGCAATTAATGTGTTGTACGCTGGAGATGAATCGGGAGCGAAGCAAAAGATCCAGTTCGGACAGAAGGAAAAACCGGGGATTAAGAACATTATCAGGGGCGAAGCTCGACTTAATGCCGGGAACAATTCTTTTATTATTTCCCTTGTTCCGTCGCCAGATGCCGACCTGACTGCCAAACTGCGTATCAGTCGGATACGGATCCGGTTCTCCGACAAATCTGTACCTGAGGTGCCGATGCCTGCTGATCCTGATCCAATCCGCTTTGGAATTGTGCTCCGTTCTGCCGGACAGGATAACTGTAATACCTACAGGATACCGGGTTTGGTTACAACAGATCAGGGGACTCTGATCGCTGTGTATGATAACCGTTACAACAGGAGTAAGGATCTCCAGGAGGATATCGATATCGGGATGAGCCGGAGCACCGACGGAGGCCAGACCTGGGAACCAATGAAAGTAATAATGGATATGGGAGAATACGGAGGCCGTCCACAGGAATTGAATGGCATCGGCGATCCATCTATCCTTTACGATAATAATACAAATACTATCTGGGTGGCTGCATTGTGGCTGAGCGGTGCATCAACTGACCAGATGGTCTGGTGGGCCTCACACCCAGGGATGGAGCCTGATGTTACCGGTCAGCTGATGCTTGTCAAAAGCACCGATGACGGATTAACCTGGTCTCAACCGATGAGTATTGCCAGCCAGGTAAAAGATCCTTCCTGGCAGCTTCTCCTGCAGGGACCCGGACGCGGCATTACCATGAAGAACGGAACTCTCGTGTTTCCTGCACAGTTTAAAAACGACATAGGAACAAAGGCAATCGACGGCGGTCAGTTCACATGTCACTCCACAATTGTTTACAGTGACGATCACGGAGTTACATGGCACATCGGTACAGGCGCAAAATCAAATACCACAGAGGCACAGGTGGTCGAGCTTTCTGACGGCTCGCTCATGCTTAACATGCGCGACGACCGCAACCGTAACGACAAAACCGAAACCAACGGCAGGGCAGTGGCAACAACAACAGATATGGGAATAACATGGAAGGAACACGCCTCATCAAATTCTGCCCTTCCTGAGCCAAACTGCATGGCAAGCCTCATTTCAGCCGATCTTGTTGTAAATGGTGAGAAAAAAAATGTTCTGTTCTTTTCAAATCCTGATAACAAATCGTCAAGAACCAACATGACAATTAAGGCCAGCCTGGACGAAGGACTTACCTGGCCTGAAGAGTACCAGGTTGAGTTGTTCGAACCGGAAGGCTACGGGTATTCATGCCTTACAATGATTAATGAAGATTATGTCGGGATACTCTATGAAGGCACCAGGGAACTCTGTTTTCAGAAAATTGCAGTCGACGATATTCTTAATGTATCAGAAAATTAATTTTTGGAGGTGCAAGGTGCAAGGTGCATAGTAAGTCATATGTTCGCCGGTAACCGGTAGCCGGTAATTGTAAGATATTTTCTACTTTTATAGATTATCAAACAAACTGCAGATGTTTTCCATAAATAAATATGCAGGCCTGGTAGCGGCCCCGTTTACACCAATGGATAAGAAGGGAAACCTGAATCTTGAAATCGTGCCTCAATATTACAAGATGCTGGAAAAGAACGGCGTGGACGGCGCATTCATAAACGGATCGACAGGCGAGGGAGTATCGTTGACGCAGAGGGAAAGACAGCTTCAGGCTTCAGAATGGGCTCAATGCCTTAAGAATGGCGGTAAAATGCGTGTGATAAACCTCGTCGGAGGAACATCCTACAGCGAATGCATCGAGAATGCCATCTTCTCAAGAGAGCTCGGATTGTCTGCAATTGCCCTGCTTCCTCCTTATTATTTCAAGCCCTCAAACGACGACCAGCTTGCCGAATTTATTGCCAGGGTCGGAGAAACAGTGCCTCAGATGCCGGTTTACTTTTATCATATTCCCGTCCTTACGGGAGTGTATCTGCCAATGTACCAGTTCCTCAGGAAGATCTCCGGAATGCTTCCTAATTTTGCTGGTATCAAGTTCACCCATGAAGATTTCATGGATTACTTCTCCTGCCTCAATTTCGGTGAGGGCAGATACGATATTCTTTGGGGAAGGGATGAATGCATGCTTTCAGCTCTTGTCCTCGGATGCAGAGGGGCAGTGGGGAGCACCTATAACTATGCCGCACCGCTGTATCATGCTCTGATTGGGGCATTTGAATGCGGTAACCTCGTTGAAGCAAGAAGACTCCAGCAGAAATCAATCGAAATGATCCGCCTTCTTGGAAAGTATGGCGGGATAGCTACCGGCAAGGCATATATGAGGTACATCGGACTCGATTGCGGCGAATTCAGATCGCCGGTCAGCAACATGACTGATTCGATGTATGCTGATTTTATTAAGGATGTGAGGCTTCTTAAAATGGAGAAGCTGTTTTCGAAGAAATGAACCAGACTGAAAAACCATGAACAGCGACTTTAGTCTTCTGGCAGAAAAATACCGCGAAGAACTTCTGGAAAATATAATTCCATTCTGGGAGAAACATTCCTTAGACAGGGAACATGGTGGTTATTTTACCTGCCTCGATCGCGAAGGAAAAGTTTACGACACCGATAAGTTTGTATGGCTCCAGTGCAGGCAGGTATGGACGTTCTCATTTATTTACAACAATGTTGAACGGAAGGAAAAATGGCTTGAAATCGCAGAAAAAGGCGCCCGTTTCCTTGAAAAGCACGGACGCGACATCAGGGGAAACTGGTACTTTTCGCTGACCAGGGATGGAAAACCGCTTGTGGCTCCTTACAACATTTTCTCAGACTGTTTTGCAACTATGGCTTTTGCCGAAATTTCAAAGGCAACAGGTGAAAAACATTACTCCGATATAGCGGTTGGAACTTTCAGGAATATATTAAGCCGTGCAGGCAATCCTAAAGGCATTTACGAAAAGAGAATCGCAGGCACAAGATCTCTTAAGGGATTTTCTCTTCCAATGATCCTATGCAACCTTGCTCTCGGTATCGAACATCTTCTCGACAGCGAATTTGTATGGGAGACCCTGGAACGATGCATCGAAGATGTGATGGACATATTTTATGATCCTGATGCAGGACTGATTCGCGAAAACGTCAATGACGACGGAACTTTCTCTGATTCCTTTGAGGGGAGGTTGATCAACCCCGGCCACGGGGTCGAAGCCATGTGGTTCATAATGGACCTGGCCGAAAGGAAAAAAGACAAAGCACTTGCTGAGCTGGCTGCAAAAAGAACACTCGATATACTTGAATATGGCTGGGACAAGGAATACGGTGGCCTCTTTTATTTCCTTGATATCAAGGGACATCCGCCGCAGCAGCTGGAGTGGGATCAGAAGCTCTGGTGGGTTCATGTTGAAGCATTGGTAAGCCTTATCAAAGGGTATTACCATACCCGCGATCGTGAATTAATGAGGTGGTTTGAAAAGGTAGATGAGTACACATGGTCACATTTCCCCGATCCGGAATTCGGAGAATGGTTCGGTTACCTGAACAGGAGAGGAGAGGTGCTTCTTCCCCTTAAAGGAGGAAAATGGAAAGGATGTTTTCATATCCCGCGCGGCCTGTACCAGGTCTGGAATACACTAGAGAATATATAAAATATTGAAAGGCCGTTGCATGCAACGGCCCGTAACTATGAGCATGCAACACCCCATCCCCGTACCTATGAGAATACAGACCAAATCCTGGTACCCGTGGTTGGTGGTAGGCCTCCTCTGGGGAGTGGCGCTGCTCAATTACATGGACCGCCAGATGCTGTCGACCATGAAGTCAGCTGTGATGGCCGATATCCACGAGCTGGAGAGTGCTGAGAATTTCGGAAGGCTCCTTGCTGTTTTCCTCTGGATATACGGACTGATGTCGCCGATGGCCGGACTGGTTGCAGACCGTATCAACCGCAAGTGGCTTATAACAGGCAGCCTGGGCGTCTGGTCGTTCGTGACCCTGGCTATGGGTTACGCTTCTACATTCAACCAGCTGATGGTGTTGCGCGCAATAATGGGTATAAGCGAAGCATTGTATATCCCTGCCGGGCTCGCGCTGATTGCTGATTACCATCGCGGAAACACCAGGTCTCTGGCTGTCGGTATTCACATGACAGGATTATATGTCGGCCAGGCGCTTGGAGGATTCGGAGCCACTGTTGCCGACACATGGTCGTGGCAGACAGCTTTTCACAGCTTTGGTCTGATAGGAATTGCCTACGGGATCATCCTTGTTCTGTTTCTCCGGGAAAAGAGAGTCGATGAAATCTCTCCGGCAGGATCTTCCTCCTCAGGAGGCTTAAAGTCAATAAGAAATAGTCTTGGACTTTTGCTGGGGACTATCAGTTTCTGGGTTATCCTCTTTTATTTTGCAGTTCCGAGCTTCCCGGGATGGGCTGTGAAGAACTGGCTGCCAACACTCTTTTCCGAGACTTTGAATATCGACATGTCAAGAGCCGGACCGCTGAGCACCATAACCATCGCATTGTCTTCATTTCTTGGTGTGTTAGCCGGAGGCATTATTGCTGACCGGTGGATAGTTAAAAACCTGAGGGGAAGGATCTATACCGGTGCGATTGGGTTATCCCTTACAGTACCAGCCCTGTTCCTGACAGGATTCGGCAGCTCGTTGTTTACAGTTTTGGCTGGCGGGATACTGTTTGGAATCGGTTTCGGGATGTTTGATGCGAACAACATGCCGATCCTTTGCCAGTTTGTGTCGCCGCGTCACAGGGCGGCAGGATA
>CAZXAM010000063.1:0-11576 GCA_964638545.1 uncultured Rikenellaceae bacterium | reverse complement strand
ACAAATTCAACCCACTCCGGGGTTGATAGATTAAGTGCCGACTTACCCCGGATGTAACCGGGGTTATTGGACTTAAAAGCCTCCGGCTTTAGAAACCTGTAATAATAACATTCTGAAGTGTGCTTGGAATATTGGACTTAAAAACCTCCGGCTTTAGAAACCTGTAATAATAACATTCTGGAGTGTGCTTGGAATATTGGACTTAAGAGCCCCGCCGAATCAGGGCAGGTTCTCCGGCTTTAGAAGCCTATAATTATACCAATCCGGAATGGACAGGGACTATTAGATTATAAAGCCCCATCGATGAGGGACAGGATCTGCTCTTTAACACCCATTTTAATAAATGCGGTCGAGATGAATTTGATTATTTGGTTAATAAGTATCCTCTAAACTAAAGAGATAAAATCTTTTTTAACAACATGTATTTCAATATTCTAATAAGATGTGTATAAAGGGTAGTAGTTTGCCAGAAAAGAGCCTGTCCCACGAAGCTTCAGCGTAGCGGGAGGGCCGGGGGTAAGTACATGTTTTTTTATTTATTATTCAGCTTTAAGAGATTCAGCCGGATTGATAAGAGACGCTTTGACTGCCTGAAAAGTTACGGTGGCCAGCGCAATGATCAGAGTCCCGGCAGCTATCATTGCAAATATCGGGATACTCAGATCTATCCTGCTGGCATACTGCTTTAAGAGGCTCTCAACTATTATCCAGCCGGCTGGCAACGCAATAACCAGTGCAATCACGACCAGAAGCATAAACTCCTTCACCATGGAATAAAGCACTGCAAGAGTGCCCGCACCCATTACTTTCCTGATCCCAATTTCGTTTGTTCTTCTTTCCGTTGAATATGCTGATAATCCGTACAGCCCCAGGCATGCAATAATCAACGCCAGAATGGTGAAGTATTTAAGTAACCGTGTAAGGCGGATCTGCGTTCTGAAAAGATTGTTGTAATCCTCATCTATAAATGTATAGTTAAACGGATATTCAGGAAGTACATTCTTCCAAACTTTTTCAGCTGTTTTCAAAGCTTCAGGAATGGTTCCCGGGGTGAGCCTTATAAGTATGGAATTCAGATACTGAGGTCCGGTCAGCGCAAATGCTATCGGTTCAATGGGCTGATCGGCACCCTTAAAATTGAAATTCTTCAGCACGCCAACTATCCTTCCATGAAGTCCCATAAAGCTGAAGCTTCTTCCGACAGCATCATCAATACCCATGATTTTTACAACTTCCTCGTTTACAAGAAAATTTCCGGTAGTATCTGCTGCAAAATCCGATACAAATTCCCGCGAAAAATCCCTTCCAGATTCAAGTTCCATCTTCATCGTACTGAGATAATCATAATCAACGGAATTGATCCCAATCAGTACCCTTTTTTCAGGATCCCTGCCTTCCCAGTCTGCTCCTCCGGAGTTGCTTCCTATCATCACAGGATTGCTTCTTGCCGCTGTAACTCCCTGGATAAGAGGCTCCTTTAAGAGCTCGCTTTTCAGTGAATTGTATTTGGGTTTCATATCCTGGGCCATCGGAATGCATACCAGATTTTCCTTGTCGAATCCCAGATCCTTTTCCTGAAGGTGTTTCAACTGCAGGAACATGAAAATAGAAGCTACCGCTATCAGTATTGAAAGTGCAAACTGAATGATAACAAGTATCTGCCTGAATCTCGAATTTCCTTTTCCGGAAACCGGTTCGCCTTTTAAAACTGCAACCGGATTAAATGAAGAAAGATAAAAGGCCGGGTAGATTCCGGCCAGCATACCGGTGAACAATCCGGTTGCTGCAATGCTTGCAATAAATCTCCATTCGAGAAGATCATGCATAGCAAAGCTCTTGCCTGTTATATTATTGAAGACAGGCAGTGCAAGCCCCACAAGTATGATAGCTAAAAAGAGAGCAATTGAGACCAGGAACAGAGATTCCAGCATGAACTGGATTATCATGGATGTCTGATCGGCCCCTGTAACTTTTTTAATCCCTATTTCCTTCGCCCTGCCGGCAGCTTTGGCCGTTGAAAGATTGATAAAATTAATGCAGGCAATTACCAGAATAAAAAGGGCGATGAGGGAGAAAATGATTACATTTACCACAGGGCCCTTGCTTACCTCAAAACCGAACTGCGCATGAAGGTGAATGTCGAGAAGCGGGAATAATACGTATTTTGTGGTTGTTTCGGGCTGAAATTCCTTCACTACATCAGTCAGCTTTTTATTGACTGATTCAATATCAGAACCCTTTGCGAGCAGCACAAATGTTGATATCGAATTATTTCCCCACGAATCATCCACTGCATTTATAATCCTTAAGAAAGAATACGGGATGACTCCTTCAAATGTAAAAATGGAGTTCCTGGGAAGATCTTTCATCACTCCTGTTACTGTGAACTGCAGCTTGTTCTCGAGCGTAATTACCTTTCCGAGAGGATTCGAATCGCCAAAGTATTTTGCAGCCAGTTTTTCTGTAAGTACGATTGAGTAAGGTGATCTAAGGGCAGTCTCAGGGTCTCCAAGGGTAAAAGGCATCGTGAATACTCTAAAGAGACCTGAGTCTGCAGCAATTATTGACGATTCGAAGAATACCTTTTCATCCTGCCTGAACAATGTTCTTGGGAGACGGTTTATGCGGGTCTGCAACCTTATCTCCGGGATCTTTTCCTTCCAGACAGGTCCGCTGGGATGCGGGGTAACAGTAACATGATAACGCTCTCCTGAATAAAACTGATCTTCTTCAACGCGATATATGTTTTTGGCATTCAGATTGAATTTGTCATAACTAAGCTCATCCAGTATCCACAGCAGAATCAACAGTGATGCTGTTAGTCCGATCGCAAGGCCGAAAATGTTGATAAAAGCAAAGCCTTTGTGCTTCACGATATTACGGGAGGCCAGACGGAAAAAGGTTTTAATCATGGTTTGGTCGATAGGTTATGCTAAAGACGATTAATTATTATTTCTGTTGCATTTTGAATAAATTATCGTCTTTATCAGAAATTCAGGATTATTATCCCGATACTGATCGACAATATGAACTTCATTAATGTTCTGTTAATGTATTAACAATACTTCATATTCGGTAAGTATAAATTTAAATTTATAACTTTCATGACCTTTCATAAAATAAGAAATGATAAAGAATCTTCTTAAGACAGCCTTCAGACATATCCGCAAACATTCAGGATATAGTTTTTTAAACATTCTAGGATTGACGCTGGGGATTACAAGCGCTCTTTTCCTCATAATCTATGTTTCGGATGAACTTAGCTATGACAGGTACCATGAAAATGCGGACCGGATATACCGGGTGTCGTCGAAATTAACTGAAACGGATGACCAGTTCACCTGGATCTTTGCCCAGATCCCGATGGGTCCGCAGGTTGTTCAGGATTATCCCGAGGTACAGTCATTTGTGAGGTTCATAAACATGCCTCAGACTCTTTATAAGTATGAGGATAAAGAGAACATCGAAGTGAATTTCTTCTATGCCGATTCAACCCTTTTTGATATTTTCTCTTACAAAGTACTGAAAGGCGATGTAAGGTCGGCAGTAAAAGATCCCGGTAAAATAGTTCTTACCGAAAAAGTTGCTGCCAGGTATTTCGGTGATGCCGATCCCATAGGCAAGACGCTGACAACAGGCAACACCACTTTCGAGGTCACAGGGGTGATAGAGGATGTCCCTTCTAATTCGCATTTTCGCTTCGATGCCGTTTCTGCAAGAAATAACCTTCCAAAGCAGATCGGCACCTGGGGTAATTTCGGCGTATTCACTTACCTGTTGTTTCCTAAGAATTTCGATGTCATGGCATTCGAAAAAAAGATCCAGGGCATGTATGATACCCACATGAAAACAATATTCGAACCTCTGAAAATCAAGATTGAATACATTCTGGAACCGATAACAAAGATTCATCTTTATTCAACGAATGCATCTGAACCT
This sequence comes from uncultured Rikenellaceae bacterium, assembly GCA_964638545.1. GTDB lineage: Bacteria > Bacteroidota > Bacteroidia > Bacteroidales > VadinHA17 > LD21. The sequence continues at coordinate 7,637 of CAZXAM010000063.1, read as the reverse complement.
GAGCCTACCGGCAGTATTACGTACGTGATCATTTTTGGAATTGTCGCTCTATTTCTTGTCCTGATTGCTGCTATGAATTATATGAATCTTGCCACCGCACGATCAACAAGCCGGGCCAGGGAGGTGGGATTGCGAAAAGTCGTTGGTTCCAGAAGGGGGCCTCTCGTTGCGCAATTCCTTTCCGAATCTGTTGTCCTTACACTTATTTCCCTTCTGTTCAGCATTATACTTCTGATCATTCTCCTTCCGAAGTTTAACCTGCTGGCCGGGAAATCATTTGATCTCGCTTTACTCTACAGCCCGGTCGTTATCATTTCTGTTTTGGGTGTAATTCTTGTCGCCGGAATTTTCGGAGGAAGCTATCCCGCTTTCTTCCTTTCAAGGTTCAGTCCTGTTACAGTTCTGAAAGGTGAGATAACCAGGGGTTCTGCTGGCAGCCTGTTCCGCAAGATCCTGGTTGTGGTCCAGTTCACGATATCGGTCGCAATGATTGTTTGCACTCTTGTTGTATTCAGGCAACTGAATTATCTCAAAAATATGGATCAGGGATTCAACCAGGAAAACATAATTGTTCTTCAGCTGAACAACCAGGAAATGATCCGGAAGTATCCCGTACTGAAACGGACACTTTTAGAAAACGATAATGTAAAATATGTTACTTCTACAAACACACCTATGGGTGGAGGCTCAGGCAAAGTAATATTTAATATGGAAACTGACCAGGGTATGGTCCAGAGAACGATCAATTTTGCAGTGGTTGATCATGATTTTATTGAGACGCTCGGAATTAAGATCATAGATGGTCGTGATTTTCAGCAGGATATGCCCTCGGATACTCTTACCGGCGTTGTTGTGAATGAGACTCTGGTCAACAGGCTGGGGTGGAAAGATGCTATCGGGAAGAAAGTAGAACTGGGCGACAACAGGTCTGTGATTGATGGACGGGTCATAGGTGTGATGAAAGATTATCATCAGACAGGGATGTACAATGAAATTGAATCGCTCATGCTTATTTACCGCGAAAGAAACAATATAATTTATTTAAAACTCGGAGGAGAAAATACAGAACAGACTATAAGCTTTATTGAGAGCAAATGGAAGGAAGTTTTTCCCGGCCAGCCCTTCACATATACTTTCCTGACACAAAGGTTTAACGATCAGTTTGAGGCCGATGAAAAGAGAGGTTTCATATTTACCCTGTTCACAATTCTGGCTATCCTGATAGCCTGCCTGGGATTATTCGGCCTGGCATCATACATGGTTGAACAAAGGACAAAGGAAATAGGGATCCGGAAAGTATTCGGCGCTGATGAAGGTGTAATTGTAAGGCTGATCTCAAGGGATTTCCTGATCCTGATAGCTATTTCAATTGTAATAGCAATTCCATCTGCATATTTCATAATGAGCAACTGGCTTGAGAATTACGTCTATAAAACAAACATAAATGCAACTCTTCTCGTTCTTGCAGCATTAATGACATTTGCTTTGACTTTCATTACTATAAGCTATAAAGCGTACCAGGCATCTGTTATGAATCCGGCACGATCGCTGAAGACAGAATAGGTATTCTTACTGTTATGAGCGGGTTTTAGTCCTATAGAACATTAGTGTTTGATAAGAAGAAGATCCTTCGCTGACGCTCAGGATGACATCATGAATCAATATATAGTAGGTGGAAGAAGTGGCGATTCGAAATGAAAGTCAAAAAATTTGAGGCATTTGAATTCGAATCGCCACTTCTTCCACCTTGTACCCTAAAAATGCCTTGTCATCCCGAGTGATAACGAGGGATCTCATCCCTCACTTCCAGCGTTATTAATTTAATCTTTAAACCTGATGGGGATTTTTACCTTCTTCTAGAAGTTCAAACAGAATACTGTTTCTCTCTCCGGAATGGAACGGACTTTTAGAGTCCCTCCATGAGCCCCCATGATCTGCTTAGAAATGCTCAATCCTATTCCCGAACCTTTTTCACGTGTTGTGAAGAAGGGAATAAAGATCTGTTCGAGATTCTCTTTGCTGATACCCGGGCCATTGTCTGAAACACATATCTCGGGTTTGCCTCCCTGATCAGAACGTGTATTGATAGTAATTTTACATTCAGGATTCTTTTCATTTGCTTCCAGCGCGTTCTTTATAAGGTTTATAAGGACAAGGCAGATCAGGTTCTCATCGGCATTGATCTCCAGGTCAGGATCATCTGAAAGGCATCTTATTTCTGTATTTGTCCCTTTTTCAAGAGAATCACTCAGCATCTTCACCCGCGAGTAAAGATCTTTTATTTTAAATGGTTTCATTTCCGGTTTAGGGATGCGGGTAAGTTTCCGGTACGATTCAACGAATTCCATCAAACCTTTACCCTGCTGCTTTATTACGCTTAATCCCTGAAGGGTGGTGGCAATAGTTTTTTCTGTAACATCTTCCGGCCTTACCGGTTTATCTCCTGAACGGTAAATTGTCGACAATGATTCTGATAATGAAGTTATTGGCGTAATGGAATTCATTATTTCATGCATAAGGACCCGGATAAGTCTCATCCATGAATCAACCTCTTTCTCATCAAGCTCGTGTTTAATATCCTGGATTGAAAGTATTATGAGCTCATTGTCATCCGAACCGAACGATGTTGATTTAAGGGATAATTGAATTTCCCCCTGAATTGTATTAACTGCAACCAGGTGTCTTTCAAATGGTTTAAGATCTCTTAATATCAGGAACAGCTTTTTGTCTATCCTCTCTATCTGCTGCAGGTGTGTCAGTACATCGACCGACAACAGCCTTTTTGCTGCTGAATTTGCATGAAAGATAAATCCTTTATTGTTGTAAGTTATGATCCCTGTTCCCAGGTGTTCAAGAATTTTCTGAAAGTATTGTTCCTGCTGTCTGTTTTCAATCTTCAGATGTTGAATCTGTTGGTTGACCCTGTTCATGCTCTGGTTCAATTCCCGCAAACTCGTCGTTTTATTATCTATAGGAAAAGAGAGATTTGAATCGTCGTTTCTTACAGAATCAAAAAAGAATCTGATATTCCTGTTTGTTCTGTTAAGAAATGATATCAGGTTTACAGCTAAAATTATTATTGTCGCCGAGCAGATTATCGAAAACCGCAAAGATTGTTCTTTGAATATCAGGTAGCCGAGAAGCAAGGAGAAAATAAGGATCAGAGATACCCTTATAATGATATTAGCAGAGAGCCATTTACTTATCATCCTGTCTGTTTTTTCTAATCCTGTTATATAATGTCTGCCTTGTTATTCCAAGCTGTTCAGCAGCAGCAGTGTAATTACCGTTGTTTTTATCGAGAGCCAGCCTTATCATCTTCTCCTCCATTTCTTCAAGAGTGGTAATGGAATCGAGGTTCTTTATTTCCGCTGCAGGACGCAGATAAAGATCCTCGGGCTTTATTACTGATGATTCGCTGAGAATTACAGCCTTCTCGATAGTATTCAGTAATTCCCGTATATTGCCCGGCCAGGAGTATTCCATAAGTTTGTCAATAGCATGCTTGTTGATCCTCATCCCGGGTTTATTGTATTTCCGGGTGTATTTACTGAGGAAAAACTCTGAAAGGAGAATAATGTCATTTCCCCGTTCCCTCAATGGGGGCAATTCAATCTGAATAGTGTTAATCCTGTAAAGGAGATCTTCCCTGAAAAGACCCTCTTTTACCATGTTCCCCGGGTTCTTATTCGTCGCACAGATAAGCCTGATGTCTGTGGGAATGATCTGATTCGAACCTACCCTGGATATCTGCCTGTTTTCTATCGCGGTCAGGAGCTTGGACTGAAGATGAAAAGAAAGGTTTCCTATCTCATCAAGGAAAAGTGTTCCCCTGTGAGCTATTTCAAACTTTCCCTGCCGGTTTTCCCTGGCATCCGTAAATGCTCCTTTCACATGCCCGAACAGCTCGCTTTCGAAAAGAGTTTCGGTAATGGCCCCCATATCAACGCTCACCAGCAATTCTGCAGCCCTGTTCGATAAACGGTGGATCTCCTGGGCTATAAGTTCCTTGCCGGTTCCGTTTTCCCCAGTGATAAGAACGTTGGCATCAGTCCTGGCAACTTTCCTGACCAGGTTCAGTACATCGATGATCACGGGCGATGATCCTATTATGTGCCGCTGATCGCGGTTGATTTCTTTCTTAAGTTCAGATTCTCTCTCTTTCAGGTCTTTAACCTCTTTTTTTGAAAGGTTAAGCTGTAAGGCCAGTCTGACAGTTGCAAGCAGTTTTTCATTGTCCCATGGTTTAAGAATAAAATCCGAAGCGCCTGCTTTCAAAGCCCTGACAGCAGTGTCTACATCGCCATAGGCAGTGATCATAACAACAGAAATTTCAGGATTAGAACCCCTTATCCTTTCAAGCCAGTATATGCCTTCATTGCCGGTATTTACTCCTGCACTGAAATTCATGTCCAGAATTACCACATTATATTCCCTCTTTCTTAGTTCCGACGGTATCTGGTTCGGATTTGCTATTGTTGCGACCTCGCCGAATTCCGGAGCAAGAAGGATCTCAAGAGCACTGAGAATACTTTTGTTGTCGTCAACAATGAGGATGTTCCCTTTCTGAATTGGCATTATTAATTATTTTAACCACAGAGTTGCACGGAGTTTTTCACGGAGTAACACTGTTCTTGCTCTGTGCAACTCCGGTTTAACTCAGTGGAACTCCGTGGTTAAGATAAGTTATATCAATAAGAAAATCAAGATAGCGTAAATATATTTTACGTATAAATGTAAAATATATTTACTATATTGTTTGGACATCTCTTGTATTAAACTCTATCCCAATAAGATATAATCTTGGCATTATTATAGTTATTTCAAATAAGATAACAAGGAGGGAGGAAATAGACTGGTAAATACTAAAACATAAAAGATGTTACGATTTTTAAGATATTATTTTCGTTCGCTCTCAAGAAGAAAATTGCTGTCGCTGATCACAATTGGTGGTTTTACCATTAGTATGGCTGTCATTCTTCTACTGGTCATTTATATTATTGAAGAAAGAAATACTGACAGGAGCATTCCTGGTGTGGGTAACATTTACCGGTTAAAGCGTGGAGAGGAAACCCTTCTTCCCGTGTCTTTGATAGATGATGTCAGGGAACAGGTTCCGGGTGTTAAGAATATTTGTATGTACAGCCTCCGCAACAACCTGTTTGATATGGGTAATGTCAAGACAGATGTTAAATGCCTTGCAACAAATGATGCATTTCTTGACATTTTTTCTCTTAATTTTATATCTCGGACTGCTGATAATGCATTGAATGTTAAAGACAATGTCATTATAACCAGATCATTTTGTGAAAAGTGGTTTGGTGACAAAAATCCTGTTGGGGAAATCCTGAAGGGTGATTACATGGATTTAAAGATTGTTGGAGTGATAAACGATCTGCCGCGGAATTCATCATTGCAATTCGATGTAATCTTTGGTCTGGAAAGGGGCTGGGCTAATTATATGGGCAGTAAGGAATTTAATGAAACCCATAAGCTCTTCAATTCATTTGTTCAGATCAATGAAAATGCTGATCCGGTGATCATCGGCACCCAGATATCGGCAATAATTAATAAATGGCATTTATTCAGTGATGATAAAGTTAAACTTCAGCCTTTACTGGATGTTTATTTTGACACAAGCACCCCTGGTGATTACCTTCCTCATGCGAACGTAAGTATGCTGTATCTCCTTACCAGCATAGCAATAGTATTATTATTCATGACAATATTCAATTATGTGAATCTGACGGTTTCAGCAGGATATCAGCGGGTTAAAGAAATTGGTATAAAGAAAACGGCCGGCGCGTCAAGCCGGAATATCTTTCTTCAGTTTTTGAATGAAGGATTACTTGTAACTATTCTGTCATTTTTAATTGCAATGTGGTTAGCATTAATTATCGCCCCGGTCTTGTCAGGAATACTGGGGAAAGAAATTGAAATCAGCTCGCTGTTCTCGGTTCCGCAAGTCTGGATTACAGTATTAATTGTTTTTTCCCTCACCGGCATTATATCGGGCCTCTTCCCGGCATTTGCATTTTCCGGATTCTCTCCCCACCAGATGATGACAAAAAAACCGGTTTTCAGAAAATATAATGGGACGGAAAGTATTATTGCTGTTCAGTTTTTTATCGCAATCTCATTAATTACTTCAGCTCTCTTCATTCAAAAACAGATAGATTTCATTAAGCACAAGGATCTGGGTTTCCAGAGAGAAATGGTCATCAGACTTAATCTCCAGGGAGAAGCATTGAAAAAGCCAGATGTATTGAAGCAGAAGCTTTTATCAAACCCTGATATCATTGCCGTTGCCGGGAGCAGCGGGAGTATTATGGATTTTGAAGGGACAGGGACACAAGAAATTGAAGTTGATGGAAAATTAAAAAATGTCGACTGGAGAATGTTCGGTATCGATGAGAATTTTGTTGACCTTTTCGGATTACAGATAATTGAAGGGGAAAACATAGATTACTCTAATGGAGGGCCTACCTGCTTAATAAATGAATTGTACTACAAAAACCTTGGTTGGGATTCTTTTGAAGGAAAAAAATTGTATGGATGTGAGGTTGTTGGAATTGTCAGGGATTTTTTCTTTGATAATCTGCATCAGGAGCTTGGCTTTCTTGTCCTGGAAAGAAGCCAACGCCCCGATGTTTTGAATATTAAGATCAATGGGAATGTTCCGGGGAATATTGAATATATAAGGAAATGCTATTCAGAAATTGAACCTTCAACCTCTGTTGATTTCGCTTTTTACGACGACTGGATACAGTCGATGTACCTGAAAGAAGAGAAGCAGGCCAGGGCTGTAGGTATATTCGCTTCATTTGCTATAATAATTGCCTGCCTTGGATTGATTGGGTTAATAGAGCTTAAAACAAATAGAAAGATTAAGGAAATAGGCATCCGCAAGGTTAACGGAGCAAGGGTGTCAGAAATCCTGGCGATGCTGAACAAAAACATTGTAAAATGGGTGATCATTGCATTTATTGTCGCTACACCTGTTGCATTTTTCGCTATGCATAAATGGCTCGAAAACTTCGCCTGCAAAACCGATTTAAGCTGGTGGATCTTTGGCCTGGCAGGATTAATGGCGTTGGGAATTGCATTATTTACAGTCTCAATCCAATCATTGAGAGCTGCGACAAGGAACCCGGTGGAGGCACTCAGATATGAATAACTCACCCCCAAACCCCCCACGGGGGGCGGAAGTTAACCCCCCAACCCCCCAGGGGGGCTTTGAAAGGAATATGATATGATTAATACTTATGAATTTAATTAAGAGTAGAAATCAAAAAGTCCCCCCTGGGGGATTTAGGGGTAGATTTCCTGGCAGAGCTGGCGTGCAGCGACAAGAAACCCGGTGGAGGCTCTCCGATACGAGTAACTCACCCCCATCCCGATAGCTATCGGGACCCCAAGCGGGGGCATAAAGAAGGAACAAAATTTAATAATGATGTAAAAAATACTATATGAATGTACAAAACCTCCTAATCGCAATACGAAGAATATCAAGAAACTATAAATCCAACCTGCTGATCTTTGCCGGCCTGGTAATTGGCTTAACCAGCTGCCTTATAATATTTACAAAAATCGGATATGAATTAAGCTTTGACAGCTCACATTCAGAGAGTAAAAAT
>CAZXAM010000062.1:3912-12294 GCA_964638545.1 uncultured Rikenellaceae bacterium | reverse complement strand
GCCCAGCTGGGATCGAACCAGCGACCCCCTGATTATGAGTCAGGTGCTCTAACCAGCTGAGCTATGGGCCCTTTCTAGTTACTCGTTGCTGGGTACTGGTTGCTGGTTATTACAAATTTAACCTTCAGTTAACTGGCAATAAGAAACAAGCAACAAGCAACTGGTTTTTCGGACTGCAATATTAATTATTTGTAGGGAATTATCCAAAAACACTTAATTCTTGCTTGGTATGTCTCTATTTATCCAACCTCTAAATTCCCTATTTTGTCTCCTTAATCCGGAAAACCCTGTAAGAATGCGGCTTTACCGTAATTTCAAAACTGCGCTCGGGATCAGCCTGCCTGTTCCTTGCCATAAAAGCCATAACAGCTGCACCTGTTATTGTTTCTCCTGAAAGCAGATCCTCAATGCTCCCTGCTGAGCCAGTTGCAATCACCTTAACTTTTACAGGCTCCGGAAGAAATGATTCCACAATGAATGTCCCGTTATCATACAGGAAAATGCTGACATTCGAAGGGCCTTCCATACGAACGTTCATTCCCTGAGAAGCCACACTTCGGATTCGGTTAAGAACCTCAGGCGGATATAGATACAGATCTGAGAAATTCTCGGGTATCGTAAGCACATAAAGATAACCTTTGGAATACTGGGCCCGGTGCAAAAGAGGCCATCCTGCAACACCACTGATAGCTGATATCTCTTCCCAGGAATCATTCGTAAGATAATTGATCTGAGGAATGAGGATCTCTTTCGATGACTTTACCAACCTGCCCCATCCGGCCTTGAATTCACTCACCAGCGCTTTCCTGTCGGTATACGTAATCTCGGCGATATCTTCTATACCCTTTCCCTGAAGAGCTCTCAGCAAACCGGAAGTTATCATCACGTTCTTGCCCGACTGAATACGCTGTCTGATTTTTTGCACTATTGCCGGATCATATTTAGCCGACTCGGTAAGCAGTATCATTTTGCCGTCGTCAGGGAATTCCGGAACCAGATCCATCGGAATGCCTATCATACCAAGGTAATTCTGAAGGAAATCCTCCCCCGTGGCATGATAAGGCCGGTAACTTTTCAGTCCGACCGGCTTCCCGAGCTGTCCGAGGAATTTATCTGCCTGCTCGAATGTCATTCCGGCAGCCCTGGCTATAGTGGTAGGTTTTACTTCTGTTCCGTCAGACAGCTTAAAAGGTTTCATCATTTCGTCGAAGTCAAAGCTTGTGCCTGTTCCCTGCCAGGCTCCTCTCTGTGCGGGACGAATTGCAGACTGAAGCTGCCTGTAATCGAACATAGTTATCTCCGGGGCTTTTGCAAAAAGTGTCAGCCAGAATTGCTCCGTGTAACGGTCAAGGTATGTTGCACCTCCTGAATCGACCCAGCCGCCTCCGTTGCGTCCCGGGGCGATATTCTCAAAATACCTGAAGATCAGATAACTTTCGTATTGCTGAAGGTGCTGATCGGAACTGACTGCATCACGGGTCTCGGTACCTGTATATATACCGTCAAACATTTTTGGTTCGTCTTTGAGATTGAATCCAAGTCCCTGGAAATGTTCATACCAGTTAGGATATTTGATAACTATCTTCACTTTCGGATTTACTGCCTTTGCAGGATTTATTATAAGATCGCGGGCAGCATCAGTCATCAGCTTGAGCCGGAAATCAGTCCAGCTCATTTCACCCTTTGCTTTGATACACAGATCGCATTTGCAGGAGGTGAAGAAGAAGTCGTCAAGAATAAATTCATCAAAATGCCTGGCTGTATATTCGGCTATCTCTTTTGCCATAGCCCTGTGTTCGGGATTTGAATAGCAGAAAGTCTCAAAATTGTTGCTTTCATCTATTGTATATGTTATTCCCCCGGCTACTTTCAAGCCTTTTGATCTGAAGAATTTTATGGCTGAGGTTAGGGTCTTTTCATCTACAATAAGTTTATCACGGTGGGTTTCGAGATATATCTTATCGATTTTAACCTGGCGGCTGATAAGGTCCCATGTCTCCTGAAGCTTTTTCTGATCGGCCATATCCCTTACTTCATAGGCCCTGGCATATGCAGAAACTGAAAAGTTCTTATAAAATGGCGGCTTCTGGGCTGAGATGCCGCAGAAGATGAATAAAGAAAATGCTAATACTTTTATTTTTTTCATCTGAAGATTATGTTATGAATTCGCGAATATGGGAATCAGATAAATGTATCAATTTTTCATTTTAAGGTACTCCATCAATACATTCACAGCCTCATCGACATCGTGCCCGAAAGCAAGAATTCCTGCCCTGTCGCCGGCCATGACTATTATCCTCTTTTCAATAACATCAGAGTCGCTGAAAAGCCTGAAAATGTCTTTTGCCAGTCCCGGCGTTCCGTAGTCCATCGAAGGATTCGTGGTTGGAACTTTATAGATAATCTCATTCCACAGCTCAATGGCATGCACATGCACCACGGCATTTGCCCCCGGATCGGCAAGATATATCGCTGCATGAGTAAGCGATTCTGAAGAGGCTTTAAGCGGACCAACGCACTGTACGGCATTGTCGTCTATATTGAATGAATTCACCTTTACATAATGGCCGGGTTCCAGCTCAGGGATCTCTCCCGTGGCCGAACCGGTTATTATAAACTGGTTCCCTCCGCGGATGCGCATGCTTATGTTCCCGAATCCCACACCATTTTCGTAAGCGCCAATAAGATCCATATTGTATAAGACCTCCCTCCAGTAGTTTATTATTTCAAATTGCTCGTCGGAGATCACGGGACCCGACTGGTTCCAGTGACAGTTGAATTTTACAACTCCTTCCATTTTATTCAAGTTTATCTGAAAACATTTTTTTAATCTCTTTTTCTTCTGCCCTGCATATGCCTTTTTCAGTTATAAATCCCGTTATCAGCCTGGCAGGTGTTACATCAAACCCGTAATTGGCGGCAGGTGTGTTTTCCAGACAGATCCGGATTGTCACAACCTCTTTGCCCGACATCCCTGAAACAGCAGTAACCTCTCCTGCATCCCGCTCTTCCACGGGGATCTCTGAAATACCGTCGGCAATGTTAAAATCAATCGATGTTGAAGGAAATACGGAGTAAAAAGGAATTTTATTGTCGTGAGCGGCGAGTGCCTTAAGATATGTCCCGATCTTGTTTGCCACATCACCTCTGCTCGTAGCCCGGTCGCATCCGACCATTACAATATCGACCATTCCATGCTGCATGAGATGGCCTCCAGTGTTGTCGGCAATAAGAGTATGCGGAACTCCAGCCTGTCCGAGTTCCCAGGTCGTGAGCCTGGCTCCCTGATTCCTTGGCCTGGTCTCGTCAACCCAGACATGAACAGGGATGCCTGCTTCATGAGCAAGATATATTGGAGCGGTGACTGTTCCATAATCCACGCATGCAAGCCATCCCGCATTGCAGTGTGTCAGAATATTAACAGGAGCGCCCTTCTTCTTTTTACTGATCTTCTCAATAAGAGGCAATCCGTGTTTTCCTATCGCCCTGCAGTTTTCAATTTCCGTTTTGCATATGTCGAGGGCAGCTTCAAGAGCTGTTTCCGAAATAGGTTTTCCGCAAGATCGGCTATTGATTTTTTCCCTGACACGGTCAACCGCCCATGAAAGATTAACCGCAGTGGGACGGGAGGATGCAATATAACGGGCTGCATTGTTCAGATGCTGCCAGGAGTTTGTAACAGGACTCATTTCGAGTGTTGCAAGATAAACGGCAAAAGCTCCGGCTGCACCAATAAGCGGAGCTCCTCTTACAGTCATATCCCTGATTGCACAAAAAACATCCTCAACCGAACGGAGTTCACGGATCTCAAATGAAAATGGAAGTTTTTGCTGATCAATAACCCTTACAACCGATGGATCTGATTCGTCGAGCCAGATGCTCTGGTAATTTTTATTTCCGACCTGCATTATTCTCCCTTTTTATCAAAGTATCAAATTTAAGAAAATTAACAGGATATTATTCCTGATCCTGAAGAGACGCGGCGATCGGTTTCGAATAATCGACTAAAGCATTCGAAGATTTTGAACTGAACTTTTAATGTTATATTTTTGCAATTGATACATTTCAGGTTTTGAATAAAGGCATAGATGATTAACAAAGAGGAATTTAGGAAGAAAATAATCATAACTGCCGGGCAGATTTTCAGCCGCTACGGATTCCGGAAAACCACCATGGATGAGATAGCCCGTGAGCTGAAAATGGGCAAAAGTTCCATATATTATTATTTCACAAGCAAGGAAGAGATATTTGAAGCAGTAGTTCTCCACGAAGCCAATATCCTTAGAAATGAACTCACTACTGCAATCAAGTCTGTTGAATCACCCGTTGAAAAGGTGAGAAACTATGTTTTTGTCAGGATGAAAACGTTCGAAAAACTGGCAAATTACTACAATGCTATATTCGACAAGAACCTCGATCACTTTGAATTTATCGAGAATATAAGAACAAAATACGACCGTGAGGAGCTTGCAATGCTGAGGCTGCTCCTGTGGCACGGAACAAGAAAGAAAGTATTCAGCGTAGCCAACAGCGAATATACGGCCCTTGCAGTACAGACGACCCTTAAAGGACTTGAAGTACCCCTTTTCTGGATGAAAAAGGAGGTCAATATAGAGAACCGTCTCGAGGCTATTCTCGATGTTCTTTTTAACGGGATTTTGAAGAAGTAGCCGGACTTTTAATTACAGCCCGCTTTTTTATCTTAAGACTTATCGCAAGACCAATGCATCCAATTATAAAGAAGGGGATGCTGTATTTCTGTCCGTAATTCAGAAGCATTCCGGCTTCCTGTGCCACCTGGTCTTCCTTAATAAATTCAATAAAAAATCTCACACCGAAAATAAGAATGCAGATAAGACTGATCAGGGTACCTTCAATATACTGTCCCTTCTTTCTCCAGTAAATACGGAAAAGAAGAAGAAAGATCAGCAGGTAGGCAAGGCCTTCATAGATCTGCGTGGGATGTTTTGGAGCTGTTTCCCCGTTTCGCAGGAAAACAAATCCCCAGGGAACCGTTGTCTCAATGCCGTAAATCTCGGAGTTCATCAGGTTACCCATCCTGATAAAAAATCCTGACAAAGCAACTACAATTGCCACACGGTCGAGAACCCAGAAATATCCCTTTTTTTCTTTGTATGCAAAAATTCCCACTGCTATCAGTATCCCTGCTGCTGCGCCATGGCTGGCAAGTCCTCCTTTCCAGACCTTAAGTATCTCAAGCGGTTTTGAAAGGTAATACTCCGGCTCATAAATAAGGCAATGTCCCAGTCTTGCGCCAATTATAACGCCTATTGCCATGTAAACGGTAAGCTTGTCGAGCAGAGAATCCGGCAGATTCTCATTTTTAAATATCCTCAGCATAATGAAATAGCCGAACAGGAATGATGAGGCAAAAAGAAGGCCATACCATCTTACGGCAAAAGAGCCTATCCGGAAAATTTCAGGATTGACATCCCAGGGAATTACTAGAAAATGCATAGTCTGCTTAAATTTATGACTGTCAAAGGTAGAAAATAGAACTGGAAGTGCCTAGAGTGAGCTAAAGTTTGAAGCGCCTAAAGTTAAGAAGCCTGAAGGATCGGGGAAAAATAAAAATGATGTATGTTTGCAGGTGATCAACCGGGATATGAGATGAACAGGAAAATATCAGGTCAGTGTTTTACAGTCTTAGTTTCACTTATCCTGGCCGCATCATGTGCAAAAGTGAGTTCCCCCAGCGGAGGAGCAAAGGACAAGGAACCGCCCGTGGTTGTAAAAAGTGAACCTTTAAACGGTCAAACCAGGTTCAGGGATAAAAAGATTACCATAACATTCAATGAATTCATCTCTCTCGAAAAGATCAGTGAGAAATTCATGGTATCTCCTCCGATGAAGAAAAAACCCCTGATCCGCATAAAGGGTAAAAGCCTTGAAATTGAATTAGAAGAGGAGCTCAGGGACAGCACCACTTATACTTTCTATTTTCAGGATGCCATCAGAGACCTCAACGAATCTAATCCGATAGACAATTATCAGTTTGTGATCTCAACAGGAGATGTTGTCGACTCCCTTTCAGTCACAGGGAATGTTTTTTCTGCTTTCAGCCTCGATCCTCCGGAAGATGCGCTGGTAATGCTATACAGCAATCCGTCCGACACCGCAGTAATGAAAACAATACCTGACTATATTACAAAATCCACAAAAACAGGTTATTTCCGTATCGATAATTTAAAGGAAGGCCGGTACAGGCTTTACGCCCTTAAAGATGCTGACAACAGCAAGAACTTCAATCTGCCGGATGAGGAGTTTGCATTTCTGGATACGATCATCGAATTGTCATCAGAAAAAAATTATATACCACCCGTTCCCGACTCCTTAAAAGCGATACCTGTTGACAGAAAAACCACAGACACGGTTGTGATGAAAGGCGAATATAAGCTGATACTGTTCAAGCCAGAAAATAAGATCCGCTATCTCACCGGATCAAAAAGGGAAATGCAGTACAAGCTTGTATATACACTGTCTCTTCCTCCTGATACAATAGGCTTCGATTTTTCGCTTCCCGGCGCCCCCTCGGGTTCTTATTTCATTGAAAGATCGAGGGAAGCAGATACAATGCTGGTTTGGCTGACCGACAGTTCCTTATTTTCCCAGCCAGTGATCACATCAATTGTGAATTACCCCTTTACCGACTCCCTGGGAAATTTAATAAGCAAGCAGGATACAATTTTAATGAGATACCTGGCGCCCCGCCCAACAAGAGGAAAGCCAAAGCCAAAACCGTTCCTGGTAACATCTCCACTGGCAAAGGGGATGCTAAAACCCGGGCAGAAATTGATTTTTACATCCTCAACACCTTTCAGGGAGCCAGACACCTCAAAGATAAAACTGTTTGAAGTAAAGGATAAACAAAGGTTCCCCCTGCCATATAATTTTGAAAAGGTAAGCGGAAAATCATGCAGTCTGATATTAAATGCGGAAATCAATGTTAAGAAGAATTATATTTTCAGTGCCGACTCGGCCGCATTCGGGAACATTTACGGAGAACAATCTGATTCGACCGGATCAAATTTCACAGTCAAAGAAACATTCAGCAAGCTTAAACTGAATATTAATAACTTTGAAGGCAGCCGTATTATCCAATTGCTTAATGAGCAGGACAAAATATTAAGAGAGGAGAAGGCCGACAGAGACGGGATCACGGAATTTACGCTTCTGGATAAAGGCAGATACAGGATCAGGGTGATCTATGACCTTAACGGAGACGGAAAGTGGACGACAGGAGATTTTATCACGCGAAGGCAGCCAGAGCCGGTCTCGTTCTATCCGAGAGTAATTGATCTGCCTGAAAACTTCTGGGCTGATCAGGATTGGGATATAAGCGAAAAAAACGTAAAAAAGGTTAAAAGCACGCCAAGAACAGGCTCAAGGACAGGTTCCGGCCGACAGTTATGATCTTAAGACCATTAATATGAAAAAAGTAGTTGCAGGAGTAGATATCGGAGGCACCAATACAGTCTTTGGCCTGGTAGATGAAAAAGGAAAAGTTCTTTCCCGGGGCACTTTTAAAACCACCGATTATCCTAAAGTTGAAGAATTTGTCATTGCTCTTGCCGCTGCAATAAAAAAACTTCTTGCAGCTGACAAGGAACTCAGGCTGGCAGGAATCGGCATAGGGGCTCCCGATGCAAATTACCACAGGGGAACTATAGAACATGCCCCTAATCTTGCCTGGAAAGGGATAGTGCCGCTGTCCGATCTCATTAAGAAAAAAATTAATGTCCCGGTTGTTGTAACTAACGATGCAAATGCCGCAGCAATGGGAGAGATGATATTCGGAGGAGCAAAGAAAATGAAGGATTTCATTGTTCTTACCCTTGGCACGGGCCTTGGCAGCGGAATCGTAATAGATGGCAAAATGGTCTATGGTCATACCGGATTCGCCGGAGAGCTGGGCCATATGACCGTCGTGCCCAACGGACGCGAGTGCGGATGCGGACGCAAGGGTTGTCTCGAAACATATGCTTCGGCAACAGGACTTGTAAAAACAGTTATTCATCTAATGAGCGAAATGAGAGATGAGAGTCCTCTGCGCGATATCCCTGTGTCAAAACTCACATCAAAGAAAATTGCCGAGGCAGCGGCTAAAAAAGATCCGATAGCTGTCAGGGCTATGAATGAAACTGCTGAGATACTCGGATTCGGAATCATCAACTCAATAGTCTTCTCCAGTCCCGAAGCCATATTCCTTTTTGGAGGACTCGCTCAGGCGGGAGAAATGCTTTTCAGGCCTGTGAGAGCATATCTCGAGAAGAACAATTATGTTCTGATGAAGAATACCGTGAAGATCCTTCCGTCAGGCATTCCGGAAAGCATTGGAGCAGTGCTTGGTTCAGCAGCACT
>CAZXAM010000062.1:0-3812 GCA_964638545.1 uncultured Rikenellaceae bacterium | reverse complement strand
TACCCGGACCTGGATTCAGTTTCTGAAGCGCTGGACTTGCTTCAGAAGAATTACATAGATCAGGTTAACTGGCAAAACTTTGAATATAAACCTGAAATTTCATTTTCAATTGGGTACACCCGGCATGAGATATTGCTGAAATATTATGTCATCGAGAAATATTTCAAGGCTGAAAAAACAGAATCCAACCAGGATGTTTTTGAAGATTCATGTGTTGAATTCTTCGTTTCACCGGTTGATGATGGGATCTATTACAACCTGGAATTTAACG
The DNA here is from genome assembly GCA_964638545.1 of uncultured Rikenellaceae bacterium. Lineage (GTDB taxonomy): Bacteria > Bacteroidota > Bacteroidia > Bacteroidales > VadinHA17 > LD21. Next base: position 3,541 of record CAZXAM010000062.1, on the reverse strand, counting down.
GCATCGGAACTTGCCTGATGGGATCAGGCACATCAAGGGAAAACAGGAAAAGAGCCGATCCTGAAATTATCGGAGAGATAAGGCGTAAGGCTTCACCAGGCAAGGATCCAGTGCCTGAACAAATTGGTAAAACTGACTGGACACTTACAATCGCAGTTCCAATGAAAGTGTTTTTTCATCATAAAATAGAAAATCTGAAGGGGAAAACGATCAGGGCTAACTTTTACAAATGCGGTGATAAGCTTACGGTTCCGCACTACCTGACATGGAATCCTGTAGGAACGCTTAAGCCGGATTTCCACAGGCCTGAATTTTTCGGAATTATCAGATTTCATTAGTATTTTGGTATATTTACATCCTTAGTATATTCAACAGATCCGAATGCCCGTGAAAGAACTTGCAGTTGGAGTTGATATAGGGGGGACGAACACTGTTTTTGGCCTCGTCGACCACAAAGGAACAATTCTTGCCGAAGGGAGCTTAAAGACACCTCAGTATAAGGATATTGAGGGTTTTGCCGCCGCTCTTTACAGAAAGATAACAGCCGCGGGGCAAAAAATAACACATGAATTCAAACTAAAAGGCTTTGGCATCGGTGTGCCGATGGGGAATATCAATAAAGGAACAATAGAATACCCGGCAGGCCTTCCCTGGAAAGGCATATTTCCTTTCGCCGATATATTTCACAGGCACACAAGCCTTCCGGTAATTGTTACCAATGATGCAAATGCTGCCGCAGTCGGGGAGATGATCTTTGGTGGTGCCAGGGGGATGAAAAACTTTGTGGTGATCACTCTTGGCACAGGTCTGGGAAGCGGCTTTGTAATTGACGGCAAACTGGTTTACGGGCATACCGGATTTGCAGGAGAAATAGGCCATACACGGGTAAGACCTGAATTCTCAGGCCGTGAGTGCGGCTGCGGCAAAAAAGGATGTCTTGAGACATACGTTTCTGCAACAGGCCTGAAACGGACAATGATCAAAATACTTGCCGACAGCCTGAAGCCAAGCAAATTAAGAAGCTGCAGTATCGAAGAGATTGACTCAAAGATGATTTTCGAGGCTGCGAAAAAAGGAGACCCCCTTGCCTGCATGGCGTTTGAAAGGACCGGGAGGTTGCTTGGATGCAAGCTTGCCGATCTTGTCGCTCACACAAATCCCGAAGCAATATTCCTTTTCGGAGGATTGGCGCAGGCGGGAGACTTGCTGTTTAAACCTGCTGCCGGCGCGATGGAAGAAAACCTGCTGGCTGTTTACAGGGGTAAGGTAAAAATACTTCCATCACGGCTCAACGGAAAAAACGCTGCAGTCCTGGGAGCAAGCTCACTTATATGGACAAATAATTAAATATGGCCTGGTTATCAATATATGAAGAAATAGCGAACTTCAGGGAGATACTGAATTTCATCCTGGGGGGAATTTTTGTGGTCCTGGTTTTTTCACTCGCATATGCCTATCTTAAACCACACCAGCTGCACAAGCGCAGACTGCTTTCAACGCTGATGCTGAAAGTAACGTACCTGCTTTATCTGTTTGTGCTTCTTATAGTTATATATTTTTCAACCCTGGTCAAAGAGGGGCTTATCACTGTTTTTTTTGGAATAGAATTCTTTGCATTCCTTCTTGTTCTTTTTGTTCCGAATATTGGAATATTGGCACGGAAACTGGGGCATTTCAGCAAAAGAAGAGAGAACTATAACTGGTTCTTCACTGTGGTGAATGTGCTGTCTACTATAGCACTTCTTGTTATGTTCTTCGTCTGAAAAACCCTCTGATTCTTAAAGTAAAAAGAGGTCTTTATACCGACTGTATTTGTTTTCCATATTGTAAATTTGCTTTTTAAACCAAAACATCAAGTTATGATCAGGGAACGATTAATAGGGTATTTTGAACAGAGCATCAAACAGAACTGGGATATTGAGGCTTTGTCAAATTATAAAGAAAAGGGGTATTCCTACAAAGAGATAGCGGAAAAGATCCTTAAGTTCCATATTTTTTTCAGGGACAGCGGAATCAGGGAAGGCGACAAGATAGCCCTGGTCGGCCGCAACTCGGCAAACTGGTGCGTAACCTATCTGGCGACTGTCAGCTATGGCGCTGTTATAGTTCCTATTCTTCCTGACTTCAAGCCGGATGACCTTATGAATCTGATAGCGCATTCAGATTCGGTTCTTTTATTTGCAGATGAAAAGATCCATGAAACTCTCGACTCCGCAAAAATCCCGCTGATTACAGGAGTAATTTCCCTTGATAATTTTACACTTATAACCTCGGATACACCCGTAATAAAGGAAGCTTATTCTTCCAGCGAAGAGAAATTCAGGAAAACCTATCCTGAACTGAAGCCGGAACACATTAAATTCTCAGATGTCACAAATGACAAGCTCGCGGTCATAAGCTACACAGGCGGAACCACCGGCTTCTCAAAAGGAGTCATGATCTCGCATAACAGTCTGGCCGCCAATGTAAGGTTTGCCCAGAATAATATGCCGCTTAGTCCGGGAGATCCGTTGGTTTCTTTTCTTCCTCTTGCACACACTTACGGCTGTGCATTCGAATTTCTTTTCCCGTTCACATTCGGCTGCCATATCACGATACTGACCAAAACACCTTCTCCGCAGATTATCCTTGCAGCTTTCGGAGAGATAAAGCCCAGGCTGATACTGTCAGTGCCGCTTGTAATTGAAAAGATATTCAAGAAGCAGCTTCTGCCGGTGATAAGCAAGCCTCATATGAAAATCCTTCTGGCAATACCGGGCCTCAACAAGATTCTTCACAGTAAGATCAAAGCAAAGCTCACGCATTCGTTTGGTGGAAGATTCAAGGAGATTGTGATCGGAGGCGCTCCATTCAATGCTGAAGCTGAAAGGTTCTTCAGGAAGATCAGGTTTAATTTCTCTGTCGGATACGGGATGACAGAATGCGGCCCGCTTATCAGCTACAGGAGCTGGGACACAACTGTTCTGGGAGGTTCAGGCAAAGCTGTCGATACCCTGGAAGTAAAGATTAATTCTCCTGATCCCGAAAAAAAGATCGGAGAGATCATTCTCAGGGGTGAAAACGTGATGATGGGATATTATAAGAATGAAAAAGCAACCAGAGAGATGATCGATGAAAAAGGCTGGATGCACACGGGCGACCTGGGTCTTATTGATAAGAACGGAAACATTTTCATCAAAGGAAGGAGCAAGACAATGCTTCTGGGTCCGTCGGGAAAAAACATTTTCCCGGAAGAGATCGAGGCAGTGATCAATAACATGGATTATATCGGTGAATCGCTGGTGATAATGGAGGACAACAAGCTTGTAGGGCTCATTTATCCCGACTTCGATATGCTGAAGAAAGATAATGTTCCCGAGGATAAAATTCCCGAAATCCTTGAAGAGACCAGGAAGGCAGTAAACGAAAAGATCCCGGATTTCATGCAGGTTAGCAAGTACAGGTTGCATCCGGAGGAATTTGCAAAAACACCCAAGCGGAGCATCAAGAGGTTCTTGTATACAAAAGAATAGCCCCCCATCCCCCCTGAAGGGGGGCTTAA
>CAZXAM010000061.1:7006-12502 GCA_964638545.1 uncultured Rikenellaceae bacterium | reverse complement strand
AGACTATATGAGAAAAATTATTGTTATAAATTTGTTTAAACCATAGTAATCGGGAGACGAAGCAATCCTGTCAGTTTACCGGAAGTTAAATAAGATTTCTTTCAGCAAGGTGCTGCTCCATTTCCACCTGTATTTCCTTTGCTTTTTCTCCGGCAACTTTGGCAAAATTTTCAGTACTGTCGGCAAAAATGATGCCCCTGGATGAGTTGACCAGAAGGCCGCATTTATTTGTCATTCCGTATTTTGCCACTTCCTGCAGACTGCCGCCCTGTGCACCTACACCGGGCACCAGAAGAAAATGATCGGGAACGATTTTACGGATATCCTTGAGCATTTCAGCCCGGGTTGCTCCGACCACATACATGAGATTATCAACAGATCCCCATTTCTGCGACAAGGTCAGAACCCGCTGATATAGCTTCAGACCGTCTTCGTCGTGATACTGAAAATCATCAGCCCCTTTATTCGACGTGAGTGCCAGCAGAACTACCCACTTACCCGGATAAGTCAGGAATGGAGTTACTGAATCCTCGCCCATGTATGGGGCCACGGTGACAGCATCAAAAGGCATGTTTTCAAGAAATGCCTTTGCATACATTTTTGATGTGTTGCCAATGTCGCCTCGCTTGGCGTCGGCTATGATGAAGATATCAGGGTATTTCTTCCTGATATATTTTACGGTAGCATCAAGTGTCAGCCATCCTTCAGCTCCTGATGATTCATAAAAAGCAACATTAGGCTTATAGGCAACAGCGTATTTGCTGGTCGCGTCAATGATTTTCTTGTTGAATTCAAGCACCGGATCTTTCAGCTTTTTCAGGAAGGGCGGTATTCTGTCAATCTCCGAGTCAAGGCCTACGCAAAGGAAAGACTTCTTCCTGACGATGTTGTCGAAGAGCTGCAGGTGATTCATAATCTGTTTTCTTAGATGTTGTTTTCTTTAAGCCTTTCAGCATTCTCTGCCATCTGGAGCCTGTCGATCACCTCCTGGATGTTGCCGTCGAGAATTGAGGGCAGGTTGTACACCGTGTAGTTTATCCTGTGGTCAGTCATCCTGCCCTGCGGATAATTGTATGTTCTGATCTTGGCCGACCTGTCACCTGTCGAGACCATGGTCTTTCTCTTGTGTGAGACCTCATCGAGGTATTTCTGATATTCAAGGTTGTAGAGCCTGGTCCTTAATTCCGCCAGTGCCTTGTCGTAGTTCTTAAGCTGTGACTTTTCATCCTGGCATGTCACAACAATCCCGGTAGGAACATGTGTAAGACGAATTGCCGAATAGGTTGTGTTGACTGACTGACCACCGGGACCTGAAGAACAGTATGTATCCTTGCGGATATCTTCAGTCTTAATAACAACATCAAACTCATCGGCTTCCGGGAGCACAACAACCGAGGCGGCTGAAGTGTGGATCCGGCCCTGGGTTTCTGTCTGCGGCACCCGCTGTACCCTGTGAACACCCGACTCATATTTCATCAGACCATATACCCCGTCGCCTGCGACACTCATCACAATCTCCTTGTAACCGCCTGCCGTACCTTCCGATACACGGTTAATTTCGGATTTCCATCCTTTCTGTTCAAAGAATTTGGTGTACATCCTGTAAAGGTCACCTGCAAAGATGCTTGCCTCATCGCCTCCTGTGCCTGCCCTGATCTCGATAACAGCATTCTTATCGTCCTCAGGATCAGCAGGGATAAGAAGCCATCTTATCTCCTCTTCCAGCTCAGCTAACTGGACAGTCAACGAATCGAGCTCGGCCTTTGCCATCTCCCTCATCTCTTCATCCTTCTCACTGGCGAGCATTTCTTTTGTGCTCGAAATATTTGAAGTTGTAAGTTTGTATTTTTCGTACGCTTCAATGATAGGCTGGAGATCCTTGTATTCCTTGCTGAGCTTCACATAACGCTCCATGTCAGAGAGTATGTCGGGACTGGTAAGAAGCTCTCCCACCTCAATGAAACGTGTTTTCACGCCTTTCAGCCTCTCGAGAATCATGTTTTCTGCCATATACTTTCTGAATTTCCGGGTGCAAAGATAGGAAAAAGGTATAAAGGTGCAACGGCTCAACGGTACAATGGTGCAAAGGTTCAATCAGATCTGAAACCCCCGGTCCCAAATACTCGGGACCACCCCCTAAAGGGGGTTTAATCTATTATATGTTAGGATATTATGTAATTAATTTAGCCCCCCTTTAGGGGGGATGGGGGGTCAAGACTAGTATTCGAATCGTCCGGACTCAGAGATAATTGTAAGTCTCCTCTTATCAGAAGCCTCGCAATGACCTATAATTCTTGCTTCAAGGTCAAATTCTTTGGCAATGTCAATTATTGCTTTTGCATTTTTTTCTCTGGTATAGATCTCGAACCTGTGGCCCATATTGAAGACCTGGTACATTTCCTTCCAGTCAGTGCCTGATTGTTCATGAATGATCCTGAATAAAGTCGGCAGGAGAAAAAGATTGTCTTTTACAACATGCACATTATCAATATAATGCAGAATTTTTGTTTGTCCTCCACCCGAGCAATGGATCATTCCGTGAATCTCCGGACGCATTGTCTCCAGGATCGCTTTTATTACCGGAGCATAGGTTCTTGTGGGAGAAAGAACCAGCTTCCCGGCGGTAATGTTCAGTTCTTCGACAATGTCGGTAAGTTTCAGTTTCCCTGAATAAAACAGATCGTAAGGCAGGGATGAATCGAAGCTTTCCGGATACTTTGCTGCAAGATATGGGCCGAATACATCATGCCGGGCGGAGGTAAGCCCGTTGCTTCCCATGCCGCTGTTGTATTCATCCTCATAAATGGTCTGCCCGAAAGAGGCGAGTCCGACAATAACATCTCCCGCCTGAATTCCATTATTCGAAACAATCCCGTTCCTTCTCATCCTGGCAGTTACCGTGGAATCCACAATGATTGTTCTTACAAGATCGCCAACATCTGCCGTTTCGCCTCCCGTAGAATGAATGCCGATTCCGAGAGTCCTTAGTTTTTCGAGAAATTCTTCTGTTCCATTGATAATTGCGGAGATAACCTCTCCGGGAATAAGCATTTTATTCCTCCCTATCGTCGATGAGATCAGAATGTTATCATATACTCCAGCACAAAGCAGGTCATCTGTGTTCATTACGATTGCATCCTGAGCTATTCCCTTCCACACCGACATGTCCCCTGTTTCTTTCCAGTAGATATATGCAAGTGATGATTTTGATCCTGCGCCGTCGGCATGCATGATATTGCAATAGTCCGGATCGTTTCCGAGAATATCAGGAACGATTTTACAGAAAGCTTTGGGATACAAGCCCTTATCGATATTCTTTATCGCAGTATGAACATCTTCCTTTTGTGAAGAAACACCACGTTTTGAGTATTTTGATTCTGAAGCCATGATAAAAATGGTTATAAAGATAGAAAAAAGTCAATAGCTGGAGAACTACTCCTGGAAGCAATCTCCTAAGATGAAATCCATTAACCGCAAAGATCGCAAAGAAGAAACGCCAAGTCCGCAAAGTAATATTTGTCTACTTCTTAGCTTTGCGTCCTTTGCGTGTATTAACCCACCGCAGCATAAGCGGAGGTGGGCTTAGCGCACTTTGCGGTTAACACTTATTTTTTATTCAGCCTCTCGGATGTAAATACCATCAACATAAGTTTTTTTCATATATTTACTTAACTGTACAGGCCAGAATGAAAAAATCCAGCAGCTCTGAACTCCGGATCGACAATGAGAACGAAAAGCTCTGGAGCATCCGATTTACAAAACCGGATCTGGTTGCCAGCGAAGGAATGAAGCTTCTTCAACTAGCCGAGGAATCAAATTATCAGAAAGGTATTGCCTATGCAAAACTTAATATTGCAGCAGGTAATTTCCTCCAGTCGAAAAACGATACAGCTCTTAAATATCTCTCCGAAACTTTTCAGTGGTTCGAAGAAAACAAGCATGAAAAAGGCTATGTTAATGCTCTTCTGTTCAAAGGAAATATATATGAAAGCTTCGGCGATTATGAAAAGACTTTGCAGCTATGGCTTGAGGCATACAAGGCATCTGTTGAGATAAGTGATAAAGAATCCGAAGGAGAGGCATGCAATCAGCTTGGACTCATATATTCAAGGCTCTGCAATTTTTCCAAGGCACTCGAATTTTTTAATAAGGGCCTTAAGATAAGGGAAGAGCTGGGAGACGAAAATGCGGTTGCTTCTTCACTTAACAGAATCGGAATGGTTTACAGACAGACTAAAAACTATGTCGGTTCTCTTGAATATTATTTAAGGAGCCTGGAGATCCGCAGACGCAACAATCAGGTTTCAGCGATCCCCTGGACGCTTCTTGGCATTGCCAGCACTTATGAGGAGATGAAGAAATACCCGGAAGCACTGGAAAACTATGAGCAGGGCATCCTGGGAGGAGACAAGCGATGCACCACTCAGTGTGTAATGGGAGCCGGACGCGTTCACAGCCTTATGGGGAACGGAGATATTGCTGAAAAAAGACTGGAGGAATCCCTGACCATGGCCAGGGAACTCAACTCCCTTGCACTGGTAACCGATGCATATTCTGCCCTGGCTTCTCACTATGAGCTTTTTGGGAAAGCCGATACAGCTCTTGCAAGCTATAAACAGTTCCTCAAATCGAAAGAATTACTTAACAGCAGTGAAGTACAGAGCAGGCTGAGCAACATAGAGGTTGCGCATGCCGTTGAGAAATCAGAACAGGAAAAGGAGATCTACCGGCTCAGGCATGTCGAGCTTAAAAAAGCTTATGACATCATCGAAGAGATCAACCGCGATATGACGGCCAGTATCAACTATGCCAGCCGGATTCAACGGGCAATACTTCCTGATCCGGAGTCAATTAAAGGATTTTCTGAGAAACTTTTCATCCTGTATATGCCAAAGGACATAGTCTCCGGCGACTTCTACTGGTTTGCCCGTCAAGAAGGAAAGCTGGTGATTGTGGCGGCGGATTGCACCGGACACGGAGTCCCCGGAGCACTCATGAGCATGCTTGGGATCTCTTTTCTTGAAGAGATAATTAATTTCAGGAAAATAACCGGATCAGGACAAATACTTAACGAGCTCCGGAAAGAAGTTCAGCGCGCACTTCACCAAAAAGGATCAGGGGAAATTCAGAAAGACGGTATGGACATCTGCCTCTGCGTCATTGATGGAAATAAAAACTTGCTAGAATATTCCGGCGCCTATAACAATCTCTATCTGATACGGAATGGCGAATTGCTTGAATATCCTGCCGACAGAATGCCGATAGGGATCTTCGACACTTCAGATACACTGTTCAGAACCAACGAAATCACCATTTCACAAGGAGATATTTTATATATGTTCTCCGATGGTTATGCCGATCAGTTCGGCGGCCCCGGCAATAAGAAATTCAAGTATTCTCACCTCAAGGAACTTCTTCTCGCCATCCACAATCTCCCATTGATGGAACAGAAGAAGAGGCTCGAAAAAGCATTCTTCGACTGGAAAGGAGATAACT
>CAZXAM010000061.1:0-6906 GCA_964638545.1 uncultured Rikenellaceae bacterium | reverse complement strand
CGTCAGGTGTACTTCGTCAGGGCTTCGGCGGCTTATAATCAGTCCTCAGCACTCTGAATTCGGTCCTTCTGTTTATCTGATGCGCGATCTCCTTCTGCTCTTCATTTGCCAGGGAGTTGATATATGCCTCATTAAGGACCGCTCCTGACCTAAGGAATGGCGACTGGGCATTTATAGCGGCATCGACTACCTTTGGACTCGATTCACCATATCCTTTAGCTGAGAGCCTATCGGGTGCGATGCCTTTTTCAATAAGGTACTGGACCACCGACTGTGCTCTTTTCTGTGAAAGATCCTGATTATATTCTTCAGTGTCACGAGAGTCGGTATGAGACATAAGTTCAATTGTAACAGTCTCATTGTCAGTAAGCGTTTCAACAAGCTTATCAAGTGAGACCATCGATTCGGGCCGGAGGTCCCATTTGTTGAAGTCGTAGAAGATATTTGGGAGTTCAATAGGTTTGTCAATGGCTGTAAGAAGAATTGTTACCATGAAATCGCGGCTTCTCTCCTGTCCTTTCGTTGTCTCTTTCTCCTTGCCGTTCAGGTAACCCTTCTTTTGCGCAAGGAAAATATAGTCGACCTCTGGTTTCAGTGCGAACCTGAAATCGCCGCTTGAACCTGTTTCGGCCTGAAGGTTATTACCATCGCTGGCGATCAGCAGAACAGTTGATCCGGTGATCGGGGTTCCCGTTTTTTCATCTTTTACCAGTCCTGTCACATTGAATTTCAAGGGAGGGAACTCAAAAGTATATAGTTCATCATTACCTCTTCCCTTACGGGTTGATGAGAATATTCCCCGCTCATTTTCGTTTTCGAAAGCAATGCCGAAATCGTCGGCTGAACTGTTAACGGGAGCCTTCATATTTGTGACTACCCACGATCCGTCTGGTTGGGGCACAGCCTTAAAAATATCGAGACCTCCCATTCCGATCAATCCGTCGGAGGCGAAGTAGAGATTTCCGTCGGATCTGAGATAAGGGAATAATTCATTCCCGGACGTATTGATATCCGGTCCCAGGTTTACCGGCTTTGACCATGCATCACCGGCAGCGCTTCTTGTAGATTTCCAGATGTCTTTTCCGCCAAAGCCCCCGGAAATATCCGAAACAAAACAGAGTGTCAGTCCGTCAGAAGAGAGCGCCGGATGTGCGGCGACAACAGAATCAGGGAGTATTCCTATGCTTTTCGGATCGCTCCAGCTGTCTCCGGATCTCTTTGAAGACATAATTACGCATCCCTTTTTTTCGCGTTTTCCTGCTTCACATCTTGTGAAGTATAATTCCTTATACTGATCGGTAAACACCGGAGTGCCGTCTTCAAATTCACTGTTGATGACATCAACCGGCAGAGGAGTGCTCCATTTTGATTTTTTGTCGATACGGCTCTCAAAGATATCAGTAAAACCTTGTCCGGTAGCCCCATGTGTCTTATTGCCTGCAGCATCCTCGCGCGAGGACGTGAAATATATAACACCAAAATCATCCCGTCCGTAAGCCGGACTGAAATCTGATTCCCTTGAATTCAGATCCTTCAGTTCGTCCACGCGGTAAGCTTCCGGATTTCGCTGCCACTCCATGGCAAGCTCACAGGCACGTATTTCCTGATCCGCTCTGGCATCCGACGGAGCAATCTGTTTGTATTTTTTAAGCTCATCAATTGCCTGCTGGTACTTGCCGTTTTTCTTCAGCGATTGTGCCAGCCAATAGCCGGCATCAGGTTTAGAAGAAGCACTCTTAACAGCAAGCTTGTACCAGGTCTCTGAGTTCTTGGGATCGTTCACAAGACGATAGCATTCTGCAATCATATAAACCAGTTCAGCCCTTGCAACTTTGTCAGCAGTCTTCGTTCTGGAATAAGTATCCTTGAACTCATCAATGGCATCAAAATATTCTCCGGCTTCGAACGCAGCGTAAGCCCTTTCGGCTTTTCGCTTCTGGGCTGAAGAATCCTGCAGAGCAGCGATCAGTATAAGCAACAGAAAGACTAAAGTTCTTTTCATGCTATCCGTATCCTATCAGACCTCAAATGTAGTTATTTTACCGAAAATCGTGTAAGATAGTAACGATGGCGGTTTATAAATATTATGCTGCGATTTTGCCCCTAATCTTGTCTAAGCGGGACTTATTGATTTCCAGGTTTTTGAACCCCTTTAGGGGGATAGGGGGCATTTAAAAGGGGATACCGGACCCGGCATCCCCTGACATTCAAAAAACTAACCAACCCTGTTTATCTCGTGAAAAGAAGTTCCCTGTACTTTGGCAGCGGCCATATTTCATTATCCACAATCAGCTCCAGCTTATCAATATGTGTTCTGATCTCTTCCAGGTAAGGCTTCACTTTTGACTCATAGGCAAGTGCCTTTTTAAAGGAGTCATCGATGACATTCGCTTTCTTCCTTTCTTCTACCATATCATTGACAAGCTTTTTAACCGCTGATATATGATCTGAGATATTTACAATCATCTCCTTGCGGGCGCCTGCAAGCTTTTCGAATTCACTGTTTGAAAAGACCTCCTTAAGTCCTTTCACATTTTCAATCAGCGTGCTCATATAGCGGATAGCGGTAGGAACGATGTGGTTTATAGCCAGATCGCCAAGCACTCTTGCCTCGATCTGCACTTTTTTGGTGAATTTCTCATATTCAACCTCCACCCTGGATTGAAGTTCCTTTTCACTAAAAATACCCGAGCCGATCAAAGCTTCCTTAGAAGCCGGCGTAAGATACATGCTTATCGATTCAGGAACGCTTTCCAGGTTGCAGAGGCCTCTTTTGACAGCCTCTTTTTGCCATTCCTTGCTGTAGTTATCGCCTTCGAAGCGCACTCTTTCCGATTCGAGGATATATTTCTTCAGCACCTGGAATATTGCTTCATCTTTATTTCTGCCTTTTTTGATTATCTGATCGACTTCCTTTTTGAATTTCGTAAGCTGGCTGGCTACGGCTGCGTTCAATGCGATCATTGAGGCGCTGCAGTTTGCAGATGAGCCGACGGCCCTGAATTCAAACCTGTTTCCCGTGAATGCAAAGGGGGATGTCCTGTTCCGGTCTGTATTGTCAAGCAGTATCTCAGGGATCTTCCCTATACCCAGCTTTAATTCTGTCTTAAGCGCCGGGGTCATTTTCCTGTCAGTCACCTTTGCTGCAATATTTTCAAGCATTTCGGTAAGATATGATCCCAGGAAAACTGATATGATAGCCGGAGGCGCTTCGTGTCCCCCAAGCCTGTATGAGTTCGACTCATTCATCACAGAAGCCCTTATAAGTTCATTGTTGTCGTTTACCGCTTTAACGACGTTTACAAGGAATGTGAGGAACTGCAGGTTGGTCTTCGGATTTTTTCCCGGCGACAGAAGATTGACACCCGTATCGGTAGCCATCGACCAGTTGTTATGTTTACCGGAGCCATTTACTCCTGCAAAAGGTTTTTCATGGAACAAAACTCTGAACTTATGCTTCCTTGCGATACGTTTCATCACATCCATCAACAGCTGATTGTGGTCGATGGCAAGATTTATCTCCTCATGAATGGGAGCACATTCGAATTGGTTGGGAGCCACCTCGTTATGCCTTGTTTTGACCGGGATCCCGAGTTTGTATGCTTCAGCTTCGAAATGCTTGATAAAGCACATTACTCTTTCAGGAATTGAACCGAAATAATGGTCGGCCAGCTGTTGATCTTTAGAAGACTGGTGCCCCATAAGAGTCCTGTCGGCCAATACTATATCCGGGCGCGCATAGTAAAGGGCCTCATCGATGAGAAAATATTCCTGTTCTATTCCCAGTGTTCCGAACACCCTGGTCACATCCTTGTCGAAGTACTGGCATACTTCCACAGCCGACCTGTCAAGCTCTCCCAGAGCTTTGAGTAGCGGAGCCTTATAATCGAGCGCTTCGCCGGTGTATGAAACAAATATTGTCGGGATACAAAGTGTTGTTCCTACAATGAATACAGGTGATGAGACATCCCATGCAGTATAGCCTCTTGCTTCGAATGTGTTCCTTATGCCTCCGCTGGGAAAGCTGGAAGCATCGGGTTCGGACTGGACAAGAACGGCTCCTGAGAAATTCTCGACCATATGCCCGTTATCGCCCATTTCTATGAATCCGTCATGTTTTTCAGCCGTACCGTCAGTCAAAGGATGGAACCAGTGGGTATAATGGGTAGCACCATTTTCCAACGCCCATGCCTTCAGCCCTATTGCAACCTGATCTGCTTCAATTCTTGTCAGGGATTTTCCTTCCTGGATAGCATTCCTGACCACCCGGAAGGCATCCTTTGATAGATAATGCTCCATCTTGTGGAGATTAAATACATTCATCCCGTAATACTTGGATATCAGGGAGGAGGGAATGTCCGGATTGACCGGTTCTCTGTTGAACACTTCCCTTAATGCACTAAATCTTAATTCTGCCATATTTCTACTTTTTTTTTACAAAAATATATCTTTTTTAATATGTACCCCCATTTTTTTGATATATTTTTATTTTTTATATGCTTTTTTCCCAATGACCCCCCTTTTTTTAACTAACTAAGTGTCATTTTATGTGTTTTTTATTAATAAATCCATTCTTCGCCAGCTTTATCTTTTAATCCGTACTCTTTTAAGAAGAACCGGAAGTTCTCCAATTACTCTTCAAGGACTCCGGACTTGCCATTTTTTAATTGAAATTTGTTATATTTGTCGCCTGATTTGAAAAAATAGGGTTCAATAATAATTTAACAGCATCTTTTAATGTCAGCAATTCAGTTTTTAAGAGAGAAAGCAGGCGTGCTTGTTTCGGTCGTAATAGGGATATCGCTTTTCATGTTCGTGATAGGTGACTATGTAGGTAACGGCAGAAAACAGAGACAGCGGGAAAAAGAATATTATGAATTAGGCAAGATAGCCGGTGAGTATGTTTCTTACCAGGATTACGAAGAAAGAGTTCAGAATCTTATTGAAATCTACAAGCTGTCAGGTCAGCAGAATCTCGATGAAGCAACTGTTGAGTCAATCAGGGAACAGGTCTGGCAGCAGCTGGTAAGGGAAAAGATCCAGGACAAGAACTATGGCAGGCTGGGAATCGGGGTAAGCAATGAAGAGGTTGATGAGCTTGTGCTGAGCGATAATCCACATCCTATCGTGATGCAATTATTCACGGATCAGACAACGGGGCAGTTTAACAGGCCAATGCTTGTAAACTTCCTCAACCAGATCGAGGCCGACGAAACAGCAAAAAAATACTGGCTTTTCTTCGAAAACGAGATAGTTACCGACAGGACAAACTCTAAATTCAATGCGCTGATCTCCAAGGGATTATTTGCCACCTCAAAACAGGCTGAATTTGACAACCAGCTGAACAACTCAACAGTCGATTTCAGCTTCATTCAGAAGAATTATGCAACTATTCCGGATACATCGGTAGCTATAACATCATCAGAAATTGAAAATTATTATTCTCAGCATAAGGATAATTACAAGAGGACTGCGATGAGGGACATTGAATATGTGACCTTCGACGTTGTGCCATCGGAAGACGATATTAAGGAAACTGAAAAATGGATGGATAAGACAAGAGAGGAATTTTCAGCTTCCGACGATCCCGGACAATACATTAATCTTAATGCTGACACCCGGCATACCGGATTTTATATTGCAATGAGCGAGGTGCCGGAAAACCTGAAGGATTTTGTTAAAAAGGAAGATAAAACTGCTGTATTCGGCCCTTATAATGAAGATGGAGTTCTTAAGCTTGCGAGATTGATAGATGCCGCTGACAGACCCGACTCGGTACATGTCAGGCATATTCTTATCACCGGGGGCCAGTCGAGGTCAATGGAACAATCCCAGGCAATCGCCGACAGCCTCCTGAATCTGATCAAGTCAGGCGCCCCATTTGAAGCAATTGCAATTGGCAATTCTGAAGATCAGGGTTCTGCACAGATAGGAGGTGATCTTGGCTGGTTCAGCGAAGGGCTGATGGTAGTCCCTTTTAACAATGCATGTTTTACTTCCAAAAAGGGTGACCTGTTCACAACCAGGACCACCTTTGGAACTCACATAATAGAGGTTCTCGATCAGTCCAAAAAATCAAGAAAATATGATATTGGCATTCTCGACAGGAAAATCATGCCAAGCACCACGACGAACCAGATCGTTTATAGTGCTGCCGGACAGTTCGCAGGCAGCAACGACACATATGAGAAGTTCAACAATGCAATTGCTGAGCAGAAATTGAATAAAAGGATAGCAAATGATGTTACACCTTCCCAAAAAACCCTTCCCGGCCTCGATAATCCAAGAGGTTTGATCATTTCGCTGTTCTCTGCAAAGCAGGGTGCTATAATACTCGACAACAGCAGCCAGGCTGTTTTTGAGATAGGCGACAAATACGTAGTTGCCTTCTGCACAAGGGTTCAGGAAGAAGGAATCGCCCCCCTGAAGGATGTCGAAAACGACATCAGGTTTGCCTTGCTGAAGGACAAGAAAGCAGAATTGATCGCTGCAGATTTCGCCAAAAACATCACCTCCGGAAAGACCCTTGAAGATCTCTCCGCACAGATGAACCTTGAGGTTATGGAAGCCACGCAGATAAACTTCCGTTCGTACTCGGTTCCCGGTGTTGGCATGGAACCGGCTCTTATTGCAGCTGCATCATCGGCCGGTGAAGGCGTTCTGTCAGGTCCTGTCAAAGGCTTAAATGGTGTCTACATGCTCGCCGTGAACAGTGTGACCAAACCGGCAGCCGAAGATCTGAAGCTTCTTCAGAATCAACTTTCATCAACCTATCAGATGAGGGGGTCGTATGAAGCTTTCGAAGCTCTAAGGAAGGGCGCTGAGATAGTTGACAAGAGGTATAAGTTCTATTAATAGTATCAAAAGACATTTCTGAAAAGGTGCCCGGCAAGGCACCTTTTTTTT
>CAZXAM010000060.1:11024-12705 GCA_964638545.1 uncultured Rikenellaceae bacterium | reverse complement strand
AGATAGTTATGCAGGACATTATACATGGATCTTGAGCTGTTAAACAGCTTCATGGAACCTCCTGTAGGGACGCCCTCAAAACCGATTATTGTTGAGGCAAATTTCTTTCGCGGAACGCAAAAGCCTGATGCTCCTCCTACCTGTACAGCTTTAGTATCGCCGTCACCGAATTCATTGACAAAATCCTGGACGGTCATTCCAAGTTCCAGTTCAAAAATGCCTGGTGTGGGCGTATCTCCGGAAACTGAGAAAACTTTGGATCCACGTGAATCTTTTGTCCCCAGTTCTGTGAATTTTGCAGCTCCATGTGCAATTATCATCATAGCCGTTACCAGGGTTTCGACATTATTTATTGAAGTAGGTTTGCCGTAAACTCCTGATGTTGTGGGATATGGGGGTTTGTTTCGGGGCTCTCCTCTTCCGCCTTCTATTGATTCGAAGAGTGCGCTTTCCTCACCGCAAATGTATGCACCGCTGCCAAGGCAATAGTTGATTTTGAAATCGTAACCGATCTCATCTATCATTTTGTGAAATTTTTCAAGTTCAATCATCAGCTGTGGAAGAAGGAATCTGTATTCGCCTCTCAGGTAAACAATTCCTTTTTTTGATCCAATAGCCTTTCCGGCTATAGCCATACCTCCATATACTTTATAGGCGACTCTGTCCAGGATCTCACGGTCCTTGAATGTTCCGGGTTCGCCTTCATCAGCATTGCAGACAATATATTTCTCATGCTCTTTTTCGGCAGCCGTGAATTTCCATTTCATCCCGGTTGTGAATCCTGCGCCACCTCTGCCCTTCAGACCTGAATCGAGGATCTCTTTAATGATCTCGTCATTCTTCATCTTAAATGCCTTGGTCAGAACCTCTTTTGGATCTACTTTCTCGAAAATAAGATCCACTTTGCTTAATCCTTTTTTTTCCATGTCGCTCAGGATTTTATTTTAATTGCATGTAACCTTTGATAATCTCAACAATTTTTTCCGTTGTGAGCTCGGTATATGGCATTTCGTTTATAAGAATAGCCGGAGCTTTGTGGCACCAGCCAATGCAATTAGTCTCCACAAGACTGAAAAGCTTGTCGGCTGTTGTCTCTCCTACTTTTATCTTCAGCATATCCTCCAGAGTCTGGATGATCTCACTTTTACCCTTCATTGAGCATGTAATGGTTTTACAAACCCTGATTACATACTTGCCTCTGACTTTTGTGTCGAGAAATGTGTAAAATGATGCAGTTCCATAAACTTCGGCTGCCGAAATATCGAGTTCTTTTGCAACCTCCACCATAGCCTCGTCGGTAAGGTAATTATGCTTCTCGACAATACCCTGAAGTATTGGCATAAGACTTTCCCTTTCATGCCCATGCTTATCGGATAATTCCTTTACAAGATTTCCTACCTGATACATTACTTATTGATTTTTAGGTTATTAATTAATTTTATATGTACAAATAATCCTTTTTAAAAAGTGCTGTTAATTTAATAACAATACTTTTCAAAAAAAGCTTGCAAATGTCATTGTTTCTAATTTAGAATGAAACTAAACAAGGAAAGATTGCTTCGTCGTGCCGCAAAGCGGCACTCCTCGCAATGACCCTGATAGTAATGAATATACTGTCATTGCGAGGAATGAAATGATACTGATTATATTTAAGGTACCGTCATTGCGAGGAATGAAATGA
>CAZXAM010000060.1:7296-10924 GCA_964638545.1 uncultured Rikenellaceae bacterium | reverse complement strand
GAATGAAATGATACTGATTATATTTAAGGTACCGTCATTGCGAGGAATGAAATGATACTGATTATATTTAAGGTACCGTCATTGCGAGGAATGAAATGACGAAGCAATCATTCAGTCCGCCTCAATTGAACTGAGGAGCCTTATATCCTGAATATCCGAATAGTCGTACTGGTACAATCCGTCATCGCCGACAAGAATCAGCAGTCCGTTTACAGGGATGACATCGAAAGCATGTATATCAGAATAACTCTTTACAAGATTAGAAGTTATATTTTTGGGATCCGATGCATTGAAAATCTTCAAGCCTGCAGAGCCGTCGCAGATGAACAACAACTCTCCGTCCTTTCCCAGTCCGTGAGGATTCGTGAGCGGATAAGTCATTACCAATTTAGGACTGTCAATATCCTTTATGTTCACAACACTCAGCATATTTGAAGCACCTCCGCAGGTTGTTCCCGTCCGCAAGGTGATATATGCCAGAGTATCATCAACAACAACCGGATCACAGGCCCTGGCATGCGTGAAAAACATTTTTTGCTGCGGGGCAAATGGATTGGAAATATCGAAGACCTGCATTCCTGTTGCTGTCCCTATGAACATATATTTGTCTGTCAGGAACAAAGTCTCCGAATTACTTGGTATGTAAAAATCCATTCCGGTGTTTACGGGATTCAATCTGGAACTTATGTTCATCACTTTAACTGAATAGTCAGCCATAATATAAAGGGCATTGTCTTTAATACAGAACCTTGCCATTGATCCTCCTGATCCTATTCCGCTGCCGCTTAAGCCTCCTGAGATTCCGCTCTTATCCATATCCTCCCTGTAGAAAGGCATCGGACCATAATATTCATCGTGGTCACGTTCCCTGATTTTTTTTACTTCCCATCCGATCACAACCCCCTGATCCTTGTCGATACTGGCCAGCGGGTAATCGTTATCTACAGGCGGAACTGCATAAGGAAGCAGATCCTCTATCCGCCCGGCTTCCTTTATATTGTTAATATCCTGAAGGTCCAGCACTATCAGATCTACATAGCTGTCGGCGTACAAAACATTGCCTGAAATTGAAATATCGACTACTCCTGGTATTTTTACAAATGCTTTTTTAACAGGAGAGGAAGGATTGGCATTATCAAATATATGTATCCCTTGTAGTTCTTCAACAATGAAAATATAATTATCCTTAAAGTAAATTTTCCCCGGATTTTCAAGATCTGCGTTTTGCTGAGTGGTTATTGGAACCCTCAGATCCTCATATGACATATATATAGGTGAATTCCCTGTAAATATCTTGTAAACGGTCTCCTCACAGGAATCTGAAATCAGCAACAAAGCAATCAGAATACCCGTTGTTGGAACGATTTTTGCTTTCATAATGTCAGGTTTAAAGTGTAAATTTATGCAAAAATCATGCTAGAACTTGCCTTAATCTCGTATTTATGAAAAGGATCCTCATTATTCTTACTGCCACCATAGTTTTATCCTTCTGCGCTAATGCGCAGCAAGGAAAAGATGTGCTTTTTCTGAAAAATGGTTCGGTCATCTATGGGAGTCTTACTGAAATAAAGGATGGCAGGTACACGATTGCCACAACAGGAGGATTGATTTTCACATACACAACCGATGAAGTCGAAAAATTTATCATCGGGGGAGAATCAAAGCCAGGTAAGGTGCAGATAAATAACCTCAACGGAATAGGTTTCGGGATAGAAAGCGGTTTTCTTATAGGCTCGTCGAACCATAATTTCCCGCTTCTGTTCTCAATCAATCCGATGTTAACGTTCACATTTGCAGACAGGAATACAATCGGATTCGTTTCAGGGTTAGAAGCATATGACAAGTTATATTTACCTCTTCTTTTTGAATACAGGTATAACATCATGAATACAAATGTCTCACCTTTCATTTACGCAAGGGGAGGCGGATTGTTGTCACTGAGCGATGACGACGAATATGAAGATTACAAGGGAGGCTGGACCTTAGGCGTTGGAACAGGGTTCAGGTGGCCGATTGCAGGTTTTGAATCTTATATAAAACTCGGGTTCCGTTATGGATTTACCGTACACAAGCAAAATTCATACTATGACTATATAGATGGAGAGACATTCCCGGCTGATTTTACATACCAGGCAAATTTTTACCGTTTCGAAATGAAATGGGGATTCAAATTCTAACTATGGATTATCAGTCAGCTCTCAGGAACCTTCAGCCCAGATTTGAATTCTTCATTGGGATTGATTCAGATGGATGCGTATTTGATTCTATGGAAGTTAAACAGAAGGAATTCTTCATCCCCGCTGCACTCAGATACTTCAATTTATTTCCGGTGTCAGAACTGGTCAGGGAGACATGGGAATTCGTAAACTTATACTCTTCATTCAGGGGGGGAAACAGGTTCCCATCCATGATTAAGGTTTTTGAGCTTCTTTCGGAAAGAAAAGAAATAATTGAATCCGGCATAAAGCTGCCGGACATGACTTCCCTAAAGGAATGGATCCATATCGAGACTAAGCTTGGAAATGCAACTCTAAGGGCATATTGCGAAAAAAAATCCGATCCATCACTGGAAGTGGTTTTGAAATGGAGCGAAACAGTCAACAGGGAAATCGGAGAATGGCTTCATGATATTCCTCCGTTTCCACATGCCAGGAAAGCGATAGATAAGATATCCGGATATGCCGATATACTGGTCGTTTCACAAACGCCTCTCGAAGCGCTTGAAAGGGAGTGGCTTGAGAATGACCTCAAAAAACATGTCAGAATGATTGCTGCACAGGAGCACGGGACAAAAACCGAACACATTGCACTGGCAGCAAAAGGAAAATATCCTGACGACAGGATCCTGCTTATCGGAGATGCATTTGGAGATCTCAATGCTGCAAAAGTTAACGGTATTCACTTCTTCCCTGTAATACCAGGGTTGGAGGATGAATCATGGGAATTATTTCTTTACGAAGGGCTTGATCGATTAGTGAACGGGAGATACACGGCAGATTATGAGGAATCTCTGGTGACAAAGTTCAGGGGATTGCTCCCGGAAACACCCCCATGGAAATCCTGACTTGCCAGGGGCTTTTTTCTATCAACAATAAATCCTATTTTTGTCGGCATGGAATAACTTAAATCAAATCTGATCTATGAGTAAAGATGTCAATAAACTGGCTGCCGATAATATCCGTATACTGGCAATGTCGATGGTCGAAAAGGCAAAATCCGGTCATCCCGGCGGCGCCATGGGAGGAGCCGATTTCATTCATATCCTTTTTTCCGAATTCCTGAATTTCGATCCTTCCGATCCGGCATGGATCAACCGCGACAGGTTCTTCCTCGATCCCGGTCACATGTCGCCAATGCTCTATTCGATACTAACACTTACAGGCCATTTCAAGGTTGAAGAACTCATGCAGTTCCGGCAATGGGGAAGCCCGACTCCCGGACATCCGGAACTGGATATCACCCGTGGCATTGAGAACACCTCAGGTCCACTGGGACAGGGACATACTATGGCTGTTGGCGCCGCGATGGCAGAGAGGTTCCTTGTCGCAAAATTCGGAGATCTGTTTTCACATAAAACATATGCTTTTATTTCTGACGGCGGCGTTCAGGAAGAGATATCCCAGGGAGC
>CAZXAM010000060.1:0-7196 GCA_964638545.1 uncultured Rikenellaceae bacterium | reverse complement strand
AAACATATGCTTTTATTTCTGACGGCGGCGTTCAGGAAGAGATATCCCAGGGAGCAGGAAGGCTTGCCGGCCATCTGGGACTTAACAACCTGATTATGTTTTATGATTCCAACGACATTCAGCTAAGCAGCGAAACAAATGTCGTTACGAGTGAGGATACTGCAATGAAATATAAGTCGTGGGGCTGGGATGTAATAACAATTGACGGCAACGACCATGAACAGATAAGAAAAGCCCTTTCAGCAGCAGTCAGATCTCAGGAAAAACCCGTACTGATAATCGGGAAAACAGTAATGGGCAAGGGCTTGCTTGATAATGAAGGGAAGAGTTTTGAAAGAAAAACCTCAACACACGGGATGCCTGTTGGAGAGGCCGGAGGCTCATATGAGAAATCACTTGTCAACTTAGGCGGAGATATCGCTGATCCTTTCAGAGTATTCGATGAAGTAAAGGATCATTATAAAAAAGTGCTCGATCATAAACTGAAACAGGCGGCTCTCTGGAAGAAAAAGAAATCAGAGTGGGCAGCAGCAAACAGTGAACACGATCAGAAGCTGAAACAGTTCTATTCAGGAAACATCCCTGAAATAGATTACAGGGCCATCGTCCAGAAAGAAGGTTCTGCAACCAGGGCGGCTTCATCTGTTGTCCTTGGGGTTCTTGCCAAAAAGATTGAGAACATGGTAGTTGCATCTGCTGATCTCTCAAATTCCGACAAAACAGATGGATTCCTTAAAAATACAAAAGCATTCAGGAGAGGCGATTTCTCAGGATCATTTCTCCAGGCAGGTGTTTCAGAGCTGACGATGGCTGCAGTTATGAACGGCATGGCCCTTCATGGAGGTATCATACCTGCCTGCGGAACATTCTTCGTCTTCTCCGACTATATGAAACCAGCAGTCCGTCTGGCATGCCTGATGGGGTTACCTGTAAAATATATCTGGACTCATGACGCTTTCAGGGTAGGTGAAGATGGTCCCACCCATCAGCCTGTTGAGCAGGAAGCACAGATCAGACTTATGGAGCACCTTAAAAATCATCATGGCGAGAACAGTATGCTAGTACTCAGACCGGCTGATTCTGCTGAAACAAACGCAGCCTGGAAGATGGCCCTCGAGAACAAAAAAACGCCAACAGCACTTATCCTTTCACGCCAGAATATCAAGGATCTTCCTTCCGATACTAACGACAGGTTTGCCGATGCTCTTAAATCGAAACATGGGGCATACATAGTGATGGATAGTCAGGCACAGCCCGATGTTGTTCTTATTGCCAGCGGATCAGAAGTGGCATCACTTGTTGAAGCCGCTGCGCTTCTCAAAAAAGATAAACTGAATGTCAGGATAGTTTCCGCTCCGTCGGAAGGAATATTCAGGGGAGAACATGAGTTTTACCGGTCGTCTGTAATACCGGATAATGTTCCTGTATTTGGACTTACAGCAGGTCTTCCGGTAACTCTTCAGGGCCTTGTCGGCCCGAAAGGAAAAGTCTTCGGTGTAACAAGTTTCGGATATTCAGCTCCATATAAAGTCCTGGATGAGAAATTTGGCTTTACTCCAGAGAATGTTTACCGCCAGGTTAAAGAGTATCTGGCTCAATATAAAAAGTAAACATTATGATCATTCTTTGAAGGCCGCCTCATCAGCGGCCTTTTTTATATATTTGCAGCCAATTTTATCAGGAATGAATTATGATATCACACCCGGGGTCAAGGGCTTGATCTTTGATCTCGACGGGACACTTGCAGACACCATGCCTTACCATTTCGAAGGATGGAAAAAGGCATGCAACAAATACGGAGCGGACATTGATCCATCTTTCCTCAGAAAGCATACGGGGAGTCCCGGCTGGATAATTGCCGCTGAGATAATTAAAAGCTGCGGACTCGAGGGTAAGGTTACAATGGAACAGATACTTGAAGTTAAGCTTGAAACTTTTTACAGCCAGCAGCAACTGGTTAAGCCAATAATGCCGGTTGTTGACATAGTAAAGAAATATTTCGGAAAACTTCCGATGTCGGTAGGTACCGGCGGACACAGGGAAGCTGTTATCCGGACACTTGAAATAACTGATCTGAGCAAATACTTTGATATAATCGTTACCGCAAACGATGTTGATAATTTCAAGCCTCATCCGGAAACTTTTCTTAAGTGCGCCGAAATGATGAATCTTGATCCAAAGGATTGTGAAGTTTTCGAAGACGGCGATCTGGGAATCGAAGCTGCCAGGCTTGGAGGCATGATCGTCACTGATGTCAGGTCGTGGTATGATTCGAACTGGTAACACCGGTCACCGGCAACCGGTAACCGGCTCCCGGCAGGTTATCAACAGCAGGATTAAAGGCATATAAAGTGACATATTTTTAATACTTTTATATTCCTTATTTCCGGATGAGAGGGAAAATTGCTATATCGTTATTACTGCTTACAGGTTCAATCGGCGGCCTGGGTCAGCAGGCTGTGGTCACGGAACGGCAGACAATACAGAAGCTTGATGCTTCCGATCTTGTTTTCAATGACGACACTCTTGAGATGAATGTCATTTCCGCCAGCCGAAGCTCAAAGCGCATCGGGGAGCTGCCCATCACAATTTATGTTGTTACGAGGGAGGAAATCATCAGAAATCATTACAATTCCCTAATTGATATAGTAAAAAGTCTCCCGGGCATGCTTGTTTCCCAGCCTGGCACCGGGGAGCTTGGAGAAAGTTTCAAGCTCAGAGGACTTATCGGTAATCTGTACACGATGATCCTTGTGAACGGTCTTCCCGTAAAACCGAGCGCAACAGCAGGCATGCCAATCGGAGTTCAGCTTCCGGTGCGCCAGGCAGAAAGGATTGAAATCATTTATGGACCGGCTGCTGCAATATATGGAGCAGATGCTGTTTCAGGAGTTATAAATATTATTACAAAAGAAGCCGAGAAAGGAACTTTCGTAATGGGCGACATGGGACTTGGAATGCCGGAATACAGGAATGGCAATTTCATGGTCGGCGGAAAAAGCGGCAGAAACAAGAATGTTCTGCAATACAGTTTCTATGGCGGATTGAACGAGGTAAGCGATCTTAATGTCGAAAAAGGATACGACAAAATCTACAATCCTCTTCAATACCTTCAGGAAACCGGCAGACGAATTAATATAGGAGGGACTCTTTACGATCCAATAGATATTACAGAAACGTTACTGCGAAACAAAGGGATAGAGCTTGAAGATTTTATCAGAGATAACTATCCGGTCAACTATGAAGGTTCTCTCTGTCTGCCTCAGATTGAAGAGCTGCCCGCATCATCAAACAATCTTGGCTTCCAGCTGAAATTCCGCGGATTGTCGCTGGCTTACAATAACATGTACCGAAGGACGCATAGTTCCCTTGGACAGACCCCGTTTCTGTTTAAATACAACAATCCGCAGAATTTCTGGGGAGAAAACATAAGATCCACTACATTAAGTTACAATCATGAATGGTCTCCCAGGCTGTCTACTACAACAAATCTTTCGAGCCTTGTTTACAGGATGGACAACAATTCGAGCATGGGACTCACATTCATTGATTACACCGATAAGGTTTACAGGTACGCTGCAAGCCGTGATATGCTCCTTGAACAGCTCTTTACCTTTATGCCCGGGCCCAAACTGGAGATTATGTCGGGCCTTACATATCAGTATTCGGGAAATCTGCCTCAGACAAATTTTCTTGATGCCCCTTTCAATCCCAAAAGCTACAGTTTCTTCAGTACCAAAATGGATATTCTGGACACTCTTTCGAATAATTTCGGGATAAATCCGCTTGTTTATCATAACGTATCAGCGTTTGTACAGGCATATTATTCGCTTAAGAAATTCAGGTTTATGGGGGGACTCAGGGTTGATGAAAATTCCTTATATGGTTTCAGTGTAAGTCCCAGGCTTGCCGGATTGTACATACTGAATCCGAAGACTAGTTTTCGCGGTTCAGTCGGCTTTGCATATAAGTCTCCCCCTTCTTCTGTTTCCTATCAGTCGCTTGCCTACAGGACGGGAATAAATTCAGACAGTCTCATGTATCTGTCTGTGCCTAATCCCAACCTGACACCTGAAAAATTCATGTCAGTGGAACTGGGGTTGCTCAGAAAGTCAAAAAGAGGTTTGAATACAAATATATCACTGTATTACAATGTTATAAATGACCCGATCGTCGATATGAGGATACCTGTCGCCGGACCCGGATATCCGCTTGCAGTAAATTCAACCGCCGATTCCGTTCTGAAGAGAGCCAACAGCTATGAATCGGTATCAAGGCTGTTTGGAATACAGAGTACATTCCGGCACGATGACCTTATAAAAAAGATCCATCTTGATATTGAACTCAGCCTTACCCTTGCTTTCTACAGCGATAAGGCGCCGGATATCATTGAAATTACCAAAGACTACATAAGCAAACTTTCCCTGAATCCGAATCATTACGGACAACTTAAGATTTCCGCAGAGCCGGTTAAAAACCTCTACCTTCAGGTTGCGAGTATATGGGAATCGAGCTGGTTGAGGGTGTTGATGCCGGTCAGGGAGATCTATGATGAAATTGTAGATGATTATGATGGATTCTACAGCATGGATTTTGTTGCCAACTACAGGTTCGGAGCCAATCTCAATGGTTTTGTCAAGATCAGAAACATTTTTGATGAGCGATATGGCGGTCCTGCCTACTCAGGAATGAAGACTTCTCTTACCTATAATCCTCAAACCGGAAGAAGCATCCTTTTCGGATTTACTTATACACTCAACTGATGAAGAGGAAACTGGCTATCGGGATCTGTTTTCTGTTATCATGCGTTCAATATCCGATAAACGGACAGGAAAACCGGGATCAGGTACTGCGGGATAATCTAAAAGCCGTAAATACATTCAGAAAGCTGGGAGAAAAGGAAAATGAAGCATCTGCATTGAACTTAATTGCAGGTATATATTTCAGAGAGGGAATTTTCCTAAAAGCGGCTCAGTATTACGAGCAGGAATTTCTGCTTTGCACTGATGAGAATTATCAGAAACTCGCTCTGGCATCTGAGATGGCAGGTAATGCTTATTATAATTTGAAATCAGATTCGTTATCCTCAATATGGTATGAGAAAGCGGTTTCATATTATGAATCTGCACCTGATGCAGGCAGTGCATTGAGGTGCAGGGAAATGCTTTGTCAGGTTTATACACGACTCGGGAATTTTGAATCAGCAAACAAAGCCTGTAATGAATTAGCTGAAATCTACGCAAAGAACAATGATCTTAAAAATCTTGCGTCAGTCTCTAACCAGATCGGATTTCTTCAGTTCCGAAAGAAAGATATTGAAGGAGCTCTTGCAAGCTTCACAAAGGCAATTGAATTCTCAGAGAAAGGAGGCCGGGATGATTTCTTCCTTACAGACGCATGGTCAAACAAAGCTGTCTGTCTGCAGAATCTCAACATGGAGACTGAAATGATTTCCGCATTTATGAAAGCCCTTGATTATGCAGAGAGTTCAGGTAGAATTGATGAGGCTGCCCGCATACAGCGAATAATGGCTGCCATCTACTTTAAGAATGGAGATAATTATCATGCTGAGGTTTATTGTCTGGATTGTATCGAATCAGCAAAAGCATCCGGCAATTTTGATGTGCTTCAGCAGTGCTATTGGGATTATTCTGCCGTTCTCGAAAAAGGAAATGATTTCATTAATGCGAATGAGTATTATAAGAAATACCTGAATCTTCGCGATTCACTTATTGTTGAGAACAGGTTGAAGGAAAGGGAACTGGAAGCAAGGATTGCCAGGTATGAAGCGCTTGAACAGAGAACAAAAGATGAGATCTCCACAGAAGAAATCCAGAGCCTTGTCATCAAAAACCTGAGGGCAGATTCACTCGACAGGGAAAACAAAATCAGCTTGCTTATCCAGCAGCAGGAACTTGAAAATCTGGAAAATGCAAGGCTTATGGATTCTCTTGCTCTTGAAAGAGGAAAACTGGAACTGAACAGGAAAGAGCAGGATATAAATCTTCTGCGATGGCAGCAGAAGAATGACAGTTTAACAATTCTGCAGCAGGAATCGGAGGCGAACCTTCTGAAAACTGAGAATCAGCTTCTTGAGGACCAGAAAAAGCAGGAAGAAGAAAGGGCTCAGAAAGCACGGCAGATCCGTAATATGGCCATCGGCCTGGGTGTCCTGATGGGATTAATTGCCGTGATGATCCTATTTGGACTTATTTCAAGCCGGAGAAAGAATCAGAAACTGGCGGAAAGCAAGCTTCAGATCGAAAAAATCAATTCCGACCTGGAACAAAAAAATGCAGAAGTTATCAGACAGAAAGATATCATCGAACAGAAAAACCAGTCAATCACAGACAGTATTCAGTACGCGAGCAGGATACAAACTGCGGTTCTCCCTCCGGAAGATTTCCTCAACGAATGGGAGTTGGAAAATTTTATCCTGTTCATGCCAAAGGATATTGTCAGCGGCGATTTCTACTGGGGTGTCAGGAAAAATGAGAAGACGGTAATCGCCGCAGCCGACTGCACAGGACATGGAGTTCCCGGAGCTTTCATGAGCATGCTTGGTCATGCATTCCTCGAAGAAATAGTAAACACCAGAGAAATTGCAGATGCAGCTTCTATCCTGAATATCCTGAGAGATGAAATAATAAATACACTCAGGCAAAAAGGAACAACAGGTGAAGCAAGAGACGGGATGGACATATCCCTCATCATACTTGACCTGAAGGAAGGAAAGCTGGACTACGCAGGCGCGAACAACCCGCTATACCTGGTAAGGGATGGAAAACTGACAAAACACCTTGCCGACCGTATGCCTATTGGGATCCATTTCATTTCATTCACCCCATTCACAAACAAAAGCATCGGGTTAAGGAAAGGAGATTGTCTGTACATGTTTTCTGACGGATATGCAGATCAGTTCGGAGGCCCAAAGGGCAAGAAGTTCATGTACAAGCCATTCCAGGACCTGGTTCTTAAAAACCATACAAAACCACTGCACCTTCAGAAAGAGATCCTGAAGACCACTTTTGAAAATTGGAAGGGTGAAAGGGAGCAGGTTGATGATGTAATGGTAATCGGAATACGAATTTAGGTGGCCGGTAAAAGGCGACAGGCATATTTTTAATTAATGAATCAGCTGGTAATCACTGAAGACGGGTCACATACGATATTCGTTCCTGAGCTGGACGAACACT
>CAZXAM010000059.1:0-12825 GCA_964638545.1 uncultured Rikenellaceae bacterium | reverse complement strand
CCTTTAAGTTGGTCAAGATTTTGGGTAATAGGTATTTCCACTTTGCGAAGATTTGTATTGCCGGTTAACTTAGTTGAGCCAATCAGGTAATGCCGGCCTTCCTTGTCGCCATAATTTTCTCTTGCATCGGCGGTATATACATTAACGGTTATTCCGTTGGCTATCTCTTCCTCTTTCATTGTAAGCAGAAGTGCTATATTTTTTCGTGCCGATACTCCTTTTCCGAAATTAAAATACCTGTAACCAACTCTCGTGTTCAAAGTATTATTTATATGAATCCGCAGAGGATTCCAATCCATTCCTTCGAGTTTTGGAAGAAAATTTCTGTTTACCCATTGGCTCTCAACGAAATTTCGGGTATCAATAATAACGTTGCCAATTGGAATACCGTGGCAAACAATACCTGCATCGTGCTCTTTGTAGGGGTCGAGGCCGTTAATTCCAAAGCCTTGAGATGTTGTTTGGGCGCGTTTTATAAAAAGCTCATCGCCAACATAATATACATCAATAGCATCGGCGGTTGCCTGTCTGTGAGAGCCCGTGCGGTTATTTACTCCGGGTGCAGCGCCACCGCCGCCGCCGGTACTTCTGTGATATAAAATAAACCATTGGTCTTTAACTTTAACCATGTTGCCATGTGTATTATCCTGACGCCAGTCGAAAACATTTCCGGTCATTCCGTATGGAATATCATCTCCTCTGAGCCACTCGCCGCGGTTATCAACTATAATGCCTTTGTACTCAAATGGCCCCAACGGATTTTTTGAAGTGCCATAGCCAAGCTGTGAAAACGCATTGGGTGCGCCTTCTATGCCATCAACTATCGGGCCTGAACGCGCATAAACAAATACGTATGTGTCGTCAATTTTGCGTATTGAAGATGCTTCAAAGAATCGTCCCTGACCATTAACAGGGGCCATGCTTGCGCCAATTATGGCTTCGCCTGCTTTCATGGTGCCCGGTTTTAGTGTAACCATATCTTCTTCAAGCTCAACGGCATACGGCCATGTGAAACCCCAAAATAAATATGTTCTTACCTTGGTTGGGTTTCCTTTTGAATCTTTTTCAACAACATCAACCAAAACGCCGGGGTCGAAACCGCCCAAATGCTGGGGATTATTTCCGGTGTACATACTGCCGGTAAAATTCAAAGGAGGATTCTCTCTGCTTATAGGCTTTCCGTCGTTGTGCCAGCCGGCTTTGCAAAAGGTAATTTTATCGTTAAATGGGCCAGCGGGGCGTGTGCTTTCTCCAACAAACATGCGGGCAGTGCCGTCGCCGCCGTATTGCAGGTTAAGCGCACCGGCACCATCGCGTTCCATAGCGGTAAAGGCGTACATATAGTACTTTTTAGTTACCGGATTATACACTACATCTGGAGCATAAAGACTTTCAGAAGGATGTACTTCGTGAGGCACACCTTTTTCGTTAATTACACCGGCAAGCCAATCTCTGTGAAAAGCCTGTCCTTCGTATCTCCAATCGCTCATATCTGTTAATGGCGCCGACCACACTACATAACGGTATCCGCAGTATCTCGTATGGTCTGATGCGTCGTGCGAACCATATACATATACTCTTTCCTCGCCGGTATCAGGGTCGGGGAATATACGGGGTTCGGCATCGGGTATGCGTTCCCACAGAGGAAGATAAGGGTTAGCAGGATTTGTGGGTAAGTTGTATTTTCCTTCCAATTTAAATTGTGTTTTTACAAATGCCATTACTATGACAGCAACCATTGCTATCAAACAGATAATAAATGTTTTTTTCATCAGTATATAATTATTAAATTAAACAATATCAGCATATTAAAAACAGATAAGATTTTACAATTTCATCCGCGTACTTCAAGGCACACGTGTTTATGCACTACGTAGCTACGCACCATTTATTATTGAAATTTATCCTGGATTGAAGCGTTTCAACCATATTATATTTGACAGCCTCAATATTAGCAGCTAATGAAGGCAGTCCACATTTTGGACAAAGTTTAAATATATCCATTGTTTTTGAATCATTGCGAACCATCTAAACTGATCAGGGATTAAAGATACAAAAGCTGAAAGAAATTTGGCGTCCTAAATTTGAAGGCCTGAGCTCCCCTGATCACAGTGATTGCATTCAAAATCAACCCAAAACCTGGCGTCTTTTTGGCGTGAAAACAAAAAAACACCCATAGAAAAAGTGTGAGAGCGAGAGTCCCACCTTCGCTGAAGCTACGGTGGGCAAGGGAGGAAAAAAGAACGGGAGTGCTCGCTCCCGCTCTCACTCCCGCTCCTTTTTCTTTCCGCTATCGCGGAATCTCCATTTCATTCCGAGCTCCCCTGACTGCTGAAAGTTGCAACGGGATTATAGATTTCTTAATGATAAGAAGCGATTTCCAAAAGTCTAATTTTGAGCTGACCAGATTCTAGGGAAGCCGACATTGAATATCAATAATGAGATATAAAGACAAAATCCTTACATTTCCATTATTTAATATCTGTTATCCCCAAAACCTAGCAAGAAACCTAGCAATATATTCTAAAGTAACCATTTGTCAGTGTCATTTTAAGCTGTAAATTCGTAACCATTGTATAAGGTTAAACTATGTGGTCCGATTCAGAATTGCTTGCATTCCTGAATCCGGATAAAGGTCTGATAGTGATTATTGAAAACAAGGCAGAAGCAGCAAAAACAACTAATTTACAGATTGGCGGAAACCAAATGACAGTTCAGCTACATCCACATTCATTCAATACCGTGAAAATAAATAATGTTAATTAGATGTTTCAATTATACTGAACAGCTATGAAATGCCTGAGAATCAACGAGATAGTATTCTTTCCCCTTCTTATTGTACCTTGTATACTGGTTGCTCAACCACCTAAGCTGGTTCACCAGGAGAAATTCCTCGACAACATATATAACTATATTGAAAACACCTCGGTGTTTGAACTGAATCAGGAAGATGGACGTGCATATTTCCTTCCTGCCAAAACAATTTCGCTCAACGGCGATTGGAAATTCCTCTATAGTGATATTCCGGAAGGGGTACCTGCTGATTTTTATAATGTTAGTTTTAATGACAAAGGTTGGGGCAAAATTGTAGTTCCATCAAATTGGGAAATGCAGGGTTATGGAGATCGGATTTTCAGGAATGTTAATGCCCCGTTTCCGAGAGCAAGAGCCAGAGGAGGTCGCGCTCCCGTGGGTATACCTGATCCGTTTGCTGTCCTACTGGGGAAAACGCCAAGGGATTATAACCCAACCGGTGCATATAGAAAGACATTCACCATTCCTTCAACCTGGAGCGGGGATCAGGTTTTCCTGAGAATGGAAAAAACTGCTTCTGCTTCGTTTGTATGGGTAAACGGACAAGAGGTTGGATATAATGAAGGTGCTCAGGAACCGGCTGAATACAATATCACCAAATACCTAAAAAAAGGAACTAACACTATTGCTGTTTTTGTTACAAAATATTCTGATGGCTACTACCTTGAGGCTCAGGATTACTGGAGGCTTGCAGGGATTTTTGACGACGTAAGTATTTATGCTGCTCCCAATGTTCGCCTGTTCGACTGGTACGTCACCACGGATCTTGATTCGACTTATACCGATGCAGCTCTTTCGGTTCAAATTGATGTTAAGAAATATATTGCGTCCCCAACAGCGTCTTATTCACTGAAAGCCTTTTTATACGATTCTAAGAACACTTTGGTAGCAGAAATGACAAGCGACAAGTTTGCGCTTGAATCTGCAGGCAAAAAACAATTGTCACTGAAGAAAGATATTAAGAATCCTTTAAAATGGACTTCTGAAACTCCAAACCTCTATACTCTTAAGATGCAATTGCTTACAGACAATGGAACTGTGCAGGATATTGCTGAACAACGGATAGGATTCAAAGAAACACTGATCGATGGTGATGTTTTTAAGCTGAACGGTGTAGCACTAAAGGTTAATGCCCAAAACTCACACATGCAAAATGCCGATTTAGGACATGCAATGACCGAAGTGATTATAAGGAAAGATTTCGAGATTCTTAAACAGTTTAACTTCAATGCTGTACGAACTTCTCATTATCCTCCTGTTAATAAATATCTCCGGCTGGCTGATGAATATGGCTTATTCATTATTGATGAGGCAGGAGTGGAAGCTCATGCTACCGAAAATGTTTCTACTCTGCCAGAATACACTGAAATGTATAGGGAACGTGTTCGCCGGATGGTTCTGCGCGACAGAAATTATCCTTGTGTCCTTTTCTGGAGTGCCGGCAACGAAAGCGGCGAAGGGACGAATATCACCGAAGTGGTGAAGGAAGGCAGAAAATACGACAACACCCGGTACTGGATGTACGGAGGTAACTCATTCTCTCATCCGGCTGAAGATATTATAGGACCGCGCTATCCAAGTCCGATGGAATTGGATATGAGGATAGGTCTGGGATTGAAGGAAACTGATATCCGGCCATCTTTTATGGATGAGTACCTGTCGGTTGCCGGAAATGCCGGTGGCGGTATGGAGGATTACTGGAACGCAATCTATTCAATACCAAGTTCATTGGGTGGGGCAATCTGGGATTTTAAAAGTCCCGGCATAACTGAACGAATACGGGCAGTGGAGGATAAATCGCCCAACAATACACCTGTTAACCTAATGGGGAATAACATTAAACTGGTTGAAGGGAAAACAGGTAAAGCTGTAAATCTCAATGGTCATGATCAGTTTGTTGAAGTTTACAGACAGAACAATGTAGAGATTGATGGTGATAAGCTTACAATTACAATGGATGTTTTCCCCCGGAAGCTCAATGCAAGTGGCGGTAATTTCATAACAAAAGGATCATTCCAGTTTGGGATTAACCAGAAAGGAATTGATTCGTTACGTTTTTATATTTATACAGGTGCTAAAAAGGCTCTGAGTGTTAAACTTCCCGATAACTGGTTAAATAACTGGCATCAGTTGACAGCTGTTTATGATGGTAAGGAGATGTCACTTTATATTGATGGTAATAAGAAGGGAAGTCGCCCGGTAACGGGGAAGATCAGGAATTTTCCATTTACAATAAGCTTAGGGCGCGATTCTGAGATAGACGGCTCGGAAACCCCCGGTTATATGTGCGATGCGATGCTCGATAATGTCGGGATCTTTGCTGATGTTGTTTTGCCGGGAAATTTCAAACATGAGAATGCTGCCTTATGGCTGGATTTTGAAAAGGAGACAGATAAGGGGAGCTTCCTGAGCTATGGTGCCGGGGCCCGGAACTATGGAAGTGTTTACGGTAATGGAGAAGTCGAACCAGAGATGTGGGAGTTTAAGAAAGTTGTACAACCTGTATTAATAACACTTTTAGATGCGGAAACAGGTTGGGTTGAAGTATGGAACCGCAATCATTTCACCGACGCCTCACAGTATGAAACACGCTGGTTCCTTGAAGCAGATGATGAAGTTTTACAAGAGGGAATACTCCAGTTGCAGGTTGGTGCATTACAGAAAAAGGCTATAAAGATTCCATATACGAAGCCAGTTCTGAAAGAAGGTGTGGAATACCGTGTCACGGTCAGCTCTTCCCTTAAAAAAGACGAAGTTTGGGCTAAGGCAGGATATGAAGTAGCCTGGAGTCAGCTTGAACTCCCATGGAAGAAGTACATTGAGGCAGTTAAACGCCCTTCGGGTAAAGCTACATTTAGTCAGTCAGCCTGGGATATCAAAGTAACAGGTATAGGCTTTGAATATACTTTCGATAAGAAACTAGGTGCAATCTCATCAATTATAGTAGGTGGAAAAGAGATGTTAAAAGCTCCTTTTTATGTAAGTGTATGGCGTGCACCTATGGCCAATGATCTAGATTCCTGGGGCTCTTCTTCGGCACGTTCAGCAAACTGGAAAGAGGGTTATGGGAACTTTGTATCGACAGAATTTTATTCCACAGGATTAGACCAGGTATCACACTATCCGATATATGTTCAGCCTTCGGAAGTGAATGGGAAAGTTTATGTTAATATCAGGGAAATTACACTCTTCGGAGTTAGTTCAGTAGGTATTCTGGACCAGTTTATTATTGGAACTCAGTATAACGGATTAGAGAATATCTACAATTATATTATCGATGGAGATGGCGAGATCACAATACATCATACCTCTAAACCTCAGGGCAGCAGATTACCATTGTATTTTCCACGTTTTGGATTGAGTTTTAAACTCGACAAGAGTCTTGATAAAGTTGAGTATTATGGTCGGGGACCACAGGAAAATTATCCCGGGAGAAAGGGTGGCTATAAAATCGGAATCTATCAAACAACGGTTGATGATATGTATGTTCCATATATTAAGCCGGGTGATTATGGCCTCAGGACCGATAACCGCTGGGTAAAGATGGTCGACGATCAGGGTAAAGGTCTGCAGTTTAAGGTTAATGAGTTGTTTAATTTCAATGCATATCCTTTTTCAACAGAGAACCTCACAAAGGCGATTTATACCTACCAGTTACAGAAACAGGACGCTATTACCTTTAATCTTGATTATGCCAGTTCCGGTGTAGGATGCTCTGCCCGCGGAGTTTTCAGAAGCTATTGGGTTTATCCGACTATATTTGAACGTGAGATAAAAATATCACTTGTCAAATAAGGATTTAGAAAATGATGATCTCTTATAATAGCTGCAAATGCCATTGCCCTTGACCACTCTTCGCCGGAGTATTTTGACCATCACTAGCCGGAGATAAGTCATCGATAACTAAAAGAATTTAATTATGACAAACTGACCGACAAAATGTGGTCAACCCTTCCAGCTTTTGCACTCTATCCATTAAAAGGATTTCTTAGATGCCCAGTTCATAATAGAACCCTCACCGCATACGCATGTCAAAGTCATAGTAAGGAGCTTCACCACTATTATTTTTGTGGCATAAACAGGTGCAAACAGAGACATCGGATTAAAGATGTACACTATAGCATAGAGGAGATATTGTCTACAATATCTTTCTCAGCGCAAACTGTAAATCTTTACAAAAGACTGTTGGAGAAGATTTTCGAAAAGGAAGACCTGAACAGAAGAGATGAGATTCAGAGAGTAAAGAAAGATATCGAGAAGGCAGAGGCTCCTAGATCCAACCTCCAGGATTTGATACTTGATGGTACTATAACACCACAAGACTATCAGGATATGAAGGGGAAGGTTGACAAAGACCTTGTCCTGTTTAAGAGTAAGCTAAATGGACTTCAAGACCAACCATCTCCATATAAAACCTACATATCAAAAACAGTCCCGATATTGGAGAACCTCACTGGGTATTATAAATCGGCTGATGGTCAGACAAAAAAGAAAATCCTTGGTGCATCTTTTTCGAAAAACTCGTTTTTGAAAAAGGGAGAGTTGCAACCACCCCCTTCACGGAACCCATACAAGTTTTGTTCAAGATTAGTAAGGTTTTACAAGGGTCTAAAAATAAAAAAGAGGTTGAAAATAACCTCTTGTCTACTTTGGCTCCCCAGGTAAGACTCGAACTTACGACCCACGGATTAACAGTCCGTTGCTCTAACCAACTGAGCTACTGAGGAATTTATTTTTTCTGCCTCTCGCAGAGTTGGCCCACGGATTAATCCCGAGTCCTCGGGATTGCTCTAACCAACTGAGCTACTGAGGAATTTATTTTAAACAACCTTTCTCATCAGGCGTGCCAAAAATAAGGGCTTTTAGTGAATTTAACAATATCTTTGGAAAAAATTTTATATGAAGCAGATTCTTGGCATCGGAAATGCCCTCGTAGACGTAATGACACAAATCGACAATGATCTGATTCTTGAGAAATTCGGACTGCCCAAAGGCAGCATGACTCTTGTCGATGAAAAGAAATCAGAGACAGTAAAAATCAGTACTGCCAGATTCAGAAGAACCCTCGCTTCAGGCGGTTCTGCTGCCAATACAATACACGGTCTGTCAAAGCTCAATCCCGGAGCAGGATTCATCGGTTCGATAGGGGTGGATGAGACAGGCGATTTTTTCGAGAGCGACATGAAAAAAGCTGGTGTCCGCACAGTCCTGATCAGACGCAAAACTATTACCGGGACAGCCGTAGCCCTTATATCACCTGACTCGGAAAGGACATTTGCAACCCACCTGGGTGCAGCCGTGGAACTTGTAGCCGATGATCTCCGGACAGAATACTTTAAGCCTTATGACATACTTTACCTGGAGGGATACCTGATAAACAACAAACCTCTCGTCGAAAAAGTGTGCAGGCTGGCAAAAGACAATGACATGGAGGTAGCACTCGACCTGGCCAGCTTTAATGTTGTCAATGCCTTCAAAGATGACTTCATGGATATAGTCGACAAATACGTTGATATCATTTTTGCTAATGAAGAAGAAGCCAGGGCTTTTACCGGACTCGATCCCGAACAGGCGCTCGATAAACTTTCCGGACAATGTAAAATTGCAGTTGTAAAGACCGGGAAGGAAGGATCACTGTTAAAAAGGGGTGAGGAAAAAATAAGAATCAATCCAATGCCTGTCGATTGCAGGGATACCACAGGTGCGGGAGATCTTTATGCTGCCGGCTTTCTTTATGGCTATGCAAAAAACCTGGCGCTGGACAAATGCGGAGTCATCGGCTCCATTCTGGCAGGTAATGTGATTGAACTTATCGGGGCAAGGATCCCCGACAATAAATGGCCTGAAATCCGGAAACAGGTTTTGGCTGCAACAAAAGATTGAATATATATTTCCGGGGAATTATCTCTAAGGATTGATTATTTCCGGTGCAACTTCCTTGTGCTGTGAGAAATACTCCTTTTATAGTGTTTGGAATGATAATACCTGTTTTTGCCCGTCGGTGCCATTGTGCTTCCTTCTGTCCGGGTGTTCTCAAGTATTCTGGACCTCTTTGATTCAGCACAACCGCCTTCTGTAAGCATGGCGATAACACACAAAAACAGAATTAACTTTATTGATCTTTTGATGCGGCTCATTGGCATCAGGATAAAGATTAAACTATAAAGTTACTCTAATTTTTACTGAAAACAAAGAAAACGGTACTGGGTCCTCGGTGCTGGGTCCTCGGTGCTCGGTCCTGGGTCCTGGGTCCTCGGTCCCCGTTCCCCGGTCCCCGGTGCGTGGTGCATGGTTAAATAATTTCCCCGAACCGCATGCCGCAAACCTCACGCCGCATACCGCATGCCGCAAACCTCACGCCGTTCTTAATACTTCGGCAGCTCCCAGCCGTTATTGTAGACAGGTGTAATAAGTTTGTTGGCTGCTTCGGAATTGAACTGCTGCTTCTCCGTATTCCAGGAGACCTTTTCTCCCGTGCGGTATGCGACGTTTCCCATCTGGGCTACCAGCGCAACATCGTGACCAATATCGATGCCGGCATTCAGTTTCTCCGGAGTGTTGTTCTTTATACAGTCAAGGAAATTCCTGACGTGAAGATCGAGACCGGAACCAATGTTTTCCTGGAGAGGAACTGCTTCGATTTTATTCTTTTCCGGGAAAACCTCCCATCCGTTCCTGTCGAGCACCAGTGTGCCGTTCTCACCGATGTAAGACATCCCATGAGGTCTTTTCCAGTTGCCAAGGCCGATGCCTATAGTATGTTCCCAGATCATTGTGAAATCTTTGAAATCGTAAACCGCAGTCTGGGTATCAGGTGTAACCATATCATCGTCAGGGAAAGCATATTTTCCGCCGATCGACATTACAGATTCAGGAACAGACCTTTCCATCCCATAAAGGATATAGTCAATCAGATGAACTCCCCAGTCAGTCATAACTCCGTTTCCATATTCCCAATACCAGCGCCATGACTGATGAAAACGGTTCTTATTGAAAGGGCGTTTTGGAGCTGGTCCGAGCCACATATCATAATCGACGCCTTCAGGGGCTGCTGAATCGGCAACTTTAGGTACAGCGCCTTTCCAGTCAACAAACGACCATGCCTTGCACATGCGCACTCTTCCCAGCTTGCCTGTTTTCAGGTAATTAATGGCGTCAACGAAATGGGGCTGGCTTCTCTGCCACTGATTAACCTGGACCAGCTGCCTTCTGTGCTTTTTCGCAGCTTTGTGCATTATATTGATTTCAGCTATTGAATTTCCAATCGGCTTCTCAACATAAACATGCTTGCCTGCTGAAAGTGCATCACAATAAATCAGACAGTGCCAGTGATCAGGAGTGCCGACAATGACTGCATCGAGATCCTTGTTTTCGAGCATCTTTTTGTAGTTGACATAGAGTTTAGGCAAAGGCCGGCCAAGTTTTACAACATCTTCAGCCCTCCTGTTAAGTACATCGCGATCGACATCACATATCGCAACACATTCCACATCAGGGTTTTTAAGAAACGACTCAAGGTCGCTCCAGCCCATGCTGTTGCCTCCGACAAGCCCTACCCTTACCTTGTCTGATGCAGAAACAGGAGCACAAGCTTTTGAGAGAGCTTCGATCGACAATACAGAACCTGCCGCAAGGACTGTTGATGTTTTTATGAAATTTCTTCTGCTTGAAGTCATGGTATAAGGTTTATAAAAGAACCGAAAGGTATATTAAAATAGGAATACTTTAAAAAATGAAATATTAAAAAAAATAAGAAAAAGGCAGATTCATCATTTTCAGGATTACAGAGACAGTGATCAAATATTTCAATTATCCGGCCAATTTTCTAATTTTGCTTTTTGTGAAGACGATCCTGACAACTTTTCTATTCCTGAAAGGTCGCTACACAACATTTTTATTCATGGAGAAGTATTCCGGCTCAAATTTTAACACTCAACAAAAATGAAAAATCTAAGATCGGTTATGACTTTAATTTTTTCGGTATTTGCGACTGCGTTTCTTTCGGCTCAGATCCAAAATCCGGACACTCCGATCCCGCCTGATCCGAATATCAGGATCGGCAAGCTGAACAACGGGATTACTTATTACATTAAATACAATAAGAAACCTGAGCAAAGAGTAGAACTGCGACTGGCAATAAATGCAGGATCAATTTGTGAAACGGACGGGCAGCAGGGTCTTGCCCATTTCGTGGAGCATATGTGCTTCAATGGCACAAAAAACTTTCCAAGCAACAGGATCATCGATATGCTCGAAGAAATGGGAATGAAGTTTGGCACAGAGGTGAATGCATATACAAGCTTCGACCAGACAATCTATATGCTTAAAGTTCCCACTGATAAAGAAGAATGGATAAATAGGGGTTTTCAGGTTCTTGAAGACTGGGCCCACCAGGTAAGCCTGGAAGGCTCTGAAATTGATAAGGAGAGGGGAGTGATCGTTGAGGAATGGCGCCTGGGCCTGGGTGCCGATGACCGCATGATGCAGAAATATCTGCCGGTTCTGCTTAAAGGATCAAGATATGCAGAGAGACTGCCGATTGGCAAAGTTGATGTGATTGAAAAATTTCCTTACGATACATTAAGGAATTTCTACAATACATGGTACCGTCCCGATCTGATGGGCGTTGTGGTTGTAGGAGATATTGATTTGAATCTCGCGGAAAATAAAATCAAGGAGTATTTTGGAAGGATCCCGGCTAAGGTGAACTCTAAGGCAAGGATTGAATTTCCGGTACCTGAAAATACAGAGCCCCTCATCAGCGTGGTAACCGACAGGGAAGCATCAGGCTTCGATGTACAGATAATGTTTAAACATCCGAAAGCCAGTTCGATAACCTTTACTGATTACCGCAACCAGCTGTTAAGAATGCTTTATACGAATATCCTCGATGCACGTTTCAATGAGATATCGCAAAAACCTGACGCTCCCTTCATGTATGCCGGTCCGGGATACGGTTCCTTCATCGGACGCACGGTCGATGTATATTCTTTATCTGCCGGAGCCAAAGAGAATCAGGTTGAAAAATGCATTGATATTCTGATTTCCGAAAATGAGAGGATAAGACAGTTTGGGGTGACTGCTCCGGAACTCGAAAGAGAAAAAAGGAATATTCTCATGATGTACGAAAAGGTGTCGAAGGAATCTGATAAGACTGAATCGGCAAATTATGCTGATGAATTTGTCAGGAACTATCTGACTCAGGAATGCATACCGGGGATCATTAAGGAATTTGAGATAGTGAAGGAGTATTTGCCCGGCATTTCACTTGAAGAGCTTAACAAAACAGGTCATGCGCTTACCACAGATAAGAATATGATCGTTCTCGTGACAGCTCAGGAAAAACCCGGAGTGAAAGTTCCATCAGCACAGGAAGTTTCCGAGATAATCAGAATTGCAAGATCAAAAAAGGCCGAAGCTTATGTCGATAAACTTATGGATGTGCCTCTGTTGTCTGAAATGCCCAAATCTTCTCCTGTAATCAAAAGAACACAAAACGATGAATTCGGATATACGGAAGTGGTATTCGGGAACGGTGTCAGGATGGTTCTTAAGCCCACCGATTTCAAGAATGATGAGATACTGATGACTTCATTCAGCAACGGAGGCTATTCGCTCTATCCCGATAAGGATGTAATGTCTGCAATGATTGCTACCGATGTAATTTCAGCAAGCGGTCTGGGCGAGTATGATTATACAGGGTTGCAGAAGAAACTCTCCGGGAACACCGCCAGGATTACTCCCTACATCAACGAGCTCAGGGAAGGTGTAAGCGGCAGCTGCTCTCCAAAAGATATTGAAACAATGCTTCAGCTAAATTATCTTTATTTTACCGGCACCAGGATAGATGAAGATGCATATAATGCCTATTTGTCGAGGCTTAAGAATTCAATAAAACCGATCAGGGCTGTTCCTATGATGATCTTCAGAGATACCCTTTCAAAGATCATTTCCGGCAACTCTCCCAGGGTTATTGCATTGCCTTCGGATGCCCAGATCGAACAGGCAGAT
>CAZXAM010000058.1:0-13442 GCA_964638545.1 uncultured Rikenellaceae bacterium | reverse complement strand
GTGATTCCGGGGCGACTCGAACGCCCGACCCACAGCTTAGAAGGCTGTTGCTCTATCCAACTGAGCTACGGAACCGAAATACGGGTGCAAAAATAAATTTTTTAAGCGGATTTCATATAATTGACCAGTCCTTTTTTGTCAATTATCTGTTTGAGCTTGTCAGGCAGAGGCTCAAAAGTAAAAATCTTTTGTCCTATTGCAATCTCACCCTTGTCGAAGCTGATTTCCACAGTATCTTCCTTCTTATAAGCTTCAACAGCGTCTTTGTGCACAATAAGCAAAAGCCCCTGGTTTATCGATGAACGATAGAAGATGCGGTTGACAGATTTCACGATCACTGCCCTGATCCCTGCATAGGCAAGGCCAACAGATGGATGCTCCCTGGAGCTCCCGCAGCCGAAATTCTCACCTGCAATCAGGATATCACCTTTTCTGACGTTAGTGCTGAAAGACGGATCGAAATCTGCAAAAAGGAAAGGAAGAATTGCCGGAGGATCAGAGCTTAACACATTATATGTATGCTTTCCCGCAAACATCTGATCGGTGTTGAAATTGTCAACATCAGAATAATCCCACACATTGCCGTATTTTCTATTCTCACCTTTTTTTATTTCGTGTGTTCTGCTCTGGGCTGCCTGATAAGGGAATGTTTCCGTACCCGGATGCTTCCGTGGATCAGTAATTAAACCGGCAAGTGCTGATACCGCAACGGTTGCCGGTGAAGCCAGGTAAATTGACGCTTCCTTGTTTCCCATCCTTCCAAGGAAATTCCTGTTAGCGGTTGAGATGACAGTATGGCCGTTTGCAGGTATCCCAAGACCTGTTCCAAGACAAGGACCGCATGATGGAGTGAGGATGTTTGCTCCTGCTTTAATCAGATCAGAAATTATTCCTTCATCAATCGCCATGAGGTATATCTCGCGCGAAGCCGGAATTACATTCAGCTGAAATCCCTCTTTGATTTTTTTATCCCGTAACATATTTGCGGCCATCCGAAGATCCTCGATTCTTCCATTTGTGCAGGTACCTATCAATCCTTCATGGACTACAGTTCCTGACACTTCGTGAATCGATCTGATGTTATCAACATTGTGCGGAGCAGCAACGACAGGGAATATATCGTTAAGATCAATCTCGATCTCCCGGAAGTATTTTGCCCCGTCATCAGCCCAGACACCATCT
The DNA here is from genome assembly GCA_964638545.1 of uncultured Rikenellaceae bacterium. GTDB lineage: Bacteria > Bacteroidota > Bacteroidia > Bacteroidales > VadinHA17 > LD21. The sequence continues at coordinate 12,260 of CAZXAM010000058.1, read as the reverse complement.
GTTTTTTCTCCAAGGAAATCATTCAGGACCTTGTCTGAAGGAAAAACTGCATTCTTGGCTCCCATCTCAGAAGCGAGGTTTGAAATGGTCATCCTGTCTGCAATTGCAAGTGTACTGACACCCTCACCATGGTATTCTATCGACATATAATTTGCCCCGTCTGAACCAATCATGCCTATGATCCACAGGGCAAGATCCTTTGCCGTCACATTAGCATTAAGGGCACCCTTCAGGATAATCTTAATTGATTCCGGTACCCTGAACCAAGTATCACCTTTCTTCCAGATACCAGCCGACTCTGTGCGGTCAATGCCTGCAGCGAGTGCGTTGAACGCACCTGCTGTTGATGTATGGCTGTCACTGCCCACAATAAGCATACCCGGACGTGCATGGTTTGACATAAGCTGATGACATATACCCATACCTGAATCGTAGAATCTTTTTATTCCCTGTTCCTGGACTATATTCCGGATTTCCTGGTATTGAGTTGCAAGCTTTGAATCGGCAGGAGGAGCATTATGGTCAAGAACCACGATCATCTGATCAGGATCAGCTATTTTATCGCCTCCCATTTTCCTGAATGTACTGTATATACTTGATGTATTGTCGTGAGTCAGGATCAGATCGGGTCTGGCAAATACGATAGCGCCAGCCGGCGCCCTGAATATTTTTTCAGCAAATGTTTGTGGCTTCATAGCAAATCTTATTTATGCTTTATCCTTCATCACAGCAACATGCCCCTAAATCCCCTGAAGGGAACTTCCTGTCAATCACACATAGAAAGCCCCCTTTAGGATGGGGGCTTTCAACCCAGTAAACTCCCTCTTTGATATATCCCGTACTGGACTTCAGAAAAAGGTTCAAACTTCACAGACAGATTGTTTCTCAGGTTTGTGATCTCGCCGGTCTTGAGATCCAGTTTAAACCTGTCGCCATCAGCTGGTTCCAGGCCGACAATTGATTTGCAGACAATTACCGGAAAGCCTGCATTAATGGCATTCCTTTCGTATATTGCTCCAAACGATTCCGCGATGATCCCGCTGATACCAAGAGATAAAAAACAATCAACAGCCTGCTGCCTCGAACTTCCGCTTCCGAAATTCTTTCCGGCAACAACAATATCGCCTTTTCCGGCCTTCACTGCAAAATCCTCATAGCCTTTGAGATTGTCAAATGTGTGCTGCCCCATCTCCCTGATGTCGGTGATTGCCAGGTATTTGTTATGGAATATCATATCGGTGTCGATATTGTCCTTCCGGATGAGCCAGATCCTTCCTTCAATTATTGATGATTTTTCAATTATACCTGTATCTGAAGAATGTTTTGTTTCAGAAGATGTTGTTTTTTGAGGAATCTTAAAAAAAGACGGAGTGTCAGGAATATTATCGGGTGTTGTAATATGTCCGGCAATTGCAGAAGCAGCAACAATAGCAGGGGATGCCAGGTAAACATTTCCCTTGCCCTGTTTACCGGAAAAATTCCTGTTGCCCGTACTGATTGTGATTTCTCCCTGCCCGTTCTGACCTACCTGGCCTGCTGCGCATCCTGCACATCCTGCATTTGAAACAAGCGCTCCGGCTTCCTTGAAAATTTGTATCAGGCCTTCCTGAAGGCATTCTTTCCATATTTCGTCTGTTGCAGGCACTATTTTAAGCACCACGCCCGGAGCCGTTTTTCTTCCCTTAAGTATTTGCGAGGCCTTTCGCATATCCTCCATTCTTCCGTTAGTGCAGCTTCCGATAAATGCGGAATCAATTTTAATTCCCGAGACAGTTTCAACATCCACGGCATTATGCGGCTCGCCAGGGAGTGACACCATACGGACAAATTCACTTACATCGACATCAATTACCTGTTCATATGAGGCGTCAGGGTCAGCATATGCAGGGAGGAAATCTCTGCCTGCCTTTTTCCTGCAATATTCAATGATTTCGGCTGAGGGTGGAAAAAGAATTATTATCGCGCCCATTTCAGTTGCCATTGAAGAGATCGTTATACGCTCATCAAGGGACATCCTGTCTATACAATCTCCCTGGAGTTCTATCGAGTATCCCAGAAGAGTACTGGCGCCAAATTTTTTCAGCAGGTTAAGGATAAAATCTTTTGCTGAGATCTCATTCCCGGGTAAACCTTTACAATTAATTTTCACAGAAGGCGGTACCTTGAACCAGATCTTTCCCCTGGTCCAGGCAGCAGCGATATCCATGTCGCCCATACCTTGTCCGAAGGCTCCGACAGCTCCAAGGATGTTTGCATGGGAGTCTGTGGAAACAGCTGTTGATCCCGTGCCAATGTATCCGCGATCGATCAGGATATGAGTTCCAATCCCAGCGTCAATATCATGTACCGCAATCCCGTTTTCGCGCGCGAAGAGACGGCATATATGCTGATTTACAGCGTATTTCTGGTCAGATCCTGTTGGGTTGCAGTCAAATGTGAATAGAGTCTTATCCGGATCGTCGACAGTCAGGCCGTGGTCTATGATATTTTTTATCACGTTTGCTCCGCCAAAGTCACGTGCAACCCTTATATCGATATCAAGATCCACGATCTGTCCTGGATTGACAGAATCTGAATTTGAATGTCGAGCAAGGATTTTTTCCAGTAAAGTCATAGCCTTTTACTTGAATTGAATCCTGTAATCGCGGGGTGATATACCCTCAGTTTTCCGGAACTGTTTATTGAAATTTGAGATGCTTCCGAATCCGCACTCAACAGCTATGTTGTGGACCTGGTAATCAGTCTCCCTGAGCAGATAGCAGGCTTTATTTGTTCTGACCCTGTTAAGATATTCTACAAATCCTTCGCCAGAGTTTTTCTTAAAGAAACGGCTAACGGCAAAAGGACTCATGTGGGCTATTTTAGCGATCTTGTCGAGGGTGACCTGGCTGGAATAATTTTCCCTGATGAAGGTATATATCTCTGCCATTCTCTTGTTACCTCTTTCGTCGCAGGCTTGCTTATAATTTTCAGAACACAGCAGTCTCTTTTTCTCAGAGGTGCACATAAGCTTCAGCAGGTTGAAAAAGTCTATCATTTTATTAATGCCGCTGCTGTTGACCATCTGGGACAGGATTTTTTCAGCTTTTCTGGCATCATCGACAGAGAACACTATACCTCTTTCAGCCTGTTCGAGCAGGATGCGTACACAACGAAGCTCATGCTGTGCAAGAAGGTTTTCGCCAAGCGAAGAAAGCCTGAAATGAACAACTATTCCATGTTTCTCGGGCAAGTCCGCACCGTTTTTATAATAGTTCATTGAATGGGGTATCTTGCTGCCGATCAGCGTCAGGTCATAATGGTCGAATAATTCGACGCTGTCGCCTATTATCCTTGTTCCGTTGCCCCTTATATTGAGCATTATCTCATATTCCGGATGGAAATGCCATAATCCGCTTGTATCGCTGGCATATTCAGCAATAAAGCCTCCGTTGTCATCGTAAGCAATCTGTTCCAGTTCCGCAACCATTGGCCTGAGAGAATATTTCTGAGATCAATCAAAATTACGTTTTATTCATCAATTTTCCTCACGGGCCTTTTTTTATTTTTCTGATAAATATTTGGTAAATCGGCTGAAATTTTATATATTTGTTTTTAGCTCATGCTATTGGTATAAGAGGAGATGAGCAAGGGTAGGGAGTGAAAATCAACAGGATTGTATTGCAGACATTGACTTTCACAACGGGAACCCGAGGTTAGCGCCAGCTTACCGTGGTTCCTTCCTTTTATCAGACAGTAGACACGGGAATTAAAAAACCCGCTCCCTGATTTTCACAACTACCCTTTCTCCTCTTATTTTTTTGTTATAAAGCATATCTGTAATCACCTGACTGAACGGCACAATGAAGACTTATATAAGGAGAAAGGAGAAGAACGACAAGTTACTTGTGTTATTCGGCGGCTGGGGCACCGACGAGAATTTCTTCGCTCCTTTCTGCAACGATGAGTTCGATTTCATACTTTTCTCAAATTACTCTGCCGACGAGCCTCTCGTACTGCCTGAAATGAAAATTTACAAAAAGATAGTCCTTATCGGATGGTCATTAGGTGTTTGGGCTGCAGAATATCTTTTGCCAAAGACAGGGATAAAGCCAGATGTAACCATTGCAGTCAACGGTACGCCAATCCCTGCCGATGACAGATACGGCATTCCTGTACATATTCTGGAAGGAACCCTTGATCATATAACTGAGGCAAACATGGAGAAATTCTATCTCCGGATGTTCGGTAACAAGAAAATCTTTGACATGAACAGGGACAAGGTTCCTCATAGAAGCATCAAATCGCTGCATGACGAGTTGAGATGGATGTACAACAGGATGATGGAACAATCGGAGCCGGGATTCAAATGGGATTATGCCGTTGTGAGTGATATCGACAGGGTGTTCCCCGCAAGCAACCTGGCCAAATACTGGGACAAACAAAAATCGACCAGAAACATCATTGTACCGATGCCGCATTACTTCTTCAACAACTGGCCGTCATACGCGGAGTTTATTCAATTCGTCGAAAGCCATAAAAAAAAGAGGGTTTATAAAAAGAAATCCGCACCGGCTGTTGCTACAAATCTCTGATGAGAATATTTGAATCTGATTTCGCAGCAAGCTTATCAAACTTTTCAAGCATTGCGACAACTTTAGCATATTCATTGGTCTTTACCACCATCTTCTGATCCTTGCCTTTTTTGTCGAGCTTTGAAAGTACATAGCTGACAGAAAGTTTTTGCGTATCTATCGCAGGCTGGTAAAGCCTTTCCTTCTGCTCATGCTCATGAATAATCGACACAAGGTTTATGGCGGAAAGGTCTTCAAGAATATCACGGACCAGTCGAACCGGGATCTTCAGCGTTTTACTAATATTTTCAGCGCTGATTGGTTTCTCTCCCACTGTGAAATTCCTGACTATCATATGCAAGATCATGAGGACCAGCGCGCGTTTCTGAAAATGGCTTATATTAAGTGCTCCTGACTCAAATTCATATCTGGATACGTTCTGGTTGGCAAAAGAGAGCTCCGCGCCCACAAGTATTATCAGCCAGCTGCCCTGAAGTAAAATTATAAAGAGAGGTACGAGTGCAAGTCCTCCATAAATTGCATTCAGCTTGGTAATGCCAAACTGCAGGTCGAAGTAAAGCCATGTAAGGATCTTAAGCGCAGTTCCTGCAATTATTCCTGAAACAAGCGCAGGAACGAACTTGACCCTCGCATTCGGCATAACAATGAACAGCAGGGTTAGCATTATCCAAAGAAGAAGATAAGGTGCAAGCTTTATGAGAAATCCTATAATTGGCTTGAAAAATGCAAGTATTGGCGCCTTGAGCATAAATTCATCCAACTCGGTGCTTACAAACACTGTAATGCTCGAGGACAGGACTATCAGGATAGGTGCTATAAGCATTATCGTCAGATAATCAGTGAATTTCCTGTACCAAGGCCTTGATTCCGAAATCTGCCATATATGATTAAAGGATGTTTCGATCTGGCTGAGCAGCGCAATTACAGACCAGAAAAGTATTATAATACCTACTCCTGCTATATAACCGCCACTGGTCGATTGAATAGTGCTTTTCGCCTTTTCGAGCAAAGGCTGTAAAACCTGGCTGTATGCCTGAAAATCCTTCGAGCTTAAGATTATCGATTCAAGGTTCTGGTCAAGGCCAAATCCCTTGGCAATGGCAAAGGCAATCGCCACGATAGGTATTATTGAAAGAAGCGTATAGAGGGTAAGCGATGCAGCACGCATCTGAACTTTATCGTTCCAGAAACCCTTAGTAGCAAGAATGATTATTCTCAGCTGCCTGAAGAAGAAACTTTTTCTTTTTGATAATTCCGAAAGAGGCGTATGCCAAATGGCATCGTTCCACTCTTTTACTTTCCTGAGAGCCCATGATACAGGATTACTCATTCTTCCAGTTTTCTAAAAAGCCTGCATTGATCCTTTCCAAAGATACAAAAAGCTTTAGGGTGTGTAAATAAAATGTTATTTTACAGGGAAAATTTTTAATATGAAAGTAGAAATACTTGAGTTTGCCGAGGGAGCGGCAGAAGCCGAAGGTGTAGCTGTTATCATCGATGTTTTCAGGGCCTTCTCAACAGCCTGCTATGCGTATGACTCGGGAGCCGTGAGAGTTATTGCAACCGGCGAAGTGGAAAAAGCCTTCCAGCTCAGGAATTCATACAGATATTGTGTCCTTGCAGGTGAGAGGGATGAGAAGAAGATTAAAGGATTTGACTTTGGGAACAGTCCCACCGAGCTTCTGAAGGCTGATCTGAACGGAATAACCTTCGTGCTGACAACAAGTGCCGGTACCAGAGGATTATTCGCTGCCACAAAAGCTGATATTGTGATTACGGGAAGCATCGTCAATGCCGGCGCTGTCGTGAGATATATCAGGAAAATCAATCCCTCCCTGGTATCGCTCGTAGGCATGGGATACAGAGCAGCGCTCAGTGCTGACGAGGACCTTTTATGTGCAGAGATAATACGTTCGGGGCTTCACGGCATAGAGAAGGACTTTCGATCTGACATCAGTGATCTCAGGCATCACGCAGGCAAAAGATTCTTTGACCCTGCCAATATGGATTTCTCACCTCCTACTGATTTTTTTCTATGCACCATGGAAAACAGGTTCGACTTTGTGCTGAAATCAGAACCAAGGCATGACGGCAACTGCGATCTCGTAAAGATTGATCTATAGTATAAAGGTGGGAGATGTCTGCTTGCGCTGGTGTATTTCCCTGAAAGTGCAGAACATGGCGATCTTGTAGAAATCGAACATCCAAAGAGGAGGCCTGGCAGAATCGATCTTCAATTCAATCCTTTCCCTGAACCGGATGAATAATCCGGCCAGCACCAAAGTAAGCCTTAATACATGAAGTATCCTGAAATCCCTGACCAGCTTAACGCTTGTGGCAAACAAATATTTATCAGTGACAAAATCATACAACCTGCTTAAGTTTTCGACGCTTAACCTGGTTTTATTAATGAATTCCCGGTTTGATTCAAGGCCTTCGTGCAGAAGTCCGTTGTCGATATGGGCAACTTTTATGCCTGCCTTATGAAGCTGGTAGCTGAAGAGAGTATCTTCATGACCGTACTGCCTGATCTCTTCGTTGAATCTAAGTTTATCAAAGACTTTTCTTTCTATCAGAACATTGAAGGCTGTAAATGAGGAATATGGATGCTTGTTCCTCTCGGATGCTTTTTTTTGCTCCCTATTCCTACCATTTTTCCACCTGAGGATCTTATCCGGGTCGCCCGGAGGAGATTCATGGTAAAGAATCCCTCCGGAAATAACTCTCTCATGGCCAATGCTTTTCAGCCATTTCTGAATATATGCATCAGCGGTCCCGGGTATCATGGTATCGGCATCAATGAAGAGAAGATAATCACCCCTGGCTTCTGCAGCCAGCCTGTTCCTTATTGCGGCTCTTCCTATATTTGTCTCTGAACTGATAAGCCTCACTCCTCCACCTTCCAGCGCCTTATACTTCAGCTTGTTCTCGGGAGTTGAACCATCATCGCCAATCAGGATCTCAATGAATTCCGGTATCTTGCCTATACAGCCTTTCATACTGTGTACAATGGCAACGATATCATAATCGCAAACCGGAACGAGAAGAGAAATTGTCATTAAACCTACCCTGGAATTAACAAGGCAAAAATACAATATATTTCTTAAATAGCGTTGCCTTGATTTTGGCAAAGAAATTGCATTCATTAATTTTGCCGTAACGTAAAAACGTCTTAATGAAAAGGAGCATCTTTATTCTACTCGTGTCATTTTTCCATCTTCAGGTTTTTTGCCAGGCAAGTCAGGGTTATAATATCCAGGTTTCAATATCCGGGCTGAGGGATTCATCAATATATCTGGCTTATCATTTCGGAGATAAACAGTATCTTACTGATACGGTAATCCTCGATTCCAGGGGAACCGCACTGTTCAGAGGTGAAAAGAGCCTTCCCCAGGGCATCTACATGATCGTCCTTCCCGGTAGAAATTATTTTGAAATCCTCATGACAGAAGATCAGCAGTTCAGTGTATCCTGCGTGTTTAAGGATTTCTTTAACACACTGGAATTCAAAGGATCAGATGAGAATTCATACTTCATAAAATATCAGAAGAAGTGGGTTTCGCTTCAACAGGAATCTTCAGCAATTGCGAAGAGGCTGCAGGCTAACAAACAGAACAGCGATTCTCTCAGGATACTGACCCAGAAACAGAACATTCTCCAGGCTAATATGAAGGCATACCTTGAGAGTGTCATAAGCGAGAACAAGAACAATTTCCTCTCTGTTCTTGTAAAATCTATGATACCTGTTGATTTCCCGGAATTTAATGTGCCTGCAGCAATCAGGAACCCGGATTCAGTCAAATGGGTTCTGAGATACAATTATAACACTCTCCATTTCTTCGACAACATTGATCTAACAGATGAAAGGCTCCTGCGGACTCCTATTCTTTACGGACGGTTTGAGTCATACTTTAAGGGAGATCCTATTCAGGCTGCAGATTCAATAAACAGGAAGATCGATATTGTTCTCAATAAGTGCAAAAGCAATCATGATGTTTATCAGTATACGGCAGTGTATCTCTTCAACCATTTCAGGGAGAGTGAGATCATGGGCCATGATGCAGTAATGGTAAAGCTCGCAGACGAGGTGTACCTGTCAGGCAAAGCAGACTGGGTTTCAGAGGATTTCAAGGAGAACCTGAGAAAGCAGGTTGAATTCCTGAGAAATAACCTTATCGGGATGAGGGCCAAGGATATAGTAATGGATACCTATAAAGGAAACCGCATTTCCCTCTATGACATTGAAAAAGACTTCACTATTTTATATTTCTGGGAGCCAAACTGCGGTCACTGCAAAGAGGCTACGCCAAAGCTTAAGGCTTTTTATGACAAGAAGCGGGATTATACAATTGAGGTCTTTGCAGTGTGCACAACAGACGAAAAGGAAGAGTGGTCAAAGTATATTGAAGACAACAAGCTGACCTGGATAAACGGCTGGGATCCTCAAAGATCAACCCATTACGACTTTTACTATAACGTTCAGTCAACTCCTATTGTTTATATCCTTGACCGGAATAAGAAGATAATCGCCAAAAAGCTTGCTGTCGAAGATATTGAAGGATATATTGACAATTACAGGAGGTTCTTCAGATAGTCGCGCACGTTGAATCCGGTGGAAAACCCCGGATCCTTTTCAGCCGGTTCAAACAAATAATCAAAAGACCCGTTTTCCACTAGTTCTTGAGGCGTTCCCTCGATTATCCCATCCTTTAGCATCATCCATATCCTGTCGGCAAGCTTAAGGGCAACATTGATATCGTGGGTTGAAAAAATGATTGTCCTGCCGGAAAGCGAAAGGCTCTTGATAAGATTCATGATTTCAATCTTTCCAGGAAGGTCGAGGAAAGCGGTTGGCTCATCCATTACCATTATACCTGCATCCTGTGCAAGAAGCCTGGCAATCATTCCTCGTTGCCTCTCTCCGTCGGAAAGTTCAGAAATGTAACGGTTTGCAAGGTTGGTCATTCCTGATCTTTCAATTGCATTGCTGATCGCTTCCCTGCTTTTATCATCTATACTGCCTATCCAGTTCGTGTGGGGGAACCTGCCAAGCGTGACTAGATCAAAGACAGTCATATTGCTGACACGGATCATCTCTGTCGATATGTAACCTATCTTCTTTGCGAGTTCAGGGCGTGGAATATCTGAAAGATTTTCTCCGTTGATGATGATCTTCCCTTGGTAAGAGGGCTGCAGTCCTATGATTGAACGGAACAGTGTGCTTTTACCGATACCGTTCCTGCCTATCAATGCAACAAGCTCTCCCCTGCAGGCACAGGCATTAAGTCCTGACAGCAGGATCTTCTTTCTTCTGCCATGCCCATAACCTATCTGCAGAGAGTCAACTGATAATATGCATTGTTTCTTCGTTTCCATCAAAATATGGCTGTGCTGTTCCTTCTGCGCAGAATGATCCAGATCACCACGGGAATTCCTATCAGTGATGTGACCGAATTTATCGGCAATAACCGTTCTGAACCCGGTAACTGGGAAATAATATCGCTTACTGTCATGATTATCCCGCCGGCGAGTATGCTGCCGGGGACAAGAATGGCATGGTCTGAAGTTCTGAAGAGATTTCTCACAATGTGAGGCACAGCAATTCCAATGAATCCGATCGGTCCGCAGAACGCCGTTACGCTCCCGGCGAGGATGCTTGTGCAGGCGAAAATGATCGTCCGCGACGATTTCACATTCATTCCCATGCTTCCGGCATAATTTTCTCCGAGCAGAAATGCATTTAGCCTTTTGGTTGTGAGAATACTCAATAAAACTCCTGCTGAAACAGAAATGGCCAGAACTTTCAGCTGTCCTGATGAAAGATTTCCAAGACTTCCCATTGTCCAGATCACATAAGCCTTCAACATGCTCTCGCTGCTGAAATACTGCATTATGGTAACAATGGCTGAAAGCCCGCTTGCCAGCATTATTCCGATGATAAGGATAGTCATTATGTCTCTGATGCGTGATGAAATAAACATGATAAGCATCATTACCATCCCTGCTCCGGCCCAGGCCGAGATTACCAGTATCCAGTTGCCGAATCCCCCGATTCCTGCTGATACAACACCTCCTGAAAATCCAAGAATCACAATAGCCACACCCAGGCTTGCACCCGAACTGACGCCCAGGACATAAGGTCCCGCAAGAGGATTGCGGAAGATTGCCTGCATCTGCAGACCACTCAATGATAGCGCCATACCAACGATTACGGAAGTCACAGCTTTTGGCAGGCGAAATTGCATTATTATTGCCCTGATATCGGATCCTGAATTTCCGAATAATGAGCTGATAACATCAGAAGGCTTTATGTTTACGGAACCCAGAAATAAATCCAGCACGAATAAAAAAACAAGCAGAAATGCAAGCAGAATAAATATCAGTCTGTTCGTCATTACAGCCCGGCCCGGTGGCTTTATTCCTGGCGAAGTATCCAAGATTTGTCTCAGTTTAATTTCTTGTAATAGTATAATTCATGATCTCCGAATAAACCGGGATGCAGAATAGATGCAATATCCCTGAGAATGATGTGAGGATTAAGGGTTCCGCTCTCCCAGTAATCGTTACCTCCTCCGGGAGACATTCTTTTTGTATTATTATATATCCTGCCGGAGGCAAAGCATCGTAAACCGGAGAGACGTGGTTCCAGGGCTGCAATGTCCGCCAGAGATGCAGCATTTCCTGCATTCAGCCAATAGTCAGCATTTAACGATTTCATGTAAACTGCCTCAAGGCTGAACGGCATTGAAGTTGACGATTTGTCGTCTCCCCAGAGATATTTTCCGCCAGCATCAGAGATGATGGTGCTGATGTAGGAATTACCCGGTGAGACGAACCATGAGTCTCTGAACGGCAAGCCCAGAAGCACGGAGGGCCTGGAGAATTTTCCTTCTTCGATGGATGATTTGATGCTGTTATAAGATCTTACCTCTGACTGAAAGATGCTGTCGGCCAGGTTTTCCTTGCAGAACAAGGCGCCGAAAACTTTTATCCATTCTGCCTTACCCAAAGGATCGGTTTCCAGGTAATCAGCATCAAACATTATCTTCACACCAAGCTCCGATAGTTTCCCGACATAACCTGCTGATTCCAGACCAATCCCGTACATCATTATCAGATCAGGATCAATCTTAAGGATTACTTCATCATTAATCTCCGCATCATAGCCCACTTCTGCTATCTTACCGCTATCGGCTCTTGACCTCAGAACAGCATCATAAATGTAATTGGTCCCGGAAATCCCTGAGACAGCACTTTGCTCACCAAGCGCCGACACCATCGCCACGTGTGTTGATGACATGCATATTAATTTTCTGACAGGAACATAAATAATTTGTGAGGCTGCAGCTCCCCGTGGGGACTCTTTCCCCCTTTCCACAAGATAATAGACCTGTCTGACCTTGTCAGCGCCCTGCCATGGATCGATAATAGTCACGATTGTGCAGCTGTCATTCTTCATTAATGAGAAACGCTCAGCTCGTGTAACTGAATTTGTTGCATTGATCTTCAAATCGTCATGGGCAGTCTCCTTCCGATTGATGCAGGAAAAGGAAAAGAGAAATAAAACAAAGAATAACGAAATCGCTGCTTTTCTGCACATTATGTTTTGAATCTTAAAGAAATCACAAGAAAATATGATCTTCCGGGTCGGGGATAGTACGCGATTGTCTGATAAGACACATTGAA
>CAZXAM010000057.1:0-13962 GCA_964638545.1 uncultured Rikenellaceae bacterium | reverse complement strand
GGCATTACGGCAACACAGACTCTTTCACCGGCTGCTCTCAGCTTTTCAATTGTATTTCTTTTAAAGATTTTTGGATATGCAAATATCCCGGCAATTATTAATAGCGCAACAACAATTGTTGGAATTAGAAACCTGATTCTGCCGGTTTTAGCTGGTTTTTCTTTTCCTTCCTTTATCTCCTCTGCTCTGTATTCTCTGACAGATTCTTCCGGGGGCTCTGTTTCGGAAACCACATGGGCTGGCTCATTTTTCATTCCAAGAATAATCTCTTTTAATGAGTGAGCCACCTTTATTATCTGTATTCTGTAGGTCGTGTTATTTATGTTCTTCCTTTCATTGTCGCCAGGAGCAAGGGGTTTGTCAATACCCGATTCCCTGTAAATGAACTCTATCCCTCTTAATACTCCCCCGAGTACCGATTCGCATTCCTTAATATCAGCCTCATCCAGGTCATGGATCCTGACAGGCAGTACCCTGTTGGCAACATTGCCATTCGGCAGCTTAATCTTCAACCCATAAGGATCTTTCGAAGCCTGTTCGACAAATGCCCTGAACTCATGTACCCATGCAAATGACTTTGAATCGCAGTAGGTACGGGAGAGAATTGGAATAAAGACAAGACATTTAAGCTTATCCTTCAAAGAAGCATCCACATCGTATGATTCCAGGAGATAGTCACTGGGGTTGATGTCGAAATAAACACTAACCTGGTCCTTGAATGTAGCCTCCAGTTCCTTCTTCAGGTTGTCGACAAACTCCGTTACCCAGCCGTCATATTTATTGTCTTTCTGACGATAGGAGATGAAGATGTCGTATTCAAATCCGGGGATGAGGCTGGCCATGGTATCCTTTTGTTGTGTTAAAGTTACGAAAAGCCTGAACACGAGGCAAATATATTTTAACGGTGCCAGGGGAGAAAATTTTAATCTTGCAATCGTGCAATCGTGCGATCGTGCAATTGCAGAATTATGAATTCACATAACATTTTTCTGAATATTTCTGGTACATCAGGGGGATTCTTCGTCCCGCTAAGGCGGGACTCAGAATGACAGATGATCTTTAAGAAAGGGGGGAAGAAGCAGCGATGCGCATGTTGATGCCTTCCTTACACGGAATTGAACGGCGCATCGCTGCTTCTTCCCCCTGTGCCCACACCCTGCCCTGTCATCCCGAATCCCGATCCCGAGTCATCGGGACGGGATTCGGGATCTCCTTGCTTTACCACCATTTTAATTTTCGCCCCCTCACCTTTTCGCCTTTTCTCCCCCTCCTTCTATTTCATCCCGGCAACCGCCTTCTTTGCTGCTTCGATAGCCAGAAAATGATCATGGTCGTAACCAGGTCTTTGATCCCATGATTTTTCCAGGAGATCCAGAGCTTCTGTATAATTACCTTGCTTTAGCAAGCCTAAACCCTTTGTATATTGGAAATAAGGATTATCAGGAAGCGATTCCAGTGCCTTATTTGCAAGATCAATCCCTTCTTTAATATTTATATTGTTCTTAATCAGCAACATGGCAAGATTATTCATCAAAGTTTGGTTTTTAGGATCCAAATTCACAGCCAGTCGATAATATTTTTCTGCTTTGTCTATAATACCGGCACCCGAATATAGACCTCCTAAAGAAGAGTTAATTTGAGCTTTATTGAAATTATTTCGAGATAAATATTCTGAAATATATCCTCGTGCTCTTGCTGTATCTCCCAGAGATAATGCACACTTTGCCTGCCTGAAAATAATTGTGGGATAACCGGGTCTGATCTTCAAAGCTCTATCATATAACTCTGCTTCCTTTTTATGATTCCCCTTTATATGGTAGGCATCGCCGCTCTCCACGTAAGGCCAGATCCATTTACCTGTCACGCCCCATTTATCGTCCAGTTTGATTATCTCTTCGTATGCTTCTATTTCCTTGTCATAATTTTGCATCAGCCTGTTCAGATCACCAATATTATTAAGTAGCATTCGGTTTTGAGGTTCCTTTTCCACCATCTGATAAAGAATCTGGACTCCTTTTTGAGGATTCTTTTCCAAGTAACCATATTTCCAGTGATCAAGAAATTGCTGATCCCTGAATGAAAGCTTATCCCTGTTTTTATCGGCCTTGTTAAACGCTGTTTCTGCTTTCTTAAGATTTCCAAGAGACCGGTAATTCATCCCGAGAAACCAATAGGCTTCAATAAAACCAGAATCAATATTTACTGCCTTCAGGAGATATTCAACTGCGCCTTTGTTGTCATAATCGTTAAATATCAGTTTCGTGGCCTGCATGAAATTGATATATGCCTCAGGAGAAGTTGTATTAATGCCTAATCTATAATCTTCTGGCATGTCCTGTTTTATTACTTCAATCCTAAGAAAATCTTTTACAAAACGGGATAATGAATCTGCAATCAGGAAGAAATCGCTTTCTTTTTTACAGTCGAGGGAAAATGATTTATAGACATCTGAGGATTCTGCTTTCTTCAACTGAATATTGATGCGGATTTTTTCACCGGCTTTTGACAGATTGCCTAAAATAAGGGTTCCGGATTCAAGCTTTAATGCAATCTCTTTTGCAACTGCAGGAGTAATTGAAGCATAATCCAGATGTCCGGTGCTGCCGATTACATCGAGCATCGTTTCAAATGAACGGACAGATAGTTCATTTGTGTTTGAAAGATTGCTTATAATAAGATTCTGAAAGCTGTCCTGCCATTTATTGTATAACGAATCGCCTGTCATATTCTTAAATGGCATCACGGCAACTGATATTCTCCCGTTCGCATCCCTGATGTCTTTAAATTTATCCCGTTTAAATATCCTGGGATAGGCAATTATTCCGGCAATTAATAATAGTGCAACAATAGCAATGGAGTAGAGAAACCTGACTTTAATTGTTTTAGTGGATTTCTCCATCTCAACCTTTTTCTCCTCTTTTCTGACATCTTTGAATGATTCTTTGCCCTGAGCCTTTTCTTTCACATTATGGTCCGGCTCAACCTTCATTGAAGATATTATCTCATCAATTGCATTAGCAACTTTATTAATCTGGTTGCGATAATTATTCCTGTTTATGTTCTTATCCTCAGAATCCTTTGGTGTAAGAGGCCGGTTTACTCCTGCTTCTTTATAAATAAATTCAATTGCCCTTATTAATCCTCCCAGCTCTTTCTCAAAAAGCACTTTATCTTCAGCTTTTAAATCATGGATCTGGATTGGCAGAATCCGGCTTGCCACATTTCCGTTTGGCAGTTTAATTTTTAGTCCATAATGATCTTTTGATGCCTGCTCAACAAACGCTTTGAATTCATATACCCAGGCAAAGGATTTTGGATCGCAGTATGTTCTTGAGATTATTGGTATAAATACCAGACACTTCAATTTATCTTTAAGAGACGCATCAACATCGTATGTTTCAAGAAGGTAGTCGGATGGATTAATGTCAAAATAAACACTGATCTCTTCCTTGAATGTAGCCTCCAGTTCCTTCTTCAGGTTGTCGACAAACTCCGTTACCCAGCCGTCATATTTATTGTCTTTCTGGCGGTAGCTGATAAAGATGTCGTATTCGTACCCGGGGATGAGGCTGGTCATGGCTACTGATTCATTGTTATAAAGTTAGGAAAGAGAGCAATACGAGTCAAATAAATTAATGAGTAATTTGATGGTCATACAATTGTCATTCAGTTGTCATTTCATTGTTCCTGCTCTCCCAATAATGTGGGAAGATGGGAATGATAAAATTATTCCGGAAGATATTTGTCCAGGAAGATTCTCAGCCCGCAAACTCTGAATCCGCCGGACAACAGGTATTCCTCATCATCTTTAATAATAATAAAATTATGTGAGGTTCCAAGTGTTTGAACAGCTTCAGTATTACCCCTGGATGGTCTTGCATCCGAGCCATATTTAATCTCTATTGAAGTTGTTGGACGAGAGCCTTTTGTTATCACCATGTCAAGTTCAGCTCCGTCGTGAGTGCGATAAAAATATATTTTCCTGTTAGCAGGCAATAAAGGAATAATCTGTTCAATAACGAATCCTTCCCATGATGCGCCTTTTTTAGGATGACCGGAAAGCTGTTCCATATCTTCAATACCTGATAAATAATGCATAATTCCTGAATCCCGGATATAAACCTTAGGAGATTTTACCAGTCGCTTTTTAAAGTTAGAATGAAAAGGTTCTAACAGACGGATCAGGAATGCATTTCTCAAAAATCCAGTGTAACTTTTTATTGTGTTTATATTCAGTTCAAGGCTTCTTCCGAGTTCTGCATAATTCAAAAGATTGCCGTGATAATGTGCCAGCATTGTCCAGAGTTTCTCGCCAGTCAGACTGTCAGCAGGGAATCCCAGATTCGGAAGGTCTCTTTCAAAATAAGTTTTAACAAAATTGTTCATCCATGTCAGCCAGTATTTCTGCTTCAGGAGGGCGTCGGGGAAACCGCCGTGCATCCATACCTCTTCTATATTAAATTTGTCTCGCAGTTCAGATAAAAGGAAAGGAGTGATTTCATGGTAAGCAATTCTTCCCGCAAGTGTTTCTGAGCTGTTCCGAAGCAGATCCGGACCGGCCGATCCAAGGATAAGGAATCTGCACGGACGCCGGTTCTGGTCAATCAGTGCGCGAAGGATCGGGAACAGATTCTCTTTTCTCTGCACCTCGTCAATTATCACCAGATGGTCTTCGAATTGCTTCAGGTAAATTTCGGCATCTTCAAGCTTTATATAGTCTTTCTGAAACTCAAGGTCAAGATATACAGAGGGCTCATATTCTTTCAGTAGCTTTTTCGCAAGCGTTGTTTTGCCTGCCTGCCTGGGTCCTATTAATGCCACACAGGGAAAACCCTTGAGAAGATCTTTTATTTTTTGTTCCGAAATTCTGCTGATCATGCAGCAAAAATAATAAATAAAGCACAAAATATGCGATGTAAATGCATATATTTAGTAATAAAATCTTAATGATTGACAAAAGAAAAGAGCTAATGAGATGGCAGAACAGGAATCATGCGATATTACTATCGCTAAATTCAGAATGGCTATACAAAGTTTTTTTAATGTTTCAGGTACATCATGGAGATTCTTCGTCCCGCTGAGGCGGGACTCAGAATGACAGATGATCTTTAAGAAAGGGGGGAAGAAGCAGCGATGCGCATGTTGATGCCTTCCTTACACGGAATTGAACGGCGCATCGCTGCTTCTTCCCCCTGTGCCCACACCCTGCCCTGTCATCCCGATCCCGCTTCAGCGGGAGAGGTATCTCCTTGCTTTACCACCATTTTAATTTTCTCCCCCTCACCTTTTCGCCTTTTCTCCCCCTCCTTCTATTTCATCGCTGCAACAGCCTTTTTTGCTGCTTCGAGATGAAGAAATGCAGGATGATGATAAATAGCCTTTTGTCTTCTTAAATCCCAGCTTTTTTGAAGCACGTCAAGCGCTTCCTGATATTTCCCTTGTTTATATAATCCCCAACCCTTGGTATGTAAAAATACATAACTGTCCGGGTTTAATTTAAGCGCCTTATCAATTAGTCTAATACCTTCATTAACATTCCGGTCATTATTAATCAGGAGCCAGGCAAGATTATTTATTCTCACCGGCGATTCAGGTTCTAACGCAAGTGCTTGCCGATAATGTTTTTCTGATTCATCCAAATAGCCTGCGTTAGAGTATAAACCAGCCCCACTTGATTCTATATCAGCTTCAGACCGTAAGGATTCTTTAGACAAGGATATGAGTTTCTCAATAGATTTATTTGCACTGGCTGTATCTTTTTCAGCCAGCTGTAATACTGTTTGATTATACAAAATATTAATATCACCCGGGAAATCTTTTTCAGCTTTCGCGTATAGCTTTTCCTCTTTTTTATACTGATCCGTTTTATGATATGCATTCCCAAGATAAATATAGTTAAGTACCCAAATGGGTTTTGTCCCCCATTTTTCATAAATCTCGAGTGCTTTTTCATATTCGGGGATTGCTTTGGAATATTCTTGCAATTGATTATAACAAGTCCCTATATCGGCGTACACATCAGGTAACTGATTATCTATTTCTAAAAGTCGTCGGAAGTATTTAATAGTCTCATATGGGGTTTCATTAAAATAGGAATTCATAATATTTGCATATGTCTTATAATATATTGGCATCTGGTCTCTCTTTTCGTAAATCTTTTGGCACCATTTCTTCCCCTGTTCATAAGATCCCATATTCATGTACGCATATGAAATCATAATTGCCGGCCACAAATAGCTTGAGTCAATTGCTATTGCCTTCATGTACAAGTCAAGTGCAGTTGGATAGTCCCTTTTTATATTAAATGCATAATTCCCGCTGACAACAAGTTTAAATGCTTCAGGATATCTGGTTGTTGCTCCATATTTTATAAAGTCAGGATTCCTTTCTTTAATTAATTTAGACATTACAAGAAAATCCTTAACCATTATTGAAAGCGAATCAATAATCTCAAAAGTAATTTTTTCTTCTGCAGCACTTTCTATTTGAAAAGATTTAATAACCTCTTCAGATTTTGTGTCAATTAATTGTGCATATATTCGAGTTGTATTCCCTGCCTGTTTGATATTTCCGTAAACAAAAAGATTGGCATCAAGTTTCTGTGAAATTGTACTTCCAAATGCAGGAGTAATTGATGCATAATTGGTAGAACCTTTGCTTTGGATCAATCTGTTTATTGATTCTATCTGTCTGACCTTCAACTCATCGGAAGCATTTGAAAGGTTGGTGATCAACATATCCTGAATGCCATTCTGCCAGACATTCCAGGTTGAATCATTTGTCATATTCTGAAACGGCATTACCGCAACAGTGATTTTCTCTCCTGATGACCTTAATTTTTCCAGGGAGCTGCGTTTAAAAATCTTTGGATAAGCAAGTATTCCGGCAACAATTAATATGGTAAAGACAGCAAATGCATATAGTAATTTTCTTTTAGCCGTTTCAGGAGGTTTCTCCTTTTCAATCTTTTTCTCTTCTTTCCTGACTTCCCTGAATGGTTCTCCGGGCTGACCCTTTTCTTCTACTTTCATAACCGACCCTGCCTTCATTCCAAGAACAATCTCCTTTATGGCAATAGCAACCTTGCTTATCTGGTCACGATAGAAAGTTTTATAAAGGTTGTCATTTGGGTGATCTTCATTGGGTAAGAGAGGTCTAATAGCGCCAGTCACGGTCTTGAATACAAAATCCATTGCTCTCAGTACACTGCCAGTTTCCTTCTCATACAGCTTCACATCTTCAGGCTCAAGGTCGTGAATGCGAATTGGCAGAATCCTGCTTGAGACATTGCCACTCCTCAACTTGACGTCCTTGCCATAACGATCCTGTTCAGCCAATTTTAAAAAAACCAGAAACTCATATTGCCATGCGTAGCTGTTGGGATCACAATAGGTTTGAGATAGAATTGGTATAAAAATCAGGCATTTCAGTTTCCCTTCAAGGCTCTTGCTGACATTATATGTCTCCTGAAGCCGGTCATGAGGATTTTCATCAAAATAAACTGAAACGTCCTCCTTGAAAGTAGCTTCAAGCTCCTTTCTCAGATTGTCGACAAACTTAGTTACCCAGCCATCGTACTTGTTGTCTTTCTGGCGGTAGCTGATAAAGATATCGTATTCGTATCCGGGGATGAGGCTGGCCATGGTATCCTTTTGTTGTGTTAAAGTTACGAAAAGCCTGAACACGAGTCAAATATATTTTAACGGTGCCCGGGGAGAAAATTATAATCATGCAGTCGCGGGATTATGATTTTTTATAACAATTTTCTGAATGTTTCCGGCACATCAGGGAGATTCTTCGTCCCGCTGAGGCGGGACTCAGAATGACAGATGATCTTTAAGAAAGGGGGGAAGAAGCAGCGATGCGCATGTTGATGCCTTCCTTACACGGAATTGAACGGCGCATCGCTGCTTCTTCCCCCTGTGCCCACACCCTGCCCTGTCATCCCGATCCCGCTTCAGCGGGAGAGGTATCTCCCGAAACGATTACAAGATCAGAAAATGCAGAATTTTCCCATTCACGCTTCGCCCCATCCTTCGTCCTCCGTAGCTTTCCTCGACATCCGCAGCTTCAGCGGAGGATGTAGCGGAGGAGGATCCCCCTCCCTTGTCCACCGTAGTCCAGAGAATTCCGGACGAAGGTGGATTATTTCATTCCTGTTGCAGCCTCTGAGGTAACTCTCTGATTACGGTGCAAAGGCACCCGGGAAAAGTTTCCCTGTTCCTTTCAGTCCGGATAATTTAACTATACGATCAGGTATTTTTGCACCAGCCCTAATGCCGGGAAATGCTTTTATCAGCCGGTAATCATTGTTTTTCATATCAGCAAACAACGGACCCTCGTAATTTTCAAAATACTGACACTTTGTGCAGAATTCAGGGATAATTTTACTGAGTTCTTCCAGTGAGAAGATATCGATTCTGCAATCATCATCGGGATACGGGCTCCACCGTATTATTGGTATTTTATTCTCTCCTGCCACATTTCCCCTGATAAATACATTATTGTTGAGGGTTTTCAGATGGGGTGTACTGAGTCTTTCGCACAAGGATGCTGACTGCTGTGTTTGTAGCATCGGAGAAGTGTTTTCGCCACTCATATACATCAGATTGTTGACAAAGACATGACCGTGTCGTTCCTCCACCCCGGGTCCCTTAGTAACGTGCCAGCCAAAAACACCAAGCTGATCGCCACGGTTATTACGGCTGAATTCAACCCTGCTGTTAATCATTGTGTTGTTGTAAACTTCCACGTTGGCCGAGTTCAGAACGAATATGCTCTGGTTGCAGTCCACAAAGAGATTACCGGCAAAAACAGCACCGTCAGAGATTTCAAAGAAAAGAGCGTTCTGACTTATATTACTTGCAACATTTTTTACGAAAACAGCATCGTGATTACCCACATCCCACCATACTCCGTTTGAATTAGGCTGGTTTGTCACCAGGTTTTCACGGAACACAGCCCTGTGACTCTGGTTAAAGATCTTTACTTCTGACGGGTAAAACCCTGTCCATTTCTCAATATTGTTCTGCTCAAAAATATTCCTTTCGATCAGGATATCCTGAGATGCAACGACATATAATCCTTCCGTATTGGTATTGAATATCCTGCAATTACGCATCACCATGCTGTCGCTGTTGCAGAATACACCAATCCTGAAGCAGTTCGAAAAGATACAGTCTTCGATAAGTGTGCCGACGATATCCCTGCCGTGCCCGTCCTCTGCCAGCACGGTTGTGCCAATGTGAACCATTGTATCGGGATATTGTGTTATTTCAAGTCCCCTTATTACAGGACCTTTCTTGTCAGGGATTCTGTCATTTGCCATTCCAAGAGTCCTGTAAAATGCCTTCCGGAATGCAGTAATCTCCACCAGGCGGCCTTCCGGATCGGCTCCTATGTAAATCCTGTTTTTACTGTAATCAACATAGAAAGTACCCTTGTTGACTTCCTCAATACTGCCGGCCGATTGCAGGTATTGGCCATCTATAAATATCCCGTCATTGTTAAAGCGGTGCAAAGGTGTAAACTGTTCATTACGTGTGCGATCCCACCATGATTCCGGACCTGCTGGAAATAAACGGTCCCATTCCGTAACCCAGAGACTGTCTGAGACCTTCGACCAGGATTGAGCCACAAGGGTGCCCTTCAAAACAGGTTTCTCATCCTGATACGGTTGTATGAGAACCCCCTGATTGAAAACCAAATCGCCAGTCCGATAAACACCTCCGCGCAGAATAATGGCATCACCAGTAACAACCTTTTCAATTGCCGTCTCAATGGTAGTTGGGCTGTCAGGTGCAAGACCATCGGAAGATGCACTGGCGTCAGGTGCAACATAATAAACTTTCCCGGGAACAGAGGGCAAATCATAGGTCCGGGACCTGGGCCCATATTCAACTGGTTGTTCCTTCAGAGCCGGCTGGCTGCATCCTGAAAGCAGATACAACAGCACGATCACAAAAGAAAACTGAAGAATAAGATTTATTTTTTTCATTTCATATAAGGTTTTATTATTTATCTATTTTACTCCGTCAGTAAGATTTTTACCGCCTTCAAGATAAATATTTTTCCTGTAACTGATTAAGGTCGTAACCTGCATGAACCCGTAATTCTCTGTTTAGCAAGCGTTTTTATATTTCAATTTTTTATTGGATTTGAGTACAGATCTGAATTTATTGAAAATGAAAACTTTCTGTATCTTCCAGGTTCTGATTATGAATCTCCTTCCTCTCTGCAAGTATGACTGGGAGAATGTGGGAATGGGGGATTGGTGGAAGAGGAGAATGGGAGAGAAACACAGGTATGGCCCCCCTCTTAATCTTCGTTAATCCCTCTTTGATCTATCAGTTACTTATGTTAGTCAAAATCAGCTAACTGCATCACAAAATTCATTATATCTTCATATCAAATTATTGAACTTTATTTTATGAATAAGAGGACTGACTTTCCTTCATCTTCAAAAAGTGAAGAAATAAAATCCAATCAAGCTATGATACCAGATTTTTATTATCGCGGCAAATCTTCGGTTTTCATGTTAATCCCAAAGAGCGACAAGGCTTTCAGGTGGATTATGGATAACCTGAAGCTTCAATCGTGGCAGGACCCAGAAATGCCGGTACTGGAGATGAGTCATTTTGCAGATATTGGTGATGCAATCATCTCTGAAGGACTGACACTGGAAAAGGCAATCTGACCCTTCCTCTCACCTTTATTGTCCTTCTGGCGGTAACTTATAACGATGTCGTAATCGTATCCGTGGATGAGGCTGGGCATTGTATCCTTTTGTTGTGTTAAAGTTACGAAAGCCCTGAACACGAGTCAAATAAATTTTAATGGTGACAGGGGAGAAAATTATAATCGTGCTTCCGCTGCCGCGGAATCTCCTCTTCGCTTCGATCTCCGCCAATTGGCGGATCCTTGAATCATGCAATCGCGGAATTATGAATTCACATAACAATTTTCTGAATGTTTCCGGTACATCAGGGGGATTCTTCGTCCCGCCTCAGCGGGACTCAGAATGACAGATGATCTTTAAGAAAGGGGGGAAGAAGCAGCGATGCGCATGTTGATGCCTTCCTTACACGGAATTGAACGGCGCATCGCTGCTTCTTCCCCCTGTGCCCACACCCTGCCCTGTCATCCCGAATCCCGATCCCGAGTCATCGGGACGGGATTCGGGATCTCCTTGCTTTACCACCATTTTAATTTTCTCCCCCTCACCTTTTCGCCTTTTCTCCCCCTCCCTTGTCCACCGTAGTCCAGAGAATTCCGGACGAAGGTGGATCATTTCATTCCGGCAACAGCCTTTTTTGCTGCTTCGAGATGTAGGTATGCAGGATGATAATAAATAGCCTTTTGCCTTCTTAGATCATAGCTTCTTTGGAGAATCTCTAACGCCTCCTTGTATTTCCCTTGTTTGTATAAGCCCCAACCTTTTGTATCTAAGTAATTAAAATCATCAGGACTTAATTCTAATGCTTTTTGGATGAGATCCAATCCTTCTTGCAAGTTTCGGTTTCTATCAATAAGGAACCATGCAAGATTACTGATAATACCTGGATTTTCCTGGTCCAATGACGATGCCTGACGGTAGTATTCCTCTGCTCTCCCCAGAATGCCTGCCTCATTGTAAATTCCTGCCAGATTAGTTGATATTTCTGCTTCGGAAGCCAGATTATATCTTCGAAGCGATACGAATTTCTCAATGTATTCATATGCATCTTTCTTTTTCCCTTCAGTTAATGAGAATACCGCCTGTCTGTAGATTATAGAAGAATTATTTGGAAAGTCAATTTCTGCTTTTTTATAAAGCCTCTTCTCTTTTTTATATTGTCCTGTCACGTGATATGCTAACCCAAGATGACTATAGTTACCAGTATACGAGGGTTTTGAACCCCATTTATGGTGAATCTCCAAAGCCTTTTCATACTCCGGGATACCTTTATCATATTGATACAAATCAAGATAAGATATGCCTAAAAGAAAATGGTAGTCTGGCGATTGATCATCTATCTCCAAAAGTTGCTTTATATATTTAATTTGTTCTTGTGGAGTTTCAAAGTTTTGTGCATAAATCCAATTTGTCATAAGTTTCTGCAACAGAGGCATCTGGTCTTTTTTTCTGTAAATATCAAGGCAGGATTTTCTTGCCTCCTGAAATAAACCAAGATTTAAATATGTTGCAGAAAGCATCGTATAAGCGAAAAACAAGTTTGAATCAATATCTATTGCTTGAGAATAGAACTTTAATGCCGCAGCCCAATCTCTGTTGTTAAAAGCATTTTGCCCGGAAATTAAATATCTGAATGCTTCAGGATAATTGACAGATGCAAGTTGAGCAATGCTGTATGTCACCTTCTTTTCCAATTTAGTTATTAAAAGAAAATCCTTTACCATGGTTGAAAGAGAATCAATAATCTGAAATATTTTTACTTCTCTTGCAACACTTTCAATTTGGAAAGCTTTAAATACCTCTTCTGTCTTTGTATCAATTAATTGGGCATCTACACGTATAGTAGAACCTGCTTTTTTAATATTGCCATAAATAAACACATTAGCCTCAAGTTTCTGTGAGATTGTACTTGCTAATACAGGAGTGATTGAAGCATAATTTGTAAGACCTTTATTTTGAATCAGATTATTTATTGACTCTGCCTGTCTGATAGTCAGGCCCTCAGAAGAATTTGAGAGGGAGGTGATTAGCATATCCTGCACGCCAACTTGCCAAACATTCCAGATTGTGTCATTGGTCAAGTTCTGAAATGGCATCACCGCGATTGAAATTTTCTCACCTGAAGATTGTAATCTTTTTAGAGCATCTCTCTTAAATAATATTGGATAAGCAATAACTGTCGCAAATATTAATATTGCCAAAATTGTAATTTCAGAAAATATCCTCCTTTTAAGTTTTCTGGCAGATTTCTCCTGTTCTTTCTTCCTCTCCCCTGTTTTATCCTCCTTCAGTGACTCACTGTGCAGAGTCTTTTCCTTAACAAGATTTATCGGTTCAGCTGATAATCCCAAGATAATCTCCTGGATAGCATTACCAACTTTATTTATCTGATTTCGGTACTTGGTATTATTCAGGTTTATTTTTTCATCATCGTCAGGTTTGAGAGGTCTGTTAACTCCGGGTTCTGCATAAACAAATTCAATGCCACGCAGTACTCCGCCAAGTACTGTTTCACATAGCTTTATATCTGTGTTATTAAGATCGTAAATCCGAATTGGCAACACCCTGTTTGCTACATTACCGCTGGGTAGTTTTACTTTTAGTCCGAACTGATCCTGTGAAGCCAGTTCTATAAATGCTTTGTACTCATGTTCCCAGGCGAAAGATTTGGGATCACAGTATGTTCTTGAAATAATTGGAATGAAAACAAGGCACTTGAGTTTATTTTTCAACGAAGCATCGACATCATGTGTCTCCAGAAGCCCGTCGTGAGGATTGATATCGAAATATACACTGATGTCTTCCTTGAATGTGGCTTCCAGTTCCTTTTTCAGATTATCGACAAATTCTGTTACCCAGCCATCGTACTTGTTGTCTTTCTGGCGGTAGCTGATAAAGATATCGTATTCGTACCCGGGGATGAGGCTTGGCATGGTCTGTGGTTCAGTGTCATAAAGTTAGGAAAGGATTAAACATGAGTCAAATATATTTTAACGGTGCCAAGGGAGAAAAATATAATCGTGCATTCACGGGATTCAGATTGGCTATACAAAGTTTTTTTAATGTTTCCGGCACATCAGGGGGATTCTTCGTCCCGCCTCAGCGGGACGGGATTCGGGATCTCCCTAAATCATTACAAGATCAGAAAAAGGGAATTTTCCCAAAGAATTATTCGATGGCTTACGACCATCTAAATTTAACTCACATCCAAACATTACTGATTTCGGTGTGTGTGTGAGAGCGAGAGTCCCACCTTCGCTGAAGCTACGGTGGGCAAGGGAGGAAAA
>CAZXAM010000056.1:0-14267 GCA_964638545.1 uncultured Rikenellaceae bacterium | reverse complement strand
TACAAAAATCGGATATGAATTAAGCTTTGACAGCTCACATTCAGAGAGTAAAAATATATTCAGGGTTGTAAGAGTTACTTCAGGACTGGAATATACAGAGGGTGGCCTGGAATACCGCACAGGGGTTTATTTCCCGTTTCCTGCAGAGATTAGAAGGAATATACCGGAATTAAAGAATGTGGCAGCCATGTTCTATTCGTACGGAGCAAAGATCAATGTCCCCTCAGCAGATAGTACACTTGAAAAAACAGTCGCACTAGATAACGGCATTGTATTTACTGAGCCTTCATTCTTCGAAATATTCGACTATGGGACCAGTGGCATTAAATGGATGAATGGCCAGGGAAAACAGGTTCTGGAAAAACCATTCTCCGCAGTAATTACAAAAGAAACCGCCGGAAAACTTTTTCCGGACCAGGATCCGGTCGGCAGGGATATCAATGTCTTCGGGACTAAATTCACGGTTGAAGGGGTAATAGAAGACCTGCCACAAAACAGCGATTTCCCTTTCAAGGTTTTTTTGTCGTTGACAACCTTATATGAAAAGTTGATTCCCGGTTCACTTACTGACTGGGGCTCCCTCTCAGATAACTATCAGTGTTATGTGGTTCTGAACAAAGCAAGTGATATAACCCCGATTGAGCAGAAATTCAAAGACGTCTATACACCGCATGCCTACGAAGATTATGCGGAACGACGACGTTTTAAGCTTCAGCCGCTTGCACAGGTGCACAAAGAAGCAAAATTCGGCAACTATAACAGCAGAACAGTAAGCAGCGGTTTAATCCTGGCGATTACGCTTATCGGAGCTTTTATTTTTATAATTGCCTGCTTCAATTACAGCAACTTCTTCCTGGCTGAAACTTTCAAACAGAAAAAGCAGATTGCCCTGAGACTGATTATGGGAAGCAAGCCTGCATCAATCTTTCTTCAATTTTTTACTGAATCACTGCTTGTCAATTTCTGTGCCCTCCTTTTCAGTCTGCAGCTTACTCTTCCAATCCTGAAGAATTTCTACCAGTTTATTGATATCCCCAAAGGATATATCCCGCCATTCAATATATCTGCGGTCTTTTTTATCCTGATCCTGCTGTTTACAGGAGGTATTCTCTCAATAATCTTTTCAATATTCAATCTGAAGCTAAAATCATTATCTGACCTGTTAAAGAGAAGTGATTCAGCCGGATCAGTCGGGAAAAACAACTTTGGAAAAGGTAGTGTAATACTTCAGTTTGTTGTGGCGCAAATTGTGATCATAGCCACTCTGGTGATAGTAAAACAGATCTACTTTATCAATCATATTAAGCTAGGCTATAATACTGAAAATACAATAATTGCAACAGTACCGCAAAATTCAATGACAAAGCTATCGGTCCTGAAAAATGAATTACTTGCCTTACCCGTTGTGGATGGAATATCTTACAGTTCTGTTACGCCTGCCGAATCAAAACAATGGAGTGGACTTGTTCTCTACAAAAACAATGAAAGCAAGAAAATAGATGCTGAAATCAAATCAATCGATTCATCCTTCCTGAAAATGTATTCTTTCTCCTTTGCAGCCGGTCAGAATTTTTCATCAACGGATACGGGGTTCAGTGTAATTGTAAACAGGGAATTTCTCAATGAGACCGGGTTCACAAATGTAAATGAAGCTCTGGGTGTAAAAATTGAAGGAGTCAGGAATGGCGGAGCATATATAAAAGGAATTGTTGAAGACTTTCATTCAGGCTCATTGCATGATGAGATACGACCTTGCGTTTTCATTAATAATCCGGGTGCTTACCGGACTGTGAATATCAGGTTAGCTCATTCAGTAATTAAAAACGGAACCGGGCCGGAAGTTCTGTCAGCAGATATTGAAAAGATAAATAATGTCTGGAAAAGCGTATTCCCTGACCAGGTGTTGGAATATACTTTTCTGAACGACAGAATAGCAAATTATTATAAATCTGAATATAAAGCCCTTAATCTTTTTCTTCTGTTTGCCTCAATAACGATTCTATTATGCGTTTTAGGCATCCTGGGGCTTTCATTAAGCATGAATGAGAGAAGGACAAAGGAAATAGGGCTTCGTAAGGTTAATGGGGCAACTGTTCCGGAAGTAATTGTTTTGCTGAATAAGGATTTCGTAAAATGGATCGCAGTTGCATTTGTTTTTGCTGCACCGGTCGCCTGGTATTCGATGCACAAATGGCTGCAGAATTTTGCCTATAAAACGGAAATGAACTGGTGGCTCTTTGCCCTTGCCGGACTAATGGCTCTCGCTATCGCATTAATAACTGTGAGCTTGCAGAGCTGGAGGGCCGCGACTAGGAATCCTGTTGAGTCACTGAGATATGAGTGACGAAATCCTCGATAGCGAAGCGTATCGGGATGGAGGCACTCAGATATGAATGAAATGATTTCGGATTGTGGATTTCGGATTTCGGATTTAAGTGTAAATTATTATAGAATGAAAAGCATTTCAAATCTGTTTCTACTCGGTATTGCACTTGTCATTTTTTCTTCATGTCAGCATAACCGTCTTAAAGCCAACGAAAAAGAACTGGCAAAAGAGATAAAAGCCCGGGAAAAGGAGAAGAATGAGGCTGAAAGAATCGCTTTGGAGGAACAAAAAAAAGATACCCTGGCAAATCTTCCTGCCGGTTTCCGATTCAAAGAGGACAGGTCTGTTGATCCGGCTTATCCGCCTGTTGTAATTGACTTTTCAAAAGAGATCTCCATAAAAGACATTAGGTTGAGTTATCTTGCCTCAGCTGTAAAATACATGGCACTCTCAGTCCCTGGAGATTCAGTCTATTTTTTATGGGGAGCATCCCTCAACTTCACTGCAAAAAATATAATTATAAATAATAACCTTGGAATCCAGAGTTTTGACAAAGAAGGGAGATTTATTGAAACTATCGCTAAAAGTTTTATAGATGTTCCTCTCAATATAGATCCTAAGAAACCGTTCTCAGGTTTTTTCTCAAAGGAAACATTCAGAGGTGTCTGGCAAAATCATGTCCGGACAGCTGGAGATATGGTTTTATATAAATACTCCGATTACCCGGAAGGGAAAGTCAATTTATTAAAATTCTCATTGTCAGGCAAATCTCCGAATATTCTGGTACCGCAAGATTCTGAAACCGGTGCTCCATTAACTTATGCCAAAGGAGAAGTGATTGCAACTGGCAAAGAGGCAATCAGATCAGGAACTCCTGGCTTGTCCTCCACTGGAATTTTCCCTATTGCTGAAAATTGTTATGCCGGAATGCCGGGATCAGTTGAAGCCTTCAACAAAGGAAATCCGCTTCTTGTGCTATTCAATATGAAAGGAGATACCCTTTGCACCTTCACCCAGTTTGACAGGCTTGAAAGTCCAATTACCAGTTCTGTAGTCAGGACCTATTCCACACCCAGGTGGCAATCCGGTCAGTTGACATCAATAAAATTCGCATTCAATGATACGGTTTTCAGAATAATTCCTCCAAACCGTCTGTTACCTGCTTTTGTCTTTAAACTTGGTGATTCTAAAGTGACAGTTGATGAGTGGCTCCATGTAAACACTTCACTGGATGGGAAAATTCTTATTGGGAGCATTCTGGAAAATAAACGCTTTATGTTTATTGAATATCGTCATTATTTCGCTGGTAATGATAAACCTGCATATGAAAAGGCTCTCTTTGATAAATCAAGGAATGAGTTAATCCGTCTCGAATCAAATGATGAAACAAACAATAAAACATTTAATTACTGGATTAATTCATTTGAAAACGATCTGGACGGAGGTCCTGACTTTTGGCCTGACTATACCACACCTGAAGGGAACCTTGCTAAATTACTGAGAACACAGGATCTTAAAGAATACATTCAGAATACTGATTTCACTTTAAGTACAGATCCGAAAAAAGAAGCTTTCAAAACTTTTGTTCAATCACTGAAAGGTGGTGGACGAGATATTGTAATAATGATAGCAGAATAAACTGACTACGAATGAATAAACTCAAGATCCTTTTCATTTTATTAAATATTATTTTGTCAGTTTCCTGTCATCATAACCGACTTAAGACTAACGAAGAGAAATTGACAGAGGATATCCTGAGACAGGAAAAAGAATCACAGGAAGCAGAAAAGAGTGCACGGCTTATTCCTGATACTTCAGCCAGAGGAACCCATAGTTTGCGTTACAAAGAAGACCGTTCCCCAGATCCTTCCCATCCCCCTGTTATAATTGATATAGCTGGTAATCTGAATAATGTAAAAGAAATAAAGTTATCGCATATAGCTTCTGAAATAAAATATATCCGGATGGAAAAGATTCCTGATTCCACATTTTCAACTGTAATGAAGTTCAAATATTACCTCCTGTCAGATTATATAGTTGCAACTAATCCGTCCGGGATAATCCTTTATTCAAAAGAGGGCATTTTTAAAAGCATTATAGTCAGGAATATAACAACAGGAATAGATGTTGATTCAAATTGGATGAGAGTACTTGGAACTAATACCTTTATTGGCGGAGGCACTTCGTTCTGGAACAACGGAGACACTTTATATTATACTTACCGGAACACTATTAGAAATCAGGAATACATTATGAAGTGTGATCTTTCAAAAGTACAATTAGGTGTATCCAAAATGTATGAACCTGAAAATCCTGAACAGATAATCGGGCTCGGGGATGTGGCAATTGATATGAATCCGACAAATAAAAAGGCAAAATGGAATTTTCCAATATCTCCTGAATTAGTAAGCTGGGGAATGAGCTCAGACTATATTTATCAAAGTGTTGGCACATTTCTTCTGGATAAATACACATTTGCTAAAGAGATAACCAGAACAGATAAAATAGTAGTTATCAATAACAATGGCGATTCACTTACTACTTTCTCCGGATTTGAGGAAGGAAATACCTTAAGATTTGAAAGTTCAGGAAGAAATTACCTGTGGAATACACTGAATGATACAGTTTTTCAGGTATTAGGAAATAACCGGATTCTTCCGGTGTATGTTCTAAACCTTGGACCAAACAAAGCATCGCTGGAGCAGGTCAGACAAATCGACGGAGATTTGACAGGGAAAATTATTCCCATGCAATGGGCAGAAAACAACAACTACATTTTTTTGGTTTTTGCAAAGGATGCTTTCGATAGTCCAAATAACAGAAAGTATAAAAAGGTTAAGTTATATCACGCTTTGTTCTCAAAACTGAATCATCAATTATTCATACTTAAGGGCGATCCCTTCAACTATTCGCCAGAGATACTTGAAAACGATATTGATGGTGGCATGCCGGTATGGCCGCTATCGTACATGATCGGGAATAATGGGGAGATACTCATTTCGCTGAAAGGACAAGAGCTGAAAGATCGTACTAAATCGGAACAATTTAAAAACTCTGCAGCCCCTGAATCGAAAAAGAATGAGCTGAAACAGCTTGCTGCTTCAGTTTCTGATAATGAGGATATATTAATGATAATAAAATAGCGTCGGGAATGAATAATAATAGAATCGAATTAAAACAAAAATATTACCCCAATTGATGGAGATCCCTCGCTGTCGCTTCGGGATGACAATGTATTTGTGGTCAAAGGGGGGAAAGCAAAGTAACACAATAGTGAAATGAACAATTTTATCAAGATAACTCTCCGTAATCTAAGAAGGAAGCCCGTATACTCAATAATTACTTTCACTGGTTTTACTTCCGGTATTGCGGCCAGCCTGCTTATTTATCTATGGGTGTTCAATGAACTGAGTTATGATAAATTCCATCCTGATTATAAGAATATCTATAGAGTGCTGACTCTTTCAAAACAGGGAGACGAGATAGTAAAATCGCCATACTGCTATCGCCCTGTTCCCAAAACGATGAAGATGGATTATCCTCAGATAGAGTATGCCACTTATATTAGTTACAGCTCAGAGGACTCACCCCTGAAACAGGAATCAGGAGACACAAAAATAGAGGCAAGAATGTGCTGGACAACTGAGGATTTCTTTAAAATATTTGGTGGATTCAAATTTATTGAAGGTTCCTCTGAAACAGCATTTACAAAACCTGACAACATTGTACTTTCTGAAAAGACCGCAAGAAAAATTTTTGGTAATCAGCCGGCACTGGGGAAAGTCCTGATCAGCGATAAGTATTCCAAAGAAGTATTTACAGTGGGGGGAGTTGTAAATATCCCCGAACAAAGCCATATTGACTTCGGATTCATGCTCACTGAGAATAACAGCAGGTATTCCTCTTTTTCAAACAACTGGGGAGATAAAGGTTTTACCAGGGTCTACATAAAACTTAGCAAAGATGCAATTATCGATAGTCAGTTCATTACTGCCATATCTG
Organism: uncultured Rikenellaceae bacterium; assembly: GCA_964638545.1. Lineage (GTDB taxonomy): Bacteria > Bacteroidota > Bacteroidia > Bacteroidales > VadinHA17 > LD21. The sequence continues at coordinate 7,939 of CAZXAM010000056.1, read as the reverse complement.
ATCACATCGGAAGGTATTCAAAGATCACCGACAAACTTCTATTTCAACCTTTGGCCGATATTCACCTCTATTCAGATTATCCGAATGATTATTTTACAAAGAATCCAGGCAGCTATAAGTATGTCTGGATTTTTTCAGGGTTCGCACTGATAATAATTTTGATGGCATCACTGAATTTTTCTGCTCTTTCAGTTGCCAGGGCCTCTGAGCGTTCTATTGAGATTGGAATCCGAAAGGCAACCGGGGGAGGCAGAAAAAGTATTTTCACACAATTCATGTCAGAATCGGTTTTTCAGACTTTTACTGCAACAGTACTGGCTATAATTATTGTCTGGTTCATTTTGCCGTTGTTCAATTCAATATCTGATAAGGAACTATCAATAAACTTTTCGATTAAACTGATTGTAAACATTTTCCTCCTGACATCTTTAGTAGGAGTTTTTGCCGGGCTATATCCCTCACTTTATCTTTCAGCTTTCAATCCTATTGGAATATTCAAAGGAGGTACCATTTCCGGTTCGAAGAGCATTTTTATCAGGGTGCTCGTTACCATCCAATTCACAATAGCAGTCTTTTTCTTAATTTCAACATCAGTGTTTATCAAACAGTTAAGCTACATCAATAAAAAAGACCTCGGCATTGATGGAAATAACGTAATTGTAATTCCAACCGGATTATGGTATGGGAACAGGGAATTTAAGGAAGAGTTGTTAAGAAATCCTAAAGTATTAAGTGTTTCAGCGAGTACAACTGCTCCAATTGAAGGAGGGTTCAAAAGAGGGATGGCACTGAGCCACCAGGGTATTAATGACACTCTTCAGGTTACCCATTTCTTTGTAGATGAAGACTTTGCGATTACTTATAAACTAAAGATAATCAGGGGGCAGTTTCTTCAGATGAGTTCCAATGCCTACTGGGAAGAACTTGATAAATCTCAAAAGAGCAAAAAGGAAGGAACAGAATATGCAATTTCCATTCCGATTGTGATAAATGAAACCGCAGAAAAAATGATGGGTTTCGATGACCCTATAGGGCAGCGTATTGGTAACGATGTTATAGTGGGTGTTGTCAGGGATTTCAACTTCCGTTCGCTGCATTATGCAATTGAACCAATAATATTATCAAATAATCCTGAGGCAATAAGTACAATGAACGTAAGGATGGCTCCGGGAAACACATCAGAAACACTTAACTACATAAGGGATATATATAAAAAATACAGAGACGACCGGGAGTTTTCGTATCGATTTTTTGAAGATATCAGAAATGAAAAGTACCAGCCGGAAACCAGGCTGAGAAACATTACAATAGCCTTCGCACTCCTTGCGATCATTATTTCAGTGCTGGGCATTTTTGGAATGGCAGTTTTCTCTATCGACCGCCGTACAAAAGAGATAGGAATCCGGAAGGTTTCGGGGGCAACCAATACTGAAATCCTGATTCTTCTGAACAGCGAATTCATAATATGGGTTGCTGTTGCATTTATTATTGCATCACCTGTTGCTTTAATTGTTATGAAAAACTGGCTTCAAAACTTTGTATTCAAAACTGAATTGAGCTGGTGGATCTTCGCCCTGGCAGGAATTATTGCTTTCGGGATCGCCCTGCTGACTATCAACTGGCAGAGCTGGAGAGCAGCGACGAAGAATCCGGTGGAGGCACTGAGGTATGAATGATATCATTTCGGATTTCGGATTGTGGATTTCGGATTTTCACATTGGGATTTTAAAATTCTCAACCCGCGCAAGGTTCCGAAGTGGGATTGAAAACCCAGTATAAAGAAATTGAAAATAATATAAGATGTTTTACCTGAATTTAAGATCAGCATTCCGCAGCCTTTTAAAGAATAGAGTTTATTCTTTTATCATAATAGGAGGTTTTGCAATTGGTTTTGCAGCCTGCATCCTGATAGGCTTGTTTTACCATACCGAAACAACAGTAAATAATGATTTTGAAAACCATAAGCAGATTTACAGGATTTATGATGTAAAAAAGAATCGTTGCAACATAAACTGGGATCTACACCCGGTTCTGGTTTCTGAATACGCTGCAGTCGAGAATGCCTGTCCTCTCGATTATAACATAAGTGACGATCTGACAATAAAGGATGAGCAAACAAATACCACTGCAGGATTTACGCACCTGCTTACCACAACTGAAAACTTCTTTTCGATCTTCTCGGTCGATCTGGCTGAAAGTCTTTCTGGTAAGGCATTCTCCGGAAGGGAATCAATAGCTGTTTCAACAACTCTGGCAAAATCATTATTTGGAACCCAGGACCCACTTGGCAGACAGGTAAATATTGGTAATTACTTCTTCGGTACCGTTACGGCCGTCTTCAAAGAACTGCCCGTCAACTCAAGCTTTAGTGCCGATATCATTTTGAACAGTGAAAATGAAAAATTCCGGATTTCATCAACAAATGTCAATGGGTTCAGGTATAATCCTACAAATCATTTTGTTCAGCTAAGGGAAGGAATAAATCCGGACAATTTTATTAATGAGCTGAATGCTGCTGATAAACTTAAGGCGCTGGATATCGACAGCCTCTCCCTGCAAAGACTTGATGATATTTATTTATCTGAACTGACGGTGAAAAGCAGGCACGCAAAGGGGAATCCGTTTTTGCTTAAAATTTTTCTGGCGATCTCATTGCTGATCCTGGTGCTTTCAAGTATCAATTACCTGAACTACTCTGTATCGATTCACTATGCAAGATTAAGGGAGACTGGTATTAAAAAGACTTTCGGCGCTGGATGGAAAGAACTGGTGAACTATGCACTTGCCGAAGTGACTCTTGGAACAGTGATCGCCCTGCTTCTGGCATTTGTAATTACTGACCTTGCCATACCATATTCTGATAGGTTGTTTGGAAAAGAGATGCACATTAGCTGGTCCGATCTGCTTGCTGTAGCACCTGTAATTCTGATTGTTGCAAGTATTGTTATTCTCATCAACAGCATTGCTCCCATATACATACTATCCAGATTCAATATTACCGAATCACTGTCTGGTTATAAAGGGAACATAAACAACAGGCAGATCTGGAAAAAGATCCTTCTCACATTCCAGCTTACGGTATCCATAGCATTGATTGCAGTGGTTTTAATAATCTTCCGTCAGCTATATTTTGTAAAGCACTCTGATCCCGGCTTTGAACGTGAACTCCTTTTACGAATTAATATTCCATACAGGTTTCAGCAGACAGACGCGCTCAGAAAGGAACTTGGCAGCCTCGCCTTTGTAAAGAGTACTACCCTGAGCAGCGGCTGTCCGGGTATGATCAACCATAGAATGGACAACAATTTTGAAGGCAAATCACTTACCTTCAACTGCATTTATGTTGGCGATAATTATCTGAATACCATGGGGATGGAACTGCTTGAAGGTCGTGATTTTCTCGCCGGCGATCTGAATAAATCGTGCCTCATAAATGAAGAAGGTTATAAACAGTATGGCTGGGAAAGCCTTGAAGGGAAAAGATATAACAACGGCCAGGAGGGAAGCTTCGAAATAATAGGAAAAATCAAGGATTTCAAATTTGAGTCCTATTATAATACCGTTGAACCGCTTGTATTGCTTTTTACAGGTGCTGACTTTGGAAACGTGCTTTCAGTCAGACTATCAGCCGGGAATACCGGACAGCAGGTTGATCAGATCGGCAAAGTATGGAAATCAATTTCACCTCATGAACCATTCAGTTTTATTTTCTATGATGATTTTTTTCAGTCATTCTACGAAAAAGAAGAGAAACTGGCCAGTTCAATCACATTTTTTACACTCATAGCAATAGCCCTTACCTGCATGGGGATTTTTGGACAGATTTTCATGGTCTGCCTGGGAAGAGTTAAAGAAATCGGTATTCGTAAAATCAATGGAGCGTCGATATCTGAAATTCTCCTAATGCTGAACCGTGACTTCATTTTCTGGTTTCTTATCTCATTTATTATTGCCACTCCTGCTGCCTGGTATATTGGAAATCGCTGGCTTACGAATTTTGCATATCGTACCCCCCTTTACTTATGGATCTTTTTGCTTGCTGGATTAGTGGCCATTCTAATAATACTTGCAACTGTGAGCTGGCAGAGCCTTAGGGCAGCAACAAGGAATCCGGTTGAGTCACTCAGATATGAGTGACGAAATCCTCGATAGCGAAGTGTATCGGGATGGAAGCACTGCGATATGAATGAACTGATTTCGGATTGCGAATTGCGGATTGCGGATTTAAAGAATTACCTTGAAAAAAACTTCCGGACATGAACAGCTTCACCTTAAAAATCCTGATCAGGAGCCTGAAAAATAATAAACTGCTTACTATTATTCAGATTGCCGGTCTTGTAATAGGTTTTTCAATTGTAATTTTTCTTCTGGTTAAAATTAAATACGAGTATTCCTACGATACTTTCTGGAACGATTCCCAATCGATTTACCGGCTGGGTCTCGACCTGTCGTATGAGGATGGAAGGGTGTACCGTTCAGCCAGAAACTTTGAAGGGTCATCGGAATTGCTTAAAGCCGAAGTTCCGGGAATTGCAGCACAATGCAACCTGGGGCGTGATGTAATCACTGTCTACGACCACGAGAAAGTCATTCAGAATGTAGACTGGTATTGGAGCGATACTACATTTTTCAGTGTCTTCCAGCGAAAGATTCTTTCCAGGGAATCCAACCAGTTGTTCGGTGATATCCACGGAATAGCTATATCAGAATCTTTTGCCAGGAAACTTTTCGGAAATGACGATCCGCTGAACAAAGAGGTTACTTTAAACGAAGGATGGAAGTTTCTTGTAAAGTCTGTTTTTGAAGATATCCCTGTAAATAGCCATATTAAAGTCGATGTTCTGGGAAGCTACCAGTCGCTGTACTATTACCTGAATAACTTTGATAACCGTACTCAGACCCTCGTGGAGAATCCGGGTTTCTCATATCAGAAAGCTTCGCCCTATACACGTTCAAGGTGGAGTTCACAGACGCAATTCAGGCCTCATTGCTACATCAGGCTCGAACCAAATGTCAACATTGAGTCTGTCATTTCAGCAACACCTTCAGCGATAAAAAAAGTAGGGTTACCGCCTAATCTGCAAAAAAGCAGCATAAACTTTATTTTTCAACCTGTGGAATCTATCCATCTGCATTCTGCCCTGAATGACGAACTCGAAGTTAATGGAAGTACCATGCAGGTGAACTTTCTGATAATCATCGCCATAGTCATCCTGGTTGTGTGTATTGTTAACTATCTGAATCTAAGCACTATTTCGGCGATCGAAGAACGTAAAAGCTATTCTATCCGGATAGTGAACGGTTCGGGCAGAATTGCTGTCTTTGCCTCCCTGTTGCTGAGAAATTTGTTTCTGAACGGGCTTGCTTTGATAATTTCAGTCCCGATTGCCTTAACAATCATCCGGTTGCAGTTGCCAATAAATTCGATTTCCGTCCTCATTCTCCTGGTTATGTTTTTCATTGCCGGACTGGGAGCGCTTATATCTGCAATTATTCCTTACATGCTGGTTTTCAGCACACCTATATTTCTGGCGCTGAAAGGCCAGTCAGTAACCCTTAACCAGAATTGGTCGAGCCGGAAAGTACTGGTGGTTTTGCAATTTGCTATCAGCATTATATTAATTATCTGCACAATCGGGATTTTCAAGCAGATGAATTTTGTAATGAAGGAAAAACTGGGCTTCTCCGGAGAACATACCTTGTTCAGTTACACACCGATGACAATGACCAACAGCCCGGAAATTCCATCGAAACTTTTAACTTTTAAAAATGAAGTGCTTACACTGCCGGGGGTAAATTCATTCAGTGTGAGCTCATCGGTTCCGGGGAAAGAAATTCGCAGGATCCTCGATAATGTTCTGCCGGCAAATTCAGATATACCTTTTGCTTCGCCTTTCAATGAAATCAGTATTGATGATTATTTTTTAAAAACATATGATATCCCGGTAATCTCCGGCAAAAATTTAGAAGAACGTACCAGCTGGACCTCGGATGAAGTGATCATCAACCGGAGTGCCTCTGAAGCCATGGGCTTTAAAAACCCAGAAGAGGTGATTGGAACGGTGTTCAGGATTGGGCAAAATACGTTTAAAGTGAAAGGTGTCATTGAGAATTATCATCATGTTTCGCTCCATTATCCGATAAAACCGTCTGTCTATTTCCAGAATTTACAATGGGAAATGTCGGTAGGTTATTATTCTTTCAGGTTAAGTTCTTCTGATTTATCAGGTACAATGAACGAAATTGAAAAAATATGGAAAAGGCTCTACCCAAAAGATGAGTTAATTTACTTTTTTTCGAATAAGGAATTTGAATCGCAGTACCGAAGTGACCTGAATTTCAAGAATATCCTCACGTCATCTGCGCTGCTGGCTTTGGCAATTTCATGCATGGGATTGTTGAGCCTGGCTATTTTTACCACCAAACGACGGACAAAGGAAATCGGTATCCGAAAAGTAAATGGCGCTAAAGTGTCTGAAGTAATGGCTATGCTTAACAAAGATTTTGTAATATGGGTAGCAGTCGCTTTTGTAATTGCAACACCCGTTTCCTGGTATGCCATGGATAAATGGCTCGAAAGCTTTGCCTATAGAACCATCCTGAGCTGGTGGATTTTTGCACTTTCCGGCTTATTGGCACTGGGAATTGCGCTGTTAACTGTGAGCTGGCAAAGCTGGCGGGCAGCAACCAGGAATCCGGTTGAGTCACTCAGATATGAGTGACGAAATCCTCGATAGCGAAGCGTATCGGGATGGAGGTTTTGAGATAAGAATAATTTAAATTTACGTGAAAAATAATATCTTTAAGGAGCTAAAACTCTCCTATGTTCAAGATTCATTTTCTATCTGCTCTGCGGACACTGCTGAAAAACCGCGGAATTGCAATTATAAATATTTGCGGCCTGACCCTCGGGTTGACTGCATTTCTGTTTTTTGTGCATTACCTTTTCTACGAAATATCTTTCGATTCATTTTTCCCTGATTCTTCTTCTATTTACCGTATTAACGCCGAAATTAAAACCGGTGAAGAGGTCTTCTATAAGGGAGCAAAAACTGCAAGGGGATTATATTTTGCACTGAAAAAGGATGTGCCCGGTATAGAGGCAAACGGTGATGCATATTTTGAATCATGCCTCATCAGATATGAAGATAAAAAGGTCGGACAGCAGAGGGTGCTCTGGGTCGACGATGGATTTGAGAGGGTTTTCCAGCTAAAGATGATCAAAGGAAATGCTGACTTTACACGGATCCTGACCGGAATAATAGCACAATCGAAGGTCCCGGCACTATTCGGTAACACTGACCCTATAGGCAAGATCATCAAGGTTAACGAAGGGATGCCTGTTGAGATAACAGGAATTTTTGCTGATATACCAACAAACACCCACCTGACAGCTGACTACTTTGTCTCTGTCAAAACCTGGGAACATTACGGTTGGATAAGCAGAAATCCTGAGTGGAATTCAAACAGTTACTGGAACTACGTCAGGCTGAGCCCCGGGGTTGATCTGAAAAGCATGGAAAAAACCATTACAGACATTGTCAATACGAATACACGGCGTAGGGTAAGCGAACGCACTGCAAATATGTCTCTCCAGCCTCTGTCCGATTTGCATTATACACGCGGACTTGAGGGAGAGATGGGCTCACAGACAAATGAGAAGTCGCTTATTTTCCTTTTCGTGATCGCCCTACTCACCATTTTTATTGCCTGGATAAATTATGTAAACCTGTCCACAGCGCTCGCAGCCAAACGATCAGACGAGATAGGCATGCGAAAGCTTATAGGTGCTTCAGGTTTTCATATCTGGCTGCAATCCTTTATTGAGACGCTGATCCTTACTCTGATTGTAGTGATTTTATCCATCTTCATTTATCGTGTCCTGATTAATCCATTTGCTGATTATTTTGATATCCCATTAAACGGTGCGGTATTTCCA
>CAZXAM010000055.1:2168-15085 GCA_964638545.1 uncultured Rikenellaceae bacterium | reverse complement strand
GCTGTAACAGGCCTGGTCTCATTACAGAGTTGTGAAGAGGAAAAAGGCGAAATTATTTCTCATTTTACCTTCACAGCACCTGAACTTGTTGGCCCTGCCGACGGAGCAACAATTGACATCGGTACAGCAACTACGGCTAATCTGGTTTGGAAATCTACAAACGCCAGTGGCGACCCGGTTCTTGCTGATGTTTATTTTGGCACATCAGAAGGACCTGCTCTTTACAAGGCAAACCATAATGCTTTAACTCTCAGCGTTCCTGTCGCAAAGGGAAATACCTATCACTGGTATGTTGTGATGAAAGACAAGAATGGTTTACCGACTGAAGGACCCGAATGGAGCTTTACCATATTTGAACCAATAGGAGTATATGTAGGCACTTATTACGTTGTTGATGATGGAGGTTATGATTATGAACTGGACTTCACAAAGAAAGACGCTGTAACCCTGCAGACTGACAACTACTGGGATTCCGGCTGGCATGCTGAATTCAATATGAATTTCACAAATAATACTTTCAACATGCCTCTCACTTCATGGTTAGGAGGTTTATATTCAGCAATTGAATCCGGTACCCTTGATCCTGTAACAGGAACAATGACCACCACTTATACAATTTACTCCCCGGCTGGTGTTGTTATTGAAACAGGCGTACATGAATACACCAAAGTAGAGAAATAGCAATCGGAAGTTTACGATTGGTTAATATAAAAAGGGTGTCTCGAAAAGGCACCCTTTTTTAGTTTAATGTCACTTTCTTTTGCTCCTCCAAAAGAAAGTAACCAAAGAAAAAGAGGCCGGAAAAGAAAACCGTTCCTGTTTTTCGCCAATTGCACATTGCCATTTCCCGCTCCAAAAAACAGGAAACGTTTCGCACCTTTTCCGGATTAGCCCTCGCGCCGTGCTAAAGGAAATACTACTTTATTGGCAGGTAATTCTCATATTATCTGATTGCTTTGGGATTCCTCTACCCCCCGGGCTTTAACCCAATGAGTATTGGACTAAAGTCCATAAACAGGGTGGGAGCTTTTTAACCGTCGGTTAAAACCGACGGCAATTGAATAAAGCAAACATCAGTGCTATACCTCGGTTAAAACCGACGGCAATTAAATAAAGCAAACATCAATGCTATACCTCGGTTAAAACCGACGGCAATTAAATAAATGCAAACGCTTTCATCTAATCGCCGTTGGCTTCAGCCAATTCTATTGAGTATATGTTGTCTGGATTTTAATCAATTGCCGTTGGCTTCAGCCAACGGTAACTGAGGCTCTCTTTTTCCTCCGGGCTTTAGCCCAATGAGTATTGGACTAAAGTCCATAAACAGGGGGAGGAGCCCTTTAACAGGTTGAAGAATATCGGGTATTGTGGTATGGCAGGGAGAACGGATCCGCCATCTGGCGGAGGAGTGAGGAATCTCCCTTCTTCAACACAAATTAAAAAAATGCATGGAGTCTTATTAAGACATTGTGGGTCATTGAGGAGATCCCTCGCCGGGCTCGAAGTGACAGAGGTTAATTATTGGTGATTGTGGTATGGCAGGGAGATCCCTCTCCCGCATCAGCGGGAGGATTTTATTCAACCCTGAGATTCACGATCTCCAGTCTTGTGGGACTTGTCTTCAGGACCTTGAAGACAAAGTTCTTTATCCTGATAACATCGTTGTTGACAGGGATGCTCCCGTGGAAATAGAGGATCATCCCTGCAAGAGTTTCATATTCATCTTCTTCGGGAAGACCAAGATGGTACTTATCGTTTAGAAAATCGATTTCTAGGCGGCCGGAAAAAATATATTCATTGCTGCTCAGGACTTTTTCTGTGAATTCATTTACATCGTGCTCATCTTCAATGTCGCCGAAAATCTCTTCCAGCACATCCTCGATAGTCACCATTCCGGAAGTGCCTCCGAATTCATCAACTACAAGAGCCACATTTTTCTTTTCTTCGACAAAGACCTTCAGCAGCTTGTTTGCAGGCATGCTTTCAGGAACTATGGCGAGCTTTCTTATGGCAGACTTAATATCGCAGGGATTTTTGAAAATATCCTTTAATTCAAAATACCCGATTATATTATCAATTGATTCCTGGTAAATCAGGATCCTCGAATGCTGAGTCTCAATGAACTTTTCCTTAAGTTCGTCGAGAGTGCTGGTGCTTTCCACCGCTTCGATCTCGGTTCTTGGGACCATGCACTCACGCAGCTTCACATTTGAAAAATCAAGAGCATTCTGGAAGATCCTTATATTATGATGGTCAGGACCTGAATTTTCATTTCCCTGCTTACTCAGGCTGACGAAATGATCGAGATCGACTTTTGAGAAAACAATATTTTCCTGGGATTTGACATCAGCTCCTTTTTTAAGGAAAACTTTAATAATGAAATTTGAGATCCCGAGGGTGATTTTACTGACAGGATAAAATATCCAGTAGAAAAGAAGAGTGGGGATGCTCAGCGTTTTCAGAAAGAAATTAGGTGATATTACAAACACGGTTTTGGGGAGAAACTCCGAAAAAAGAAGCAATATGCCAGTGGAGATCACCGTGTTAAAGAGCAGAACAAGAATATCCGATCCAAATGCAGGAGTAAGGAGAGGGCTTAACAGTCCGGAGAAGAAAAGCCCGTAGATAACAAGAGCGACATTATTGCCAATCAGCATTGTTGCGATATACTGACCGGGATTATTTGTGAAGATCTTAATTATACTGGAACCGAAAATACCCTGTTTCCGGTCGAGTTCAATGCGGAGCTTATTGGATGCAACAAAAGCTATTTCCATTCCTGAAAAGAAGGCAGAAAAAAGCATTGCCAGAAGTATGACCAGGATACTGTTCATATTCCAAAGTTAACCAATTTTTTACCTATTGTTCATCCTTGAGGTAGATGGGACCGGAGGGACTTTTTATTTTCCGCTTATTGAGTTTGATGTCCGATTCGAATCCTGTGCCCATAAGAGTCTGATCTTCATTGATGATCTTCACGAACCTGTCGGTATAAATCAGGTCTTTATCCTGGTCCCAGAACAATTGCTCCGTTTCGAGCCTGTCGTTTGCTCCGTTCAGGACTACAACGCTGTCCCTGAGCTCCCAAAGCTTTTTCTTTTCAGTGTATCTGGCGTATTTAGCCGTGGCATATCCTGAAGAATCCTTTTTACCTTCAAAAAACACGACGCTGATTCCCTCCCTGAACTCTGAATACGGCTCATCATTATTATTATATGTCTCAATCAGGGGTGCTCTCATAATAAGCTGAACTTTCCCCGAATCGGAATATACAGTTCTAATGCCCCTGTTAGTCATTGAAGGCAGTGAAAGTATTTCGCTTTTTTTGATTGTTTCGACTTTTGTTTCACACGAGACCATGGAAACAACAGAAAAGAAAATGGATAAAAGCAGGCAGCTTGTTCTAATCATATTTTCTCTTAAGGAACCAGTTGTCAAACAGATTTAGGCTCAATCCGAATGTAAAATAGTTCTCATTATGCTTAAAAGACTGTCCGGTAACAGATTTCCTGGTAAAATCAGCAAAGAAATTGATCTTTGAATAGAAGCTTGGCAGAGATGAGTATTTCCGTTTTATTGGAACTCCAAATCCGATGCTGACCCCGGTTTCATTAATCTTGTCACCATTAAACAGAAGGTAATTATTCCCAATATGTACCCCAAGGCGATAATCCACTCTCTTCAAAAAGTTGTAATTCGAGAGCCTGTCGGGAGTATATTCTGCACCTAAAATGAGTGTCTGGGTATTGGCAACATATCCTTCAGAACCAGGGAATTCAGCATCTTTCCAGAAAGAATACAGGTAATCAATGCCGACAGTGTACTTGTTCTTTTTTCCGAAAGCCACGCCTGCCCTGAAGGTACCGGGGATATGAGATCTTGTGGAGTCGTCGGAAGAGTACTCAATTGTGTCAGCCGGCGAATAGACATTAAACCTGTAGGCTATCTTTTCGAAAGATGTTTTGCAGTTTCTCCCTGTGCTGTAAGATGCTCCCAGGTTTAAGAAATAGTTATTCTTCAGGTCTGCAGAGTACTGAAGTCCGAAATCCATTCCGATACCACTGTACTTTGTCACCTCAGTCACGTTCGTCTGGAAGGTATAAGAATAGTCAGCGAAATCAAATTCATTGTACCTCTTAATTGATCCGAAAAGAAGTGACATGTTTGCTCCAACTGAGAGATTCTTTGTAATATTAAGCCCGGTACCAACAAAAAAGTTAGTAAGACCCCCGCTTCCGTTATGGAAAGAGATATATTCCCCGGCAATTTCATCATAGCCAGGGTCGCCTTTCTTAACACTCTCGGAAATGTGGTAATAGCCGTTTGTAACAGGTACCAACCCAGCTGCAAATCCCCATCTTTTCATTATGGGGAATCCGATAATTAAATGGTCGAAATTAAGATCTTCAGAAAGATCGGTATTGGAACCGTCAGATATGATATTCATACCATAATCCATTCCGAAGTCAAAAATAAATGAATTCGTATCCAGACTGCTGTACGATGCAGGATTTGTGTGAAACAATGTCAGATTATCCCTCATTGCAATCGCTATTCCTCCCATGCCCAGGCTCCGGAAAGAACCGGCCGGTTCAATGATCCCGAGGTTGTATCGTGCAATAGGCGAATTGACAAGTTTCTGTCCTGATGAATGAAGGGGTAATAGTAAAAGTATTGCTGCCAGGATTGCTGCTGATCTATTTTGCATTGTACTCCAGAATATAATTTAATCCATCTAACACAATATCAGGCATATATGCGACCTTATAATTGAGCTTGTCTTTTAAATATCCGCTGTCCCCGCCTGTGAGTATAACTTCCAGCCCGGGATGCTTTTTGAGAAACGTGCGAATATACTCATTTATTTCATATATGAGCCCGTTGGTCACCCCTGCCGTGATAGCTTCTGTTGTGTTCCTTCCAGGAGAGTGATATATATCTGTTGTTGAAATCAGCGGAAGCCTGCGTGTGAATTTATGAAGGGCACGAAACCTCATACTTAGTCCTGGCGAGATATTGCCTCCCTTATACGTATTCCCTGAAAGAAAATCATACGTAATCGCGCTGCCGGCATCAATTATAAGCAATTTCTTACCGCGGAATGCCAGATAAGCACCTGCCACAGATGCAATTCTGTCGGAGCCAAGCGTTTCAGGTGTTTCATATTCATTTTTAAAAGGCAAATGAGATTTATGGGAAAGAACATGCACAAATGGAATGCCATGCGTTGCAAGGTCTATAATAAAATCAGGCGTGTCCCTGACTGTCGAGACTATTGCCTTTTCAAGGATATATTTCCCCAGGATCTTTTCAAGCTTTTCGCAACTGAAAATCTTGGTCCGGACGGCAATAAACTTCTTCCGGCCGTCAAATATGGCAACTTTTGTACTTGTGTTACCAATGTCCAGGACGAGATTCATTGTTGATGGGTATAAAATACAAAGTTAGTAAAAAAAATTCATGCACTCTCCCCCTTATGTTCCCTCCCGCCGAAGCGGAGGGGCAGGGGGGTGAGTATGTGTGATCAGTCAGAGAGGATATTATTTAATATCTCTGTGGCTGACTTCACAGATCTGATATCTCTTATTGTCAGGCTCAGCTTTGCCTCCTTTTGTTTTACGGACATCTGGCTATGGTGCCTGTTCACATATGTCATTATTGAAACGAAAAGCTGGCTCCGGTAGAACTGAGAATCAGGATCCGAAATGAAATTAGCTATGAGAAGGTTGTTTTTGAGCAGTATTTTTTCGATGCCCAGTTTCATGGAGAGCCATTTGATCCTTACGATCCCAAGGAGCGCCGAAGAAGGTTCAGGAATTGGGCCAAAACGGTCTATAAGCCTCTTTTCAAAAGACTGAAGATCATCCTCATTTTTAATTTCATTGAGTTCCTTGTACAGTCTTATCCTTTCAGAAATATTCGAGACATATTCATCGGGGAACATTATCTCCAGATCAGTATCAATTTGAAAATCAGAAACAAAGGATTTTTCGGAGGTTGCAGTTTTTTTCCAGTCCTCCTGTTTTTGCTCCTGCACCGACTCCCGGGGTTCTGATTCTCTTAACTCCAGCATGGCTTCATTGAGGATCCTCTGGTAAGTTTCAAAACCTATATCTGCGATGAATCCGCTCTGCTCGCCTCCCAGCAGGTTGCCTGAGCCCCTGATGTCGAGATCCTGCATAGCGATATTGAATCCGCTTCCAAGTTCCGAGAATTCTTCAATAGCCTTAAGCCGGCGTCTTGCTTCATTAGTCAGATTGTCAAAAGGAGGAGCCAGAAGATAGCAAAATGCCTTTTTATTTGACCTTCCTACACGTCCCCTGAGCTGATGCAATTCTGACAATCCGAAATGGTGAGCTTCATTGATGAAAATGGTATTTGCATTAGGGATATCGAGTCCGGATTCGATGATTGTTGTAGCAATGAGGACATCATAGTCGCCCTGGATGAAATCGGACATCACATTCTCGATGGTTTTTCCATCCATTTGCCCGTGAACAATCGCACTTTTAACATGCGGGCATATCCTCTGCACTTTTACCTGAATATCCCTGATGTTTTCTACCCGGTTATGAATAATAAACACCTGGCCGTTTCTCGACACCTCATATTCAATGCCTTCCTTTAAAATTTCCTCGTTGAATCCATGCAGTTCAGTAACAATGGGCATCCTGTTGGGAGGCGGAGTGTTAATGATAGAGAGGTCTCTGGCTCCCATCAGTGAGAATTGGAGCGTCCGCGGAATAGGAGTTGCTGTCAGGGTCAGTGTATCAACACCGGTTTTCAATTTCTTAAGTTTTTCCTTTACAGAGACCCCGAATCTCTGCTCCTCATCGATGATCAGGAGTCCCAGGTCCCTGAATTTTACTTCTTTTCCAACAAGCTTATGGGTCCCGATTATTATATCGATCTTTCCATCAGCGAGAGCTTCGAGGATCTTTTTTTCTTCTTTGGGTTTCTTATGCCTTGTAAGGTATTCCACAGTGCATGGGAACTCCTTCAACCTCGAAGAAAATGTTTTAAAATGCTGAAGAGCCAGGATTGTTGTTGGAACAAGTATTGCAGTCTGTTTACTGTCGGAAGCGGCTTTAAAAGCAGCCCTCACAGCAACCTCCGTCTTCCCGAAACCGACATCGCCGCATACAAGCCTGTCCATAGGATGAGGCGCTTCCATGTCTTCCTTGACAGATAAAGTTGCGTTTACCTGGTCAGGCGTATCCTCATAGATGAAAGAAGCTTCGAGCTCCCTCTGCAAGTATGAATCCGGAGAAAATGCATAACCGTCTGATCCAAGTCTTTTTGCATAAAGCTCGATAAGATCCTTTGCAATATCCTTTACTCTCTTTTTTGTGGCCTGTTTAAGCTTATGCCATGCCCCCGAACCCAGCTTATATATTTTGGGCGGAGCATTTTCACCGCTCTTGTATTTTGATATCCGGTGAAGGTTATGAATGCCCACAAAGAGTATATCGTTATCCCTGTAAACAAGCTTGATAGCTTCCTGTAACTTTCCGTTGACCTCTATTTTTTCGAGTCCTCCAAACCTTCCAATACCATGATCTATGTGAACAACAAAATCGCCCGGATTGAGTCCCGTCAATTCTTTCACAGAGATGCTTTCCCTTCTTGTAAAATAACCTCTGATCCTGAATTTGTGGTACCTGTCGAATATCTGATGATCGGTATAGATGCATATTTTCAGATCATGGTCGGTGAAACCTCCGTGAAGGTTTATCAGGAGAGGAGTGAAGGTAAGTCCGGGACTAATTTCAGCAAAGATATCCTTCAACCTGTCGATCTGCGTCTGGCTTTCGGACAGTATATAAGTTTCGTATCCTTCAATCTTGTTCGACTGCAATTTCTGTGAAAGGATCTCAAAATTCTTGTTGAAGACAGGCTGAACTTCAGTTCTGAAGGAAATTCTTTTCTCAGCCTGAAATAAAGAGTGTTTGCCGAACTCCACCATCCTGAACTTCCTGCACTCTTCAAAGAACCTGCTTCCCGTCATGATCAGACTTTTTCTTCCCGCTATCTGCCCGTTCTCTTCACGCTGCAATGTCTGTGAGTGAATTGAGTTGATCTTCTCCTTCATGTAGCCTGAATCTTCGGTCCAGATAAAACATGAAGGCGGAAGGAAATCAGTGAATGAATCGTTTATCTCCTCGACCGAGATATCCTGAATGTTTGGAATTATATAGACTGCATCGTGTTTTTCTACTGAAAGCTGGTCTTCGGTGTTGAAAGAACGGATAGTTTCAACCTCGTCGCTGAAGAAATCAATGCGGAATGGGAGGTCGGAGGAGAAGGAAAAGACATCAACGATGCTTCCCCTGATAGAGTATTGTCCGGGTTCATAAACGAAGTCCACTCTTTCGAATCCGTACTCTTGCAGCATCTCCTCGATGAATTCAAGGGAAAGCTTGTCTCCCTTAGCTATTCTGAATGTGTTCTTTTTCAGGTTCCTTTTGCTGATTACCTTCTCCATCACCGATTCGGGATATGTGACAATTATCCCTTTTCTCTTTCCTGATGAGAGATGATTGAGCACTTCGGTACGGAGCACAATATTGGCAGGCTCTGTCTGTTCGTACTGAACAGAGCGTTTGTAGGTGGAAGGGAAAAAGTAGATACTTTCTTCGCCGGCAAGCGCTACAAGATCGTTGTAGAAGTACGCGGCATCCTCTTTTTCCGGAATAATTACCAGGTGTGTAGCCGTCAGTTCATCGAAGACTGAAGCCAGGATCACAGGTTTTGAAGAACCAGACAGGCCTTCTGCAGAAATCTGGTTAATGGATGTATATTTCAGGCATTCAACTAACTGCCTGTAACTGCTATGTTCAGCGTATAGGTCGCTTACCGGATTTTTCTTCATTTCAGGAACTCTTCAATTTTATGCACCATGTTCCTGGATCCTGCATAAAAAGGAGAACGCTGATGGAGCGAACCGGGAGATATTTCGAGGATACGTTTCATTCCGTCTGAAGCCTTTCCGCCAGCCTGCTCAGCAATGAAGGCTATGGGATTGCACTCGTACACAAGCCGGAGCTTGCCCTCAGGCATTTTGTCGTTGGGAGGATAAAGAAAAACTCCTCCCATCAGGAGGTTCCTGTGGAAATCGGAGACAAGCGAACCAATATATCTGGATGTAAAAGGCCTTCGGGATCCTTCATCCTTTTCCTGGCAATACTTGATAAACCTTTTAATGCCGGCAGGAAAATAAATATAATTTCCCTCATTTATCGAATAGATAATTCCCTCTTCAGGCGTTTTAATTCCGGGATGTGAAAGACAGAACTCACCTATCGCAGGATCGAGCGTGAAACCGTTCACACCGCTGCCGGTCGTATAAACAAGCATTGTAGAGGACCCATAGATAATATACACGGCAGCGACCTGCTCGGTCCCCGGCTGCTGGAAATCCTCTATTTTAACAGGTTTGCCACGTGGGGTGATCCTCCTGTATATTGAGAAAATAGACCCGACTGAAACATTGTAATCGATATTTGAAGATCCGTCGAGAGGGTCCATGCAGACTATGTATTTTCCTTTTCTGGCAATAGTCTCTGTGAAAACTATCTCATGCTGGTTCTCTTCGGTTGCGATACCGCAACATTCACCGCTCGATTTAAGAGCATCAGTGAAAACCCGGTCAGCAAACCCATCGAGCTTCTGCTGGTTCTCTCCCTGGATATTTACGATTCCTGCTTTCCCTATTATATCAACCAGTCCGGCCTTATTGATCTTCTTGTTGACTATTTTTGCGGCAGTGCCGATATGGGAAAGGAGAGAGGAAAGTTCGCCCTTCGCATATGGAAATTCCTTCTGCCTCAGAATGATGAAATCGTTAAGTGTTGTTATTTTGTAGCTGTTCATTCCAGCCACTAAGGTAAAGTTTTATCAGGAGAGACTATCGATATTGAGATAAGATTTTTACCACAGAGTTACTCGGAGTTATCACGGAGTAACACTGTTTTATCCATTTTCAGGATATACTCCCCTACAGATCGGGGTAAGCAGTGAAACTCCGTGGCAACTCAGTGTAACACCGTGGTAAAAAAGTTTTAAATTTGACTTCCAGATTCTTTAATTAATATCAGTAGATGAAGGTTTATAAATTCGGAGGAGCCTCTGTAAAGGATGCGGCAGGCATAAAAAATCTGACAAATATAGTTTCAAAGAATTCCGGGAACCTTGTGGTTGTCGTTTCGGCTTTTGGAAAAACAACCAATGCCCTTGAGAGAGTCCTTAAATCATGGCTCGCCGGTGAAAAGAATTACAAAGACCATCTTGATGATATCTACAGCTACCATTCTTCGGTGGCAGTGGAGCTTTTTCCTTCAGGAAATTCAGCGAAGGAAACGCTCGACAATTCATTTACGAAACTGAGAAAGTACCTGCATTATACAGATAAATCTTCTTATGACTATGAATATGACCAGGTTGTTTCGTATGGTGAGATCTGGTCGACAATCATTGTAGCTGAATATCTTAAAAAGTCAGGAGTTGATGCCAAATGGATGGATATCAGAGAATGCCTTCTGACCGACAACAGACACCGCGATGCAAATATCCTCTGGAAAGAAAGTACAGAACTTGTCCTGTCAGCTTTTGATTTCAATAAGCATCCTGTTTACCTGACACAGGGATTTATCGGCGGCACAGCTGCAGGAATTTCAACAACGCTGGGCAGGGAAGGCTCCGATTACACAGCTGCCATTATTGCCAATATTCTGGATGCAGAAAGTGTTACAGTCTGGAAGGACGTACCTGGACTTCTTAACGCCGATCCGAAATGGCTGCCGGATGCCTGCAAGCTTGAAGAAATATCCTACAAGGAAGCTGTTGAAATAACTTTCTCCGGAGCCAAGGTCATACATCCAAAAACAATCAAGCCTCTACATAATAAGAATATTCCCCTTCATGTAAAGTCGTTCATTGATCCGGATGAAACAGGAACAGTTATCAAGGCAGATGCCACACTCAGAAAAGTGATGCCTGTTTTTGTGAGGAAGGAGAAGCAATTGCTTATTTCAATCCTTCCCAATGACTTTTCTTTTGTGATGGGAGATAACCTGAGCAGGATATTCCAGACATTCATTACCCATGGCATCAAGGTCAATCTCGTTGAGGCCAGTGCAGTAAGCATTGATGTCTGTGTCGATGATGAGCGGACGAAAATCGGATCACTGCTAACCGAACTTGAACCTGAATACTCGGCTTTCTATAACGAAGATGTTGAGATGCTGTCGATCCGCCATTATACCCAGGAGGCGATTACCCGGATAACTGCAGGCAGGGAGATACTTCTGGAGCAAAGGACCAGGAGCACGGTGAGGTTTGTGGTAAGGGCGGAGATTGCTTCGTCGCCCCGCTGACGCGGGACTCCTCGCAATGACGGTTCCTCAACTTCGGCTTGTTACCGTTTAAACAAGCCATAATAGGTAAACCGTCATTGCGAGGAGCGCAGCGACGAAGCAATCCCCGCCCTTACCATCAGATTATCTTTCAAACTCCAGTCGCTCTCCCCTGTAGTCTTCATTAAATATACCTTTATTATATACAGGTGTACCGTTTACGTATGTCATCACAACTTTTGAACGAAAGGTTGTGCCCTCGAACGGCGACCAGCCGCACTTATATAATATATTGTCCTTTGTTACTTTCCATGGATCATCGGGATTTACCAGGCACAAGTCGGCTTTATATCCTTCCCTTATGAATCCTCTTTCCTTAATATTAAAAAGTATGGCAGGATTATGGCACATTTTTTCAACGATCTTTTCAAGCGGCATGGTTTTTCCGTGCCACAGCTCGAGCATTGCAACCAGCGAATGTTGTACAAGCGGTCCCCCCGAAGGAGCTTTGAAATAAGTGTTCGATTTTTCTTCTAAGGTATGAGGAGCATGATCAGTTGCAATAATGTCGATGAGGTCATTGTTCACCGCATGAATCAGTGCATCCCTGTCGAATCTGGTTTTAATCGCAGGATTCCATTTTAACCTCGATCCCATTTCTTCATAATAAGAATCGTCGAACCACAGATGATGGACACATACTTCACCTGTGATCTTCTTATCGTGCAGGGGGATCTCGTTTGTCAGAAGCTTCGTTTCATCGGCAGTCGATATGTGAAACAGATGCAGTCTCGTATTGAATTCCTTCGCCAGACTCACCGCAAATGATGACGAGAGAAGGCAAGCTTCCCTTGATCTTATCATCGGGTGCATGCTGAAAGGAACATTGTCGCCATACTTATTACGATATATCTCAGAGTTCTTCCTGATTGTCACTTCATCCTCGCAATGTGCACTTACCGGCAGGATTGCCCTTCTGAATAATTCTTTAAGTGATTCCTTATTATCAACAAGCATATTCCCTGTCGAAGAACCCATGAAGACCTTTATTCCGGGAACCATTCCGGGATCAGCTTTCATGATTTCATCCAGGTTGTCGTTTGTGGCACCTATCAGAAATGAATAGTTGATCAGGGAGTGTTCCGATCCAAGGCGGTATTTTTCATTGAGATCCTTTATTGTAACCGCCTGGGGCACGGTATTTGGCATGTCCATAAAAGAAGTAACTCCGCCGGCGGCAGCAGCGCGCGACTCTGTGAATATATCGCCTTTGTGTGTCAGTCCGGGTTCCCTGAAATGAACCTGGTCATCAATTACGCCAGGCAGCAGAAGAAGACCGGTGGCATCAATTGTGTCTGCACCCTTTGTATCCTGGATTTGTCCCGGAGGGCCAATGGCTGAGATTATATCTTCTCTGATGAGAACATCACCCCGAAAGGTTTTACCCTCATTAACTATTGTGGCATTCTTTATTAATATGTTGCTCATTATGCCGTTGCACCGTTTTTCCGTTGCACCGTTGCACCATTTCTTCTATACTTCACGAACCAGCTCCTGATCTTC
>CAZXAM010000055.1:0-2068 GCA_964638545.1 uncultured Rikenellaceae bacterium | reverse complement strand
CCGTTGCACCGTTGCACCATTTCTTCTATACTTCACGAACCAGCTCCTGATCTTCATCCTGAGTGTACTCCAGATGGCTTCGTTGAATATACCTCCTGACATTTTCGACTGCCCTGTCTGCCGGTCGGTGAAAATAATAGGCACTTCTACGATTTTGTAGCCCAGCTTCCATGCAATAAATTTCATCTCGATCTGGAAACTGTAGCCGACGGACCGCACATAGTTTATCAGTATGTTCTCAACGACTTCGCGGCGGTAGCATTTAAATCCTGCTGTTGTATCCATGATTTTCATGCCCGTGACAAATCTCACGTAGATTGAGGCGAAGTATGACATAAGGACCCTTGAGAGCGGCCAGTTGACAACATTTACCCCGCTGATGTATCTTGATCCTATTGCCAGATCGGCCCCCTCACCGTTGCATGCCTGGTAGAGCCTTATGAGGTCCTTGGGATCATGAGAGAAATCGGCGTCCATCTCATATATATAATCATATCTCTTTTCAATGGCGTATTTGAATCCCGCAATATATGCTGTTCCGAGCCCAAGCTTTCCTGGTCTTTCTATAAGATGTACATGAGGATTGTTTTTCATAAGTTCCTTAACGATACCAGCTGTTCCGTCGGGAGAATTGTCATCGATTACAAGGATATCGAAGGCAATATCAAGTGAGGAGATTGCTGTTATAAGAGCGCCAATATTTTCCTTCTCCTTGTATGTTGGTATAATGACTATATTTGACATCCCATAGATATTGTTGCGAAAATACGGAAATTCATTAATTATGAAAAAATTATCACTGACATTATTGTTGTTCATTATAATGTCATTCAGTCTTTTTTCGCAGGATTTCTTCTGGAAGGCAGGTATTTTTAGTTTTTTTGACAATCTTGAGTTCGCAGGTTCGGAGGTGAAGAAGTCGCAGACAATGGCCGGAGTAATGGCAGCGCCAGAGATCGGATTCAGGTGGGATAGCCTTCACAGGATTTCGGGAGGAGTTAACCTGATGCACGAATTCGGCAGTAAAGATGTAATTGACAGGTTATACCCCGTTATATATTATGAATATGGCAGCGATAAGTTTTCTTTTATTATGGGCGCCTTCCCAAGATCGCTGGCGCTGGAAAGATATCCAAGAATGTTTTTCCAGGACTCACTTGCCTATTACAGGCCGAACATAAACGGGATCTTCCTTGAGTACCACCCCCCGGCAGGGTATATCAATGCGTGGCTTGATTGGACAGGAAGGCAGACGGAGACGGAAAGGGAGTCGTTTTTCGCAGGTTTCAGCGGCGAATATCATTTGAGGAACTTCTACAGCCGGAATTACAGCTATATGTTTCATTATGCTTCCAGGAAAGATCCTGTTGTCCATGAAGCATTGCACGACAACCTTCTTTTCCATACCTCGCTGGGAGCCGATTTTTCAGGGAAGACATTCCTGACCCGGCTGGATATCAATGCAGGCTGGGTTTTGGGACTGGAGCGTGAAAGGGTTGGCAGCGGAGAGTGGATTGCGATTAACGGTTTGCAGGCTGAGTTAAGGGCTGAATATAAATTTGCAGGGATCTTCAATACGTTTTACGCAGGCAACGGGATGATGAATTTTTACGGGAATCATGATAACAAACTTTACTGGGGTGATCCTGTTTACAGGTCAAGGGTCTATGACAGGCTCGATTTGTATGTGAAGTTTCTCGAAAAGCAGGGTGTTGACCTTGAGCTGACGTGGTCCTTTCATTTTCTTGAGGGGAAAATATATAATGAGCAGATGCTTAAGCTGAAATTAAGCATCAACGGGGAGTCTGCAGCAGTCGGAGCAAGCAAGGCTGGCCGTGCAGGCGGCAGCAGACAGGAGTGATCTTTTTAATGTAGTTTTTTCGTTTTTTTCTTGTAAAGAAAGAATCAATTTATATCTTTGCACCCGCTTTATTAATAAAATGTTCATTGATTTACTTGCATAAGGTTCCATGTCCGAGACTGAAACCAGGAACCAGCGACTAGCAACCAGAAACAGTCCCGTAGCTCAGTTGGTTAGAGCGCTACACTGATAATGTAGAGGTCCCCG
>CAZXAM010000054.1:2488-15882 GCA_964638545.1 uncultured Rikenellaceae bacterium | reverse complement strand
ATAAATTGATCAATATTGACCAACAAACTAAGAAAAACTGCAAAAATGATCTGTCTTTTGCTATATACTGCAGATAACCAGATTAGTACTGATATTTTTCACCCAGAATAAGAAACGGAATAATTTTGACAGAGGGATTACCGGGAAGGCTGAATAATTAAGTGTTCGATAGTCCATCTCGAAATTGCCGGCTGGACGAATACAGGTTTTATGGCAATCTGTCAGATATCAGAATGGCCAATGAGAAAACCAGAAAATGCTTTTCAAAGGATCGCTACGCAGAAGTAGAAAACTAATATTCCCAGGCATATTAGGGTTATTCCCGGAAGCAGTCTGCAAATATCAGATTTTACCATCATGGGAAAGTCGAATTTTTATTTTATATTTGCCTCGCTTTTGACGTTTGATTTGTATAATTTCGGGGTGTGGCGCAGTTGG
Source organism: uncultured Rikenellaceae bacterium (assembly GCA_964638545.1). Classification (GTDB taxonomy): domain Bacteria; phylum Bacteroidota; class Bacteroidia; order Bacteroidales; family VadinHA17; genus LD21. The sequence goes on along the minus strand of CAZXAM010000054.1, from coordinate 15,444 downwards.
CTAGCGCACTTGCATGGGGTGCAAGGGGTCGTCTGTTCGAGTCAGATCACCCCGACTTCGCCCTCCGAAGTCCGGATTTGTCCGGACGAAGGAGGGCTTTTTATTTCGAAGGGCTTCGTCGGGCAATGCCCGACAAAGAAAAGATGAGGGTTTGCGACGAAGCTGTATGAGCCCATTGCCTAAACCACATTTCGCCGGTAAAACGGGTGTTTTTGTATTCGTCTATATATCAAAGCATTAATTCCGGTGCTGGTTGGTCAGGTTAGTCCGGCGTCAGGTGGTTATGGTAACCAGCTTCGGCATTATGACTGCTTTTTTTAGTTTGCTACCTGCTCCTTTAAAATATAATATGAGAATTTGCAGCTATGACTGCTGATAGAAGATTGATTTTATAGGTAAATTATCAGAAAATGAGAAACGGCCTCGCTTTGAATTTTTTATGATCCACGCGAAGCCACTAAGAGAAAAAGTGGGGGGAGCTTGTTTTACAACATAGAAGACTCCCTCTTCTTTTTATCTGTTTGAACACAATTTGATCATCAGAAGGACCGAACTGGCCTTACTCTGCATGGATTAGGCTTACCGCCATAGGCAGAATTGCCTGTATCGAAAAAGACATAGTAAGCGTTGTAACTATCAAGCTCTGTGGAACTCCAATATAAATGAGTTAAAATACTACCGGTTGAAAATCCTCCAATCAGGTCCTTGTTTAGATATAATTTTTCCAGCTCGGCTATACTTGGCAGATACCAGTCACCAAAACCATCCGTTGTGTATAAATCACATAATCCTGCCGCATAACTGTCCCAGTAACCTACCTTAGAAATGATAATATCTGTATTCGTCTTACCTGTGCCGATCGCCGATCCACTAGCTCCCAACAATGCCTGTGTTCCCATGTCCCATGGGACGGTGGTTGTTGTCGTGAGGTCTCTGGTTGCAGCGATCAAACCATGATATACGTTTTCATTAAAACCTGCATCACCATTTTGCAGTATATAAGCTACAATTCCTCCAAGATATCTATCGCCAACCTTCAACTCGGTTTTAAAGCTTACTTCCAGTCCATATGCAGTTCCCTTTTCATTAATGGCATACGCTCTTATATAATATAATTGGTTCGGTAATAACCCCGATATCGGACTTGAAAATTCCCCGATCCCTGTACCTTCCTCAGTTGAACTATCTGAAGTAACAGGTAAGTGAGATGTGCTCCAGCATAAACCCCTCTTATAAACCATAGCTCCTCCATCATCACTAATATTGCCGCCTCCTAAAGCGGTGGTTGAGGTAATAGAACTTATCGGATTTGTGGTTATTGACGGGGCAACCGCTTCAATCGTAGTGAAGCTTACTTCCTTACCATATACAGTCTGATCTCCGTTGCTTAAATAGGCATTAACAAAATACGTGGTTCCGGGTTGCAGGTTTTCTATTTGACTTGAAAACTCCGATCCAGGTAAACCCAAAGTCGTTTTTGAGTCAGAAATCGTTACTTCTGCGTGGGTGGAATAACAATGTCCATGCTGCTTTACCCCTTCTCCAAAGTCAATTACATTTCCGAATACCTTTGCTGAAGTGGCCTTAATATCAACGACCTCTCCAGTTGTTACAACCATCTTTTTTTCTAATTTCTTGCATGAATAAGAAAATAGAATAACAATAAGCAGAAAGATAAGTCTATAAGTATTTCTCATATGAATAATTAAAAATAGACAACCCATAATAACCATGACAAAAATATCGCATAATTATTTACAGTGTTGTAATTGCCATGAATTATTGATATGACTCAAATATAAAGTATAATATCTTGATTTATTGTAAGGATTTTTCAAAAAGTCCTGTTCCAGTTGTAAGCCGGCTGAATGTCTTGTCGCACATATTTCTAACTTCATCAACAGTATTTCCATACCTATCAAAATAGACTTTGAAGCGACCTTCCTTTATAGTATCTTTAATTAAGTTTTTGTCATAGGGTTAGGTTTAGGTTTTAATCGTTTGACCTTGCGACCAGGATAAAACCTGTAATCTCATGGTGAGTAGGTAAAGCTCTCCGGAAACCTGTATGGATAATAAAAACATACAGGTTTTTCCTTTTTATTAAATTTTAAAAAACTGGAGCTGATCCGAGAGCTTTCAATAAACTATTTTTAAAGGTTGAATAATTTCTCGGACATTTTTCCTGGAACCAATCCAATTATATGGAATACTATTATTAGTTTTTTCTTATCCTGTAAATGAAATCCCTTACAGTTACAATTATATCATCCCTCTTAATGTCCTTATTACCAATAATAACAACTTTTTCTCCATTTAATTTACCCATTTCCGTGTTATTTAGATTAATGTTTGCTTTATCAAAGTTAAACCTCCAAAAACCAAAGTCAAGTTTATTTCAGAACCACCCCCAGTGTCAGTGAGATAGGGCTCATATAAGAGCCTATTTGAAAAGTGACATCTAACCATCACTCTTGCCTGAAATACCTCTATATCACCCCTATTCCAGGCATACTTAAGGCAAAATATCGCTGTACTTGTCCCTAACTGCAAAAGCCAGCGGCTCTGACCATCAGTGCAATTGAAATCATTTTTGCAGTATTCCTGGGAGGACTGGTCTTCAGATTGCTGAATCTTGTTCTTTGAATAAAGAATATTTTGTAAATTAGCTCTTTCATTATGCAGATTATTATCAAATTAATCATCCTGTCATGAAAAATTTTAACTCCGTAAAAAAAGTATTTACTGCAGCATTTCTGCTGTCATCGATGTTTTTATCCGGATATTCTCAGAAACAGCAGGATATATTTAATCGCATGGGCCCTGAAATAGTCTGGTTAGGGCTCGATTTCACGCAGGTGCGGATAGTGGGTCCGCTCGGAACAGTCGATAAGAATGAGCTCAAACAGTTGTTTGAAGATATCAACATGGTTGTCATTACTGAAAAAGACAAATACAATTTTGAAGCTGCCCTAAGGAAAGATGAGGTGCCGTATAATCTCAAAATTGTAACCAGCCTCAACTCTGAGATAGATCCCTCCGAGGTAGTTGCCTATGCCAGCAAAGAGGAAACCAGGCTTAATGAAGAAGCTATTTCCGTGCTGATAAAGAAATACAGGATCGCAAATAAGGAGGGTATAGGGCTTGTTTTCTTCATGGAAACTCTCGATAAAATCAAAGAGAATGGCACTATGTGGGTGACATTCTTCGACCTTTCCGACGGCAACATACTGTTCACTGAGAGAATGTCAGGTCCGGCAGGCGGGATAAGCTTCAGAAACCACTGGGCAAGAACTGTCTTTGAGGTTATCGACCAGATCAGGAACACAAAATATGCTGAATGGAGATTCAGGTATGTGAACTGAAGACTGAAGACCGAGGAACGAGAACCGAGGAACCAGGACCGAGAACCGGATCTTTAAGCAGCTTTCAGGTCAGTAAAAAAAATACGGACAGTAAAAAGAGTTTTTAAAATTAACAGTTAATTCTTCAACAGAATAAACACTTTCGTGAAGAGATAATTGAAGAAACATATATCGAAAACAATATATAATTTATTCGTTTACCGGACATATTTGTTTAAGTTTTCCCACTTAACTCTCCATTTTCCGTTGTGCGGGAACTGATCCTGAATACACATTTTCGCAACTGCCGTGAGCAGCCCTCCATTACCTGGCAGATATAATGACAGCCTTGCATCCTGATAATTGTGGCCATTTACAAGATACCTGTTTTTCGGAGCATCCATCATGAGAAAATCGATTGCCTGCTCCTCCCTCCCTATCGATGCTGCCGACATTGCCAGCATAGGAAAATCCCATCCCCAGGTCGAGCGCCAGTTCCATTTCTTCAGGATAGTGTCAAGAGAGTTGCCAAGGATCCTGTCATCAACAAGCCTGGTATCCGGCATTACGCCCTTTATCCCTGAAACGATGGGATGATCGCTCAAATACCTTGGATTGGTATAGGAATCCCTTGTATCTTCCGAACAAAGATAGAGACCATCCATTACCGGGAGTTCCGGCAGGTTTTCGTAAACATCTTTCCACAGTGGATCAGGTTCTTCTCCAAGTCTCTTTTTCCATTCAATGGCGGTTTTCAGTCCCCAGTGCCAGTACACTGTTTCAAAAACAGGATTTATGGTCGTTTCCCTGTTAAGGCTCTCCTGTGCCGGTATGAGAATCGGTCCAAGCATATACCTGCCGGTTGAGTCAGGCCAGGCGTAAGATGCCATGAAATCAGCCGTTTCGAAAACCAGGTTTCTGTACCTCTCAAGAACTGTCTGTTTGTCTTCGGCATTTATATAAAGCAGCTCGGCAAAGAATATAGGATGAGGCTGCTGCCAGATCAGGTAGGTTCCCACACTGCTGGGGCTTTCACGGCCTTCCGGATCTGTCATTTTCGGCCATCTGATTCCTTTATAACCCTGCTGCTGTGCAGTCTGGCGGGCATTTCCCATAATGTCAGTATAGTACTTCATTTGCTTTTCGAGGACATCTTCCCTTTGCCATAATGCAAAATGAACTGCATGCCACCAGTGCATTTCCAGGTGGAACTTTCCAAACCAGCTGTTGTAGGTAAGTCCAGTCTCTGCAGGGGGAAGAGATCCGCTGCACTGTATTTTAGTCAGATATTGTGATAAAATAACTCTTCGTTCCAGTTCAAAAGCCCTCGGATCGGTACATTCCGAAAAATCGACCATACCACCGTTCATCCAGAAATCCTTCCAGTTTTCTCGGGCAGCTGTTCTTACTGTTTCAAATACGGGCAATATTTCGTCAGGTTTCTCCCTGGCGAACCTGCAGGAAATATCCATTATAGACCCTGACGGTTGGGGTTCAACATAGAAATAATGACCGGATGATTCTTTCAGAACAGAATTCTCGTGCAGCATGGCCATATAATACCTGTCGTTATCCAGAATCCTTTCAAAAAGCGTTGCAGCATTATCCTCACTAAGAATTACAGTATTATGTTTTCGTGGGGATCTCAAGTCAAATCCTGACCATTGGCCAAGTGCATCAGGGAAAAATATCTTTACCTTAAGCCTGCCTTTCCTGATAAGGTCAGATTCTATCCTGGCCGAAACAATGTCCTGATCCGGATGGCAAACCGTAAGGACATGGACTTTTTCGCCTTCAACAAAGAAAGTGCTTTCGATCAGTCCTTCAGACAGGTAAAGAGATTGCTGATTGTCAGTGATATCGGTTATTTGCGCTTCACTGCCATCCTTCTTCAAAAGTTCCAGTCCGATCACCCCAAGGTGGATTTTGTGGGGATTTGCCCTGAGCCATTCCGTTGCACCTGCTTTTACGGGTCCGTCAGCAGCCCCATACTGATGGACATATTCAACTGGTCTTCCGTGCACCTGATATGTTCTGCGGACGTCGGAAAGAGAATATTTCTCAGGATTCGGATCAGTGTGCCAGCCCCATTCCGCCATTGTTCCAAGGGGTATGCCGTTTGAATAGAACTCAGGGAACGTCTGCAGGCCGGTAATGTCGACTGTGAAGGCAAACTTGCCGTTCCCGACAGAGAGCGAACTGAGGCTGTCGATTACTGAGTTATGAATGTCATGCCGGGAGAGAACCGTAATTCTGTCAATCGGCTCATGCTTCCTGTAATTGCATGAACATGATATCAGACACAGAAGAATAATTTTAATAATTGATTTTCTCACCCCTGCTACAATTATTATTTAAAGTTAAATTTTTTAACGATAATTAAATGGACTTCAGGAGCCTGTGTCAAAAAAAAAGGTAATTTTATTCTTTGACAAATCTTAAGAAGGAGGCCTTCATGAAATCACGAATTCTGACTCGCAGTTTTTTTATCTCTGCTCTTCTTATTTCTTTCCTTACAGGAACTTCAGGGCAGGAAACTTCAACAAGCACAGGTTATGTTCCTGAAGTCGGACAGCAGGGAAAAGATGTTGTATGGGTTCCTACTCCCAACGAACTGGTAAATGCTATGCTCACTATGGCAAAAGTAAAACCTGAGGATTTTCTCATTGATCTGGGTTCAGGTGACGGCCGTACGGTTATCGCTGCGGCAAAATTAGGAACACATGCTGTAGGAATAGAATACAATCCCGACATGGTTGCCTTATCAAAAAGAAATGCCGAACAGGCAGGAGTGGCAAATATGACTGAATTCATTGAAGCTGACCTCTATGAATATGATCTTTCAAAAGCAACTGTCATTACGATGTTCCTTCTTCCCGAAATAAATCTCAAGCTCAGGCCGCGTCTGCTCGAACTTAAACCTGGAACCAGGATAGTCTCAAATACATTTACCATGGGCGAATGGGATCCCGACTACGAGGTCACTACCGACGAAAACTGGAACAGCTGGAACCGTGCTCTGCTGTGGATCGTACCTGCAAAAGTTGAAGGCACCTGGAAATTGGGCGATGCAGAACTTTCATTAAAACAGCAGTTTCAGCTGATCTTCGGAAATATGATCACCGCGAAGGGAGTTACTGCCATAACCGACGGAAGGCTCAGCGGTAACGATATCACTTTTAAAATAAACGGGGATCTCTATACAGGACTTGTCGAAGGGAACAGGATAGTCGGTACTGTCACCGGCACATCAACAAAGAGCGACTGGATCGCAACAAGAACTGGTAAATGAATAAATTCAATTAATTCGGGAGATTCCTCATTCCTCCGCCGACTGGCGGATTCATTCGGAATGACATTTTCTTTTTTGGTATAGGGAGGAGTGGAGGCGGAAAGCTGTCGGCTTTCCGCCTCCACTCCTCCCTTGTTACTCAAAAGCTATCGTGTCATTCCGAGCGTCAGCGAGGAATCTCCATCATCTTCCTCAATTGTTTTCTCTTGATAAGAATCACCAGAGGGTAATCATTTCTATCCCTGCTTATTCCTCAGTAACTTTTGAAGGTCAGCCATTTCGTCCCTGAACCTGGCAGCTTCAATGAAGTTGAGCTCTGAAGCAGACTTTTCCATATTTCTTCTGGCCTGGTCAATGGCTTTCTGAAGGGCTTCGCTGTTCATATATTTGACAACAGGATCGGCTGCAATATCCGGACGTTCAGGTTCAATATATGCTTTTACGGAGACTCCCTTTTTGCTCAGCCCCGTCAGCGCAGAACCTGTTTTCCTCACTATCTGTGCAGGTGTAATGCCCATTTCCTCGTTGTATTTCAGCTGCTTCTCGCGGCGCCTGTTAGTTTCATTTATAGTAAGCTTCATGCTTCCCGTAATAGTATCGGCATACATGATCACTTTACCATTAAGGTTGCGGGCCGCTCTCCCTGCTGTCTGTGTAAGCGATCTGGATGATCTCAGGAATCCCTCCTTGTCAGCATCAAGGATTGCTACCAGAGATACCTCCGGAAGGTCCAGTCCTTCGCGAAGCAGGTTGACACCAACAAGAACATCAAATTCACCAAGTCTCAGTCCTTCCATTATCTCAATACGCTCAATGGTGTCGATATCCGAATGTATATAGCGGCATTTGATGTCAAATCTCAGCAGGTAGGAGGCCAGCTCCTCAGCCATTCTCTTAGTGATTGTTGTAACCAGTGTGCGTTCACCTTTTTTTGCCCTGTTCCTTATTTCATCCATCAGATTGTCGATCTGGTTCAGGCTTGGCCTGATTTCTATGGGAGGATCAAGCAGACCGGTCGGTCTTATTACCTGGTCAACGAATACCCCCTCGCTCTTTTCGAGTTCATAGTCTGCGGGAGTAGCGCTAACGAATATGACCTGACCAGTGAGAGCCTCAAACTCTTCGATTCGCATCGGCCTGTTGTCGAGGGCAGCAGGAAGCCTGAATCCATATTCAACCAGTGTTTGCTTGCGCGAGTGATCGCCGCCAAACATACCCCTGATCTGAGGGATGCTGACATGGCTTTCATCTATGACTGTTATAAAGTCGTCAGGAAAATAATCGAGCAGACAGAATGGTCTTGTCCCTGATTTCCTGCCGTCAAAATAGCGCGAATAATTTTCAATTCCGCTGCAATACCCCAGCTCCTTTATCATCTCCAGGTCATAGGAGACTCTCTGCTCCAGTCTTTTAGCTTCCTCCTTCTTTCCTATTTCGTTGAAATGAGTCACCTGCCTTGCAAGATCATCCTGTATATGGTTAATTGCCTGGTTGATCCTGTCGCGTGTGGTGACAAAGATATTTGCAGGATAAATGATGTATTCATTAAGGACTTCCAGCCTGGCTCCCGATATGGGATCAATAGTGCTGATCTCTTCTATCTGATCACCAAAAAAAATCACCCTTACCGCTATGTCGGCGTATGCCGGAAATATATCCACTGTATCTCCCCTTACCCGGAAAGTACCCCTTCGGAATTCCATTTCATTACGAGAATAGAGGCTGTCGACAAGCTTTCTGAGAAAATAATTGCGTGCAATGCTCTGCCCGGATATCACCTGTACGGTATTTGAGTGAAAATCGTCAGGATTTCCAATCCCGTAAAGACATGATACCGATGAAACCACAATAATGTCTTTTCTGCCTGACAAAAGAGAGGAGGTTGCGCTGAGCCTCAGCTTTTCAATATCCTCATTTATTGAGAGATCCTTCTCAATATAAGTGTCAGAGACCGGGAGATAGGCTTCCGGCTGATAATAATCATAATAAGAGACGAAATATTCAACACTGTTCTCAGGAAAGAATTGCCTGAACTCACCATAAAGCTGAGCCGCAAGAGTTTTATTATGACTGAGAACCAGAACAGGCCGGTTGAGCTGTTCAATAACATTGGCTATTGTAAAGGTCTTCCCTGAACCGGTCACCCCCAGCAGGGTCTGAAAGGGTACTCCTTTCTTAAGACCGTTTACAAGCTGCCCGATAGCTTCAGGCTGATCTCCTGTAGGGACAAAATCTGATACCAGTTTGAAATCCATGATGGTCTTGTTGACTTTTTTGTTCCTTTCTTCTTCAAAATCTCAAAAATAGCTTTCTTTTGTGAAATATATGCGCTTCCTCTATGCCGCTTTCAAGCAACAAAATACTTCCTTTTTCATTTCTTCTGTTAGTAATTCTCCTTTCCCCTAAAATAATCATTTACGGACAGGATTATACGATCAGGTCCTTCACAACGGCAGATGGTCTGCCTCATAACAATGTAAGAGCTATAGCGAAGGATAGCTCGGGATTCATCTGGATAGGAACTTGGGATGGACTCAGCAGGTTTGACGGACATGAATTCAGGAACTATTTCCACGAACCGGATGATTCAACATCGATCCCCTATTTTTCAGTAAAGGAGCTTTTTGTCGACAGGGGAGATAACCTGTGGATACTGGACGACACAAGGACACTCTCACGGTATAACAGGTACACTGACAGTTTCGTAACAACTCGTTCCCTTGGAGGGAAAACGATCGGGTACATAAACAGTGTCAATGTTGATCAGGAAGGGAAGCTGATGATCCTTGGAAGGGGGACAATTCTGGTCAAAGATCCTGACAAACCTTCATGTAATATCCTGAATCTCAAGGATTATAACGGCAATTCATATAACAAAGAGAATGAAGACAACTGGTTTGCAAGAACCTGCGATACAACGATATGGATCATGGGAAGCTCAGGCATCAGAAAGTTCAGAAAAAAGGCTGATGATGAGTTCATCCTTGCCGGAGAATTTCAGCTTGAAAGGGAACATGAAAGGATAACGACCCATTTCGATTATTCAGACTGGTATTCATTCTATACTTCATCGTCGGGTAAAATGTGGATCTTCTCGGGTGACGGGATCTTTCTGCTTGACGAATCATCGGGAAAATTCAGAGAGTTTTCCGGCAGTATACCGTGGCACGAATTCACAGGGAGAAAAGCTTTTTACTGGGGGAAAAGAGGCAACGGCATTTTCTTCTATAATAGTGTGAACAAGAAAATCATTCATATCCCCGACAGCAGGGTAAGATGGCTTCGGGCAATGATGACAGACGGCAGCGACTCCTTCTGGTTCTCAAATTTAACACCGCATGGTGTGCCCCAGGGGATATCGATGGCATCCCTGATACCTGGTTTTTTCAGGAATACCATTGTTGAATCGCCCGATTCCACAACTCCTGCTGTTTATTCAATGATCGTAGCCAGAGATAAAAGCATCTGGACAGGGATAAGGGGATTTGATAACATAGTACGGTTCGGGCCTGACGGGTCCTTAATGCAAAAGATAGTTCTTGAAAAAGAAGTCCTTTCAAACGGTAATTATGTTCGTTCTCTGATACCGGTCCCTGATGGAATATGGATTGGCTATTACAAGAATTTCCTGCAGTTTTATAATTACGAAACGGGAAAATTCGCAATACACGATGCAAATCAATGGAGTTACAGAGCCATTGCCACCGACAATGAGGGAAACATATACACCGGAACTGACAAACTGTCTGTCTATTATCCTTCAACGGGAAAAAGCGAGGTTCTGCAGACTCTGATCCCTGATATTAGTATCTTCAAGCTTCATTATGACCCGGCAGGGATACTCTGGGCAGGCATGAGCAACAGCAGGATACTGAAGTATGACACAAAGAAAGGTGAAAGCTCGGTAATCAGGGTAGCTTCAGGAATAAGCAATGTTGAGGATATTATCTCCGGTGAAAACGGAGACCTGTGGCTTGCTCTTCTCGGCAAGGGAGTATGCCGGTATAGCACAGCAACCGGTGCCATAAGGTACTATACCACATCAAAAGGACTCTCCAACAATACCACATATTCGCTTCTGAAAGACCATTCAGGCAATATTTGGGTATCCACAGATGACGGGATTTCGATGATAAATCCGGTGTCAGATTATATCAGAACGTTTGATAAGTCTGACGGCATAGCAATCTCGGAATACAATTCAGGAGCCAAGTTCATCAGCAGTGACGGAGAATTTTTCTTTGGGGGAATGGGAGGGTTCATCAGGTTTTATCCCGACAGCATTTCACTTAAAGAAACCAGTGTGACCAGACAGAAAATACTTTTCACAGACTTCAGAGTTTCCGGAGAATCAAAACGTATCCAGGGTCTGCTGAATATTATTGATACCGTTGTACTTTCAAGGGGAGAAAACAATTTCCACCTCTATTTCTCCTCTTCGGACTTTGCCAACTCCGAGAAAACGATCTTCAGGTATATGCTTTCAGGCATCAACAAAGCTTGGGTGGAAACAGGGGACAGGACAAGGAATATCAATTTTACAAACCTGAAGCCTGGGTGGTACGATCTCTTCGTTGAAGCCACAGACCACAATGGACTATGGACAATATCAAGGAATGTCACAATCAGGATCAAGCCGGCCTTTTACCAGACAAGGGTGTTCAGGATTATCTTACCGCTGCTTATTATCGCGACCGTAATCTTTTCTATTATTCTTTACATACGTCAGATTCAGCAGAAGGAGAGGTCGAAGCAGGATGAGCTTAAGCTTCAGTCGCTGAGAAGCCAGATGAATCCTCATTTCATTTTCAACTCACTGAACTCGATAAATTATTTCATTTCGAACAACGACAAGCTTTCTGCGAACAGGTATATTGCTGACTTTTCAAGGCTTATACGTTCCATCCTCTCGAACATGGGATCCAATTTTATCCCCCTGGAAGACGAGATCAGCTCACTTAGTGATTACCTTCGAATTGAACATTTAAGGTTCAGCGATAAATTTGATTATAACCTCGATGTTTCGAGAATTGACAATCCTTCTGAAATTGAGGTCTGCCCCGGAATTGTCCAGCCTTTCATTGAAAATTCTATCTGGCACGGAGTGAGGGCACTGGAAGACAGGAAAGGAAATATCAGTATCAGGTTTACTCAGTCAGTATCCGGAGGTCTGAAGTGCTTTATTGAGGATGACGGGATCGGTCGTTCTGCCTCCCAAAAAGCCGGAATGAACAATCTTAACCATAAACCAAAGGGGATAAGCATAATTGAAGAGCGTCTTCAGATCACAGGCAAACTGCTCAAAGAGAATTACAGAATTGAAATCAGCGACCTCTATCACGACAGAGAAGAAACAGGGACAAGAGTCATGGTAGATATACCTTCAAGGCATATTAAAACACATAGATCATGATACAGGCTATCGTAATTGATGATGAAGCTCCCTCCCGGGAAGTAATGTGCAACTATCTGAGGGATTTCTGCACAGATATTGAGGTTGTTGCAACAGCTTCTTCAGTGAAATCGGGTTACAGGGCGATCGTCAAAAATAATCCCGACGTGGTCTTTCTCGACATTGAGATGCCTGACGGCAAAGGATTCGATCTTCTGCAGATGTTCGACAAAATAAGTTTCAGAGTAATCTTTGTCACTGCTTACTCAGAATATGCAATCAAAGCTTTCAGGGTAAATGCAGCCGATTATCTTCTGAAGCCGGTCAAAATTGATGAGCTGAATGCCGCGGTGGAAAAAGTAAGAGCCGAAAACAAGTGGAATTATGAATCAGAGAAAGTTGCAGGACTGTTGAAGAGCCTTGCAGAAAACAGCGCTTTCCATCCAACGATCGTTGTCTCAAATATAAAAGGCTTTGAAGTTCTGAAGATCGACGAAATAATAATGTGCAAGGCTGACGGTTACTGCACCAATTTCTACCTGGAAGGAAACAGGAAAGTGATCAGCTCAAAAAACCTGAAACAATACGAAGACCTGCTGGCCGAACATAACGTAATAAGGGTACACCACTCCTACCTTGTTAACCTGTCGCATGTGCAGAGCTTTACCAGGCAGGGCGAAATAACTCTTTCTGAAAACAATAAAGCTTCGTTGGGCGACAGTTTCAGAAATGCTTTTCTTGGAAAGTTCAATAAGAGATGACCACTGCAGGATTCAATCCCGCATCTGAAAGATTTATATTAAGTATTATTTAAACGAAGGCAAAGAAGGTTCTGTTATCCGGATAAGCCTTTCTGTTGGCCAAAAGGGAGTTATTATTGATTTCTGTCAAAACTTAACTTTTTTTTTGCTTGTTTTATGACAAGTAA
>CAZXAM010000054.1:0-2388 GCA_964638545.1 uncultured Rikenellaceae bacterium | reverse complement strand
ATTATTGATTTCTGTCAAAACTTAACTTTTTTTTTGCTTGTTTTATGACAAGTAAATGTCTGTCATAATAAACAGATCTAAAAGATAAATTGTTGAGTTTTTCCCCCGGCCTGTAAGTTCTATTGCAGGCATCAAAAAAAATGAGCCTCTCCACGGGGCTCATTTTTAATTTTACACAGCATTAAATATTATCCAAGATATCCTTTCAGGAGTCTGCTCCTCGATGTATGCCTCAGCCTTCTTATCGCTTTTTCCTTTATCTGACGCACTCTTTCGCGGGTAAGGCCGAATTTCTCACCTATCTCTTCGAGGGTCATCTCCTGGCATCCTATTCCAAAGAAGTACCTGATAATATCTCTTTCCCGTTCAGTGAGAGTTGCCAGCGCCCTGTAAATTTCACGCGACAGCGATTCGTCCATCAGCAGCTTATCGGCTACAGGTGAATCTGAATTTGTAAGAACGTCAAGCAGGCTGTTGTCCTCTCCTTCAATGAACGGAGCATCTACGGAAACATGCCGGCCCGAAACTTTGAGAGTGTCAGTGACTTTTTCCTTTGGAAGCTCAAGCACATCGGCAAGCTCTTCGGGTGAAGGGGTGCGCTCATTCTCCTGCTCGAACTTTGAGAAGGCTTTATTGATCTTGTTCAGAGATCCTACCTGATTGAGCGGCAGCCTCACTATTCTCGATTGCTCGGCAAGAGCCTGAAGAATAGACTGGCGGATCCACCAGACAGCATATGAAATGAATTTAAAGCCTCTTGTTTCATCAAATTTCTCTGCAGCCTTGATAAGGCCCAGATTCCCTTCGTTGATCAGGTCGGGAAGACTCAATCCCTGGTTCTGATACTGCTTGGCAACAGAAACAACAAAACGTAAATTTGCCTTAGTGAGTTTTTCGAGGGCAGTCCTGTCCCCTTTCTTTATCCTTTGAGCCAGTTCAACTTCTTCTTCAACCGATATCAACTCCTCTTTACCAATCTCCTGCAGATACTTATCGAGAGACGCGCTCTCCCTGTTTGTTATGGATTTGGTAATCTTTAGCTGTCTCATCCGCCTGAAAAAATTTTCGCAAAGATAACTCTAATTAATGTAATAACAAAATATAACCACTATTGTTGAAGAATCAGGAGGTTAAATTTTAACCTCCTGACTAACAACAAATTATATGTGGTTTAGATCAATTGCCCATTCTGATGGTAAAGTTCCTGCCGTCAGGGGTCATAATCTGGATCGACTTGAGTGCTTTTTCATTATTATCGGTTGCCTGACGAATGTCTTCAACTGATTTGATACTCTTACCGTTTACATCAATGATTATCGTACCCTTTTTCAGACCAAGGTCCTTGAATAATCCATCATTAAGTTCGGTTATCTTCAATCCGCCGGATAAGCCATAAGTCCTCCTGTCGTTTGAACTGAGCGTTTCGAGCCTCGCTCCGAATATGTTACCTGTGCCCATACCTGGCTTGACAACACTTGTATTGCCTGCAACGTTCTTCAGTGTCACTGGCACACTCATCGTCTTACCGTTCCTGATATAGGTTATTGTGACCTTATCGCCCGGACGGTGTTTGCTTATCTGTGCCTGAAGCTCTGATGCAGATCTTACCGCGGTTTCGTCCACCTTTATAATGATGTCGTCAACCTTCATGCTTGCATCAGCTGCCGAGCCGCCGTCCTTCACGTCGGTTATTAAAGCTCCCCTGATGTCGGAAAGATTCTGTTTTTTGGCATCATCCTCCGAAACATCCCTGATGTTCACGCCAATCAATGCTCTCTGCACTTCACCGAATTCCCGGAGGTCATCAACAACTTTTTTCACGATTTCCGACGGGATCGCAAAAGAGTATCCTGCATAGGATCCGTTAGGCGAGTATATTGCCGATGTGATCCCGACCAGCGATCCTTTTGTATCAACAAGAGCTCCACCGCTGTTACCCGGATTAAGGGCGGCATCTGTCTGAATAAAAGATTCTATCCTGTTTTCCGTGTCAAGAATATTCAGATCTCTCCCTTTTGCACTGACAATACCTGCTGTTACAGTAGTTCCAAGGAGAAAAGGATTTCCGACAGCCAATACCCATTCACCTACCCTGAGCTTTTCAGAATCGCCATATCTGAGATAAGAGAGGTTCCCTGCATCTATCTTTAACAGGGCTATGTCGGTATTAGGATCCCTTCCAATAAGATTGGCTTTAAACTTCCTGTTGTCGTTCAGGGTAACCTCTATATTCTGAGCATCTTCAATAACATGATTGTTAGTGATTATGTAACCATCCTGTGAAATGATCACTCCTGATCCGTATCCCGGAACTTCACGCGAGCCTCCCCTGTAACGGTCGCCATAGAAAAACTCCATGAAGGGATTATAGGGATTCTCCACGGTGGT
>CAZXAM010000053.1:0-16083 GCA_964638545.1 uncultured Rikenellaceae bacterium | reverse complement strand
CTAAAGGGGGACTAGATTTTACATGGAATTAAAACTATAAATGATCTATACCCCCTTTAGGGGGTTGGGGGGTTCTTAATCAGTTTAGCAAACCTCAGCAAAAGCTTCTTCTTTCCCTCTTTGTCAAATTCTACTGTAGCTGTCTGATTTGGCGGAACCCCTTCTATGGAAACTATAACTCCACTGCCGAATCTTTCATGCTCAACGGTATCGCCTTCGGCAAACATTGATGGATCACTCCCGCTGAATGGTGTAACTTGCTGATTCAAAGGCTTTGATAACTTCCTGAACCTGGGCGAGGGTCTGAGGAGTGCCTGTTCCTCCATTACGGAAGATCGTCTGTCATCAGTGTTTTTCTTTGTCTGGAAAGGCTTTCCTCCTGTCTGGGGGTAATCGACATATTTCATGTCGAGCTCACGAAGAAACCGGCTGGGATTGCTCTTTTCGAGATTCCCCCATTTATACCTGTTCAACGCGTAGCTCAATGTTGCCTGTTTTTTTGCGCGGGTGATGGCCACATAGAAAAGCCGTCTCTCTTCCTCAAGCTCCTTCGAGCTTCCTGACGACATGGGAGACGGAAACAACGTATCTTCCATTCCTACGATATACACATGACTGAATTCCAGTCCTTTAGCTGAGTGCATGGTCATCAGCGTGACTTTCTCCCTGTCCTCCTGCTTTTCATTGTCCTGATCGGTAAGGAGGGCAACATTTGCCAGGTAAGCTCCAAGAGTGGAAGGCTCTCCGTTGGTTTCAGCCGCTTCGGTGAAGATCTTAATGGCATTCAGAAGCTCTTCCATATTCTCATAACGGCTTATCTCCTCCGGAAGCTTCCCGTCATGGAGCTCTTTCAGGATTCCCGAACCTGCCGCGATTTCTCTTGCTTTGGTATAAGCATCAGTTTTTTCAGCATCCTTTGAAAGTGTATTTATCAGATCGGCGTATGCTGTTAATTTTTTAACAGTGCCTGCGTTGAAATGCTGGGGATGCCTGGCTGCCTCATTCAGTATCTGCCAGACTGTGACATTCAGATCTGAAGCGAGTTCGAAGATCTTTTCTACAGTCGTGTCACCTATACCTCTCTTTGGGTAGTTGATTGATCGTTTAAGGGCTTCTTCATCGTTGCGGTTCATTACCAGCCTGAAATATGCAAGAATATCCTTTATCTCCTTTCGTTCATAAAAAGATAACCCTCCATATATCTTATAGGGTATATTTTTCCTTCGTAATGTCTCCTCAAAGATCCGGCTCTGGGCATTGGTGCGGTACAGAATGGCAAAGTCAGACCATTTGAGCTGATTTGTATATCTCCTGTCGAATATATCTGATGTAATCAGGAAACCCTCCTCGGTATCGGTCATTGCCTGCAGGATCATTATTTTCTCACCAGGCTCGTTCTTTGAAAAGACTGTTTTCTGGATTTGTCCGTCGTTATTCGATATGATCTTGTTAGCGGCATCCACTATTGTTTGAGTCGACCTGTAATTTTGCTCAAGCTTGAACAGCCTGAAATCCGGATAGTCGCTCCGGAATTCCAGAATATTCTCAATCCTGGCGCCGCGGAATGAATAAATGCTCTGGGCATCATCTCCCACAACACACAGGTTATGGTGTTTTGCGGCAAGTTTTTTGACAATTAGATATTGGGCATAATTCGTATCCTGATACTCATCCACAAGGATATAATCGAATTTGTCCTGGTATGATGCTAGAGCTTCAGGAAAATCTCTGAAAAGAATATTGGTATTCATCAGGAGATCGTCAAAATCCATCGCATTGGCCCTGAAGCATCTTGATGCATATATCTTATAAATATCAGAAATAAGAGGCATCCTGCTTGCCCTGTCATAATCCGTCAGTGATGCATCAGAGGCATATCTGCTTGCAGTTATGAGATTATTCTTGGCATGCGAAATCCTAGAAGCTATCACTCCCGGTTTGTAGATGTTATCGTCGAGATTGAGCTCCCTTATAATTGTCCTGATCAGACTTTTCGCATCGACAGCATCGTAGATGGTATAATTTGATTTGTATCCCAGTCTGTCGCCCTCTATCCTCAGGATTTTCGCAAAAACTGAGTGGAATGTCCCCATCCACAGGTACCTTGAGATCTCAGGCCCTGCGATCCTGGCTATCCTTTCTTTCATCTCTCCTGCAGCTTTATTGGTGAATGTAAGCGAAAGTATCCTTCCGGCTTTTACCCCTTTCTGCAGAAGATATGCGATGCGGTAGGTCAGTACACGTGTTTTACCGGCACCAGCGCCGGCAATCACCAGCGCCGGACCTTCAGTATTGACTACTGCATCGCGCTGAGCATCATTCAGATCGTCCAGGTAATTAAGAGTCATTCAGTTTTTCGGAATTACAGCGTTCCGGGAAGGCAAAATTAACAAATACCATTTCAGCATTACCCCGATTTGAAAAATTATACGTAATAATTATTAACAGCAGGTAACTGAGATCTGCTCACATATCCTTTTGTCTGGTAATTCCCCGTTTTTTATTATCATTGTATAAATTATAACTAATTATAAAACAGATGAAACGGTACGGTCAGATCATAGGAGTGAAGCCGGAAGATCTTGAAAGGTATAAAAAATTCCATGCTGAAGTATGGCCAGAAGTCCTGGATATGATAGAGAAATGTAATATCAGGAACTATACAATATTTCATAAAGACTTCAGGCTCTTTGCATATTTTGAATATATCGGTGACGATTATGCTGCCGATATGCAGAAAATGGCAGCAGATCCAAAGACACAGGAATGGTGGTCAATTATGGAACCGATGCAGGTTCCGGCCTCTGACCGAAAAAAAGGTGAATGGTGGGCTGATATGGAAGAAGTCTTTCATACCGACTGAAAAACCTTCAGTTTTTATTAAACTTGTACCGGATTATACAAATTCACTTGCATAATCCGTTAACTAAAGAAATTTCATACTGCCTGTGCGTTCCTGGTTTTCGATACTCTTCTTTCTGCTTCCATTATCGGTTCTGGCTCAGCTTTCTGCCCCCGGATCGAAGTCAGTCAGATATACTTCTTACCCTTCTTCTCCGGCTTTAAGAGATCCTGTCTTCATTTACTGTAATGCCCTTGGAAGTGAAAAAGGCGCCCTGTCTGCACAAAGGCCGGGAGGAAGCGGAACATACGACTTTTCATGGTATAAGTGGAATGATGGAACAGGCAGTTTCAGCACCCTGTTATCTGCTGAGAACGGGGTTACAACTTCATCCATCAATAATCTTGCATGGGGAGGATACAGGGTAAAGATAGACAGCGTCGGCATTACTGTAAAAACATTGACCGGATGGATATTCTTTGATACACCTCCGGTTGCTGAAGCAAGTCTTCAGCAGCAGCTTTGCAACAGGGTTGCCCTGGCAGGAAAGGCAGAGGCAACAACTGCAAACTTCTGGTATCGCGATCCTGTAACTTCTGCAGCTGTTGCACTAAAGAACGTGATTTCATTTCGATGGTCATCTGATCCTTCATCGGTGATCCCTTACCCCGATATCAATATAAATCCTGTGACCTATACCCCGCCTCTTGAGGATGTAACATATAAGATCAATGTAAGCTCACTGGGATGTGATAATGAAGCATCTTTCTTTTACGAATCAATTCATGTCAAAGCTGATTTCTCAATTGATCCAAATGAAGGAGAAGCTCCCCTTGAGGTGAGCTTCACAGATGCATCGATAAGAGGAGAAATTTACACCTGGGATTTTGGAGATGATACAATCTCACATCTAAAAGATCCTCCGGTTCATACATATTATAAGCCTGGAGAATATACGGTTTTGCTGACTATTGAAAGCAGTTTGCATTGCATCGACTCAGTCAGGTCCGAAACTATTAAAGTATTACCTTCTTCCCTTGACATACCTAACGTGTTCACCCCTGATGACGATGGCTACAATGATAAATTCATGATAAGTTCCAAGTCCCTGCGTTACGTCAGCATGGAGGTTTTCAGCCAGTCAGGACTTAAAGTTTACGGATTCTCAGGAGAGGGTGAACACCTTAAAGCATGGGAGGGGTGGAACGGTAAAATGAACAATACCACTGTTGATGCGCGTCCCGGCATTTACTTTTACATTATCCGCGCCTTCGGCTGGGATGATGTCAAGTACGACTCCAGGGAATATAGGGGATTCGTGTATCTTTATCGGTAATGATCATACAATCTTGCTATCCTGCAATCCTGCAATCATGCAATCAAAAAATGTCAAGGATAGCACGATCGCATGATTGCACGATCGCATGATAGCGCTTCGCGCTACTGCCACACCCCTATTATGAATCCCATCAGTGTGAGAGCGGCAACACCATACGATGCATTTACCAGGAAATGTGCAAGGGACTTCCTTTCAAAGAGGTAGGTAATTCCCAGGAAAGTGAATATAGTTCCAAGGCCGATGAGGAATCCTGAGAGCGCTCCGACTCCTCCACCGGCATCTTCTCCAAGAAATAAACCAAGAAGCAGAGCGGCGATCATGGCCAGAAGAAATGAAAGGCTGAAAATCTTTGCCATGTTGGCACTCTTTGCCGATTCTTCCGTAATGCCGGATTCCTTCATCCATGTCTTGACAAACAGGACCGGAGAATACCACAATCCACCCAGCCCGAATGCGCTCAAAGCTGCAACTATTATTGCCAGCCAGTTAAGTTCCTGGAATGATAAGTGAATGTTCATGTGTAATTTTTATTAGGTTCCTCTATTCACCGGTAAATTTCGCTTTTTTACAGAATTGTAACAGCAATTTACCAAAGAAAACTTTGAAAACTAAAAAAGTTTTCTCATTTTTGCGCAATTATTTTTTTCATGGATTACAGGCAGAGAATAATAGAAGAAGCTGCGAACATGTTCCGGACTTACGGCATCAGGGCTGTGACCATGGATATGCTTGCAAATCAGTTGGGTATCTCCAAGAGGACCATCTATGAAGTTTTCAGTGACAAGGATGAATTGCTCACCGGGGTGCTTAAATGGATGACTGTAAGGCAGAAGGAGGTTATCGATAAAGCACTTGATGAATCTGAAAATGTTATTGAAGCTATTTTTAGCATACTGAACAGAATGATGGACCATTTCAAAAGCATGAGTCCTGCCTTCCAGATGGACATGAAGCGGCACCACCAGAAAATCATGAAAAATCTTGATGATGCCGACCAGCTTCCTTATGTGAGAAATAATGAAGCAATAATAGAAAGAGGCATCAAAGAAGGCATATTCAGAAAAGATATCGACGTTAAGATAATTAACAGATGCATGCTGGAAGTGGCTAAAATGTCTAACGACAAGGAGATTTTTCCACCTGATCATTTTACTGATAGTGAAGTTATAAAAAATGTTTATATCAATTACCTGAGGGGAATATGCACTCAAAAAGGTCTTGATCTTATTACTTTTTATGAAAATAAGAACAAATAGGATAGAGAGAACAAATTACCATAATGAAGAATAATACAGACTTTATGAAAAACAAATTCTTGACAGCAATATCAATTTTGCTGTTGCCTGCGGCTTTTGTCAATGCCCAGGAGAACCTGAACGGGGAACTGAGACTTTCGCTGAAAGAGGCTCAGGATTACGCTATTCAGAACAATAAACAGGTTATGTCAGCGAAGCTTGACGTGCTTGCTTCAAAGGCTGCAGTTTGGGAAACGATTTCCGCCGCACTTCCGCAACTCAACCTTTCGGGTTCGTTGATGGATAATCTTAAACTCACAACCACCCTGCTGCCTGGTGAGTTTTTCGGACAGCCTGGCACAAAAATGCCTGTAACATTCGGATCGCAGTTCAATTCAAGCGCCTCGGCTGAAGCTTCGCTTCTTTTGTTCAATGCCCAGCTTTATGTAGGCATTGAAACTACAAAGCTTGCTTCTAAATTGAACAGCCAGAATCTTGAAAAAACAGAGCTTGATACAAAGGAATCCGCAGCGTCGGCCTATTACCTTATACTTGTTTCGGAAGAATCGCTCAAATTGGTGGAAGCAAATATCGTCAACCTCAACGAAACTCTGAGAGCCACTAAAGCAATGTTTTCTGCCGGGATGGCTGAAGCTACGGATGTCGACCAGATGGTCTCCAATGTTTCAATGATGGAGAACAGCAAAAGCTCATTGCAGAGAACCATAGAAGTGAATTACAACCTGCTGAGATTTATCCTCGGTACAGCTGCTGACACAAAGATCACCCTTACGGAAACACTCGACAATTTTACCAGGAATGTGAATATGGAATCGCTTCTGGCCCAGGAATTCAACCTTAATTCAAATGTGAATTTCCGTCTCATTGAAGGGCAGGAAATGATGTCGAAACTGGCTCTGAAGAATGAAAAAGCAACCGTTCTGCCAACTCTGGCGGGTTTCTATTCTTACGGCACCAACGGAATGGGAGATAAGCTGTCGGAATTAAGATGGTTTCAGAATTCAATGGTCGGAGTTCAGGTTTCACTCCCGATATTTGCCAGCGGTCAGAGATACTCGGGAATCAAAAAGGCTCAGATTAATATGCAGAAGGCAGTCACAACAAAAGATATGGTCAGGGAGCAGCTTCTCATTCAGGAAAAACAGCTCCGTTATAATCTTGTAAACGCTGACCAGCAATATAAAATGCAGAAACAAAATGTCGAAGTTTCACAGCGAGTGTATAAAAGCACCGAAAACAAGTTTAAACAGGGAATGGCTTCAAGTCTCGACCTGACTCAGGCAAACTCGCTTTATCTGCAGGCTGAGAACAACTACATTTCAGCTCTGATGAATCTCCTGCAGTCAAAGCTGGCCCTTGATAAACTATTAAATAACATGTAATTGAATAAGAATATTAAATATTAAAGATAATGAAATACTCAAATGCAATTCCGGCAATACTGATAGGTGGACTTATGCTTACAGCCTGTTCTTCAAAAAAGAATCCTGAAGCAGGTCAGAACGATCCTGCATCCTCAGATAAAAAGGCAATCCCGGTCAAGGTTATGACCCTGACCAAAACCAAAATCGCAAGAACACTGGATTATACTGCAACTATACTTCCCTTTGAAGAGGTGAACATGTCTCCTTCAACACCGGGCAGGATCGAAAAGATATATGTTGAGGAAGGCGACAGGGTAAACAGGGGAGACAACCTCTTTCTGATGGACCGGACCCAGCTTTACCAGCAGAAGGTACAGCTCGCAAGCCTTGAAAAGGATCTGTCGCGTCTTGACACCCTGCTGAGATCAGGAAGCGCAAAGCAGCAGCAGTACGACCAGTTGAAAACCCAGTATGATGTCACGAAAACCAACGTTGAATTCATGGAAGCCAATACTCTTCTCAAAGCGCCTTTTGCAGGCGTTGTAACGGGAAAGTATTTTGAAGATGGTGAGATGTATTCGGGAACACCCACGACAACAAGCGGAAGATCTGCTGTAGTTACGGTTATGCAGATAAATCCGCTTAAAGTGAATGTCGGGATCTCAGAACAGTACTACCCGCAGATAAAAAAAGGCATGAAGGCCGACATAACGGCCGACGTTTATCCCAATGAAAAATTCAACGGAAGTGTTTTCCGTATAGCGCCGACTGTAAATCCTGCAACACGGTCTTTCATCGCCGAGATTGAAGTCCCCAACAGAAAAGATCTTCTGAAGCCTGGAATGTTTGTAAGAGTATCCATGAATCTTGGCGAGGCTGAGACTTTTGTGGTTCCGGCAAGCTCTGTGCTTTTGCAGGAAGGCACCAACGTCAGGTTTGTATTTGTTGATGATAACGGCATCGCAAAACGTACCGAGGTCCTCCTTGGAAAAAGGTTTGACGATCAACTCGAGATAATCTCTGACAACCTTAAGGAAGGCGACAGACTTGTTTCTGAGGGCCAGTCGCGCCTTCTTAATAAAGACAGGATCGAAATTGCACAATAAATTTCAGTAAAACATATTTCAAAATGAGCATATACAGTTCTTCCGTAAAAAGACCGGTAACCACCATACTGATTTTTGTGGCTTTGATCGTAATGGGTCTGTATTCACTGACTCAGCTTCCGGTTGACCTTTATCCGGAAATGGAGCTGCCTTTCATCGGAGTAGTGACATCTTATCCCGGTGCAAGCGCTTCCGATATCGAGACAAATGTCACAAGGCCGGTCGAGGATGCACTTAACTCGGTAAGCAATCTCAAGGAGATGACTTCCACTTCAAGTGACGGTGTATCAGCAGTATTCATGAATTTCGAATACGGAACCGACCTCGATGAGGCTTCGAACGATATCCGGAGCAGTCTCAGCTTCATAGAGAATTACCTTCCCGAAGACTGCGAGAAACCCACTATAATGAAGTTCAATTCCAGCATGATGCCTATCCTCTTCTACGCCATCACTGCTAAAGAGAGCTATATGGGACTTGAAAAAATCCTTGACGAGAAAATAGTAAATCCGCTCAACAGGATTGAAGGTGTCGGATCAGTGAACCTTGCCGGTGTACCCGGGCGTAAGGTTTACATCGATGTGGATCCCAGGAAAATGGAAGCCTTTAACCTTACAATTGAACAAATAGGAAATGTTCTGCGCGCTGAGAACCTGAATATGCCTGCGGGTTATCTCGAAATGGGACAGACCGATTATCCTCTGAGGATACAGGGCGAATTTCCCGAGAGCGAAGTCATGAAAAACATTGTTGTAAGCAGCTATAACGGAAATGATGTTTACCTCAGGGATGTCGCAGCAGTCCGGGATACCATACGCGAAACCAAGCTCGATACAAGGATAAACGGAATGCCGGGAATGACAATGTACGTTCAGAAGCAATCCGGCGGGAACACGGTGAAAGTTACGAAAGAGATAGAAAAAACCCTTAAGGAACTTGAAACGGATCTGCCGGAAGATATCAAAGTAGAGAAACTTTTTGACAGTGCAACATTTATCAAGGACTCAATAAGCAACCTTACCGAGACACTGATGTATGCAGCTATTTTCGTGGTGCTGGTTGTCCTCTTCTTCCTTGGCCGTTGGAGAGCTACTGTTATCATCATCGTCACAATACCTATTTCACTCGTCGTCGCATTCATTTATCTGTTTATAACAGGAGAGTCCATTAACATCATCTCACTTACATCACTTTCGATAGCGATCGGGATGGTGGTGGATGATGCGATTGTGGTGCTTGAGAATATCACACGACACGTGGAACGCGGAAGTCGTCCCCGGGAGGCTGCAATCTATGCCACAAATGAGGTTTGGCTGGCGGTAATTGTTACAACATTGACTGTTGTTGCCGTATTCTTCCCCCTGACTTTTGTTAAGGGATTGACAGGCGTGCTCTTCAAACAGCTAGGGATGCTGGTAACCATTACAATTGTCACATCAGTGGTTGCAGCCATAACACTCACCCCCACCATGAGCGCCCTTATGCTTAAATGGTACCCGATAAGGAAAGATGCCAAGTGGTATACCTATGACGGAAGCATCAGAAAAGGGCTTGACCGTTTCGACAGGTTCTATGAGAAGACACTCCGCTGGGCACTCCATCATAAAAGAGTGACAATCATACTGGCTTTCATCGTCTTTGTCGGCTCAATGTTGCTCTTCACGGTAATTGATACTGAGTTCTTCCCGCAGGCCGACCAGTCGCAGTTGTCTGCAACCATTGAGCTGCAGACCGGTACCCGCGTCGATGAATCAACCAAGACCACCGACAGGGTCGACAGGCTCCTGAAGGAGAAATACCCTGAGGTCAGGCTTGTTGAGTCATCCACAGGAGTTGATGACGCAAATAATTTTTCCGCACTCTTCGGAACCAACGGAACCCATGTGATCACATATTCCATGAGACTCCTGCCGATCGAAGAACGCGAAAAGGATGCAAATACGCTGGCCGAAGAACTCAGGGCTGACTTGGAAACTATTCCCGAGATCGTAGATTTTACTGTCAGCACTTCCGAAGGAATGAGCGCCTTCGGATCCAGCACCGTGGATGTTGAGGTTTATGGTTACAATATTGCTGAAACCAATATAGTAGCTGAAGAACTGGCCTCAAAGATCAGAAAAATACGTGGCGCTAAGGATATCACTATAAGCCGCGATAAATCCAAACCTGAACTTCAGATCATCCTCGATCAAAGCAAGATGAGCGCAAGCGGACTGAATACCGCCATGGTTTCGTCAGCTGTAAGGAACAGGGTTGCCGGACTGACAGCGACACGCCTGAGACAGTCGGGAGATGAATTTGATGTAATTGTAAGATTCAAGGAATCGGCCAGAAGCACCCTGACTGATATCGAGAACATAGGTATAACCAATCCCAGGGGACAGTTAATAAGACTTGGTGAGATAGCCCAGATCAAGGAATACTGGGCACCTCCAATTATTGAAAGAAAACGAAGGGAAAGAATTGTTACAGTATCATTTACTCCTTACAAGAGATCGCTGACTGACCTTCAGACTGAAGTCCAGAAAGCAATAAACAGTACTACAGTTCCAACAGGCATTATGGTTCAGATATCGGGAGCTATTGAGGATCAGAAGGAGTCTTTCATGGACATAGCATTCCTCATGATGATCAGCCTTATCCTGGTTTACCTGGTAATGGCCTCTCAATTTGAATCACTGAAGATGCCCTTAATAATTATGTTTTCAATCCCGTTTGCTTTCTCCGGAGTCGCAATAGCTCTTTTCCTCACCAGCACTACACTGAGTGTCATCTCCGGTATCGGAGCCGTGATGCTTATCGGAATTGTAGTGAAGAATGCCATCGTGCTCGTCGACTTTATCAACCTGATGAGAGAAAGAGGCAATGAGCTCTATGAAGCAATATCCATATCAGGAAGATCGAGGCTGAGGCCCGTAATCATGACCTCTGCTACGACCATACTCGGCATGCTCCCTCTGGCAATGAGCAAAGGATCCGGATCAGAATTGTGGAGCCCCATGGGAATTGCAGTTATCGGCGGACTTGTTTTCTCTACGCTTGTGACACTTGTGCTGGTTCCGGTAGTCTATGCGGTCTTTGCAAGGCGCGGCGAACGCAACAGGCACCTGGCTGATTATAAAGAAATGAGTTTTCTGAACGAAAACAACCACAGTTCATAAAGAATTTAGAAAAACGGAAAAGCTATGAAGGCAATAATGATAATTTATAATCAGGCGAATACCGAGAAAATCGAGTATATGCTCGACAAGCTTGGAATCAAGGGATATTCATTATGGGAAAATGTTCAGGGCAGGGGCACCAATACAGGGGTGCCCCACCTGGGAACCCATGCATGGCCCGAGATCAACAAGAGCGTTCTGACAGTTGTTGAAGATGATCTGGTTGATAATGTGCTTGATACAGTAAAAAGAATAGATGCCATAAATGATGAAGTCGGCATCCGGGCATTCGTGTGGGATGTATTGAAGACGGTGTAATAACCGCAGGGATGTTGCATGCAACATCCCTGCAGGGTTTTTATTCTTCTTCTTCCTCTTCAGTATAAGCTTTGATTACAGCTTCCTGAACGTCGGAAGAAACCTGTGCATATTCTGAAAATTTCATTGTGTACATGGCACGGCCTCCCGTAACTGAACTGAGGGCAGTGGAATACTTATTCATTTCGGCAAGCGGCACTCTGGCCTTGATTACCTCGAACCTCTTTTCGCTCGACATTCCAACAACCATTCCGCGTCGTCCCTGAAGGTCGCTGATGACATCTCCCATACGGTCGGAAGGAACCATTATCTCTACATCATAAACCGGCTCAAGGATCTTTGGATTCGCCTTCTTGAAAGCCTGGCTGAAGGCATTCCTGCCCGCAAGCCTGAAAGAAATTTCATTTGAATCGACAGGGTGCATCTTTCCGTCATAAACATATACCCGAATGTCGCGGGCATAAGATCCTGTAAGAGGACCAATCTCCATCTTCTCCATGATGCCTTTAAGGATTGCAGGCATGAACCTGGCATCTATCGATCCGCCAACGATGCAGTTGCAGTAAATCAGCTTGCCTCCCCAGTCGAGTTCAATTTCATCCTTGGCTCTGACTGAAAGCTTCATATCCTTTCCTCCGATCTTGAATGTCGTCATCTCAGTCGATCCTTCCTCATATGGTTCGACTATCATATGCACTTCGCCGAACTGGCCCGCACCACCCGACTGTTTCTTGTGACGATAGTCAGCCTGTGCTGACTTGGTTATGGTTTCACGGTAAGGGATCCTCGGGAGGTTGAAATTAGTTGGGATCTTATAGATATTGTCAAGGTGCCACTTCATGATATTCAGATGATATTCACCCTGACCATGCACAAGAATCTGCTTAAGTTCCTTTGAGTACTCGATCACGATGGTTGGATCCTCAAGGTGAATTTTATTCAATGCTTCCCCAAGTTTTTCATCATCACTTTCGCTCTGAGCCTTGATGGCAGTCCTGTATTTGGGTGCCGGGAATTTAACTCCTTCGTATTTCCAGTCGTTGCCCGGTGCATTAAGGGTATGATCCATCTTTGTGTTCTTCAGCTTCACAAATGCTCCAAGATCGCCAACATTAAGTTCCGGAACTCTTGTTCTGTTTTTTCCTGCACAAACATAAAGTTGCGATAATCTCTCCTTGGTTCCGTTATTGCTGTTTACAACGTCGTGGTTCTCGGTGATCCTGCCTGAGTAAACCCGGAAATAATTTATCTCACCGATATGCTCCTCAATTGCGGATTTGAAAACATATACCGATGCTGGTCCTGCCGGATCAGGCTTTACCTCAGTGCCTTTGCTGTTCTTTTGCGGAGGCATATCGGTGATTGAAGGCGCCTCATTGACAATGAATTCCATGATTATGTCAACTCCCATGTTTTGTTTTGCAGATATGCAGAATACGGGGAACATGCCCCGGGTTAAGATACCCTTTGAAATTCCCTTCCTTATCTCGTTCTCGTTCAATGTATTGTTAGAGAAAAATATTTCCATCAATGCTTCATCACTTTCGGCAGCCTTTTCGACAAGTGCGTTGTGCAACTCTTCTGCCTTGTTCTTCTGGTCAGCTGGGATGTCAACCACTTCTGCTTTGCCCCCGTCTTTTCCATAACGAAGCATTTTCATTTTCAGAACGTCGATAATGGAATTGAATCCTGTTCCTTCATTAACCGGATACTGGACCAGGATCACATTATTGCTCAATCTTTCCTTCATCATTTCGATTGATTTATCGAAATTTGATTTTTCATGATCGAGGCTGTTGACTGCTATCAATAGCGGTTTGTGAACTTTTTCCGCATGACGGAAATGTATTTCGGTACCGACCTCAACACCATTCTGGGCATTGATCAGCATGAGCGCCGAGTCGGCAGCATAGAGAGATGAGATTACCCCTCCGCTGAAATCATCCAGCCCAGGCGTGTCAAGAATGTTTATCTTCTTGTTCTGAAATTCTGTATATAAGACAACCGAGTATATTGAATTGCCGTTTTCATGTTCTATCGGACGATAGTCTGATACGGTGTTCTTGCCCTCAATTGTTCCTCTTCGCTCGACAATGCCGCCGTTAAAGAGCATCGCTTCTCCCAGAATAGTTTTACCGGATCCTGAATTGCCCAGGAGAACAATATTCTTTATCTGGTCAGTCTGGTATGTCTTCATAATTTATGGTTATAATATTTACTTTTTTAATTCTTATCCTAATTCTTGTTTTATGGCCTTTCCCCCCCCCTGGGGGGGAACCGAAAGGGGGGGTCTATATTATATATATATATGTATACTCCCTGTTCAGGCGTCGGCAAAAATAGCAATTTTTGTAAAAACAGCTTATGAAAGAGTACAGAATTCCAAAATATTTATTTTCTTTGCACCAGTTTTTTGAAACGCAGGAGTACCGGTTTTTCTTTCGGATGTAAGTTTACAAAAGGTTTTTCATTGGGAAAAGTCGGGAAGTCACCTGTTCATAACTTACGCTAAAGTTAGAATAGACATTGTTTCAAAACATGCTGTAAGGCCTGATTATCGCCATTTCAGACCTGTAGTCAGGGAGCGTGTTTTTGTGATTGAGAAAAATATTGAACCTGTTTGCAAATAAGGAAATAAAATTTTTACCTTTGCAAACCATTTTTGGAAGGAATTTTTAATACTAAATAATTGTAAATATGCCGACAATTCAGCAGTTAGTAAGAAAAGGCAGGAAAAAGCTGGTAGATAAAAGCAAAGCTCCCGCCCTCGATTCATGTCCTCAGAGAAGGGGTGTTTGCGTGCGCGTTTATACAACCACACCAAAGAAACCCAACTCTGCGATGAGGAAGGTGGCCAGGGTAAGGCTTACAAACCAGAAAGAAGTGAACGCTTATATTCCTGGAGAAGGCCATAACCTTCAGGAACACTCCATCGTTCTCATCAGGGGTGGAAGGGTAAAAGACCTTCCGGGAGTCAGATATCACCTTGTAAGAGGTGCTCTCGACACATCCGGTGTTGACGGCCGTACTCAGAGAAGATCAAAATATGGCGCAAAAAGGCCGAAAAAGTAACATTAAAGAAGTAAGATAATGAGAAAAGCAAAACCAAAGAAGAGGATTCTGTTACCGGATCCGAAATACAAGGATCCTTATGTAACCAGGTTTGTCAATAATCTTATGTATAGCGGCAAGAAATCAATCGCTTACCAGATTGTCTATGATTCTCTCGATATCATTGCCGATAAATTCAAGAGCGAAGGCAAAACGCCACTCGAAATATTCAAGCAGGCAATGGAAAATGTTACGCCGCAGGTTGAGGTTAAAGCCAGACGCGTAGGAGGTGCTACCTTCCAGGTGCCTATGGAGATCCGTCCCGACCGCAAGATCAGCATCAGCATGAAGAACATGATTTCCTTTGCACGCAAAAGAACCGGCCATTCAATGGCTGACCGTCTCTCTGCAGAGATCATGGCAGCCTACAAGCTTGAAGGCGGCGCATACAAGAAGAAAGAAGATACTCACAGGATGGCTGAAGCCAACAAGGCTTTTGCTCATTTCCGTTTTTAACTCTGATCAGCCGGGCGGCAGACAATGGATATAAATCTGAAAAATACCAGGAACATAGGGATCATGGCCCACATCGACGCCGGAAAGACTACGACTACCGAGCGTATCCTCTACTATACCGGACGTACGCACAGGATGGGAGAGGTTCATGATGGGAATGCCCAGATGGACTGGATGGTTCAGGAACAGGAACGAGGAATTACAATTACATCTGCTGCAACAACAGCTTACTGGAAATACAACGGCGAAGAGTTTAAGATAAATATAATTGATACTCCGGGACACGTCGACTTTACAGTCGAGGTTGAAAGATCCCTGAGGGTGCTCGACGGAGCTGTAGCAGTCTTCTGTGCTGTGGGAGGCGTTGAACCTCAGTCAGAAACAGTCTGGAGGCAGGCAAATAAATACGTTGTTCCGCGAATTGCTTTCGTAAACAAGATGGACCGTGCAGGCGCCGATTTCTTCAGGGTGGTTCACGAGATCGAGGAAAAGCTCGGCTCATATCCGGTTCCGGTCCAGATCCCGATTGGCGCTGAAGAGAATTTCCTCGGAATGATAGACCTTCTGAAGATGAAGGCTATTATTTATAACAACAATGAAGATCTGGGTGCCAGGTTCGAAATTACTGAAATCCCGGCCGATATGGCTGACGAAGCTGAGGAATGGCGAGGCAAACTGGTAGAGGCTGTCGCAGAAGTCGATGATACTCTTCTCGCAAGGTATGTAGAGGATCACGAGTCTATTACACCTGAAGAAATCCTTACAGCCCTGAGGAAAGTAACAATATCCGGTCACGCAGTGCCTGTTATATGCGGAGCTGCTTTCAAGAATAAGGGAATTCAGAACCTTCTTGATTCCGTAGCGGCATTCCTGCCTTCACCGGTTGACATAGGCTCAATTACCGGGAAAGATCCAAGGAATGATGAGGAAATCACCCGCGAACCAGACGATGAGGCTCCTCTGTCAGCTCTTGCTTTCAAAATAGCAACCGATCCGTTTGTGGGAAGACTGGTGTTCCTCAGGATCTATTCAGGGACCCTGAACTCCGGTGATACCGTACTAAACACACGCACCGGGAAGAGAGAACGGATCAACCGCCTTTTCCAGATGCATGCCAATAAGCAAAATCC
>CAZXAM010000052.1:0-16318 GCA_964638545.1 uncultured Rikenellaceae bacterium | reverse complement strand
GATGCATCGAAAATGCCATTCTTGGTATTCTGTCGCAAACGGGCTGCCATATTGACGTTATAGAATTTCTTCCACTCAATATTGTTACGGTCCATATAGGCAATACGGTTTGCCATCAGGTTAGAGACTCTGACTTCGAGAATGTTGTTCTTTTTCAACTGCCTCTTGTCGAGCGTTATCTTGTATTCTGGTCCGATCAGCGTCGCGGCCTTCTTCCCGTTAAGGAAAACACTTGCGCTTTCACAGACCTTTCCAAGGTTAAGCGACCAGGCATCTGCTTTTCCCGCGGGCCGTCTGAAGGATATCGTATATTTTGCCGTTCCGGAGAAATTTTTCACATCCTCACCGCCAAAACCGGTCCACGAAATTAATTCTTCGATATCCCTTCCGGATGGTAATGAAGGTCCTCCATAAATAAACTCAACATTCCATTTTCCTTCAATTTCTTTCTGCGAGGAAAGGATATCATAGAATGTATAGGGATCACCGGTCAAAATCTTATTGTAGGTCGAGATTATCAGGGATTCTCCCGGATGAAGTCTTGTGTATATCTCAACCTGTCCATTTTTTGCCGGCCGCATTTTTGCTGCTCCGAACTTTTCCGACATCGGGTTGAAAATTGCTGTTGAGGAAGCTTTAACAGAAAGTGGAAGCCATCCTTCGAAAGCTTTATCACTGCTGTTAAGAATGAAATAACTGAATCCGCTTCTATTCTCGCGGCGTGTGAAGCTGATCCCGTAATCGGCCATAGGCTCTCTTCTTATTCCGGCAAATGTGAGCAGTTGATCGAGGTTCTTTCCGGAAAATATTGCTCCGTTTCCGTAAGTTGCTTTCAAAACCTCCGGATTATTTGTCGGTACGAAGCTGATCCCGGCCTTAAAACGCTCAAATGCTGAGTTTTTTGCTTCAATCTGTGCCATTCCTGCAACATTTTCAGGCATTTCATCGTAAAATATAATTATAGCCCCCTCGTTGGCCAGTTTAAGCACTTGCGCAAATGTCTCAAGAGGAATGTACTTGCATCCGGGAAGGATTATTGTTTTGTAAGTGTTTCCTTCAGTAAGTACCAAGCCTTTATCTGCAACGGAATTCTTCAGTTGAAGATCGGAGATATAATCGAAGGCATAACCCTTTTCGAGCATTGTTTCAGCTGCAGTTTTAAAAGGTGAACCGTTGTACGCAGGACTTATGGCATCGAAATGTTCAAGCATTCCCTTTCCCGGATCGGCATACCTGTCGAAGATCGGAAAATAGAGGAGTATGTCATTGTCGGCCATACCATCCTGAAGGAACGACTGAACATGACCGACATATTTATTAAGTGCCTCAAAATCGTTCCACAGAGGATTGACAGGAGTAAGCTCCACAGCGGCATAGAACAGGAACCCGGGCCATGGCTCATTCTGCGGTGAGAAACATGTACCATGGTAGAAAACATGGTTTATCCCTCCGATAAAGAATTGATCAACTGCCTTCTTAATATCCGAGAGGCTGGAAAGGAAATGTTCATTGAGCCAGGTGGCTGCCTCGCATGAGATAAGCTGTCTGCCGGTGACGTTAGCAGCCGACGAAGCGAATTTCAGCTTTGAGATCTCGCTTCCTTCGGTTTCCGGAATATCTGATGCCGCATAGAGATCAAGAATATTGCCGGGTGATCCGTGTGCCTGATTACGGGTTGTCTTACCCTGCCTGTGAGCCCAATCTGTCCAATGCGATGTAAACTTTTCAAGGATCAGGTCCGATATTGTCTGGCGGTAATCGGAGAGCACCCGCGCATTTCTATCCGGAGTATCCTTCTGGAAGAGCGCAGGCAGGTACTCAGCCAGGTCGTAGCCTCTTCGTATGTAGAACTCGTAAAGCATATCGTTCGTCCAATCCGCCTGCCCTGATGCGTCATCGACTTCATAGGAGTCGTTGAAGTATCCCCGGAGCGATTTCAGATCATAGTTGTTGAAGACAGTGTCGAAATAAGCAAGATATTTTTTTATTGCCTGTCCTGAAAAATGATCAATCACATCTCCTTCTCCTCCGGGACCGGCCCTCTCGGCCATTTTTCCATGCCATCCCTGGAAGAGTGCATAGAGTGTCCAGTTCCCCGGAGGAGCTGTCCAGTCAAGATCCCTTTCAGGTGTCACCAGCGTTGTAAGGTCACGAACCTGGCCCGAATCGGAAAAGGCCATCAGGATATATAAGGGCAGAGGCTTTCCGAATCTTATCTGGTCGAGGGCGTAAAGCTGAAGATCTTTGTTCTTTCCAATAGGATCTGTCAGTTTCTCAATATCGGGTTTCTGACCCACAGGTCTCAGAAGTGGTATCTGGGAGTATTCTACCTTCTCTTTCAGTTTCTCTCCTCCCTTAAGAGTATATGTTTTATAATTTATGTTCTTGCAGGCCTCGGAGGGTTCAACCCAGGGACCTCCGAAAGGCCAGCCTGAAGCATTGGCCAGGTCAATCCCGAGATCAAGTCTCTCTCCCTCTTTCAATGTGTGTGTGAACATCTCCATCCATTTGGGCGACAGGTAATTGATGAATTTTTCTTCCTGTCCTTTCACTCCATAAATGACAGCAACCTCCATACCGCCAAGGCCTGCTTTCTTATATTTCTCCATAGCAGCGGTAAGGTCCTGTTGGGTCACAATACTGCCCGGCCACCACCAGCGCGTCCAGGGTTTGTTTGTCCGGGTTATCTCAGGCCATGAAAGCTCCTGGGCTGATAACACTTGCGAAAAGAGGAAGAACAGGATTAGTATTTTTTTCATATCAAAAATTATTAATTATTGCAAGCGCGGATTTGCAATCCGTGCTTTATATAGCGGCACCGATTACAAATCGGCGCCGGCAGAGAAATTTTCATTTAGAATCCGGTATTCCAAAATAAAACCACAATTTATGTTTTTTCGGGCCATTCATATCGGTCATCTTCCCGGCCGGACCATAGACCGATGCGTCTGTTGTAAGCCCGGTAGCAAGCTTCGAGCCAAGGGCAGGTATGCAGTCGAGGAATGAGATGTCTCCTGACGGAAGGAGGGGATAGGAGACAGGCCCTGTTATGCCGTAAAAATCATATAGTCGCAGGTAAAGATCCTCATCTTCAGTTGCTATGAGGAATTTCCCCAGGGCAGTGCTCATTTCTATCCATGTGAATTTTGAGAAGTATCCCTTGAACTCAGGGTAAAAGAAAGGGTAGGCTCCTGTCTGGGTGTTGTTATAGATCTTGCTCCATACATTGTAGCTGACACCCTGAAGCCTGTTCTTCCACACACGGTAAGGTCCGTCGCCCAGCCATTTAGCCCGGGTGACATAATTTTCGGGATATGAGAAGCTGATGCCTGCGAACTGTCTTGGTCCGCTGATCTCGTATTCATAATCAAGGCTGAGCCATCCGGATGGATGCATTTTCCATCTGGCCGAACTCATTTCTCCGTCATACCTCACTTCTACGACAGCTCCGTCATTTTCATTAATAATTTTCATTTCAGCCACACTGTTCTTTC
The DNA here is from genome assembly GCA_964638545.1 of uncultured Rikenellaceae bacterium. Classification (GTDB taxonomy): domain Bacteria; phylum Bacteroidota; class Bacteroidia; order Bacteroidales; family VadinHA17; genus LD21. Next base: position 12,824 of record CAZXAM010000052.1, on the reverse strand, counting down.
CCTCTGAGAGGACCGGGCCGTTTGTGAAAGGGCACACCGATCTGTTATTGTAAGTTACACTCAGTATCGTCCCTGTTCTTTTGTTCAGGGTAACCGAAGTGCCGTTTCCCCTGAGTGTGATTGTCGAATCGGCATCTACGGCTTCAGCCTTTTCAGCTCCTGTAAGAATAATGAAATCCTTTGCAAGGTCAGAATTCCCTTTTATCTTACTGGTCCAGCTGAAGATATCTCTGCCGAAGGGATCTTTTGCTGTCAGTACCATTGCATCATACCTCCTCCAGTCGTCAGGAAGAGTCACTCTCAGTTCTCCTTTCCCTCCCGGTTTTATGTCGGGCGGCGTCAGTTTTTGTTCTTCAGCCGGAGAATATCCGGGAAGCCAGTCGCCAGGTTCGTTGAAGTTTACCAGTTTCCAGGTGTAAGAGCATTGGTCCAGATTCGTGAAGTGATACCTGTTCTCAACAGGGATCGATCCGTTGAAATTATCGGGGATATCTTTCAGTTTCAGCTGAACGGGAGAAAATATCTCACGGATAGCATTGAAGCTGCCCTCTTTTTCCCGGTGAGGGCCCATGATCCCATCCGGAGCATTTACTCCGTCGGTGTCAATGAATCCGTTCATATCAGTTCTTACAAGGCCTTCATCGACCATGGCCCAGAGGAACCCTCCTGCAGATCTTTCTGAATTCCACATCAGCTCCCAGTAATCGTAAAGCCCTGATCCGCCGCCGCCGTCATCCTGGCAATGAAGGAATTCGGTGGTCATATAGATCAGAGAATCCTTAAGGATATTCTGGACACTGGCATAATTCTCATAATGGTTGCAGTCGATACCGTTGAAATGGTTTCCCGGGCGGTGATGAGCATGGAGAACGTCCCTTTTTGATGGATCGTAGAGCAGAAACTCCTTATCGAGCTCCTTGTTCGTTCCTCCTTCGTTCCCGTTATCCCAGAATAATACTGAAGGGTGGTTAACATCCCTGATTACAGTCTCCCTGACAATCTTTTTGCCTACAGGCGTGTCGTACCATCTCTGCCATCCTGCTATCTCGTCAAGAACATATAGTCCGAGGGAGTCGCATATGTCCAGGAATGCGACATCGGGAGGATAGTGCGAACATCTGACTGCATTCATGTTCATCTCTTTAATAAGCAGGGCATCTTGCAGGCACAGGTCATAATTGAGAGTTCGGCCGCTCTCAGGCCAGAAAGAGTGGCGGTTGACTCCCTTCATTTTTATTTTCGTCCCGTTCAGGTATATTCCGTCTCCATGCCTTACTTCTACAGTTCGGAATCCGAACTTTTCAGCACCTTCGTACAGCTTCTTTTTATCAGATTCCAGTGTATATTTGACTGTATATAAATATGGTGTCTCACTGGTCCATAATACAGGATTATTAACTCTGCCTTCGATTGTAAGAACAGAATCCTTCATCATTTTCAGGATGTCAGGATAACTTGAGGAGGACACCCATTTCCCGTTCTGATCGAAAATTTCAACAGTGATCCTTCTCTTTCCTTCTATATTCTTCGGGAACACATCCAGGAAAAACTTACCGTCGGCTCTCGCGTTCATTGCCACCCTGCTTATGTGCTCACGGGGAAAAGCTTCGATGTAAACAGGCCTGTAGATCCCTCCGAAGTTCCAGTAGTCGCCATACCTTTCGGCACGGTTGACCGATTCATCTGAGGATAGTTTGCTGACAGTGACCTCAAGAATGTTAGATCCGCCGTAAACGATTTTGTCGGTTATATCATACTTGAACCTGTAAAAGCTTCCCTGGTGTGTTTCTCCTGCAATCTTTCCATTAATCTTGACTTCGGTGTCGGTCATCGATCCTTCAAAGACGATGTTGACGGATTTACCTTTCCAGGAGTCCGGCACCTCGAAAGAATACCTGTATAAGCCTTTTTCATCGGCATATTTATATTTCGGTCCGAATGAATAAGAATTACGGCCGTACTCATAATTCCCGAAGCCCTGTTGCTCCCAGCATGAGGGCACTTCTATTTTTGTCCAGTATCCGCTGTTCCTTCCTCCGGTACAGAAGAATTCCCAGGTTTTTGTGTTCTGGTAACCTTTCCCGGACAGGTAGATTGTCTGCCTGGTTATACCGGGGGCGGCCTTAATTATTTGAAATGCAAAAAGCAGAAAAAGTAATGTGGAAAAATATTTTTTCATCTTTTCTATTTATTAATCCTCATTAAACGCTCCCCATCCCCCCTGAAGGTAAAACCCCCGCTGCTGCGCAGCACCCCCTAAAGGGGGTAAAAATCAATTCCTAATAGGAGTTTTAGGTTCATTTTAGGCCCCCTTTAGGGGGTGGGGGGTAAGGCATTTACAGGTGATTTCGGGCTCAGCGGCCAGTTGAAATCCTCAAACCGGTCAGGTCTGGAAGGATCATAGGCTGGCAAGCCTATCACCAGGTATTTCTTTAAGCCAAGTTTATTATCCTTAATTCCCTCAATGACACATTTTGCAAGCTGGTATGCGCCAAAGGCATTAAAATGTGTATTATCATTTAGTTCTTCTTTCTGATCAGGGTATGTGTTTGCCGGGTAAATAACGAAGAGCCTTTTCGAGTTCTCGGGTCCGAGAGTTTCGTAAAGTGTTTTAGTCATGGCATTGAGGTCAATGAAAGGTACATCAAGTTCCTCAGCCACTTTTTTTGCTGCTTCGGGGTACTCGAGCAAAGAGTTGGTTATTTTTCCGTCCTCTCCAAAGGAACGGCGGTTTGCAGGTGAAACTATGACTGGTATGCCTCCTTTGCTCCTGAATTCCTTTACAAAAAGCCGCATTCTTTCTGAATAAGATTTATAAGCGCCGTCATCAGGGCCCTTTTCCTTCATGTCGTTATGTCCGAATTCAATGAAAAGATAATCACCGGGCTTTGCCATGTCAATCACTTTCTTCAATCTGTTTGAAGAAATGAAGCTGCCAAGAGACAGACCTGATTCTGCATGGTTGGAGACAGCAGCACCCTTGATGAGGAACCTCGGGAACATCTGTCCCCACGATGCCCAGGGATCATCGTCCTGGTCAACAACTGTGGAGTTGCCTGCCAGGAAAACAGTTACGGCGTCATATACTCTTGATATTTCGAGAGCACAGATACAAGGTCTTTTATCGTTGAATTCAAAGGTAAGCTTGTTATCCCAGTCCAGCTTATTCATCTCCCTTGGTTTTCTCGTGACCTCTTCTCCTGTGCTTCCTATAGCTGGTACCCTGATGTTGACAGTAGCTTCCATCACTCTGAACTTCCCCGGTTCAGTTTTTATCCTTTCGAAGAGCAGTCTTCTCGATTCGACTCTTATGGTTGTCTGTGAAGCATCCTTCATGTCCCCTGCTGTTATTTTAATATTGTAATTTCCTTCAGGCAGGGATACTGAGAAGAAGAAAGGCCTGTCGCCTGTTATGAAACCGCTGGTAAGTGCTTTTTTTGCTCCGCGGTCGATGGCAAAAGGTATAGTGCCGAAATCGAACCCGTAGGCTGTTTCAGGAGAGTATTTCCTCGATGGATCTACCTTTATATAGCCTGGAACTTCTTTGGCAGGGCCGAATGAGAATTTCCAGCTGGTTATCTGCTGAGCTGAGAGAGCCTGGGAGATCAGCAGGAGAAAGATCGTTAGTTTCTTAATCATTCTTTTATTTATCTGTTATTTCTCCAATCGAAGCCTTGTTTATAAAACATCACTCCTGAATCATTTATCACAATCTGCCAGCCTTTCATAAGCTTCAACATCTCGGCTCCGGCCATTATCACCGGACCGTATCCGTGAGCTGCTGCAACATTTACCGGTCTGCCATAGTAGAATGCCGGATCGAATGCCATTCCGGTACCGACACAGGTTCCTTCCACTTCACCTTTATCATTGACCTTTGTGCTTACTGCGTTCCATCCCAGTACTGCTGCAGGGCCAAAAGCGCGGGCATCCAGCCAGCCGTTATTAATTCCGTGCGCGAAGCAATAGGTGAAGATTGCTGTTGCCGATGTTTCCAGATAGGAGTCATTCCTGTCGATAAGCTGATGCCACAATCCGGTCTCATCCTGATAAGAGGCTAATCCCCTGGCATGAGTCCGGTATTGTGCCAGGACGGCATTTCTTGAAGGATGATCGGCAGGAAGGACATCAAGAAGTTCGCACATCGCCAGTATTGCCCATCCGTTGCAGCGTCCCCAGTAAAACCCAGGATGAGGATCCATTTCCTGTATCCAGCCATGCATGTACAGACCTTTTTCCTTGTTGAACATTCGCTTCGAGAACTGAAGGACCTGTTTGCAGGCATCGTCGAAATATTTCTTCTCTCCGGTAAGCTTCCCCATCTGAGCCAGTGCAGGTACGCTCATGTAAAGATCGTCGAGCCAGAGAGCATCGGGGAGAGGCCGGTTGCGTGATAATGTACCGTCTGCCAGCCTTTGTTGTTTCGTCGAAATATAATTAATATAATTGTCGATAAGGGGGCGAAGATCCCGGTTCTTGTTTACATTGTAAGTCTTGATCATGGCGGCGCACATCGATCCCGCATCGTCCAGCGACCGGGGATCGAGAACAGAACGTACAGGATTGCCTCCCGCCTGTTGTGTCTGCTGTGAAGTCTGAAGAGATTTGAAATATTTTGCAACAGAGCCTATCAGGCTGATCCTTTTTGTTGTGTACTCCGTATACCTGGAGTCACCGGTAATTTCTCCGGCGGCAAGCATGGCACCATATGCCACACCCCATTCATAGCTGATTAGCCTGAATACACCGGGAGCAAAATTTGCGCCGGCAGTCATCTTCGTCAGGTCCGTTATCTCTGCATTTGTATTACGGTCGATAACTTTGGCAGGAGTCGATTCATCAAGGAAGTTAAAGATACGTGTCAGCAAAGCAGAAATGTCCTCAACCTTCATCGGACCGTAAGGCACCTTGTAGTCAGGCTGCATAGCATGAAGTGCAGTGTTCTGGTCGGTAACTCTCTGCTGTGGCTGCTGGGCAACGCCCGGGATAGTAATTGTAGCCAGGCAAATAAGGATCAGCGCTTTAGTTTTCATATTTTTGGTTACTTGTCAAATAGTTATTTGGGTCATTGCGAGTCCCGCATAATCGAAAGGAGTGATCCAGAATTCCAGTACAAGCTTCCCTGGTTCTCCCGGTTTGAAATTATAGGAATAAGCTGCATTGGCGTAAGGCAGTTCCTTAATCCAGGGCTGGCTTCCCCATGCGAGGCACCAGTCCTGTCCCTCGGCGGGAGTATAGATATGATAGTTCTGCGCATGGACACCGTGAAAATTGAAATAGGCATCCCAGGAATTGTTGAGGTCAGGATTGGGATGGAACTGGAAGATCTTAAATGTGGAATCTGATTGTGATAGTGCGCTGACTGAGAAACAGAAGAGCAGTGCAATGACATAACCAGAAAACATTTTTTTCTTCATCATATCATATGATAAGGTATATAAAACAAATATATCATTTTATTGATTAATTATTGCCCTTTGCAAAGCATGCCTGTTTTCTTGTTTAACAGAATTTTAACTTGGATATCAGATTATAATTTGTATTTTTGGCGGAGAAACAATTTATTAAACACAGCTATGAAGAAGATATTAATCAGCATCGGAAGCCTCCTTATAATGGCGGCAATTGTGATACTGTTCGTAAATGCAAATGGATCAAGGAAGGAAGAAAGAAAAGCAAAAGCAGCTGTTGAAGCCTCTGCATCGTGCTGCGACAAATCAGCAGCAACTGCAACAGTTGATCATTCAAATTGCCCCGACATGAAAGACGGCAAATGTGATCCTGCAACCTGCACTGCTCATAAAGAAGGTGAAAAAAAGGAAGCAGAACCTTGCGCTACCACCACTGCATGTCCTGCAACATGTCCCATGGCGGCAGGTGCCAGATAATCATAAGTTAAAATCTGAAAAGATTGAACGGCAGATGAAGAAATTCACTGCCGTTTTTTATTGATCATGCTGAAGAGGATAATACACGGACTGATCTCAGGAAGAAATAATAAAATTGTGCTGCTCGTAAATTACTCTTAACTTTATTAAGATATTGGAACGAATTATTACGCCTGAGCAAATGACTTTCAATGAACAAGACATGAAGGTCTGTCAAACTCCTGCTGCCCGGTTCTCAGATCTGAAAGATTTCCCTTTTCAATCTCATTTCATTGATATCAGCGGCTTACAAATGCACTATATTGACGAGGGTCCGGCAGATTCCAGACCTGTCCTACTGTTGCACGGAGTGCCTTCATGGTCTTATATCTACCGATATATTATCCCGAAAATAGCTGCAGCAGGGAACAGAGTAATCGCTCCGGACCTTATCGGATTTGGGAAATCCGATAAACCAAAAGGCATGGAATTTCATACATATCAGAGCCATGTCAGCTGGATAAAGAATTTTATAGAGTTCCTGAATCTGAAAGATATTATCCTCTTCGGGCATGACTGGGGTTCTCTGATAGGATTGAGGATCGCTGCAGAATTGCCGGATTTATTTGCAGGAATCATCATCTGCAACGGGATGCTGCCTACCGGCGAACAAAAAATTCATAGGTCTTTTAAGACATGGAAGTTTGTTTCGCATTATCTCCCCTTCATCCCTGTTGATCTGGTTATTTCATCCGGAATGACTGGAAGACTTGGAAAAGAAGAAAGGAGAGCTTACAGAGCCCCATTTCCGTCAGCAAAGTACAAAGACGGGATCAGGGCAATGCCTGGCCGGGTTCCAGTCTCAACAGGTGATCCGGAGTCAGTCTTAAACCGCATGGCATGGGAAAAGCTTAAAAAATGGGAAAGACCTTTTCTGACGGTCTTCAGCGATAACGATCCAATAACAAAAGACGGTGATAAATACCTGCAGGCCAATATACCGGGCTGCAAAGGGCAGGATCACAGAATATTGTCCGGCGGACATTTCATCCAGGAAGAAAAAAGCGATGATCTTGCAGGCATAATTCTCAGATTCATTGAAACAACTGGTACGGCTTCCAACTTAAACGCACTGAAATGATGAACTGGAAATGCCGGATCGAAAGTATCGGAGTCAAAATTCCGGAGAAAAAACTGACCACACGTGAATTGACTGCGAAGATTAAGATCCCCGGGATTGATAAGTTCGGGCTACTTACAGGAATACAGGAGAGGAGGATTTGTTCAGAAAACGAGGATTCGTTTACGCTGGCATCCGATGCTGCCAAAGCCTGTCTTACACATTCAAAATATCGTGCAGACGAGCTCGATATGATCATAAACTGCTCAATAACGCGCTATAAGAATGGACTGTCTCATCTTTATGAACCTGCATTTTCAATCCTGATCAGAAAAATGATCGGAGCTGAGAAGGCAATAGCATTCGATATTTCAAACGCATGTGCCGGAATGCTGACCGGAGTTTATATTGCCGATAATTATTTCAGGAGGGGAGCAATAAAAACCTGTATGATCGTCAGCGGAGAATATATAAGCAATATGTATGATCATGCCCTGAAAAATATCAAAACCCCGTTAAGCTCCGAGATATCATCACTGACAGTCGGGGATGGAGGGGCAGCAGTGATTCTTGAAAGGACTGCAGAGGCTGGCGAAGGATTGATATTGTCTGGTTTTGCAACATTAAGCCGCTACTGCACCCTCTGCACCGGCAGGCAGAACGTTAAAAGCCAGGGGGCCTTCATGAAGACAAAAGCCATTAAGATCCATAAAGTTTCTGTCAGCAGTTCGATGCCATTGGTGAAAAAAGCACTTGAAGACAATGATCTGACATTTGACAAGATCGATTACCTCATCCCTCATCAGACTTCGAGGAGTTCTCTGCTTGCAGGCGTCGTGAAACTATCTGATCACCTCGGCAGCCCACCCCGTAATATCGTTATAAACCTTAAAAACACAGGTAATACGGCCTCCACCACTCATTTCCTTGCCCTGTACCAGTATCTGACCGAAAAACGTTTTCATGCGGGCGACCGGATAATGCTTCTTTGCTTTGCATCGGGGCTTGTTACTGGCGTTGTGATTTTTAAAATAGACGAAATCGTTAACCGTTATGGGAACAATACTTAGAATGGTTTCCAAGTCAACACCTTCATTCAGGTTCTCTCAGGGAAACTCTATTTCCCTTGCTTCAGCAGCGGCAAAGCAATGCCTCGGAAATTCAGGGATGAAATTGCAGGATATCGGCCTGATTATAGGAACGGGTATCTATCGGTACCGGAACACGGGAGAACCATCAATTGCATCGATGGTCCAGAATAAACTAATGGGATACAGGCAGTCACGATTGAAAACCGGAGACCTGCAGGCAGGTGAAAGAAATACATTCTCCTTCGATCTTAGCCAGGGTGGCTGCGGATTGCTTGCCGGGATACAGATCATTGACGGATTCATCCAGACAGGAGATATCAGCCATGGTCTTATATTTACAGCCGATTCAGAGCCGTTTACCGGATCGTCGGTAGGTTACCGGTTCGATCCGGCAGCTGCCGCAATAATCCTGTCCGGTTCACTAAATGGGGGAGGTTTCTCGGATTTCATCACTTATTATTATCCTGACCTGGGAGAAGAATTCATAAGCTCAACCCGTTTTGGAAAACTAAAAGGGAAAAACGGAAAACGGAATATCCTGCATGTTGAGCAAAAAAGATCTTACCTGGAAAACTGTATAGCCAGTGCGGCTGAATCTTTGAAAAAATATCTTGTTGAAACGGGTTTGACGATAAATGAGATCGACATGTTAATTTCTTCCCAGAGCCCGGAAGGCCTTGTTCAAGGTTTAAGGGAGAGAACTGGGCTGGGACAGAAAATAGTTGAGGTTACAAATGACAGGAGGAAGGAATTGCACACTGCAGGCCCTGCTTTTGCCCTTAAAAAATCGTGGGATGACAATAGCTTTTTGTCTTCAGGAAATGTTCTCTTCCTCACAGTAGGCTCAGGCATAACTGTTTCATTGGCAATATATAAGAATTCACATCCTTATGGAAACCCCCAGACAGAATAGTGATCAAGTTGCCGGCAATATTTCAGGTTATCTAAGGAAAAATGCAGCTGCTTTTCCTGATAAACCGGCTCTCCTGCACCCAGTCAGAATCTCCTACAGGGAGCTTGACGGAGAAGTCGACAATTATTCTTTTTGTCTTGAGAAAGCGGGAATTAAATCCGGGACAAAAACAATTTTAATGGTCCCCGCAGGTCCTGAAATGTTATATATAATATTTGCCTTGTTCAGGATCTCCGCAGTACCGGTATTGATAGATCCGGGTATGGGAATTCGTGCAATGTTAAAAGCTCTGGCAACTGTAAATGCGGATGCATTCATTGGCATTCCCAAAGCTCATTTACTGAGAATAATTGGTCCCTCTGTTTTCAGGAATGTAAAAATCAGGCTGACTCCCGCGGTTTCATGGTTCCCCGGTGTTCGGCAAATCATTGAATATTCGGGTCATGAGAGAAAGAGTTTCCCAATAACTGAAGAAGACCCCGGCAGGATGGCGGCTGTTTTCTTCACCAGCGGAAGCACCGGTACGGCTAAAGGAGTCGTATATACGGCCGGCATGCTAAATCATCAGATCATAAAAACAAAAGAACATTTCAGTGTAAGCCATGATGCAACAGATCTCTGTACTTTTCCCCTGCTGGGACTTTTTGCTCTCTGCCATGGTAATTCATCCGTTTTTGCGGATATGGATATGATTCATCCGGCGAAGATCGATCCGGCCCGGGTAACAAAAAATATAACTGATTTCGGATGCACACAGATGTTTGGATCACCAATGATTCTTAGCCGGCTGTCGCAGTTCTGGAAGAAAAACGGGATCAGGCCCGGCACTCTCAGGCATGTGATTACGGCAGGTGCCCCGGTACAATTTAAGATCGCGGAGGAATTCAGCGAGCTTCTCGGTGATGGATCCAAAATTCATACACCTTATGGTGCGACAGAAGCTTTGCCTGTAACAGATGTTACATTTGCAGAACTTGCCCGGTTGTCAGACAAGCCTGTAAATGAAAATGGCATCTGCGTGGGTTTTCCGGTAAATGGAATGGACGTCCGGATTATAATAATTACAGACGATCCGATAAGTGTATGGGACCATTCTATTCTCTTGCCGGATGGTCAGGTGGGAGAGATTGCAGTAAAAGGATCCTGGGTTTCAAAAGAGTATTTTAACAATCCTGATGCAAACAGCCGGTCTAAAATACCGGATCCGGGAGATAACAATATCTGGCACAGGATGGGAGATGTTGGCAGAGCCGATGAAAATGGAAGGATCTGGTTCTATGGACGAAAAGCTCACAGGGTTATATCAGGAAGGGGAACACTGTTTACAATTCCATGTGAAGCAGTCTTCAACGCCCATCCTCTTGTATCGCGTTCTGCTCTTGTGGGGGTGCCTGAAAGAGGTGGAAATCATAAACTGCCTGTAATATGCATTCAGCTTAATCCCGGTATCCGCCCTTCAAAAGGATTGAGAGAGGAATTGATAAACATGGGGAGATCAGACAGCCTTACACAGGATATTTCCGAAGTTTTATTCTTTAAGAGCTTCCCGGTCGATCCGAGGCATAATGCCAAAATATTCAGAGAAAAACTTGCCTTAATGGCTGAAAAAAGAGTCAGATGAATGCTTTAATCACAGGAGGAGGGGGATTCATTGGGTCTGCTCTTGCAAGAGAGCTGATAACAAAGGGGTTTATTGTAACGACCTTTTCCAGGGGTGATTATCCTGAACTAAAAAGACTGGGAGCTGTTTTGAAAAGAGGCGATATCTCTGACAGGGAAGATGTTTCAGAAGCCTGCAAAAATATAGACATCGTATTTCATGTTGCTGCAAAAGCAGGAATGTGGGGCCCTTATAAGGAATATTTCAACACTAATGTAAAAGGGACCGAGAATATCGTAGAGGCATGTAAACGAAACAGAATAAAATGGCTTGTATTCACAAGCTCGGCAAGCGTCGTTTTTGACGGTAAAGAAATCAGGGCAGGAGATGAATCTTTGCCATATCCCGGATCTCCGGTTTCTTATTATACAAAAACAAAGGCCCTGGCGGAACAGTGTGTTTTAAATGCCGATTCAGAATCCCTGAAGACTATTGCTGTCAGGCCTCATATCGTCATCGGGCCGGGAGATAAACATTTAATGCCACGACTTCTTGCAAGAGCAGGGAAAGGAAAACTGCTACAGATAGGGGACGGGAAGAATATGGTTGACCTGACATTTATTGACAATGCCGTTAATGCCCATATTTGTGCTGCCAGGGCTATTATGGACCGACCAGGAGTATCAGGGAAACCCTATTTCATATCCAACGGCGAACCGGTGTTGTTATGGGAGGTGATCAGCACGATCCTGCAAGGAGCAGGGATCAGCCCTGTCAGGAGTTCTGTAACAGCCGGAACAGCATATCTCTTTTCGATGATCACAGAAGCGGTATACAAGATGTTTAATATTAAAGAAGAACCGATCCTTACAAAGTTTGTGGTTCATGAATTATCCAGATCACATTGGTTCAACATAGACTCTGCCAGGAATCTTCTTGATTACCACCCTTCGATTTCAAACGAGGAAAGTATCAGACTAACGATTGAATGGTTAAGGAAAAATAAGTCCGCTGTCTGACCGGAAGCAATGTCAGACCTTCAGGAATATCTTTTTCTTATATAGAAAATACAGGAAGAGCCAGGCAATTGCCGTCAGACCTGTAGCCATGATGAAAGGGCCCCATTTTTCGGGTAATAATTCTGCCAGGCCTTTGAAAAAGAAATTATTTGCCTTGCTGAAGCCGACTACCCTTTCAGTAAGATAGATCGTTAATGGATTCATGCCGATAACGACAAAAAAGAAAGCCCATTTTCTGAAATTCCACACATCAATGATAAGGTGGAAAATTGCAAAAAGCAACAGGCTGAGTCCGCCAACCCAGCATACAAAAGAGCTGGTCCACAGGTTCTTGTTGATCGGGAAAATGATATTCCACAATTTACCTAGGATCATAAGGACTATTGCTGCTCCAATCATGTAAAGCGCTTTCCTCAATGGTTTCTCTTTCAGGTAGCCTGATTTCATGTATTCCCCTGTGAACATTCCCAGGAGTGCAGTGCCGATAGCAGGTATGGTGCTCATAATGCCTTCGGGATCATGATTGCCAAGATAGAGCTTGCCGGGCATTATCATCCTGTCGACCCAGCTTGCGAAATTCCCTTCTCTCGAAAAAATGTCGGATGATCCCAGATCGTGAGCCGGGAAAAGAAGCATGAGCACCCAGTATCCAAGGAGCAGTCCTGAAAACCATAAAATCCTCGCATAGAGTTTTGTGTTCATAAATATAATTGCCGCAAACATCCATGCCAGGCCTATTCGTCCCAGAACACTTCCATAGCGAAGCTCTCCGAAGTCGAACCTGACACCATTATTATAAAGTATCCCCAGCAGGACCAGAATAAATCCGCGGAAGAAAACATGCCTGTAAATGGAAGCCCTGCTGTCTTTCCTTTCAATACGCTTTGCCAGAGAGAATGGGAATGATATTCCGGCAATAAAAAGAAAAAGAGGGAAGATCATGTCGTAGAACACAAATCCGTGCCAGGGCACATGATCAAGCTGGGCAGCACACCACTTTAATACAGGCCATCCGGTAAGAGACGCAAGGGCAATGAATATCCCTTCACCTCCCATAATCCAGAACATATCGAAGCCACGGAGAGCATCCAGGGAGTAGAGGCGTTTCGACGGAGTTGTAGTTTCTTTTTCCATAAGTATTTTACTTTATAAATTTAAAAAGACCCAAGACCCAAGACCCAAGACCCAAGACCCAAGACCCAAGACCCAAGACC
>CAZXAM010000051.1:0-20200 GCA_964638545.1 uncultured Rikenellaceae bacterium | reverse complement strand
GCTCCGCAGATCGCCTGGTCCGTTCCTGCTGCTGCACTCTCCGTAAATCCTATCTGTACATTATCTGTCGTGTTGCATGTCGCTCCTGTCGGGTTGGTAAGTGTCCACCGGAACTCGTATAACCCGTATCTGTCTACTGTTACCGTGCTCGTCGGACTTGTAGAGGCGCCGAAGCTGACAGCGCTCCCTACAGGCTGTGTGATCACTGTCCACTGTCCGCTGCCGTGACTCGGGGCATTGCCTGCAAGTGTCGTAGTCAGCGCTCCGCAGATCGCCTGGTCCGTTCCTGCTGCTGCACTCTCCGTAAATCCTATCTGTACATTATCAAAAGTTGAACAAGATCCATTTATGAGAGTCCATCTGAGTTCATATAAACCATAAGCATCTACAGTTGCAGTCGCTCCGGGAGTGTTTGCTGTCGGTGTAAAAGCAACATTACCAGGACCAGATATTTTTGTCCAGGTACCTGTTCCGGATGAGGGTGTATTGCCTGTAAGTATTGTTGCCAACGTCCCGCAAATGCTTTGATCCTGTCCGGCAGCTGCAATCTGATTTGCATAATCTGTAACTGTAAAGTTTTGGGATGTTGAAATACAACCATTTCCGTTCTTCACGGTAATGATAAACTGGTATGTGTTTTCAGCAACTCCTGTGGGAATAGTCACACTAATAGGGGATACTACCAGAGGTTCATCCGTTACTGGAGAAAATCCTGACATTGCCGGTGTTCCTGCTGTTATTGAATAGGTGGTAGGAGTATTGCCCGTTGCTGAATAAGGAAGACTGAAGCTATTTGAGGTATTGCAAATTGCAGAAACAGGATTTAAAGTTATTGTAGGTAGGGGATTTACTACCCATGAAGCCAGGGTGACCCACCCGGTCCCGGTACATCCTGTGCCAGCTGAACAGCCTGATCTCTGTCCCTGTATTTCTACAAGTGTATGTCCTGTTGTATTGATATTGTCTCCCGGGTTATAGCTTAACCATCCGCCTGCTCCGTCAAAGCTATATTGATAGACATCTGCACATCCTATTCCTCCGCTTCCTGCATTAAACGTTGCTGAGACAAGTTGTCCATCACAGACTGCTGCAAGATTGGGGGTTTTGACATTAAGGGTTGGTCCTTCCGGTTGAGGATTTGTACTCCATGTTACTGTACTCCACCCGCTATTGTTGCATCCTGTTCCTGATGATGTTCGCCTGGTCCGGATCTGTAACATATTAGTTCCAGCTGCTGCACTGCTTATTGGTGTCCCGGGAGTATATGACAGCCATGTGTTTCCTGCATCTATACTCGACTCATAGATATCTACAGGATTAGATCCTCCGCTGCCGCCACTAAACGTTGCCGACACGGTCCCATTTACACAGACATCAGAAATATTAGGACTTTTTGTAATGGTTTGTGCTACTGGCTGTGATGATACTGTAACATTATATGTAAGCGAATTGCCTATACATCCTCCACTTGTTTCCTGAAGCTGAATCGTATATGGTCCCGCTGCTCCCCACGTCACTGTGATGCTATTTCCTGTTGTTGAAGAAGGAACACCTCCGGCAACGGTCCAGTTATATGTATGTCCTGCTGAATTTGGAACACTATATGGTATAGAGGAATCTGAACAAAGATTTGTAAAACTATAAACGGAACATCCGCTTTCAGCTCCGATACTATAAAACGAAGATGGTGAGTTCTGGTTTGCATACTCAGTCTGAATCCAGCCTAACGATCTCGTCACAGCTGAAATCCTGACCTCATCTATTATTCCTCTAAATCCCTGTCCCCCAGTATTCCTATTGCCTAACGTAAGTCCGATATTATTATAATGCCCTATATTGCCTGATAACGGGTCAGAATCTAAAAGATTATTATTACCATAAACCCTTACATTAGAACCATCATATGTTCCGGTAATATAGTACCAAGTCAGATCCGTTATGATGGCCCCGGATCTAGGATTCCCTGCAACAGATCCATTAGTAACATGAAATAAAATTTCATCATCGTTACTTCCAGGAAATTCAAAACCGTAAGGTCCCCATGGATCCACATCATTTCTTCCGTACCATAAAGGTTTAGCGTAATCAACCTGGGTTCCGTTTCTACTTACCCAATACGAAACTGTAATATTGTTGGATGGTTCAAGAATGATGTTCTGCGGAATATTAACCTGACTTGTACCATTAAATTCAACGCCTAAACCAAACCTCCCCGCTACACTTGTTGATCCATTGTTAGTTCCATCATTCCCATTAACTGTACCATCATTCAGATCCCTAAAATGCCACACTCCCAGATATTCTGAACTCCAGGTTGCTGAACTTGAAGGATCTGTTGTAATTTGTGGATTCCCGTATAAAACCCTGATCTGAGTGTTAACAGAAGCTGAAAGAACAGGTATCCTAACCCAGGCCATGTAATTTCCGTCAGTAGCAGTATAACTTTCAATCTGATGATCCAGCTTAATATAATTTTCGTCTGTAAAAATAATATCCCATCCATTTGCGTCCTGGACATGTCCTCCATTTGTAACGGTTCTTAATTCAACCGATGGGGGCATGTTTATGAGAACCGGGAAATTAGGTAAATCAAGTCCTCCGCTAACCTGATTATGATCAATATTGATTTCCTTTTGATAAGCATAGCCTAAAGCAGCAGCAGGCAAGGGATTTACTGTTACAATCACCTGGTCTGTCTTAGAGCATCCAATGCCTGATACTGTCAGAGTATATGTGGTAGATACTTCAGGATTGGCAGTTGGGGTTGCAGAAGTTGGGTTATCCAAGCCATAGGAAGGTGTCCATAAATATGTCCCTCCTCCTGAACCATCAAGAGTCGTTGAAGATCCTTTACAAATTATCTTATCAAATCCGGCATTCGCATTAATACTACATCTTCCAGCGAAGCAATAATCAAATGATGTTGTATTTAATACATTTAATCCTGCCCTGGTTATTGTACTGCCTGGTATATCAATCGTCCCATGCGTGCCAAAATCACTCCAGGCTGTGCTTCCTGCATTTCTCCCGGAGATTCTGGAATTAATATCAAGTGCACCTCCGGTAAATCCATTACCATTAAGTGACAGAGAATAGGTATTCCCGGGAACTGAAGAACTCACAAAATTCCAATATCCATCAGTAAAGGCATAATCAATAAGATTTGAACCATCGTCATTATAAGGGATCACTGAACCAGGCGAAGATTCAATAAACTGGCCAGTAATATTTGTTTCTGCCCCAAGAGAACTAAAATTAAATATCGACGGCCTGTAATTTGACGCTGTACCAATTGGGAAAAGGTAATCGAATCCAGGAGAAACTACTGCTCTTCTGAAATTACCAATAATTGTTCCGGATGTATGGATAAGTGATGAGGCAGAATTATTAGCGAGTATTAAAATATTGGAATTCGTTAAAATATTGCCTGCTGTCATCGTCAATGTCCCATTGACTGTTGTATTCCCTGATAATGTTTTGGTGCCAATACCATTTGTAATTAGATTCCAATAATATGAATCTGAAGGAAGAATAACTGTTTGATCTCCATTCCCGTCATAAATAAAATCATTGGAATTATAGCTACAAAATAATTGAAGCTGTGGATCATACGTTTGTCCAGCCCACCTGAAAACAGATCCTGAATAATTATAAAACTGAACTTCGTTGGCATCAATATTCAAGATATTGCCATTTAGATCGAACGTCCCATAATTGTTTAAAATAAACCGGCAGGAATTTAAATTAAAGTTCGAGCCGACACTCAGGCTGGCTCCAATGTTATTCGTAATCTTATTGTCATTATCAGCACCGGCTGTAGCTGCGATTATATTTGTCAGAATATTTGTTGTACCATTATTTATAAATTCACAATTACTAGTATTAAAATACAAATCTCCTCCGATCGAAAAAATTCCTTTCAGGTTATTTAATACCGTAATATTATTGTTGGTATTAAATCTGATGTCATCTCTCGTGGTTACATTCCCGCTCCCACTAATTGTTATTATACTTCCAGAATTGGTAAAATAAATTCTTTGAAGATTTGTAATTGCTCCATTTACAATTAATTGCTGATTATTCGCCGATTGAAACTGAATACGGGAATTATTTGTTCCTCCATTAATTATGCTGCCATTGTTTACTTGAATAAAGCCTCCAGCATTATCTACATACAGGTAATATCCTGCAGCATTACTAAAGTTTAATGTCCCATTTGCCTGGATCGTCAGCTGATTTATCGAACAATTGCTGGTTACAGAAACTGAATGTCCATTAATTATGGCTATATCATTAGCACCGGGAATACCTGTACCACTCCATGTCAAATCATTGTTCCAATTCCCGTTATTAACTGAAGTATATGGAGACTGTGCAGAAAGATTGAAATTCAGACCCAGCAACCAGCAACCAGCAACCAGCAACAATAATCTTAGGTTCTTTATAAAAAGATTATGTAATGCTTTAATTTTTAATATAATATGTCTATCAGGCAAAGTCAAGCTCTACGATCAGTATCATATAAAAAAATTACCTCCGGCTCTAATCTCTTTTTTTTAAAACCGATCACCGTGCAATTCTATTTCCATAGTCCGCATCACTAAAAACGGATCGGACACCCTACTATCTTTTAAGACTGCCTATTTATCACTAAGGTTGCATTTCCCCGCAACCTGTATTAAAACGCATTTTAAAGTTATGAATTATTTGCAAGGAACTTATTAATTTCTGACAGACAGGGTCAAATAGTCAACAATGACTAATTTTTTATAAACAAAAACCGGAGGAAGAATTTCCATCCGGCTAAATCAGATCGTGCAATCATGCAATCGTGCAATCATGCAATCTACTATTTCTGTAACCTTTCTGCCCTTGAGCCGTTGCGCCGCTGAACCGTTAGATTACCAGCATCGCATCTCCGTATGTGCCGAAACGGTACTTTTCCTTTACTGCTGTTTTGTATGCGTCAAAAAGAAGATCATAGCCCGTAAAGGCAGCCACCATCATCAGCAAGGTGGAATATGGAAGGTGAAAGTTGCTGATCATCATGTCGGGGACTTTAAACTCATAGGGCGGAAAAATGAATTTATTCGTCCATCCGTCGAAAGGCTTCAGATACCCGGTTGTGGAGACTGAACTCTCAAGTGTCCTGACCACTGTCGTCCCAACCGCACATATCCTGTACTTATTGTCTTTTGCCTTATTCACGATATCGGACGCTTGTTCCGTTATAATTATCCTTTCTGAATCGACCTTGTGCTTTGTAAGATCCTCCACATCCACGCTCCTGAAGTTTCCAAGTCCCACATGCAGGGTTATCTCTGCAAAGTCAACTCCGAGTATTTCCAGCTTTTTCAACAACTCCCTGCTGAAGTGCAGTCCTGCCGTAGGGGCAGCAACCGCTCCCTCATATTTGGCAAAGATGGTCTGGTATCTGTCGCCGTCTTCCGGTTCAACAGGCCTGTTAATGAATTTTGGAAGGGGCGTCTCTCCCAGGCTGTAAAGCGTCTGCTTGAATTCTTCGTAAGTGCCGTCGAACAGAAAGCGGAGCGTCCTGCCCCTGGAGGTTGTGTTATCAATAACTTCCGCGACCAGAAGGTCATCCTCACCGAAATATAACTTGTTGCCAATTCTTATTTTCCTGGCAGGATCGACAAGCACATCCCATAACCGCTGTTCCCTGTTCAGCTCGCGAAGCAAGAAGACCTCAATCTCCGCTCCTGTCTTTTCCTTGTTGCCATACAACCTTGCCGGGAATACCTTGGTGTTGTTGAAGACCAGTACATCCTTCTCGTTGAAATACCTGATAATATCTTTAAATATCCTGTGTTCCAGCTTCCTTGTTTTCCTGTTTACAACCAGCAGCCTCGACTCATCCCTGTTCTCGGCCGGATATAATGCTATCAGGTCCTGCGGCAGATTGTATCTGAATTGCGATAATTTCATGTTTTAATTTAAGTTACTAAAAATTAAGAATTGCTTTATACGTATAAATATCAGATTTGTTTCAATTGTTTTAAAAAAATTTCAAATTTTTCTAGCGAATAGGCATCTTCAAGCCTGTATTCCCCAATGGATGTCCTTTCAAGAGACGACAGGTAACAACCACTTTCCAGGGCTTTGCCTATATCCCTGGCGAAAGACCTGACATAGGTTCCCTTGCTGCAACGCATTCTTATCTGTGTATCAGGGATCCCGAACGACAGTAATTCCAATTCCCTGATTGTCACATTCACCGGCTTCAGTTCTTTCTCAATACCCTTTCTTGCAAATTCGTACGCCCTTTTCCCATCAATGAATTTTGCGGAATGAAGCGGCGGCATCTGCTGCTGCTCCCCCAGGAATCCCTCCAGGGTCTTTTCAAACAGCTCTTTCGTAATATGTCCCACAGAAAAATTTCCCTCAGTCTCTGTTTCAAGGTCGAACGAAGGTGTTGTTTTTCCGAAATGCAGCGTTGCAACATACTCCTTGTCAAGGTCCATGAAGTCCTCGATTTTTTTTGTTGCCTTGCCGGTACATATAATCATGAGTCCTGTTGCAAGCGGATCGAGCGTCCCGGCATGACCGACCTTTATTTTCTTAATCCCGAACTCATTGCGGATCATTATCCGCACCTTGTTCACCAGATCAAAAGATGTCCAGTAAATCGGCTTGTTAAAAGTGAGGATCTGCCCCTCTTCAAAGATATTTTTCTTTTCCTCTGTCATGCTATCCAAGCAGAACTGAAATCAACCCGATAATTGCACAGTAAACAGAAAACCATATGAGCCTGCTTTTTTTGACAAGGGCTATCATCCACCTGCAAGCCAGGTATCCTGAGATAAATGCAGAAATAAAACCTGTCAGGATAATAACAGTTCCAACACTTCCGGCAGCAGCATCTCCTTTCACGATCTCAAGCAGGTTTGCGCCAATAACCGGCACGAGCACCATCAGAAATGAAAATTTTGCAATTTCATTTTTGCTGTTGCCGATAAGCAATCCTGTTGATATAGTCGCCCCTGACCTTGATATTCCGGGTATAACTGCAATTGCCTGGGATATCCCGATGATTATCGCATCAAGGTACCCCACGGGTCTTTCCTTTTTCCTAATAAAATGAGCAAGGGCAAGCATGGCGGCTGTAATCAAAAGCATAGATCCGACGAACACGATATTCCCGTTAAACATTTTCTCGATCGGATCCTTCAGCAGCAGGCCTGCAATTCCGACAGGGATCATGGAGATGATCAGTTTAAGCACGTATGCCGTTTCATCATTCATTTTAAATTTTAAGGTGCCGGTTAAAAGGCGCATTATTTCCTTCCAGAATACAGCAAGCGTGCTCAGCACTGTTGCCCCATGCACGGCAACAGTAAAAAAGAAGCTTTCATCAGGATTAACCCCGAATAATGATTTTGCTATTTCGAGATGACCGGAACTGCTCACGGGTAAAAATTCGGTCAGGCCCTGGACCAGGCCAAGGATCATTGCTTCAAACCAGTTCATTGGTGTATAACAGATTTATCAGATGATTGTTTAAGAAGTGCCTAAAGTGTCTAGAGTGACTAAAGTGACTGGAGTTTTATTCTTATAACTCCAAGCACTCTAGGCACTCCTAACTCCAGCTCACTTCTCTTTTGGTTTCTTCATTATAGCCCAGATCTCAAAGACGAATCCGGCAAGAACTACTATGGGGGCAAGGGTTATTCTCCTGAAGCTGAATATTTTTTCGCTGAAGACATTCGGATCATCCGATTTGCCGCCAAGCATAAGGAGGAAGCCAACAATAATTATTCCAAATCCAATTGCAAGCAGTTTGTAATTTTCACGCCCAAGGGCAAAACTCTTTTTTTCCTTATTCTCATTTTTTGTGGCCATAACCGTCAATAATAAAGTTTGTCTTCAGAGATGCTTAAATATTTATTTACCGAAAAATAAGTAGAAATGATGTTTATCAGAATGCCTATTACAACAATGACTCCTCCCAGCAGCATGAGGAGATTTATATTTTCGAAGGAAAACAGGCTGAAGAATTCCTTTTCAATGAGATACAGCATCCCCATCAGAAGTGTCATGGCAATAAGGGCTGACAAAAACCCGTAGAATGCTCCCTGCATGATGAAAGGTCTCCTTATGAAAGAACGTGTTGCACCGACGAGCTGCATGGTCCTGATCAGAAACCTTTTTGAATAGATGGAAAGCCTTATGGTATTGTTTATTATCGTCAGAGCAATCAAAAAAAGAAATGTGCTTATCACAAGCAGGAAGAGGCTTATCTTCCTGACATTTTCATTTATGAGGATGAGCAGTGACTCAGGGTAAAGAACATCCTTGACAAACGGGTAGAGATATATGTATTTTTCAATTTTTGCCACATTCTCGGAACTGGTATAGTCCGAAACAAGATATACATCTATTGTCGGAGGCAGCGGATTGTCTCCGAGGAAGCTTATAAAATCCTCCCCCAGTTCCTCCTTCATTTTTACTGCTGCCTCTTCCTTTGATACATACTTTGTCGATTTGACATATGGTTTTGCGTCGAGGTCTTTCTGAAGCATCCTGATATCTGCCTCCTTGGCTGCATCGTCGAGCATAATTGAAAAAGAGAGGTTTTCCCTGAAATAATCCGAAAGACCCCTTGCGTTAATCAAAACGAGTCCGAGTATCCCCAGTAGAAACAATACCAGTGAAACGCTTACCACAAGAGTTACATAAGAACTCCTGAGCTTTGCCTTCGATGCACTGTCTTGCGTTCTTTTCATAAAACCCACCCCTTCCTCCCGCTCCACCGCCGACTGGCGGATTCGCGGGACAAGCTCTCCCAGGGAGAGGAATCTTGTTTCTTGTATCTTTTGTCTTGTATCTTATTCCACAACAGTCATCCACCCGAATTCATCCTTCTCATCTCCGTTCTGAATACCTACAAGCTTGTTGTACAGCTTCATTGAGATTGCCCCCGGCTTGCCGTCCAGGCAGTACTCATAAATTTTATTGACATCCGGATCGACTATCTTCGCAATGGGTGTGATCACAGCAGCAGTCCCGCAGGCTCCTGTTTCTTCAAACGAAGAGAGCTCTTCAACAGGGACCCTTCTTCTCTCAGTTTTTATTCCGAGACTGTCTGCGATCTCTATAAGGCTCATATTTGTAATCGAGTTCAGGATTGATTCTGATTTGGGTGTTATATATGTATTGTCCTTTATTCCAAAGAAATTTGCAGGCCCGCATTCATCAATGTATTTCTTTTCCCTGGCGTCAAGAAATATAGTGCTTCCGAATCCTTCTTCCTTCGCCCTGACAAGAGCCCGCAGGCTGGCTGCATAGTTGCCGCCGACCTTGAAAGTGCCTGTCCCCAGCGGAGCTGCCCTGTCGACATCCCTGCATATCATCATATTGACAGGTTTCACTCCTCCCTTGAAATATGGGCCGACAGGAGTGACAAAAACAATAAAAGTATATTCAGCTGACGGTTTTACACCAACTTCTGCCCCGCTGCCGTACAGTAAAGGCCTTATATAGAGTGAAGCTCCTGAACCAAAAGGTGGAACAAATCTCTTGTTGAGAGTCACAGCTTTGAAGACAATTTCCCTGAATAATTCAACCGGTACAGGTGCCATATTTATACCTTCAGCCGACCGGATAAGCCGTTTAGCATTTTCAATCCATCTGAAGACGCGAATTTTTCCGTCTTTTCCCATATATGCTTTCATCCCTTCAAAAGCTTCCTGTCCATAATGCAGTCCGGTGGCAGCAATGTGAAGATCTATATATTCTGATGAAGAGACTTCAGGTTTTTCCCATTTTCCGTTTTTATATTTGCAGCGGATATTGAAATCCGTTTTAATATATCCAAATGGAAGATTTTTCCAGTCAAGTTGTTCCATAAGTTACTCTTTTAAGCGCTGTAAAAGTACTGTTTTATAAGGTTCTGAACGTGTAAAAATAAAATAAAAACACTAATTTCTTAATTAATAACTTCTATCCCAGCCTCCCCGTGGGGGAAACGGGAAAGGGGGTCTGATATTTTTAGAAAATCATTCCGTGCTCTCCATAAGAGCCGCAACCTGATCTTCAATCTGCACATTTCTTAAAAGCCTACCTGTGTCTGTTAAAAATTCATGGTCGAGAAGAAGCTTACGCTGAATATCGATCCATTCCTTTCTTGCGTGAGGCATGCCATATTCTGTTTCTTCCCTGAGCAGTTTATCGGTAAGCTTTATAAAATCCACGCGGCCAAGATAATCATACCTCGCGTCGTGGAGGATCCTGTCTGTAACAGTCTCCTGCCTGTTAGTGAACGAGTTCCCGATCAGCCTCTTTACCTCATCCAGATCATCCTTCCCGAAACCATACCTGGGAAGTATCTCAGCAGCAGATGAGAATGAAGCTTCAACAGGCTTGTCATAGTCATTGATGTATCCTGTAAAAAGAAACATTGAGGCAAGCTTCAGGAAAATGAACTCCTCCTCTGAGATTTTCTCTGCCGTTGCAAGAAGATCAGCCTGGGAACATACATTTCTGACGAGTGAAGAGTTATGGAAATACAGATCCGGAGAAGCTTCGTCATCAAACATTTTAATCACAATTTCTTCGATATCCTGAAGTTTTATATGCTGCATCTTCAGAATGAATTTATTGTTTGGACTTCCATCCTTATCCCTCAGTTCAGGAACGATCCCGTTCACAAAATACATGTCGATCTCACCCTTGTACTTGACAGGCATTCTTCCCCTGTGCTCACAAATAAAAAAGTCCTTTACAAATTCATAAGTTGTGCCTGAAATATTTATTTTCCCGGCTTCGCCCGAAGATTCCATCCTGCTTGCTGTATTCACAGTGTCGCCCCAGATATCATAAGAAAGCTTCTTCTGGCCTACAACTCCTGCCACGATGGTCCCGGTATGAATGCCGATCCTTATATCCCAGTATTTCATCCCCGCTATTTCCGAAGATTCCTTCAGCTTACTCATGTATGCCTGCATCTCCAGCGCAGCCAGTATCACTTCAACCGGATTTGTGCGGTTCTTCTCAGGGATACCTCCGGCACACATATAAGCGTCTCCTATGGTCTTTATTTTCTCGATCCCCAGCCTTTCAACGACAGAATCAAAGTAGAAAAAGAATTTATCGAGTTCGTCGATAAGAACTTCAGGATTAGTCTCTTCCGCTATTCTTGTAAATCCCTGAATATCAGAAAACAATACTGTCACAAAATTGTACTTGATCTTTGTGGCTTTTCCTTTTTCCATTATCTCGCTGGCTGTATTCCTCGGAAGTACATTTGCCAGCAGGTTGTCTGATTTTTCCTTTTCGATTATCAGATCCTCGGTCCTTTTATTGATTATCTGTTCCAGCATGTGCTGTATACGTGCAAACCTCAGTCTCTGCCAGGCGTAAAGGAACCAGCCTGTCATCGCGGCAAAGCAGAAATACAGCA
Organism: uncultured Rikenellaceae bacterium; assembly: GCA_964638545.1. GTDB lineage: Bacteria > Bacteroidota > Bacteroidia > Bacteroidales > VadinHA17 > LD21. The sequence continues at coordinate 8,781 of CAZXAM010000051.1, read as the reverse complement.
CAATTGCAACCGGAGAAAAATACCAGAGCGGAAGAATCTTGAAATGGAAAAGCAGCAGCTCACCCGTTGTTTTTCCCGTGAAGTATCTTACATTGAAAAAATATTTCCCCGGCGGCAGGTTTGTGTATTCCTTATAACCCTGCTCTTGCCAGCCGGACCATTTTTTATCATACCCGTCGAGGAAATACTGGTAAACAGTCTCCTCTGTACCCTCGATGTCAAAGGCAATGTCATGGTGCCGAAAATCAAGAACCATACGCTCAATTTCCAGACCTTCACTCCTGATAATGGAGTCACCGTTAATAATGATTCGCTTTAGAGCCGGCTCTTCACCGGTATCCTGAATAGGACAGGCACTCAATGGTAAAGCGAAGAGACCCATCAAAATTACAAGTACCAGAGATTTGTTTTCTATGCCTGAAAGCATCCGTGTGCTCAATTATCCTTTCCAAATGTAGCACAATATCAAGATGGTTCAAAAAGGAAATGTCAATTTTCCTATTTTTACACCTGAATGAAACTACTAAAGGATGCAATTGGTTTTCGCAACAAACAACGAGAATAAGCTAAGGGAAATTAATCATATTCTCGGAAACAGCTTTCAGCTTCTCAGTCTCCGGGATCTGAAAATTACAGATGACATACCTGAAAACGAACCCACGCTCGCAGGCAACGCACTGTACAAGGCCAGGCATATTTACCGGATTGCCGGAATGGATGTTTTTGCAGACGACACAGGACTGGAAATTGACGCCCTGAACGGAAAACCCGGGGTTCATTCAGCACGATTTGCCGGAGAAGCGAAAGATTCAAACGCCAATATCGATAAGGTGCTTGCATTGCTCGGCAGGGAAACCGACAGGAGGGCCAGGTTCAGAACGATCATTGCTCTAATAATTGATGGGAAAGAGTACCTGTTTGAAGGAACTGTTGAAGGCAGGATCATCGATGAAAAAAGAGGCGATGAAGGTTTCGGCTATGATCCTGTATTTATGCCGGAAGGCGAAGAGAGAACTTTTGCACAGATGCCGCTTTCTGAAAAAAATCTGATCTCTCACAGAGCCAGGGCTTTTGAAAAGCTCAGGAATTTCCTCCTCAGTTACAATCTCCGGGACAATAAAGAGCGTTTTTAATTGTTAATTCATCGATGAGAAATCTGCTGATATTAACTGCTTTATTTCTTTCCGCACTGATTGCTCAGGCACAAACTCCTGTTGGGATTTGGACCGATCATCTCAACTATAATTCAGCAAAATCGGTCGCAGCGGGCTCTGATGAAATTTTTGCATCAACAGGTTCATCCATTCTGGTCTACAATAAGAAATTTGAACAGCTGCGAAAATTATCCAGGGTAAACGGGCTGACTGAAACAGGGATCAGCTATATAGGATGGTCTTCTGATAATGAGGCCCTCATCATCGCTTACCTGAGTACTAACATAGATATCATTAAAAAAAATGTAATCTCCAATATTCCGGATATAAGCAGGAAATTTATCCCGGGGAAAAAAACCATTAACCGGATCAGGGCTGACGGAAGGTATGCTTACCTGGCATGCAGTTTTGGAATCGTGCTTGTAGATCTCGTGAAAAATGAAATTTATGATACCTGGAAACCAGGGAACGGGGCAGAAACGGCAGATGTCAATGACATTGCCTTTGGAAACGGAAAGGTTTACGCTGCTACAAACTTAGGACTTTACAGTGCAGATGTCGACAATCCCGGATTGGCATATTTCGGCAATTGGTCATTGATAACTTCCCTCCCTTCACCCGAGGGAAATTATTCACATGTCATTTTCTCAGGAAATAAACTCTATGCCTGCAGGACAGAACAATCCTTTCCCGGAGATTCGGTTTATGCCATTGACGCCGGCTGCTCCCTGTTCCGGTTCAACCCGGGATTATTCTACAGATCATTTGAATTGTCGGAGAACGGATTTGTCTTTTCGACACCGGGATCAGTCTTCTATTTTGATCAAAATGGTTCCCCACATGACTCTTTTGATTCTTATGGATGGGGAATCCCTGAAATAAACCAGGCAATTGTTTCCGGAGGGATAACCTGGATAGCTGATGTTTCCCGTGGATTGGTCAGGAGGAAAAATGCTGAAAGCTTTGATCTTTTATCACTGCCCGGACCGGGTTCTCCTGATGCCGTCAGCATCACATCATATAACGGAAAAACAATTATCTGCGGGGGATCCGTCGATATTTCCTGGAACAATGTATGGAAGCCTCTTGAGGTTTCAATCAATGAGAACAATGACTGGACAACAATTACATCGCAGACTATTTTTGACCCTCTCAGGGCAGCTATTGATCCGGCTGATAATAACCATTTCTTCATTTCCACATGGGGGAGCGGACTTCTTGAATACAGGAATAATGAACTAGTAAATCATTTCAAGGATGGCAACTCTCCTCTGCAGACCATCATCCCTGATAAACCATATGTAAGGCTCTGCGGATTAGCTTTTGATGAAGACAGGAAACTGTGGATCACGCAGACCGGAGCGCCCGGAACCATTAAGGCGCTTACACCTGAGGGAAACTGGATAGTTAATCCGGCAACCACCGATGTATATGCTGTAGGAGATATTTCTGTAACAAAAGGAAAGAAGAAATGGATAGTTCTTCCGCGCGGGGATGGACTCTTTATCGTTGACGACAATGGCACTCCTGATTATGCAGGTGATGACCGTTCAAAGACTATGCTGGTGATTGATTCTGAGAATAATGTAATATCGCACGCATTCTGCATTGCCGAAGATCTTGAGGGGAATATCTGGTTAGGCACCGGAGAAGGTCCTGTTATCTATTATAATCCTGAAAAGGTTATGGAAAATGATCTGAGGGCTTTCCGTATCAAGATCCCGAGAAATGACGGCACCGGCCTGGCCGACTATATGCTTGGCACTGAAACAATTACCTCAATATCTGTCGATGGGGCCAACCGTAAATGGCTTGGAACGGCAAGTTCGGGAGCTTATCTGCTGTCTCCTGATGGCACCATGCAGATAAATAATTATAATGAATCAAACTCACCTTTGTTCTCAAATGCCATAAACTCTGTTGCAGTCGACAATAAGACCGGTAATGTATGGTTCGCCACTTCCAAAGGTGTACTTTCGGTCCGCGGCAATGCCACTGAAGGAGTTCCTTCGTTTAAAGGGGTTTATTCATTTCCCAATCCCGTCAGGCATGATTTCACTGGCAGTGTCACAATAACAGGGCTTGTCAGGGACACACAAATAAGTATTACCGATATAAGCGGCAACCTGGTTTATAAAACCGTTTCTGACGGAGGTCAGGCTTCATGGGATCTTACTACTTACAATGGCCGCCGGGTGGCTACAGGAGTATACCTGGCTTTCTGTGCCAGCCCTGACGGATCGCAGTCGTGTGTGACTAAGATACTGGTTATAAACTAGTTACATGATATCCCCCCTTGAGGGGGGTCTGGGGGGTGTCGTATGAAAAACATCCCCCTAACCCCCTTCAAAGGGGGATAGATCTACTCTGTTATCAAATTCTGTATCCTCTCTATCTGCAGCTTCTTGTTCACTTCTCTCAGGCTTCTGGCTGTCTTTGTAAAATACTGGTGACCAGAAATGAATTTAACCTGGATCTTGTTCCAGTCGTTAAGAGAACCCATTTTATTTTGTGCCTTAAGCTCCTCAAAAAGAGTATTTGAGACCGGTATAAAATCGCTTCGGCCCAGGTAATCGAGATCGGAATCACAGATTATTTCTTCAAGGAGGTTTGTGGGTTGCGGCGGAAGTTTCGTCGACATTATTATTGCACAGATCTTATCTATCTGTTCCTGCGAATAATTATATGCCGGAAGCATTTCACGGGCAATGAGAGTACCATGATATTCATGATCATCATAGGTCACGGTATGTCCCACGTCGTGAAAGAGTCCGGCTGTCTTCAGAATGAGAATTTCCTCGTCGGAACATCCTTCGGCCCATCCTATCAGCTCCACTTCAGTAACAACGTCAACTGTGTGTTTGACATTATGATAGAATAAATAAGAAGGAAGCTCTTTTTCGAGCTTGTCGAGAATGATCTCCTGGATATCCGTGAACTGGATAAGGCCGAACTTGATCCTGAAAGCATCATTTGGCAGCACTCCCTTGCCGTCGATTGAAAATTCAGGCTTGAGCCCCATTACGATGTACATCTGAAGATCATCCTTGTATTTTACAGGAAGTTTCCCGAAGTACCGACAGTCGAAAAATTCCTTGACGAGCTCATAGGTCATTACGGAAATCAGAATTGAACCTTTCTCTGATACAGCCTCAACCCTGCTGGCAGTATTGACAGTATCGCCCTTGATGTCGTAGCTGATCTTCTTTTTCCCGGTTACTGAAGCTGTTACCGGTCCGGTATGGATACCCACTTTCAGGTCCCAGATCTTGTTTTCAGGACCATACTTTTTGAGTTCGTAGTTGTTCAGGAAGTTACGCATTTCAAGCGCCGCCATCACAACATCGACCGGATTTGTGATATTTTTTTCAGGAATGCCTCCGGCACACATGAAAGTGTCGCCGATGGTCTTTATCTTTTCAATCTTATATTTTGCGACAATTGAATCAAATTCATACAGTATCTCATCGAGCTCATCCATCACTGCTGTGGAATCCATACCTTCGACAATCTTTGAAAAACCGTGAATATCAGCGAACAGGACTGTCGCCATATTGAACTTAAGCGACTCCTGCCTTTCTATTTCAACAGGAATCTTTGTTCCTTCGGCAGGAGCTTTTTCAGTGAGATCTTTCAGCTTTTCATAATCCCTCGCAAGCTTCTCATTTTGTTTGATCAGTTTTTTAATCTGATCCTCAAGATCCTGGTTCTGCTTTGCCAGTTTTGCGATCCTTCTTACCAGTTCCTCGTTGTTTGATGAGATCATGATGAGTATATGTCGGGGAGTAAATATACTGATTCCTGCTTTACATATCAAGAGTCATAATTATCAAATTGTTGTACTTTTGAACAAACCGGAAATTTTATGATCGAAAAGACAAGAGGCATCGTCCTGCACCAGATCAAGTATACTGATTCCGGCATTGTGGCATGGCTCTACACTAAGAATTTCGGCCGCCAGTCATATATGATCAAGGGCATCAGGAACAGGAAGTCAGGGAAGCATAATGTTTTTTTCCAGCCAATGTCGGTCCTCGACCTGGTTGTATATTTTAAAGAATCGAGGGAGATCCAAACCCTTAAGGAATTTTCTGTTTCATATGTACCCTCTGATATATATTTTAATGTTAAAAAAAGCTGCGTGGCAATATTCCTTGGAGAGGTTCTGGCATCCGTGCTTAAAGAGGAGACTCCCAACGAAGAACTTTTTGATTTCATAGAGAGATCAATTATTTATTTCGACAGTTGCAGAGAGGGGTATTCCAATTTCCATATTGCATTCCTTGCAGGGCTGAGCAGTTATCTCGGATTTGAGCCTGGTCCAAGGACCTCAGGAACCGAACGGTATTTTGACATGATGAACGGTTCATTTGTTCACTTGCCGCCCGACCACGGGAATTATGCCAGCGGGGAGATTTCGGAAATAATCGCCGCCTTTTTTGCATCATCTTATGAAAACGTGAACAGGATTGTTCTCAATGGATCAATGAGAAATGATGTCCTCGATGTCCTGGTCAGATATTATGCTCTTCATCTTCCGGGGCTAAGGAAAATTAAGTCGCTTGGCGTGCTGAAAGAAGTTTTCGGATGATTAAAAACCTATGCTTTAAATTTAATTATCTTTAATGCCTCATCGGTTTATTTAATGGGGATAATACCAAAAACTCTGAAGCTGCTCAATGCAAAGCGCCTCAACCAGATAGCGCATTTCAGGGAATTCCCTGTCGAAACACAAACCAGCTCTCTGTTTGATCTCATCCGCAAAGCGAATGAAACAGAATGGGGAAGAAAATATGATTACCGTTCCATAGCCTCGGTCATGGATTTTCAGACCAGGGTGCCAGTTCAGACATATGAGGATTTCATTCCCTGGATGGAGAGGCTCCGCCGGGGGGAGGCTGATATTCTCTGGCCCGGAAAAATCAAATGGTTTGCAAAGTCATCGGGGACAACATCGTCGAAAAGCAAATTTCTTCCAATAACAAAAGAAGCGCTTGAAAATTGTCATTACAGGGCATCAAAGGATTGCATCGCTATATATTCCAATAACTATCCTGATTCGCGTCTTTTCCCCGGAAAGGCGTTGATACTTGGAGGGAGCCATAAAATCAACAATGAAGGAGACCATTCCCTTGTCGGCGACCTGTCAGCTATCCTGATTGAAAACACACCAGCCTGGTTCGACCTTGTGAGAGCTCCTAAAAAGGAGATTGTTCTTCTTGAGGATTTTGAAAAGAAGCTGGAGCTTATTACAAAATCGACCCTGAATGAAAATATCACGAGCCTTTCCGGTGTTCCGTCGTGGTTCCTTACACTGATTAAATATATTCTTGCGTATACGGGTAAATCAAACCTGTCTGATGTCTGGCCGAACCTTGAAGTTTTTTTTCACGGAGGAATAAGCTTCACGCCATATCGTGAGCTTTATAAAAATCTTATCCGAAGCGAAAGGATGCACTATATGGAGACATATAATGCATCGGAAGGATTTTTCGGAATCCAGGATGATCCTGATTCAGGGGATTTGCTTCTCATGCTTGATTATGGCATCTTCTATGAATTCATCCCTGCTGACAAGGCAGAAAATAACAGATCGCCGGTCCTTACTTTAGGCGAGGTTGAAAAAGGGGTCAATTATGCTATCGTAATATCCACCAGCAGCGGGTTATGGCGCTACACGATAGGAGATACTATAATGTTCACCGGCATAAAACCTTATAAGTTCAGGATATCGGGAAGGACAAAGCATTTCATAAATGCATTCGGCGAAGAGGTTATAATTGACAACGCTGATAAAGCATTGCACTCAGCCTGCAAATCTACAGGAGCAATTATATCAGAATATACGGCAGGGCCTGTCTTCATGGGTGCAGCCTCGAAAGGAACACATGAATGGCTCATCGAATTTGAAAAAGAGCCTTCCGACCTCGGCAAGTTCACTGAAGTACTGGACGAAACTCTTAAATCAATCAATTCCGATTATGAGGCAAAGCGTTTCAGGGACATCAATCTTATAATGCCTATCGTGCGTTCAGTGCCAAAAGGAAGCTTCAACAACTGGCTCAGGTCAAAGAACAAGCTTGGCGGTCAGAACAAGGTGCCCAGGCTTTCCAATAACAGAGAGTTTATTGAGGAGATGTATATTGCGGCAGGGATTAAGAATTTTTAATAACTTTATAAGCGGAAAATACATTTTATTATGCATATAGCAATCGCGGGAAATATAGGATCAGGAAAAACTACACTGGCAGGGCTTCTTGCCAAGCATTACGGTTGGACCCCTCATTATGAGGATGTTGACGATAATCCTTACCTGAACGATTTCTATGAGGATATGCTGCGCTGGTCTTTCAACCTGCAGATATATTTCCTTAACTCGCGCTTCAGCCAGATACTTGAAATCAGAAAATCTGATAAAACGATAGTCCAGGACAGGACTATTTACGAAGACGCATACATATTTGCGCCCAACCTTCACTCTATGGGGCTGATGTCGACACGCGACTTTGAAAACTATTCGGCGCTCTTCAAGCTGATGAGTTCGCTTGTTAAACCACCCGACCTTCTTCTTTATCTCCGGGCATCAGTACCTACTCTTGTCAACCAGATCCAGATGCGCGGCCGCGATTACGAAAGCTCTATCCGCATCGATTATCTTAAAAGACTGAATGAAAGATACGAGGCCTGGATTGAGACCTACACACTAGGCAGACTGCTTATCGTCGAAGCCGATCACTACAATTTCCCAAATAATAAAGACCATCTAAGCGAAGTGATCGATAAGATCAACGCCGAGCTGCACGGTTTGTTCTGACATTATCTGCTTTCCGTTTTCTCCATCGGGGTTAATGTCACTCTGACAAATTCTTCGGTATCGAAGTACCTTTTTGCTATGGCTTTCACTTTCTTTGCAGGAAATGCATTGACAAAATCGATATATTCACCAAGGGATAGCAAGTCAACTCCATACATATATGGATTCTGAAGGTAAGATAGCCAGAAGCTGTTTTCCCTGACCTGTGTTTCTCTTTCTCGAATCATTGTTTCCTTAACTTTTTTCATATCATTCTCTGTCGGACCATCTTTGACTATTTTTCTCATTTCATTAAGAACGGTCTGCGAAAGCGTGTCAATATTTTCAGGTTTACAGCCCCATGTGGAAGTTATAGTGTAAGTCGATTCAGGGAGTGGGGAAACACTGCCATTAATGCTCACTCCATATACTCCACCCTGGTCCTCACGCATTGCCTCCCTGCACTTAATTGCCAGTATCTTCATGAGAATAGTGAATCCCATGCGCTCGTTTGTTTTCCATCTGAAGTCGTCTTTCCAAACCATTGCAACCTGGCTCTGGGGCTCTGAATTCTTTGGCACATCGACAATGATCTTTCCCTCCGGAAATTCCGGTGCTCTATCCTGCCATGTTTCTTTCCTTTTTATTGAAGGGAGCCCTCCTATATATTTTTCGAGCATCGGGAGCATTTCATCAGTTTTGAAATTTCCCACTATTATGTAGGTAAAATCACCGGCATCGGCAAACCTGTCGCGGAAAATCTCAAAGATCCTGTTTAGATCTGCCTGTTCGATCTGGGCATCCGAAGGCAATGCAATAACCCTGGGAGAGTTG
>CAZXAM010000050.1:17239-21025 GCA_964638545.1 uncultured Rikenellaceae bacterium | reverse complement strand
CAAATGCAGGCGCTACCTGCGACGGACCAGCTGAGACGTTCACGATAACAGTCAACCCTCTGGGCCAGGTCAATGATCCATCGGACCAGGTAGTATGTGCAGGCTCATCCACTACGGCAGTGGTGTTCGGGACGACCAACTCGGGAGGCACAACGACTTATAACTGGACCAACAGCGATGTATCTATAGGCCTTGCATCAGGAGGCACAGGCAATATAGCTCCGTTCACGGCCATCAACCCGGGACCGGCACCGGTCACGGCGACAATCACTGTGACACCACGGTTTACCAACGGCGGGACACAGTGCGACGGCACACCTGAGACGTTCACTATCACAGTTAACCCTCAGGGCCAGGTCAACGATCCTGTGGACCAGGTTGTATGCAACGGAGGTACAGTTACAGCTATCAACTTCGCCACCACCAACACGATAGGAGTCACGACGTACAGCTGGACTAACACAGCAACAGGGATAGGCCTTGCAGCGAGCGGGACAGGTAACATAGCCTCGTTCACGGCTTCCAATATCACGACAGCGCCGATAGTAGCAACTATAACAGTCACGCCTCATTTTGACAATGCAGGTAAGACATGCGACGGACCGACGCAGACGTTTACTATCACAGTCAACCCGACGGGCCAGGTCAATGATCCATCGGACCAGGTAGTATGCAACGGATCGCCTGTTGCGGCAGTGACGTTCACCACGGCCAACAGCGGAGGGACGACGACCTACACATGGACGAACAGCGATGCGACGATAGGACTGTTAGGGAGCGGGAGCGGCAATATAGCTTCGTTCAATGCGATCAACCTTACGGGAGCGCCGATAGTGGCAACAGTAACGGTAACACCTACCTTTGACAACGGAGTGCCGGTATGCGACGGCACGCCACAGACGTTCACGATCACAGTTAACCCGACAGCACAGGTTGATGATCCTTCGGACCAGGTAATCTGCAACGGTTCGCCTACGACGGCAGTTCTCTTTACGACCACGAACACTGTAGGGACGACGACATATACATGGACTAATGATCTTACGAGCATAGGGCTTGCAGCAAGCGGGACAGGCAACATATCATCGTTCAATGCAGTCAACACGGGCACCACGCCGGTAGTTGCAACGATAACAGTAACGCCGCACTTTGCATACGCAACAAAGACATGCGACGGCCCGCCACAGACGTTCACCATCACGGTCAACCCGAAAGGACAGGTTAACAGTGTAACGAACAAGGTAGTCTGCACGGGAGCGACAGTGCCGGTTATAGGGTTCACAACTAACAACACAGTAGGCACTACGACATACGCATGGACTAACAGCGATGCTACGATAGGGCTTGCAGCAAGCGGAAGCGGCGACATAGCAGCATTCACGGCATCAAACCTCACGACATCGCCAGTCACGGCAACTATCACAGTGACACCGCGTTTTACCAACGGAGGAGTGCCATGCGACGGTACGCCGATCACATTTACGATAACGGTTAATCCTCTGGGGCAGGTCAATGATCCTGCTGATCAGATTGTATGCGACGGATCAATTACCACTACTGTATTCTTCGGTACGATGAATTCCGGTGGGACGACAACGTATTCCTGGGTTAACAGCGATCCAACGATAGGGTTGGCATCGAATGGGGTAGGTATTATTGGAGCATTCAACGCAATAAACACTGGTACAACGCCTAAAGTTGCGACTATCACAGTAACTCCTCATTTTACCAACGGAAGTGCAACATGCGACGGCCCGACACAGACGTTTACTATAACAGTCAATCCGAGAGGACAGCTCAATGATCCAACGGATCAGACGATATGCAACGGTGCTACGACAGCCCCTGTCAATTTTACCACGAACAATACTGTTGGCACCACTACCTATACATGGACCAATAATAATTCCAGCATTGGTCTTGCAGCCAGCGGTTCAGGTAACATACCATCATTTACAGCTATAAACGGGAACATTGTGCCGGTTGTGGCCACAATTACGGTAACGCCTCATTTTGATAATGGATTGCCGGTTTGTGACGGACCTGCACAGATATTCACTTATACTGTCAATCCATCACCGTTTGCTGTAATTTCAGGCGGAGGAACAATCTGTCCGACAGAAAGCTCGACAATTTATGTCAATATAGCTGTCGGTACCGGACCATTCACACTTAACATCCTTAATCACGGAATAGTCAATAACTACAATAGCGGCGATCCGATAACAGTGACCCCGGCTTTAACCACCACATACACATTGGTAGATGTAACAGATGCCAACACGTGTCTGGTTAGCGGAGCTCCAAATCTTACAGGATCGGCAACGGTAACCCTGAGAAACGGACCTGTGATAACTTCACATCCTGTTGACAGAACACTTTGTGAATATGGAGTCACTTCATTCCAGGTAACTGCAACAGGTGATGATCTGATATACCAGTGGTTTGTTGACTCAACAGGAGTTTTTGTTCCATTAATCGATGGTGGAGCATATTATGGCGCTACAACAAATACTCTCAGCATCTATGGTGCGATGAGAGATATGTCAGGATTCAGGTTCCGTGCAGATGTTACCGGTTGTGCAACGACAGTTACATCAGGAAGCGCAATGCTTACCGTAAACACAGTTCCTGAGATAATCAATCAGCCGCAGGATACTACAATCTGCTCAGGTGACAATGCAGGGTTCTCCGTTACGGCTACCGGTACCAATATTACATACAAATGGCAAGTCAAGACAGGAACTGCTCCGTTTGCCGACATTTCAGATGGAGGCATCTACAGCGGCGCAACAACCGGCGACCTGGTATTGACGGGAGTTCCTTACAGTATGAACAATTCAATCTTCAAGGTTACCGTCGATGGCGACTGCGGCACTCCTGTCTTCTCGAATTATGTGATTCTGAGGGTCAACAGACCTCCGATAGCAGGCGTACAGCCTAAAGATGCATCTGTATGCGACGGCAGCGGGCCTGTTTATTTCTACGCAAACGGGACAGGAATGATAGATTCACTCAGATGGCAGGTAAGCACCGATAACGGCGTGACATGGGATGAAATCTTTGACGGCGGCATTTACAGCGGAGCAACATCACAGCAGCTTGCACTTGTCGATATACCTATAGCTTTCAATAACTACCGTTACAGACTCGGGCTGAAAGCATTCTGCGCAACCACATACACAAACAGTGCAGTGTTAACAGTCAATTCATTACCTGATATATCATGGGTAAGCGACCCGATCCCTGCATGCGGAAATGTTGCCCAGGTCATTACACCGAATATAACGGGAGGTTCAGGCACCTGGACACAGAATATCTGGACCGGAGATGTAGGTCCGCTGAACAATTACTTCACTCAGAATCCTACATTCAAGACCATGATAGGAGGCACCTACAAGCTCTACTACAAGGTCAGGGACAGTTACGGATGCTATGGCACCGACAGCGTACAGGTTGTTGTGGATGCTCCTGATGCCTCATTTACTCAGGATGTAAACATGGGCTGCACTCCGGTTACAGTGAAGTTCTTAAAGGGTGATATGTCTCTCTACTCAAGCTTTACCTGGGATTTCGGTGACGGAACTCCTGTAAATACAACGGTTGCCGAACCTGAGCACACTTTCGTAAACACAACATCTTCAACGATACAGTACCGTACAGTATCTCTGACGGTTACATCTGCCACAAATCCGGCATGTACCGATACGAAAACGGCAATGATGACTGTCTACCCGGCTGTTAATGCCACTTTCACGGCAAGCGACGATACCGTCTGCAGCGGCA
>CAZXAM010000050.1:0-17139 GCA_964638545.1 uncultured Rikenellaceae bacterium | reverse complement strand
TACCCGGCTGTTAATGCCACTTTCACGGCAAGCGACGATACCGTCTGCAGCGGCAGTCAGCTAATCTTCACAGCTCTTGCGGGAGCAAACATCTATACCTGGGACTTTGGTGACGGAGGAGGAGGCCCAAGCCCCGGAAATGCAACACAACATATGTATACCAATATAACAGGTTCACCGTTACCGTTTACGGTTCAGCTGATCACCAGCTCGTACTACGGTTGCACCGATACCATGGAAATGCAGATTGTTGTGATGCCGGTACCGTCAGTACAGTTCGATGCTGTTCCTCCTTCCCAGAATTATCTTGCTGCCGGCAACAATGTTCAGTTCACCGATCAGACAACACCGGTAAGCACGTTCTGGCAGTACAGCTGGGACTTTGATGACGGAACAACTTCAACAACCCAGAGTCCTTTGCATACATTCCACGGACTCGGCACATACGATGTGGTTCTGACAGTGACCAACGGAAAATGCACCAACCAGGTAAGTCATCCGGTCATGATCCTTCCGCCCCCGCCCGATGCAATGTTCGACTCCATTCCTTCAGGTTGCGCTCCTCTGTATGTCGAGATCAACAACACATCAGTGAACAGGGATATACCGGGGACAACATTCAGGTGGGACTTTGGCGACGGGAGCTATTCAACAGCGGAAAATCCCACTTACACTTACTTTACGCCGGGCACCTATGTAGTAAAACTAAGGGTTGACGGTCCGGGCGGATCATCCGACACATCGCAGGTTGTACATGTTTATGTTTCACCGCAGGCATATTTCGAAGTGGCGCCGGCTCTTGTCTATGTAAACGATGAAAAGGTAAGGTGCTTCAACCTCACACAGTTTGCAGACTCCTATGTATGGGACTTTGGAGATGGCAGTGACACTTCCAGAGTAAAAGAGCCGTTCCACAAGTATATGGAAGAAGGAGTTTATGATATAACGCTGTGGGCTTACTCGGTCAATGGATGTTCCGACATGTTTGTACTGTCGCCGGCTGTAACAGTAGAGCCTCCGGGACAAATCAGGTTTGCTACCGTCTTCACACCCAATAAGACCGGTGAGGAGAATATAGATGTAAATGACATCAATTCCGAGAATATGGACAGGTTCTTCTACCCGCCGATAAAGGAAAAGGTGATCAATTACAAGCTTCAGGTGTTCAACAGGCAGGGCATGCTGATCTTCCAGAGCGACGACATCAACAAACCATGGAATGGTTATTACAAGGGCAAGTTGTGTCCGCAGGGAGTATATGTATGGTATGTTGAAGGGAAGTATGTCAACGGCAAGCCGTTCAAGCAGGTAGGGGATATTACATTGCTGCATTAGCGGCTACTGGTTAGCGGCTACCGGCTACCGGCTGAAGGTTACCGGGATCAGAAAGATTATCAAAAGCTGGCGCGGATTAGTTTCCGTGCCGGCTTTTTTATTTATGGTAATAAATTGCCAGTCCGGATTAAATCTTCGTCAGATTCATTTAATTGTAATCCGGTTTGAAGAATCAGGCAAGTGCTACATTATCAGAGCGTTAACGAATACGCTTGTTTAGACTAATTATAAATTAGGGTAAAAAATAAAAATAGTGGCAAAATTTTTGTCACAAATCGACACCTTATTACATGTAGAGGTAGAAAGTCAAAGAAGTTAGACAAAACAGCTGGATCGTTGTTTTAGGAAAAAGCAATGATGGAGTTTGTCACAGGTTATTGACTTTATTTAGAGAGGGATGGTCTTTGATTTAGTGGTGTTGCAGCATTTATTTTATTAATCTGACTATTAGTAAATTAAAATCAGCCAGAACATTCTGACACTAAATACTTGGCAAATGGATCTTATTCCTTCACGTTTCACAGTCAATTCTATTGAAAGTTACCTGATAAAAGTAACATCAAGGAGCAGGATAATTTATTGGATAATTATAATATCAGCTTTATGCGGGATATTAATGCTCCCATTCATAAAGGTGGATGTTGCTGTAAACGCGAGAGGCAGTTTTCAGTCTGATTTAGCCAGGCAGATTGTTTATATCCCATGCCAGGGAAAAGTAATTTATTCCTCGGTTGAAGAGGGAAGCATGATCTCCAGGGGAGACACTCTTTTGATCATTCAATCAGCAGCGCTTAACGCCCGTAAGGATGCGCTGGTAAAAGGAATCTTTGATAATAACTGCTCAATAAAAGACCTTGAGAAGCTGATGCTGATCGATTATAAGGTCCCTCTGCCTGAAACCGGCAGTTTCATGACTTCAAGGTATAATTCTGAATATTCGGATTTTATCAGATCCTGGAATATTCAGTTGCAGAAATATCTGAGATCCGAAGCAGAGTATGAAAGAATGGAGATCCTTCATAAAAAGGAGAGCATACCTGAAACGGAATTTGAAAGAAGCTTATATGCTTTAAGACTTGACACGGAGGATCTGAATCAGACACTGGCGTACAGGAAGAGTATATGGCAGGCAGACATGATGCTGAGAGGGAACCTGGCAACCAACATGGAGGCTGAGCTTCTGGAGTGTACTGAAGCAATGGCAGACATGATCATTCTGGCTCCTGTAAGCGGGACGATAATAAAGAGTCCCGGAATTCAGCCCGGAATGTTGGTGAACGCCAATCAGCCGGCGGCAGAAATTTCACCCTCAGGCGACCTGGTTGCCTTGTGCAAGATAAGTCCAAAGGATATCGGATTGGTGAAGTTGGACCAGAAAGTAAAGATAAAGGTTGATGTATATGATTTTAACGAATGGGGCACTTTTGATGCCGTCGTTTCAGACATAGCCTATGAATTAACCGGTGAGCCTGAATCAGAAGCTTATTACAGTGTAAAATGCAAGCCGGTATCATCGCGCCTGCTCATGGAGAAAGAAGTTCCGGCTGAGCTTAAAAAAGGCATGAGCTTTTCTGCCCGTATTTTGGTTGCACACAGATCGCTGTTGAACCTTTTATTCGACAAGCCCGGCAGCTGGCTTGATCCTAATCTGGCAAAATCGAAGTAAATAAATGAATATTAAAGTCAAACAAAGGGACATTACAGATTGCGGTGCGGCATGCCTTGCATCGGTGGCTGCTTTCTATAATGTGAACCTTCCTGTATCGAGGATCAGGCAATATGCGGGTACTGACAAAAAAGGGACCAATATACGCGGACTGATTGAAGCTGCAGGAAAAATGGGATTTCTCGCCAAAGGCGTCAAGGGAGAATGGGACAGTCTCTTCAAGATCCCAAAACCTGCGATAGCCCACATGATCGTTAAAAATGTACTTACACATTACGTGGTTGTACTTAAAGCCACTACCAGGTGCATTGAGATAATGGATCCATATGACGGAGCTATTCATAAAGTGGAACACGAGAAATTCAAAGCGGAATGGACAGGCGTGCTGCTCCTGATCGCTCCCGGAGAAAGGTTCGAGGCAAAAAATGAAAAAATTCCTCTTTATGTTCGTCTCTGGAAGTTGATCAGTCCCAACAAAAGCATTCTTCTGCAATCTCTGACAGGAGCGCTGGTATTTTCAGCCCTGGGGTTGTCAACCTCCCTGTTTGTGGGCAGGATTGTCGATCATGTCATTCCCGCCAGTAATTTGAATCTTCTGAACCTGCTGGGCCTGGCAATGATCCTTATAATCCTGACCAGGCTTATGCTGGGATTCTTTCAGTCGCTCTTCATATTAAAAACAGGGCAAAGAATTGATGCTTCGCTTATTCTCGGTTATTATCAGCATCTGCTGCGTCTCCCGCACTCTTTTTTCGATAATATGCGAACAGGTGAAATAATCTCAAGGATTGGGGACGCTGTTAAAATCAGGGTGTTTATCAATGATGTTTCCATAAATCTGGTGCTTAATGTTTTCATCCTGGTAGTTTCATTCCTGCTGATGTTCACCTTCTTCTGGAAATTAGCTGTTATTATGCTGATTGTCATACCATTTTACGCTTTGATCTATTATTTATCCGACAAGCTTAACAGGAAAGTGCAGAGGAAGGTTATGGAAAGATCTGCAGATCTTGAAGCGCAGCTTGTTGAGTCCCTGAATTCAGCCGGGACCATCAAAAGATTCAACCTTGAGGAATTCTCAAACTTCAGGACTGAGGTCAAATTTGCCGGCCTGCTCGGCATCCTTTATAAATCAGGATTAAATTCCATATCCATCTCAAGTTCGGCGGGCCTTGTCACACAGCTTATCACACTTATAATATTATGGGCAGGAGCAGGGTATGTAATAAGGAATCAGATAACCCCCGGGGAATTGATAGCATTTTATTCGATTGTAGGATATTTCACAGGTCCTGTTTCAGGCATAATAGGTTTTAACAGGACACTTCAGGATGCAAAGATTGCCGCTGACAGGCTGTTCGAGATTTTTGACCTGGAAATTGACGATGAAGAGCATAAAATAGAGCTGAGGCCGGAGATGGTCAGCGACATAAGTCTGGAAAACGTCAGATTCAGGTATGGATCGAGGGCTGATGTTTTTACTTCACTCAGCATAAGGATAAGAAAAGGTGATATAACAGCTATTGTCGGAGAGAGCGGTTCAGGGAAGACCACCGTGGCTTCATTATTGCAGAATCTCTATCCGGTTCAGGAAGGACGGGTCTCGATAGGGAGATACGACATAAAGCATGTTTCAAATACTTCGTTAAGGAAAATCATTTCGGTCGTGCCTCAGAAGATTGATCTCTTTTCAGGCAGTGTAACAGAAAATATTGCCGTAGGAGAACTGGAGCCCGATATGGAAAGAGTTTATAATGTCTGTGAAAAACTGGGGATGCTCAGATTTGTAGAGGGTCTTCCTAACAGCTTCGGAACATACATCGGTGAGAACGGGGCAGCTTTATCAGGAGGACAGAAACAAAGGATAGCCATTGCAAGAGCACTGTACAGGGATCCGGAGATACTAATCCTTGATGAAGCCACATCGTCGCTGGATTCAATGGCAGAATCGTTTGTTCATGAGATGGTCAGGATCATGAAAAAAGAAAACAGGACAGTGGTGATCATTGCTCACCGTCTTTCAACCATAAGCATGGCCGACAGGATCATTGTGCTGGAGAAGGGAAATGTAATTCAGGAGGGGACATTTACAGAGTTATCGGAGAGTGAAGGTTATTTCAGGAGGATTATGATGTGTCAGAAATATGACTTTGAAGAGGTTAAAACACTAAATTAAAAGGATATGAAAGTATTTGAATATCTTGACCGTTTCAGCCTGATGCAGAAGCTTCTTGAGGGCAGGTGCACAGGAACCCCGGAAGAATTTGCCGGGAAACTCGGCATTAGCCGGACAAGCCTTTACGAAACTCTTGACGAACTCAAATCGAGAGGAGCTCCGATTGCATATTCCAAATCGGTAAAGACATTTTATTACACAGAGCCGTTTGAGATAATGATATCATGTTATCTGAGGCCAATGACTTTCCAGGAGGAAAAAGAATACTCGGGCGGAAATATTTTTCCCGGAATCCTTTTTTTCCGGACGGTGCAGTACGAAATTAGTAATGTTTCGTTGTCGTGCTAAATCCCCGGGCAGTTTAAACAAGCGGGGCAGGATATTACTAATTAAAATTTATTTGTTATGGAAATCGAAAAATTTTCTGTAAGGGAACTAACCGTTGAGGAGCAGCTCCAGATCAATGGTGGTGGAAGGCTGGCTGAATTCTTTGCTGACGTTTGGGACACAATTGTGGACATAGCCAAATGGATTTGGGATAATTTCAAAATTACTCTGGAGATCAAGGTTGGTGAAAATTGTAATATCGACATTACAAAAGTTAATTGATCTCATGTGATTAAATGAAGAGGTTATTTCAAGATTCAATTTTAAACGCAAAGTGCGCAAAGCAAAAGCAAAGAACGCCAAGAAGAAGGTTATTAATTAAACTTTGCGGTCTTTGCGTAAATTCTTTGCGACCTTTGCGGTTAATGGGTTTCTAAAAATTGAATAACCTCTTCATTTTAAGTCTCTTCAATACGAAAAAATAGGTCAAAAAAAACTTAAATGAAACTTGGAACCTCCACGATAAAAAGCCTGTTATTGCTAATAAATTTCAGCTCTATAATATCATGCCATATCGTAAATGGTCAGGAATTAGGGAAATTTCAATTAGTTGACTCTCAAACTAAGAATTCAATCCCTTACGCATATATTAAAGTATTAGGTTCAAATATTTTAGAAGTATCAGATGCTGATGGATTTTTTTCATTGCCAGACCTTAAAGAAGACTCTTTAAAAATTTCACACGTAGCTTATCAAACTCTTCTAACCTCATATAGCAAAATTAAAAAGCACAGAACAATTGAAATGCAAGAGCTTTCTATTGCATTAAATCCAATAGTTATCAATGCAAAAAGTGCTAAATCATTTATAGATAGAGCTATTGACAGTTCCTATAAAGCTATTAAACCTCCACTCTATCTTACATGTTTCAGGGAAGATAAAATATTCTTTAGAGATACATTGGTGGCGGATGTAAAATCAGAGATAATAATTATATGTAAAAACGTTTTCTTTCCAAGTTATGGCGAGGAGATTCTCGGTTACCTTAAAAATATTATTGTCGATTTCAATCCCAAGTACAAAGGGAAATTTTTGCCTCCATATAATATCCCAGCATTGTATGCACCTTTAAATCGATTCATCATTGGAGTTTCAAAAAATCGTGAAAAGAATATATATTTTAGCAATCAAGTAGCGAATGATTCTATATTAATAATTGCCATAAATCCCAAACAAAACTTCATCCCCAAAAACTATATCCTAAAGAATGGCAGATTTGTTATCAATAAAAGGACAGGGAGAATTCTAAGAATTGATACTGGGCTTACTCCTCAGATGATGGAATATGGTAGATCTAAGGAGTTTGTGACTGAAAAAACAACAAGATATTATTTCTTTTATATGTATTCTCATATCTATAATAATTATGGCCTCCTTTCACAAGTGAAATTTAATGTTCATTTCTCATTTTTAGAAAATAACCCTGAAAATATTTGGCAAAATCGCTCTGAGATTTTATACTTTGACGAGAATTCCAAACCTTCAATTGAAGGATTATATAAGATAAAAAAAGACACATCGCTTTTTGATATGAATTCAAATTATAGTGAAGATTTTAGAAGAGTGTTTACGGAAAAATGTATAGGGAAAGGCCAATAAGAGATCGACTAATAAGTTAAGATATTCATTATGTTATTCTTTCAAAGGGCTAACGAAACATATTGGTTATTAAATTATTTCATTTTACTAATTTACTAAAACCAGACACCATGGACCTTAAATTTTACAATGTCATTGAACTAAGTCTTGACGAGACTATTCAAATTAATGGAGGAGGCAAATTATCTGATTTCTTTGCCGCTGTATGGGATAAAATTAAAGATGCCTATGAATGGGTTAAAGACCAAATTATAGGATGGATTAGTGAGCAATATCATGAGTATCTACGGAATAATGTCGTAGGAATCGATTAAAATAACTT
This sequence comes from uncultured Rikenellaceae bacterium, assembly GCA_964638545.1. Taxonomy (GTDB): domain Bacteria; phylum Bacteroidota; class Bacteroidia; order Bacteroidales; family VadinHA17; genus LD21. The sequence continues at coordinate 9,654 of CAZXAM010000050.1, read as the reverse complement.
GCAGTCTCGCTGCATCAGGGCGGAAGGGAAAGGGACGAATGTCCCGGTGTGTTGTCCGTGCCAGCAATCACGGGCTGCTGCCTTCGTCAGGGCGTTGGCATTCGAAGCATGCCCGTGGTTGCACGGCATCCTGATCATGCGCAGACTATAAAACGGAAGTTTTTACGCTGCTCCTCGTGTTCATACAAGGAGTGCATTGCAACCCCGGGTCCGGCCACCATAACCCGGGGTTCTCTTTTTACCCGGTTACCGGCTACCGGCGACCGGTGGCCGGCTTAAGACTTCGTATATTGGAAATCTGCAAATTTTTGAGTATCTTTATATTTTACCTGCATCATCATGAAGAGAATGCTGATTCTTTCATTGTTAGCCTCTGCTTTAATTATTTCCTGCACCGAGGAGGCTCCCAGGTCAAAGCTCCTTGAATACAATATAGGCAGTAAAATTTATTCTTACGACGGCACCGCCCTCAGGTACTCGGATTACAAGGGAAATGTAAAAAAGGCCTTCGACTGGCATTTTTTTAACCACGGACAAGTCTCTTTATATCTCCAGGCTTACGATACCACTTTTACCGAAAACGTATTCGATTTCCCGGCTTTCGAAGCAGTATTAACTGTTGAACTGCCTGAAGGCAAATCCAAAACATACAGCGCAGCAGGCGGACAATTACGGATAACAGGACTTGAGATGTGGGATGTGGTCGGTGATTTCCATCTTAAAGTGAAAAACATCGCCGATCCTCATGACTCACTGATGATAACTGATGGATTCTACAGGATATTCATTGAGGATTATAACCGGTATTTCTCCAGGTAAATAATCTACACGAGTTATTACATAAAAGCCTTTACGCACCTGTTCCACGGAGGCTTAATCAAATACCATAATTTTCCTAACCTAACAGGATAATATAGTATTGCCTTCACCGAACTTCTGCAATTGTACCTGTTCTTCATAAACTGAAGGGTAGGGAACAGATCTCCGAGCACAAAAATAAACTTACGGAGAAAGCCGGGAATCTCCTTAATGTTATCACGGAATACTAGAGCTTTGTTTACTGACGGATTATCCTTGGGACTCTTCAGGAAGAAAATAAATTTATTGATGGATTCCGGATTGTACCATTTATTGATATAATCATTCATCCATTCCGGAAATGAAATCCCCCACAGGTCCCTCAGCGGCTCAAGCCGCCAGGCAAGGATCTCTCCGACCCCGGCATCTCCTGCTAATGTAAGCAGATCATAATTAATTATTTCATCCCTGAATTTCTCCAGAAGCACCACCAGATCGGCATACAGCCTCAGCTGCGACTCATTATTCTTTTCGTGGAGATGAAGATGTCTGACAAGGTAAAGGAAGAAGATCCTTGGCTCTGGCCGGTATACTTTTTCAGAATTGAGGTCTGTTTCCAACCCTGTGTCATAAAACACTTTTGTCAGGAGTCGCTTGTCGATTCCAAACAGGTCGTGGTGGAGTTCGATAGAAAATCCATCCTTTGTGAGTGTTGGCAGATGCTTCCCTATGTCCATCAGGATCGGCTTGTAGAATACTGATTTCACAGGCAGGGATGAAAAACCATTGTCCAATAGCACCTTACGGGCTTTCAGGCAATCCTCCATCGATAAGAGGATGTCAACATCTGTCATCTGACGCAGGCCTTTATTTTCGTAAACCGACAATTCCAGGGCTAATCCCTTGAGAAGCACCACCTTGATATTTTCTTCATTCAGAAGCTTCAGCACTCTGCCCATCGCCTCCATCTTGCAGGCGTTCCTGCTTATATTCACCATCAAAGCATTATGCAGGCCGGTGGCAATAACTTCAGGTACATACTGAAGGAAATCTAGCTTTTGAAGGTTATTATATACAAGGGCCGAAACACCGTGGCTGTTTGCCAGGTCGGAGAAATACTTCCAGTCGGTTATGTTCTCAGCAAGAGCCCTGAGCATTGCCTTTATCTCGACATTAAAGGAGAGACGGCAAAGCCCCAGTAAAAAGATCTCCTCGTCCCTAATATTTAGCTTAGTGTTCATTTATCGAACCTGCTGCTCTGCTTTGTGTACATTGAATAGTATATCCCTCTCTTGTTCATCAGCTCCTCGTGGGTTCCTGTCTCGGCCATCATCCCTTTATCAAGTACAATGATCCTGTCGGCAAGGCTGACATTCGTGAACCTGTGACTGATCAGGATCGCTGTCCTTCCCCTGACTATCTCCCGGAACCTGCTGAAAATTTCATATTCTGTATCGGAATCAAGGGCGCTCGAAGGCTCATCGAGAATGAGAACAGGAGAATCCCTGTAGAGAGCTCTCGCCAGCGCAAGCTTCTGCCATTCACCCCAGCTGAGCTCACGGCTGTCGTCAAAAAGGTTACCGATGACTGTTGAGTAGCCGTTCGGGAGTTCATTTATAAGATCATGGATGCCGGCAACAGTAGCCGAAGCAATGACCTTTTCTTCATTACCTGCATCAACATTGCCAAGGCGGATATTATCACCGGCATTCAGATTGTAAAGCATAAAATCCTGAAATACAACAGAAAAGAGCTTCCTGTACCTGTCAGGTTCAAAGTGCTTTATATCGTTGCCATCCAATTTTACAGAACCGGAATCAGGATCGTAAAGCCGGCTCAGAAGTCTTACAAGCGTGCTTTTACCGGCTCCGTTGGGACCAACAAGCGCAACAATCTCTCCCTTCTTAATCTCAAACGATAAGTCCGCAACAGCTTTTCTTTCATTCCCCGGATAAGTGAATGAAATATTTTCCGCAGTTATGCTCCTGGCCATATCTGTTACATCAATAACAGGGGACATTGCTGATATGTTTTCCTTCAGATTCAGGAACTCAAAAGTGTCGGAAATAAAAAGACTGTCTTCATATAATCCGGTGAATGAGCCCAACAGATCTTTTATGGCAGCCATTCCCTGCCTGAATGCAAGGAGAAACAGAGCCATTTGTCCAAGTGTCAGAATTCCGCTTACCGTTTCCCTGGCAATGTAAAAGAGTGTCAGGAACACTGCTGCAGCTTTGATGAGGTCGGAAACCAGCTCGATCTGCGTCCGTTTCCTGACTATCCTTAACTCTTCATCTTTTGTTTTACTGAAAGAGTTCCTGAAAAGCGACATAAAATATTTCCCAAGACCGAAAAGTCTCAATTCCCTAGAAGGGCGGTCGCCTGTTAGAAGCCAGTTGAAATAGGCTGTTTTCCTGGATTCCGGCGTTTGTTCTTTCTGGAAGTTATAAAGTATTCCTGAGTAATAAAGCCGAAGCCATATTGCAGGGATATTTACTGCAAGAAGGAGAAGGGCTATTTTCCAGTTGAGAAAGACCAGCACTCCTGCCATCAATACAAGAGACAGAAATCCCCTGAGCAGCGAGATCATATTGTTCAGTATGCTGTTGGGGCGCCAGGGAGCTTCACGGGCAGCCCTGGCCAGACAGTCAAAATAATCAGGGCGCTCGAAATAGATCAGGTCAAGCCTTACAGCCTTTTCATGAAGAAGTCCGTACATGTATGTCTCAAGCTTCACCGATTGTTTCTTCCGGATATAACTGCCGATATCCGTTACCGCTTCATCGAGAAACCAGACAATCACAACAGCTACAACGGGCCAAAGTATATTCCCGATATTGTTTTCGGAACCTTCCGATGCAGTTGCAGTTATTACATCAATCACTCCCTTTATCAGCCAGATCAGGAGAAGCGGAAGGATGCTCCGTAAAATGGAGATAATTATATTCGCCATAGTCCAGCCCGGAGCAGATCTCCAGACTAGCTTCATAGATTCGCTTAAATATTTAATTTTCTCCCTCATTTAATTGTGAAATGGGTTTTGAACCTCTTAAGGGGACAAATGGCTTAAAACTCTCCTGATCCTTACCAACGCCCAAACCATTAATCTGTTATAAAGATAAAAAGGTTTTCTGATCAGGTTGTCTCCGGATGCCAGGGAGGTGCCTTCCGGCGTCTCAACCTGGATTACCTTCCCCGCAATCTGATCATATATTACCGGCTGATCCTCACAGGCACAACTGTCTCCGCGTGTAATGAAAACCTCTCTGCTGCCCTCTTTTACGATCCTTACAAGTCGGTGAGCAACAAGTCCTGATTGCCTTTTCCAGGCAATTATTTCTCCCGGCAAAGGAAAGTGACCAGCAGCAACAGGTTCGACCAGTAGTATTGAACCGGGCTTTATTGAAGGGTACATGCTGAACCCATCGGCTTTTACCCTTAATGTCTTTCCCTCAGCCAGCAGGGAGAACCCTATTTCTTTAACGATAATATTATTTACAGGATCTCTGTTCATTCTTCAGGATTTCTTCAATAATGCTTTTATCGGGACGGAATGGCAGCCGGACAACCGGGACATCCGTGCACAAAGATGAAACAGATCCGATCAGTCTTGAAATGATTTCCTGATCCCAGTTATGCTGAATGCAGTTGGACATTACAATGCTTACGGCAGAAGCCCCGCTGACAGGAATAATTTCATTCCTGCTCCCATGTTCGATCAGGAAGATCTTGTTAACCGGAGATTCCCTGGGTTCATCATTTGAATAAACGGGGGTGTTGAACATCCTGTATCCTATATGCGTGTTTCGAAGTATCAACCGGTCGTCGTGAATTACTGTTGCTCCTGCTTCCTGCCAAAGTTTCGCCATGGTAGTCTTTCCCCTGCCTGAAATGCCGCTGAATAAATAACCCCTACCGGAATAATTTACGCCTGATGCATGGATCATTATATCCCCGCGAATTGCAGAGAGGTAATAAAGAACAAGTCCGTCCAGGGGATATTCAAGAGGATCGGCCTCTTTTCCGGTTCCGTCAATCCACAGGTGCCAGTCACGGTCCGATAATGAAAATTTCAGAACGGCATTTTTATTTTCTGGTGAAAGAGGAAAAACCGTTTTGATGAAAAGATCATCATTGTGTTTGTGGATACTCCAGAATTTATCGCTCTTTTTTATTCGCAAACCGTTAATTTCTTCTACATAAGGTGCGTCAAAGACTTTAATTGCATTTTCAGGGAGCCTGTATTTCCCTCTGTGTACATTTATTATGATATCAACATCAGTTTCTGAGCAGATATTCCTTAGAAATCTTTCACCTGGGATCAATTCCAATGTATCAGACTCACATAAGAATTTGATACGATTATTTGCAATATTAAGAGTATAATATTTCAAGTTTCACCAAATATTCAAATCCTCTTTTGCCACCAAGACACGAAGGCACAGAGGCTCACCAAGGTTAGATTACCATTCTTTTAATTCCATTTTTAATTAATGGTACATTAAAGTTTATAAGATAACCAAGTCGTTTATTTGTTAGTTTAAGATGGCTTAATAATTGAGCCTCCCATACGGGATTTACATTTTCAAGTGCCTTAAGCTCACAAATCACAAGATCATTGACCATTACATCTAATCTTAATCCCTCTTCAAAAACCAGGCCTTCGAAGACAATAGGGATATCAAGCCGTCTCTTTACTTTAAATCCTTTTTGTTCCAAAACATAGCAAAAACAGACTTCATATACTTTTTCTAATAATCCAGGACCAAGTTCTTTGTGAACATGAAAAGCAGCATCTACGATTGCTTTTCCTATAAGATCTTCCTCCTCCGAAATTGTATTGTACATAACTTGGTGCTTCTTGGTGTCTTGGAGCCTTGGTGGCAAATTATTTTATGATTAAATATTTACTCATTGCTTCAATAAACGACAAGACATCTTCTGTAGCTGTTTCTTCATTAACATCGTACTCCAGAACCATTGCATCAATCAGGTCTTTCACACTCTTTTTACCATCTATGAGCTCCCAGAGAAACGCTCCGGTTTCATTAAGTGTATAGACACTGTTCATATCAGCAATATTGTTCGCAACAGGGACGAGGACATACTCGTTGCCAGTTTTCCTTGTAACAACAGAGGGAGTTCGTGAGACCTGTGAATTCAAATCAATCATTGCATTTTTCTGTTCGATTGTCTTTCAAGTTTTTTGCAGGAATAACCGGTTCACAGGCAAATGTACTACAATTCGTCTTCATTTTAGTACCTTCGCAAAAATCTGAAATATGAGCAGGAAGAAAGGAAAGAAGGGAAAAAGATCAGGATTGTCAAGGGAATCGGCAGCAGAACAGATCAGAATAATTCTTTCAAAAAGCCCAAGCCAGGGTTTCAACTACAAGCAGATTGCCAAACGGCTTAATATCACGGATCCGTCTGAAAAACAGATGGTCTCAGAAATCCTTAAGGAACTGTCCGGCAAAGGAGCTCTCAAAGAACTATATGAAGGTAAATTCAGGGCCAAGGAAACAAGGGGTTATATAACCGGCACGGTTGACATGACAAGAATGGGATATGGTTTTATATCTTCAGATGAGATCGAAGATGACGTCTTTGTTTCTGCAAAAAATCTTAGGACGGCGCTTCATGGCGACAAGGTTAAGATCCATCTCTTTGCAAAAAGAAAAGGAGCAAGACCGGAAGGAGAAGTGGTTGAAATACTTGAAAGGTGGAGAACCACATTTGTCGGGACGGTCGAAATAATGCCAAGTTTTGCTTTTCTCGTCCCTGATAACAAGAACATGCCTTTCGACTTGTTTATTCCCTCATCAAAGCTTAATGGCGCAAAGCAGGGTCAAAAAGCTGTTGCAAAAGTAACCGACTGGAATCCCAGTTCTAAAAATCCTGTTGCCGAGATTATCAACGTACTCGGCGATCCCGGCCTTCACGAGACCGAAATGCATGCAATACTGGCGGAATTTGAGCTGCCTTATAGTTTTGATGAAGAAGTAGAACAGGATGCAGAAAAAATATCACCGGAAATTGCAGCTGCAGACATCAAGTCGAGACGCGATTTCAGGAATGTTCCCACCTTCACAATCGACCCTTCAGATGCACGCGACTTTGACGATGCACTATCTCTGAGGAAACTCGATAACGGCAACTGGGAAGTGGGAGTCCATATTGCAGATGTTACATATTATGTGAAGCCCGGGTCAGTTCTGGATGAAGAAGCCAGGCAAAGGGCAACTTCGGTCTACCTGGTCGACAGGGTTGTGCCTATGCTTCCCGAAAGGCTTTCAAATCATATCTGTTCGCTCAATCCTTCCGAAGATAAACTTACCTATGGCGCAGTCTTCGAAATGAATGAGAAAGCCGAAGTGCTGAATAAATGGTTCGGAAGAACTATAATAAATTCCGATAAAAGGTTTTCATATAATGAAGCTCAGGAGATCATTGACAAGGGCGAAGGAGATATGCAAGAGCAGATACTTCTTCTTCATGATATGGCTCAGAAACTTAGGGCAAAACGCTTTGCTGCCGGAGCTTTTTATTTTGAAAAGATTGAAGTTCAGTTCGACCTTGATGAAGAAGGCAGACCTTTAGGAATTAAATTCCGCGACATGGGCACTGCCAATCAGCTGATAGAGGAATTCATGCTCCTTGCCAACAGGCATGTCGCAGAATATGTTGGAAAGAAGATTAAAGGCAAAACATTTGTATACCGTATCCACGATAAACCTGATCCTGAAAAAATTGACAATTTCAGCCATTTCGTGACTCGATTCGGTTATAAGCTTATCGAAGATGATAAAACATCTCTGCCAAAAGCGATGAACAGGCTTCTCAATTCAGTCGTCGGCAAGAAGGAACAAAACATTATAGAAACCCTTGCACTGAGATCAATGGCCAAAGCAGTCTATTCTACTGAGAATATAGGTCATTACGGGCTTGGCTTCAAGCATTACACACATTTCACGTCACCGATCAGAAGATACCCCGACATGATGGTTCACCGGCTGCTTACAGCCTACCTCGACGGAGCGAATCCGGGAGACCAGGAAAAGTATGAAAAGCTCTGCGAGCACTCCTCCAAGATGGAAAGGCTTGCCACTGAAGCAGAGAGAGCTTCAATAAAATACAAACAGGTTGAATTCATGAGCGACAAGCTCGGAAAGCATTTTGATGGAGTTATCTCAGGAGTTACAGAATGGGGGATCTATGTTGAGATTTTAGAAAACCAGTGCGAAGGAATGATCAGTATCCGCGAACTGGACGATGATTTCTATGAGTATGATGAAGATAACTACTGCATCTTCGGCCGGTCAGGCGGTAAGGTATATACCCTGGGCGACAGGGTGACAATTGAAGTTGTGAGGGCAGATCTGCAGAAGAAGCAGTTGGATTACAGGTTGGTGTGATCCTCATTTATTAACTTAAGCAGCTCATTTATTGCTGATTCCACGGGTATATTTTTCTTTACAGGAACCGTACCTCTGTATAAATGAACTTTCCCTTCTCCCGCGCCTACATACCCGTAATCTGCGCCGGCCATCTCGCCGGGACCATTTACGATGCACCCCATGACCGCGATCTTAAGCCCTGTTAAATGCGAAGTTGCCTTCTTAACCTTTTGTACAGCTTCCTGGAGATCGAATTTTGTTCTGCCGCATGTTGGACAGGAAATGTACCTGTTGCGAGTTATCCTTGCCTCTGTGGCCTGAAGGATCGCAAATGAGATCTCCTTAAGTTTTTCACCCTGAACCTTTCCCCTGTTGGTGATGCAGATCCCGTCAGGTTGTTTCAAAATAAAATACCTGCCCAGCAACGAGGCTGCATCTATAGCGAGTTTTACAGGATCATCTTCATCGAAAATAGGATTAAGAATGATGTTTGATTTATGTTTGCCAGAAAGATGAGGCGGATTTGAGGGATTGAAATTGAGCACTTCTCCTTTGTACGGAGCTCCGTTTTCCGATAGGAAAGCTCCTGATTCAAAAGAAACAACCTCAGGCTTGTAAAGAGTATCCCTGGAAATGAATGACAGTAAGGGTGCCGGTGTTTTAATACGCCCCGTTCCTGCAGTCAGGGACCTCAATATCTCTGCTGCAACAGGAATTTCTTTCTCCGGGTCCTCAGAAAGAGATACCCTGATCGTATCTCCGATCCCCTCCGACAGAAGTGCTCCGATACCGGCTGCCGATCTTATTCTGCCGTCTTCGCCCTCACCGGCTTCAGTAACACCCAGGTGGATGGGATATGACAGCCCCTCTTTTACCAACTCACTGACAAGCATCCTGTTGGATTCCATCAGAACAACCGTATCGGATGATTTCATTGAAAGGACGAGATTGTCGAAATTCTCAGCCCTGAAGATCTGAATGAATTCAATAGCCGAAGCCACCATCCCTTCGGGAGTGTTCCCATAGCGTGTCATTATCCGGTCGGAAAGGGAGCCATGATTTATTCCAAGCCTGATTACGGTTTTATTCTCCCTGCAGATATTAATTAAGGGGAGAAGTCTCTCATGGATCCTTTCGAGCTCTTCAATATTTTCCTTCTCGCTGAATTCTGTTTTTATAAAAGAGGCTCTCTTATCGGCATAGTTGCCGGGATTTATCCTGATCTTCTCCACAATCCTGGCAGCTGTTTCTGCTGCGGCAGGATTGAAATGGATATCTGCTATCAGGGGTGTTTCGAAGCCCGCATTTCGAAGCTCTCTTTTAATATTGGCAAGATTTTCAGCTTCCCTCACTCCCTGTGCAGTAAGTCTTACATAGTCTGCACCTGCCTCTATGATCCTGATGCATTGTGCAACAGAAGCCTGAGTGTCAAGTGTATCAGTATTCGTCATCGACTGAA
>CAZXAM010000049.1:0-21107 GCA_964638545.1 uncultured Rikenellaceae bacterium | reverse complement strand
TGGGAGCATCGTTTAAGGAACCGGATGAACTGATACTGGAACCGTAGAAGAAGGAAGGGGAGAAGGAGAGAATAAGGTCATTCAATTGTCATTCAATCGTTTGACAATTGATTGACGGCGCAGCCGAATGATGGCCGAAGGCCCAATGACAATTGATTGACGGCGCAGCCGAAGGACGGTAGGACTACACGATCGCATGATCCGTCTTTAACATTTGTCAATAATCATTTGATAAATAGATAAATAATTGTCCGGTCTCACGCAACGTTTGGTGTTACTTTCTCGTCTTTTTGATATACAGTTGCAATTTTCAGTAGATAAAACCGTTACTGAAAAAGAAGATCAGGAGTAATAATTTTAATTTTTTTTCAAATTGTTTGATAATTTACATAAAAAAGCCTTATTTTTGCGTTCCAAAATTGGAGACTCGATCTATTTGTGGATTAACAACATTTTAATTAGAGACATGTATTTAGCATCAGAAAAAAAGCAGGAGTTATTCAAGTCGTTCGGAACGTCTGAGGTTGATACCGGTACTGCAGAAGGCCAGATAGCGCTCTTCTCCTACAGGATCAATCACCTTACTGAACATCTGAAGAAGAATAAAAAGGATTTCAGCACCCAGCAGGCTCTCATAAAGCTTGTAGGTAAAAGAAGAAGGCTTCTTGATTACCTGAGGGTTAAAGATATCGGCCGGTATCGTGAAATTATAAAAGCATTGAAGTTACGCAAGTAGTGAGAGAAGGCAATTTTGAATTGCCTTTTTTCATACTATTTTTATGATCTGTAATTTCAAAAATCATTAAATTATATAAGAATCAATGTTTAAAGTAAAAGAGAAAACTATTGACCTCGGCGACGGGAGAGAGATAGTGTTGCAAACCGGGAAACTCGCCAGACAGGCTGACGGGGCTGTCCTTCTGAAGATGGGAAAAACTATGCTGCTTGCAACGGTCGTTGCAGCGAAAGAGGCAAAGGCCGACACCGACTTCATGCCTCTGTCAGTCGAATACAAGGAAAAATATGCATCATCGGGCCGCTTCCCGGGCGGATTTCTGAAAAGGGAAGCAAGACCCTCCGATTATGAGATACTCATTTCAAGGCTTGTCGACAGAGCCCTTCGTCCGCTCTTCCCGGCCGATTTTCATGCAGAGACATTCGTTACGATTAACCTGATCTCAGCAGATACTGATATCATTCCCGATGCACTGGCCGGCCTCGCAGCATCAGCTGCCCTGGCGGTGTCTGATATCCCCTTTAACGGACCAATTTCTGAAGCAAGGGTTGCGAGGGTTGACGGGAAGTTTATCATAAATCCGACAGCCACACAGCTTAAAGAAGCTGACATGGACCTTATGGTTGGCGCAACATACGATAATATTCTCATGGTTGAAGGTGAAATGAAAGAGGTTTCAGAGGAAGAAATGCTCGAAGCACTGAAAATGGCGCATGAGGCAATAAAAAAGCACTGCAAAGCCCAGATGGAATTTGCCGAAGAGCTTGGGACAACCAAGAAGCGTGCATATAGCCATGAGGTGAACGATGAGGACCTCAGGAAGAAAGTGTGGGACGAGACCTATGAAAAATGTTACCAGGTCGCAAAGAACTCAGCTGAAAAGCATAACAGGAATGAGGCTTTCGATGCAGTAGTTACAGAGTTTCTTTCACAGTACAATGACGAGAACCCTGTCGATGGAGCTCTCGTAAAAAGATATTATCATGATGTTCTCAAGGAGGCTGCCAGAAGGCTTGTTCTTGACGAGCAGATCCGTCTTGACGGACGAAAACCTGACGAGATCCGTCCGATCTTATGTGAAATCGACCCTCTTCCCGCAACACATGGATCAGCGCTTTTTACCCGCGGCGAGACACAATCTCTTACTACAGTCACCCTCGGGACCAAGCTTGACGAGAAGATCATTGACGAGGTACTGAACCAGGGGACGGAAAAATTCACCCTTCATTATAATTTTCCTCCATTTGCCACAGGCGAGGCAAAAGCTGCGCGTGGAATCAGCCGGAGAGAGATCGGTCATGGTAATCTTGCCCACAGGGCTCTGAAGAAAATGATGCCGCCCGATACTGAAAATCCTTATGCAATAAGAGTTGTTTCGGATATCCTGGAGTCAAACGGATCTTCTTCCATGGCGACAGTGTGCGCGGGAACGCTTGCACTCATGGATGCAGGTATCCAGCTCAAAAAACCGGTTTCTGGGATTGCAATGGGACTCATAACGGACACAAAAACAAATAAATATGCCATCCTTTCCGACATCCTGGGTGATGAAGATCATCTTGGTGATATGGACTTCAAGGTTGCCGGTACCTGCGACGGGATAACAGCGACACAGATGGATATCAAGGTGGCAGGGCTTTCATTCGAGATCCTTTCTAAAGCTCTCGGTCAGGCAAAAAAGGGAAGAATGCATATTCTCGATATAATGACAAACGTGATAGCCGAACCGCGTCCCGAGCTGAAACCTCATGCACCGAGGATTGAGATGCTCTCAATTCCGAAAGATATGATTGGAGCACTGATAGGTCCTGGAGGCAAAGTAATACAGGAGATACAACGTGTTACAGGAGCGACAATTGTCGTTGAGGAAATAGACGGCCGTGGAGATGTTAATGTATTCGGAGAGAACAAGGAAGTGATCACTGCTGCTGTTGACTGGATCAAGAAAATCGTTGCTGTTCCGGAAATAGGGCAGGTATACAGGGGTAAAGTGAAGACAATTGTGCAGTTTGGTGCATTTGTAGAGATACTCCCCAATAAGGACGGACTTCTGCACATTTCGGAGATCGACTGGAAGAAGACTCAGAATGTTGAAGATGTCCTTAAGGTAGGCGACGAGGTTGAAGTCAAGCTTATCGAGGTAGATCCAAAATCAGGCAAGCTGAAGCTGTCAAGAAAAGCTCTTCTTCCGCGTCCTCCGAAGGAAGATCATGGTCAAAGGAAACCTGAAGACCAGAGCAAATAAACACTTTAACCGCAAAGTTCGCAAAGCTCCGTCCCAAAAAAATGGGACGGAGAAAAGAACGCCAAGAGCGCAAAGATGGTTCTGATGAAACTAATTCTTTGCGCCCTTTGCGTTTTTTACTGCCGCAGCATTAGCGAAGGCAGACTTAGCGCCCTTTGCGGTTAGATTTTTATTTCTTAATTCCTTTTTGCTAATCCCTTTTCAATTTCTAAATTTGATTTATTGAAAATGGATCAGCGCAAAGGATGAAGATCAAATACAATTACGTTGTCATCGAGGGCAATATTGGAGCCGGGAAGACCACTCTGGCGACCAGGATCTCAGAAGAATTCAATGCCCGTCTCATCCTTGAATGTTTTGCAGATAATCCGTTTCTTCCAAAGTTTTATAAGGATCCGGAGAAATATTCATTCCCGCTTGAGCTTTCATTTCTTGCCAGCAGGTACAAACAGCTCAAGGAAGAGCTGGTGCCGCAGGATCTCTTCAGGGCATTCACTGTAGCCGATTATTACTTCATGAAATCGCTTGTCTTCGCATCATCCACCCTGAGTGGAGATGAGTACAACCTGTACAGGCAGATCTTCTATATAATATACGGTTCTCTTCCCAAACCTGATATTTTTGTATATCTGCATCTTAGCACTGACAGGCTTCTTCAGAATATTGAAAAGAGAGGCAGAAACTACGAAAAATCGATAACAAGGGAATACCTTCAGAAAATTCAGGACAGCTACTTCACCTTTTTCAGGCAGAATCCTGATAACAGATACCTTGTAATTGACATCGAGAATATCGACTTTGTCGCAAATAATGATCACTACAATAAGCTAATAGACGCAATATTCCGGAATGAATACCAGAGCGGCATGAATACGCTGATTTTATAATTATTTTATGTAAATTGCCTTTTTCTCTGCTATTTTTTTTAGATTTGCATTTAATTAGTAAATTGTATTTTATAACCATCGTAAACAAATAATTCTTTTTGTCATGAAAAAAATCAGAAGCTATTTTATCCTTATCCTGGCCGTAGTTTTTATGACCGGCTGTAGTGGTTTGAATAAAATGAAGAAAAATGCAGGCCTGGTGAAGTATGAAGTCACCCCACAGGTGCTTCAGACAGATGCAGGCATTGTTCCTGTCACTATCAAGGGAATCTTCCCCGAGAAGTATTTTGACAAGAAAACAACACTTACAGCTACTCCGGTGCTTACCTATACAGGAGGAGAAACTCCTTTTGGCAAGGTTCAGGTTCTTCAGGGTGAAAAGGTTCAGGCAAATAATTCCGTTATAACTTATACTGGCGGTGATTTTACCTATAACTCCTCCATTCCCTATAAAGATGCGATGAAAGTTTCAAAACTTGTCCTGAAAGCAACAGCTGTCAGAGGCAAGAAGACCCTTGATTTCGATCCGGTTCCGCTTGCTGATGGCGTTATTGCAACTTCAACGCTGGTTATGAAACACGGAAAAACCATTTCGATGAAGGACAACTTTGTGAGAGTAGTTCCCGACAGCAAAATGGCCGACATAAATTATGTAATAAATAAATCGGATATCCGTCCCACAGAACTTAAAGCTGAAGATGTGATTGCTCTGAAGGATTATATCAAGGCTGTTTCAACAGATCCGAATTTCCAGCTCAAATCAGCTGTTGTCAGTTCATATGCATCACCCGACGGAAAATTTGACCTGAACGAAAAGCTGTCAGGCAACAGAGGCACCTCGGCTGATAAATTCATCAAAAAGGAATTTAGTAAGATCGAAGCCGCTAAAGCTGCCGGATTTTTCGATGCAAAAACAACAGCAGAAGACTGGGATGGTTTTAAGGCTGAAGTTGAAAAATCAAACATTCAGGACAAAGATCTCATCCTTCGCGTTCTTTCAATGTATTCAGATCCTGAAGTGCGTGAAAAAGAGATCAAGAACATGTCCTCAGCTTTCGAATCATTGAAAACAGATGTCCTTCCTAAACTCAGAAGGTCGAAGATGATCATCAATGTTGATAAGATTGGCAGAAGCGATGAGCAGATCCTTGCTCAGGCAAAATCAGATCCGAAGGTTCTGAGCCTTGAGGAAATGCTTTATGCAGCCACACTCACCACCGATAATAATGAAAAACTTGCATTCTTCAACGCTGCACTCTCGGCTTATCCGAAAGAGATCCGGGCTGCCATTAACGCTGGTGCAACCCTGCTTTCACTCGGCAAAACTGACGAAGCTCTGGCAGCTTTCGAAAAGGCAAAAGCTATTGAAAATACCGATATTGTAAAGAATAACATAGGAGCAGCCTATATGGCTAAGGGCGACCTTGCCAAAGCAGGCGAAGCTTATAAATCAATGGCAACGCAAACAGCCGAATCAAAATTCGGACTCGGCGTGATAGCAATAACAGAAGGAAAATATGATGAGGCAGTCAATCTCCTGGGCACAGAGCCTTGCTTCAACCTTGCCCTTGCTCAGCTGCTCAAGAAAGATGTCAACAAGGCAAAAACAACCCTCGATGCAATGAAGGAAAACTGCAAGGGAAGAGCAGGATACCTGAAAGCAGTTGTCGGAGCTCGTCTCGACGACAGGACCTACATGCTCAGCGGACTCCGGGAAGCTGCAGGACTTGATGCTGCATGGAAGGCATATGCCAAGACAGACCTTGAACTTGCTAAATTCTGGAACGACGATACATTCAAATCGGCTGTTCAGTAAGTTCAATTTATCTTAAAATGTAGCGCCGTTGCATGCAACGACGCTACATTTTTTTATTCATCTCCCACAGCACTATCCCGGCGCTCACCGCTATATTGAACGAATGCTTGGTCCCGAACTGAGGGATCTCCACAACAAAATCACACTCGTTTATTACTGCCTGGTCCACACCATTGACCTCATGTCCGAACACGAGGGCATATCTGACACCAGGCTTAACAATAAAATCCCCGAGGCTGATTGATCCCTCAGCCTGTTCAATTCCTACAATAATGTATCCTTTTGATTTTAGTTCACGGATTGCCTCTGAAGTGTTGGAGAAATACTTCCAGGCCACTGATTCTGTAGCTCCCAGGGCAGTCTTCTGAATATCCCGGTGGGGCGGCCTGGCAGTGATACCGCAAAGGTATATGGATTCTGTCAGGAAGGCATCTGCAGTCCTGAAAACAGATCCGACATTGCTGTGACTCCTTACATTATCGAGAACAACAATGAAAGGCGATTTTGAAAATTCCCTGAACTGGTCGATGCTCTTTCTCCCAAGTTCGCTGTTTTGAAGCTTGCGCATTCTTTTTATCACGAAATTAGATAAAAAATCTTTTTAATATTGTATTTTGTAATCAGTGATCCCCGACAAAAAAGAAGATTATGAATATTCATGAATACCAGGGAAAATCAATCCTTAAGGCGTATAATGTAAGGATACAGGAAGGTTTTGTTGCAAAAACACCTAAGCAGGCCATGATGGTCGCTGAGCAGCTTAAAGAGAAATATGGTACTGAATATTTTGTAGTCAAAGCACAGATCCATG
Organism: uncultured Rikenellaceae bacterium; assembly: GCA_964638545.1. Classification (GTDB taxonomy): domain Bacteria; phylum Bacteroidota; class Bacteroidia; order Bacteroidales; family VadinHA17; genus LD21. Next base: position 14,612 of record CAZXAM010000049.1, on the reverse strand, counting down.
CCGGAGGGAGAGGCAAGGGCGGTGGAGTTAAAGTTGCCAGATCGGTTGATGAAGCAGGGTCGCTTACAGCAAAAATGGTGGGCATGCAGCTTGTGACTCCGCAGACAGGTCCGGCCGGAAAAAGAGTCAACAGGGTGCTGGTTGCACAGGACGTTTATTACAAGGGAGAATCAGAGATCAGGGAATTCTATATCAGCATACTGCTCGACCGTAAAACCAGCAGATATACAATAATCTATTCTCCTGATGGCGGGATGTCGATCGAAGAGGTCGCAGAAAAGTCTCCTGAAAGGATTTTCAGGGAGGAGATCGATCCCGGACTCGGGCTCCAGGTATTTCAATGCCGCAATATAGCTTTTAACCTTGGACTGAAAGGAGACGCTTTCAGGAATATGCTTAAATTCCTTGAGTGCTTGTGGGACGCCTTTTCGGGCTGTGATGCACAGCTCATGGAGGTCAATCCTGTGCTCAAGACCAGTGATAACAAGATCCTGGCAGTTGATGCAAAGGTTGTGCTGGATGACAATGCGCTGTTCAGGCATCCTGACCTTGCTGAAATGCGCGATATTACAGAGGAAGATCCGATAGAAGTGGAAGCCGGCAAGAACAATCTCAATTTCGTGAAGCTTGACGGCAATGTCGGTTGCATGGTTAACGGCGCCGGATTGGCTATGGCCACAATGGATATTATAAAACTGTCGGGAGGAGCCCCTGCCAATTTCCTCGATGTGGGAGGAACGGCAAATCCAACGACAGTTGAAGCAGGTTTTCGCATAATACTGAAGGATCCTGCCGTCAAAGCAATCCTTGTGAATATTTTCGGAGGAATCGTCAGATGCGACAGGGTTGCCAACGGCATAGTTGAAGCATATAAGGCGATTGGAAAAATTAATGTTCCGGTGATCATAAGGCTTCAGGGTACCAATGCGGAGGAAGCCAGGGAGATAATTGAAAGCTCAGGTCTTAAGGTGGTGACGGCATCAACATTCCAGGAAGCTGCAGATAAAGTAAGGGAGGTGCTTGGTGTCTAAAAGGATCAGGGTAAAGCCCCTTGGATGGATTGTTATCTCTTGTATATTCATAATCATAACTTTCATTATTTTAATAGCTGCCAGTCCCAGGGACAGGGAGGAAGGTTTTCGATGGTTTGTCCACAAGGCAGCAGGCAGGGATTGCATTCCTTACCGTCAGTCGATTTACAGCAGAAGGCTGAAGGACATGCTTCCCGATTACATTGCACGATCAAGCGCTTCCGGTATCGAAAAATGCAGGAACAGAAGAGAGCTGATGAAGAAGTATTGGCGCGGGGAGGTTGTAAGGATCAGGGATGGAAGGGGATACACGATTGAAGATCTCTCTCACAGCTATCCTTATCTTACCAAAGAAGGAAAAGCAGTGATCAGGGAGATAGGCAAGCGCTTCAGGAAAAAGATCTCCGGCACCAGGCTCAGGGGTTCTGACTTCAGGATTACTTCAATGACAAGGACATCAGAGATTATCAGGAAGTTGAGGAAATCAAACTCAAATGCTTCAGAAAATTCGCCGCATTTTAATGGCAATGCGTTCGATATAAGTTATGTAAGATTTACAGCTAAGAAGTGGTTCGTAACAGAGTGCGACAAGTATTACCTGAAGGAGGCGCTGGCGGAGGTGATATATCAGATGCGTGAGGAAAAGAAATGCTGGGCTACCTATGAGATCAACCAGGGCTGTTTTCACATTGTGGCCAGGTAACCAATATTGTCAGTTAGCCTGAAAATCCTATTTTTCTGTGTTTACCGTCGCAAAATGGCATGTTATCGCTCTTTCCACATCGGCAGATGGATGTCATACCGTCTTTTACCTGTTTTTTTATAGTTCCGTATTCCAGGTAGAAATTTCCTGATATGATCACAGGTCCGTCTGGCCTTACTTTCACTGAAGCGGCAGCTTCCCTTTTGGTTGTAGAGTTGTTATCGTTCTCAATAAGCTCCGGTCTTCTGAAACTTATGTGATTTAACTGGTCTCTGCCTATGTTCTTGTTTTTTTCTTCATCGTTCCATTTCCAGGAAAGAGCTTCGGTAGGGCATAAGTTAACAACTTCTATTATCCTTTCGGTTGAAGCGCCCTTCATATCGACCCAGGGTCTGCGGCTGGGATCGAAAACCTCAATAAGTTCTCTGTAGCAGTAGGAAGCATGTACACAGGCAGACGGCTTCCAGTATACTGTTATCTCGCCATTGGTATATTTCCTCTCATCAGAAATCGATTTATCTCTTTCCATTCCTCTCTGATTTTGTCAGTTAACTGTATGCAATTTAACAAATTTTGTGATTAAAGTCAGATTCCGGGAATTGATGATTACATATATTTGCACCGGTAAATTTCCAGAATTCCGGGGGTAATAAATTAAAATTCTCAGCGGTCCATGTATCTTGCTGGCTTAATCCCATCCACTTCTTCCTATGCACTTTCTGCAGGGTACCTGCATCTATTGCTTACAATTCTGGGGGCTCTGGCACTTCTGTGCAGCATTATAATCTTTTTTACATATAAATTAAGGAGACTTAACAGAGAACTTAATGAAAGGAACAAAGAGGTAGAAGAAATAAATGAAAGTCTCAAAAGGAAGAACAGTGAAATGGCTGTTCAGAAAGAGATCCTGGCCAGGGAACATTACGAGTCTGATAAGTTTTTCAGCATTTTGCTTCAGTCTGCAAGCGACGGAATATCTTTTTATGACAAAGACTGGAACCTTATGTTCTCGAATTCAGCATTTTATACGGTTATTGGTTATGACAGCATTTCATACCAGGCTGTTGACCCTTCAATACTGATTCATCCTGATGACCGCGACTATCAGGCGAAAAGGATCGAAGCACTAAGAAACCAGGGATTTCATGAATGTGAGTTAAGGCTCCGTCATAAGGCGGGCCATTATGTGATCCTTTCTGCAAAATCGGTTACCATCAGGGATGAAAATGGAGAAATATTCGGAGCATTGACAATTTCCCGTGACATTACCAAAATGAAGCTGGTGCATGAGGAGCTTATTAAAGCCAATTTTGAAGCGGAAACAAGCAACAGGCTGAAAACAAGTTTCCTGGCAAATATTTCTCACGAAATAAGAACACCTCTCAACAGTGTCGTGGGTTTCTCGAATCTCCTGCTTGCAAACGATCTCACGCCTGAGCTTAAGGCGGAATACATTGAGCATATCAACCATAACAGCGAAAAGCTGCTGCAGATCATTGGAGACATCATTGACCTTTCAAGGCTGGAAAGCTCGCAAATAGAAATCACATATGAAGAGTCTTCAGTAAGTGAAATAGTCAATGAGGTCGCGACCGAGTCGCGGAAAGTGATTAAACGCTCTGAGAAACCCATCGTCCTGAATGTGAAAAGCCAGTATGAAGATGAAAGCGATCTTATCTTCACCGATAAGATATGGCTGAAGAGAGTGCTGACTCATCTGATGGATAATGCTGTAAAGTTCACTCTTGACGGATCCATTGAACTATCCTATAAAAGAGAAAACAGTGATCTTGTCTTCAGGATCAAGGATACGGGGATTGGAATCAACAAGGAAAACCTGAGTCGTATATTTGAAGAATTCCGTCAGGAAATTGACGGCCATCACAGGCCTTTCGAAGGACTGGGAATTGGCCTGACACTTGCCAGGGAAGTAGTTGAGAGGATGGGAGGAAAGATCAATGTGCAGTCAGAAAAAGGCTTGGGATCCGAATTCAGCTTTTCGATTCCTTTCCGCCCGGCCGGCAGCACAAGACTAAAAATGAGATCAATAGTGTCCGGACAGAACCTGAAGAATATTGACTGGAGATCATGTAAATGTCTTCTTGTCGACGACAACAAGGACGTTCTTGTTTACCTTAAAAGGATATTGACGGATACCGGCATAGAAGTACTGATGGATCGGTCAGGCGCCGAAGCAATAGAGACGATCAGGAATACAAAAGATATAGACGTTGTTCTTCTGGATATGCAGATGCCGGGAATCAACGGAATCGAGACAACGAAAGAGATCAGGAAGATAAGAAAGGATCTGCCGATAATCGCGCAGACTGCCTTTATCTTCGAGGATGACAAGGACATTATACTCGAAGCAGGATGCGATGCATGCCTTATAAAACCTATCCGTAAGGATCATCTGCTTACAGTCATGAGCTCATTCTTACATTAATTCTTCCTACATTGCATGTAACAATCATTACATGCCTTATAAATATGCCGATATCATTCTGCCTGTCGCAGTAAAAGGCAGATTCACTTACAGCATCCCTGACCATCTCTCATATAAGGTGAAGCCAGGGGTGAAGGCTATTGTACAGTTTGGCAGCAAAAAACTCTATTCCGGCATAATATGCAAGGTTCATGATGATGATCCTGATCTTGAGACGATAAGACCGCTGGAAGATATACCGGATCCTGTGCCCATAGTGAATGATATCCAGCTCAGATTTTGGAAATGGCTGGCAGACTATTACATGTGCACTGAGGGAGAAGTGATGAATGCCGCTGTCCCTTCAGCATTGTTCCCTGATGGCAATATTTCAGCGCCTGTTTCTGAAGGCTATAAGCCAAGAAAAGAATCATTCATTGTCCTGGCAAAGCATTTCTCCGATAAGGAGCTGAACATTATCTATGATAATTTAAAGAAAGCGCCTAAGCAGGCAAACCTGCTTGATTCTTACCTTTTTTTATCAGGATATTCCCGGGGCGCAGGATTGATACCTGTAAGAAAATCCCTGGTCCTCAGGGAGTCAGATTCTGAATCTGGAATAATCGAAGCTCTCATAAAAAAAAAGATCCTTGTTTCTGTTTCACTGGAGGTAGGCAGGCTTGAGCATTACAGTGGTCAGCAGGAACCTCTCAGGAAGCTCAGCGATAATCAATTAATTGCCTTTAATTCAATTAAGAACCATTTTCGTGAAAAGGATATTGTGCTGCTTCACGGAATTACATCGAGCGGTAAAACGGAAATATACATTCATCTGATCGAAGAACAGCTCAGGCTGGGGAAGCAGGTTCTTTACATGCTTCCCGAGATAGCCTTGACGGCTCAGATAATTTTAAGGCTCAAGAAGCATTTTGGCCCTGTCACAGGAGTTTATCATTCACGTTTCAACGATCAGGAAAAAGTGGAGATATGGAAGAAAGTGGCTGAAGAAGATCCGGAAAAGGGCTACAGGCTGATACTTGGAGTGCGGTCGTCGATTTTCCTTCCCTTCAGAAACCTTGGACTTGTTATAGTTGACGAGGAGCATGACAGTTCATATAAACAGCATGATCCTGCACCAAGGTACCATGCCCGCGACTCTGCTGCAGTGCTGGCAGGTATGCATGACGCAAGAGTCCTGATGGGTTCAGCTTCCCCATCGCTTGAAAGCTACACAAATGCTGTTGCCGGAAAATATGGTCTGACGGAACTAATGGAGAGATACGGGCTCATAAGGCTTCCTGAAATTATTGTGGCCAATACCCGGGAAGCGTACAGGAAAAAGCTGATGGTTTCCCATTTTACTCCTGAGCTTCTTAATGCTATGGACAGGGCTCTGTCCAGAAATGAACAGGTTGTGTTGTTCCAGAACAGGAGGGGATTTTCGCCCTATATAGAGTGTCCCGAATGCGGGTGGATACCTGTTTGCAAACAGTGTGCCGTTAATCTTACTTATCATAAAAGCATAAACAGGCTTGTTTGCCATTATTGCGGATATTCCACGGGAGTGGTCTCTAAATGCGAAAGCTGTGGTTCTCAGGGACTGGCAACAAAGGGTTTCGGGACCGAGAAGATTGAGGATGAGATAAAAATCGTTTTTCCTGAGGCCAGGATAGGGAGGATGGATCACGATACGACAAAGAGCAGGAACTCATTCAACAGAATTATTAAGGCCTTTGAAGACCGCCGGATAGATATACTCATCGGCACTCAGATGATCTCAAAGGGACTTGATTTTGAGAATCTGACCGTTGTCGGAATCCTTAATGCAGATAACCTCCTTAATTATGCCGATTTCAGAGCGCACGAGAGAGGTTTCCAGCTCATGGAGCAGGTGAGCGGAAGAGCAGGACGGCGGAAGACACAGGGCAGTGTGGTAATACAGACATCAGATCCTGCCAATAAGATAATCAGGCTGGTGCTGAGGCACGACTTTAAAGGGATGTACAGAATGCAGAAGCAGGAACGTGAGGCTTTCTGCTATCCTCCTTTCTGCAGAATGATAAAGATAAATTTAAAGCATAAAGATCGGGCTGCTCTGAATTTATTTGCAGATATCTTTGGCAAAGACCTTAGAAGCTATTTCGGAAACAGGATACTCGGTCCTGAGTTCCCGGTGATTTCACGGATCCAGATGTGGTATATAAAAACCATAATTATTAAAATAGAGAAGGAAAGGCCTCTTTCCGGTGCCAAGGAAATGATTGCAGGATCGATCGGGAGACTGGAGAAGGAGAAGGGGGCAAGTGGATTAAGAATTGCAGTTGACGTCGATCCATATTAAGGCAGTGAGTGCATATAAAATATATTATTACTTTTGAATAAATGCCTTATTGATGAAAATCGAAGTATCCAATGGTGAGATAATCGACAAGCTCACTATCCTCCAGATAAAGATTGAAAGAATCAGGGATGAAGACAAGCTGAAAAACCTTAGAAGGGAATTCGATGAACTGTCAAAAGTGACTTCATCGATCTTAAGCACTTCTGATCCGCTCTACAAAGAACTTTATGATGTGAATGCTGAATTATGGGACATTGAGGACCATATACGTGATCTTGAACGAAAAAAGGATTTTGGCAAGGAATTCATAGAAACTGCACGTTCAGTCTACTTTAAGAATGACAGGCGTGCTGAACTGAAACGGGAGATCAACATCAGAACTTCCTCAGGATTAAGAGAGGAAAAATCGTACGAAAAATACTGAGATGAAGGTTCTTGTAATCAGAACATCAGCAATGGGCGACGTTGCCCTTGTAACCCCTGTGATTAAAAGCATGTCTATTCAACACCCGGATGTTGAACTGGTTATTCTGACACGGCCGCCGTTTGAGTCATTTTTTTACTCATTTTCGGGAATCAGTATCTATTCTGCTGATTTCAAGGGCAGGTATTCTGGTTTGACAGGGATGATAAAGGTCTTTTACGATCTCAGAAAAAAGTACAGATTCGATCATGTTATTGATCTTCATGACGTGATCAGATCGAAGTTTATAAGATGGCTGTTTGGGCTGACCGGGGCCAGGATATCTGTTATTGACAAAGGAAGATCAGAAAAGAAGAGTCTCATTGATGGATCGGGGAAAAAAAAGCTTATCCATTCTGTAGAAAGATATTACAATGCTTTTGCTGAAGCGGGATTTCCTCTTGAGAGGTCTGAAGGACCCTGGATAGTCCCCGGCCCTGAAGGGATAACAAGGGCTGATAATCTGTTAAGAGAAACAGGGCTGCTGCATATTGGTATAGCTCCCCTGGCCAGGCACGAGCTTAAGATGTGGCCTGAAAAGAATATGATATCTCTTATGGAGATGATCGCAAAATACAGAAAAGTCAGATTCTGGTTGTTTGGAGGAAAGGAAGAAACGCCACAGCTTATTTCGATGCAGAACAGGATCCCGGGATCTGTTCTCATTGCAGGAACCCTTAGCCTCGATGAGGAACTTGCGATTATCAGCAGGTTGAAATTCATGATAAGCATGGACTCATCGAACATGCATTTGGCGGCTCTTTCGGGTACCAGAGTGATTTCAATCTGGGGAGGTACTGACCCTCTGGCAGGCTTTGGAGCATGGGATCAGCCTGATGAATATTCAATCCGGATCCCCGTTGAAGAACTGACCTGCAGACCCTGCACTGTATATGGGAAAGGGACATGCAAAAGGGGTGATTTTGCCTGTATGAACTGGCTGACTCCTGAGATGGTGTTTGAAAAATTAGTCAATTTGAAAATAATATAATCTGAGAATTTGAAAATGAAGTATCTGGAATATCTGGTGATCAGCCTTTGTTTATTTTCATCTGGTTGTGCTAAAATTGAAGAAAGGCGTACTGTTTTTGATCCGGTTGAGCTGGTGAACCCGCTTATGGGAACGGACTCTGAATACAGCCTGTCGCATGGAAATACCTATCCGGCTGTTGCGCTTCCCTGGGGAATGAACTTCTGGACTCCTCAGACACGTGCAATGGGAAACGGATGGACGTATGCTTACGATGACTATAAGATCATGGGAATAAAGCAGACCCACCAACCCAGTCCATGGATTAACGATTATGCCGCCTTCTCGCTGATGGCTGAGACTGGTAAGCTGAAGCTTCGGGAAGACGACAGAGCTTCGTGGTTCTCTCATAAGGCGGAAGTGGCAAAACCTTATTACTATAGTGTTTATCTTGCTGATTATGACGTTACAGCAGAGGTTACGCCAACAGAGAGATGTTCTGTCTTCAGATTCACTTTCCCGGAGAATGATTCGTCGTACATACTCATAGATGCCTATAACAGGGGATCAATGGTGAAGATCATTCCGGCTGAGCGCAAGGTAATCGGTTATTGCAGAAATAACAGGGGAGGAGTCCCTCCAAACTTTTACAATTATTTCGTTGCCGTCTTCGACAAGGATTTCTCAGCATCTTCAACCTGGCACGGCGACACTCTGGAATTAAACAAACTGGAGCAGAAAGGCTATCATTCAGGGGCTGTGCTGAGATTCATTACAGCAAGGAATGAAAAGATAAATGTTCATGTAGCTTCTTCATTCATCAGCCCGGAACAGGCAGAGCTTAACCTGAAGCGCGAAACCGGGGGAAAGAATTTCGAAAAAGTGATGAAGGAAGGTAAGACGAAATGGAATGAGGAACTGGGAAGGATAAAAATAGAAGGGGGAACAGATGACCAGCAGAGAACATTCTATTCGTGCCTTTACAGAATGATTCTTTTTCCGCGTGGTTTTTATGAGATCAATAATAAGAACGATGTGGTTCATTACAGCCCGTACAATGGAGAGGTTCTTCCCGGTTATATGTTTACCGATAATGGATTCTGGGATACTTTCAGGGCTCTTTTCCCTTTTACGACATTAATGTATCCGGCGCTGAACTCAAAGATCATGGAAGGACTGGCAAATACCTACAAAGAGAGCGGCTGGCTTCCGGAATGGGCGAGTCCGGGGCACCGCGACTGCATGATAGGATCCAACTCCGCTTCGATTATTGCAGATTCATATTTGAAGGGTATAAGAGGCTATGAGATCGAAACACTGTATGAAGCGATAATAAAGAATACAAAAAGCGTTGGTCCTGTTTCATCGGTGGGAAGACTTGGAGCTGAATATTATAACCGGCTCGGATATGTGCCTTACAATGTGGGTATAAACGAAAATGTGGCGCGTACACTCGAATATGCCTATGCCGATTGGTGTATCTCGAAGCTGGCTGAAAAGCTTGAAAAGCCAGGTGAGGAAATAGACCTCTATGCAAAACGCGCAAATAACTATAAGAATGTATTCGATACGGGAAGGAAGCTTATGCGGGGACGCAACGAGGACGGAACATTCCAGTCACCATTCAGTCCATACAAATGGGGAGATGCATTTACAGAAGGGAACAGCTGGCATTATACCTGGAGCGTCTTTCAGGATGTAGAAGGGTTGATAGGGCTTATGGGAGGGAGGGAAGCATTTGTTTCCAGGCTTGATTCCGTGTTCAGTGTTCCGCCTGTTTTCGATTATTCATATTATGGTTCAGTGATCCATGAGATAAGGGAAATGCAGATTATGAACATGGGCAACTATGCTCATGGCAACCAGCCTATACAGCACATGATTTACCTGTATAACTATGCCGGGGAGCCATGGAAAACCCAATACCATGTGCGTGAAGTCATCGACAAGCTTTACAACTATACTCCCGATGGTTATTGCGGCGATGAGGACAACGGGCAGACATCGGCGTGGTATGTTTTTTCGGCTCTTGGATTCTACCCCGTAACTCCGGTTTCGGGTGAATATGTACTGGGATCGCCGCTTTTCGACAGGGTGACTTTATCACTTGAAAACGGTAAGCGTTTTGTGGTGGAGTCGCACGGCAACGGCAAGAAGGATGTATATGTAGGGAAGGTAAAGCTGTTTGGTAAGGAGATGGAGAAGAACTTTATAACTCATGAGCAAATCATGAAGGGTGGACAGCTTCTTTTCAAGATGGAATCGAGTCCGAACAAAAGCAGAGGGACAGAGCGGGAGGCATTCCCGTTTTCGATGAGCGGAGGGAGATAGGAATCCTATGTACCTTGAACCATGTACCGTGCACCTTTTCTATTGACAGCATCATTTTTTTTGTTATTTTTGTGGCTCTGATAAGTCCGCCTTCGCCAAGGCTTCGGCGGACAAAGCGGGGTGTAGCACAGTTGGCTAGCGCGCCACGTTCGGGACGTGGAGGTCGGAAGTTCGAGTCTTCTCACCCCGACCATTAAGTAAATTAACCCGTTGTAAATGTGATGTTTACAGCGGGTTTTTTGTTTGTGGTGGAAAATATGGTGGATTAATAATCAAATATTTTTGCTTGACATACAAGGATTTTGTCGGTTGAGGTCTTATGAAGGTAGTGTGATTTTTCTTTGCTGATAGTTGAACCATTACTTGCAGTAGTCCATATTAATTTATTTCTTCAACAGGGGACAGCCTGTCCCTTTCTTATGTAATTATTATATATATATTTAATAATCAAGTAACTATCAAAGGGACAAATTTCGGGACAGGCAAGGGACAGCATGGGACATTTTAATAATCGTCCCTTTAATTCTTTAATACCACCTATTAAAATTGAAATATACATTTGGGTGCTTGTCCCCGCTTGTCCCGTTGTCGTCCCTCATGTTGTCCCTTTGTTATAGTATTAATATTCTGCATTATAAATGATTTTCTGGGGACAATCTGCTTAATGATGCTTCTGGGTCTGTTTTATCCAAACCAGACCAGATGTACAATGCTTATGTTATTTACAAGATGTTGCCAAATGAAAGAATGTATTACCCATTAACTTATTCAGGTTAAGCAATCACAGGTTTAACTGGATAGCAGACAAGAAAATGAGTATATTTTGAAAATGTCTTGCTATTTAGACTGATTATAAATACCTTTGTAAGGTCAAAGCATCACTGAAACACCCCCTACTGAAATGATATTGCTGTAACAGCAGCAATCAAGACCACCACTGAAATAATATAACTGTAAATTCACTACTGAAAGGATTAGCCAAAAACGGCAATCCTTTTTTTATTGAATAATCACCAGCAAATTTTTAAGAAAAATGAGTAAGAATTTAAAATCTGAGTATTTATTTAAAATCGAAGGTAGTAAAACACCAGATTTTCCCCTCTGGCAGGTTCTGACCATCCCTGCCAGACCCAAGGGGTTAAAAGGTCAGGATAAATAACATTATAATAATATGGTCAAAAAATGAATGAATTAATTTTAAGTGGTCAGACCACAAGTAGTACAGGAAACACAACAAATTTTAAGTATGAGAAGCAGAGGGTAATCAAACCTACTGGTAGAAGCAGGGCAATTGAGTTACCCACATTTAAAACAATGCCGATTGTCAATGCATTTGACGAAATAAAAGACACAATAAACAACCAGAAAAATATCTTTGGAGACCTTCTAACAGAGGGAGACTTGACGATTTTGTTTGGCAGGTCAAATGTCGGGAAGTCCTTCCTTTCGTACCAAATCGCTGAAGCAGTAGCAAGTGGTAAAAATGTTTTAAACGTTCTGGACAACATCGGAATAAAAAACTATGGTGAAACCAAGTATCTCAATCTGAATAATGAAACACCCGCACAAAAGGTTTTGTATGTGGATTTTGAAGCCACCATCGAGAAAGATTACATTAGGTATAGCACAAGAGAATCGAAGTTAGAAGGTAATAGTGTAAAGCCATACCAGTTTAGCCAGAATTTTATCTCTGCATTCCCTGACAGACTAACTGTTGCAGATAATCTGCTCTTTATTGATGCCATTGAACTTGAAGTAATAAAATCAGGAGCAAAGGTCTTAATAATAGATAATATGTCAGCAATAAGTCAAGACAATGAAAAGTCTGGAAATACAGCCAAACTAATGAACAAGGTTAAAGACCTGCAAAGACGACACAAATTAACAGTATTGCTAATGGCACATACACCGAAAATTGTGCAGGGTGAAGCAATTATAGCCAACAATCTGGCAGGTTCTTCAAATCTCTATAATCTGGCTGATAGTGTTATGGCAATCAACATGACGACTATGGCGGATGATGTCAGATACATTAAGCAGTTAAAGAGCAGGTATAACGAAATACAGTATCACAAAGATAATGTTGTAGCAATAAAGTTTATCACAAGACCAGATGGACTTAAAGGCTTTGAATTTCTTAACTACGAACCAGAAGAGGAACTTATAAAACCTGTTGACAAGATGACCAGAGCAGATGAAGATATGGATATAATAAACCTCATCATCCACTTTGGTCGCACAGCGTCACAAATTGCAGAAGAATTAAAGCCAAAATATGCGCCAGATGTGGAGATGAGCACTTATAAAGAGCGAATCAAGAAAAGAATCCAGAGACTAAGAGCAAAAGGTAGGATTCCTGAGAGTGAAACACTTCAGCCAATTGTAGAACCACAACAAATTACGACAACAGTGAATTCTACGGAACAAGAAAGTTCGTGTATTTCAACAACAACAATCGCAGAAATACCGCCAATTAGTTATACAGAAAAAATATTAAAACAAGCAGGTATTACCAATATCAACCATGAAGAAGAACAGGACTGGAAAGACCTGCAAGCAGACATATTAAGAATGCAGGAAAGTCCAGTAAAAATAACAGATGATTATGCAGATATAATTCCATACTAAAATGATTGAGATTGAATTCTTTCCAAAAGTCAGCAACAGGTCGGAACATAGTGTTCAGGGACTTGACAGGCTATTACATTGGTCAACAACAAACGATAAATTAAACCAGAAGACACTTCTTTATCAACAATGGCTGTCCAAAAATCCAAATGCCACACCGAAAGAAAAAAGTGCAATGAAAGTGCTTTACTTTCCTGCGGTGACCTTTGGTGGTACATTCACAAACTCTGGCAAAGCAGAGGATATTAAGACTATGTCAGGTTTAATTGTCTTGGATTTCGACCATATTGTGAATTTGACAGAAATTCAGAACCAATTAAAGTCTGACCCATATACATTTTTACTGTTTGTTTCACCAAGTGGTGATGGTTTGAAAGCAGTAGTAAAACATAATTTGACAGACCATCTGAAATGGCAATACCTGTACAAAGAACTTGAGTTATATTATTTGCAGAAGTTCAAGGGAGTAACTGATAAAATCGGCAAACAGTTAAGCACAGACCAAAGTGGCAAGGACATCTCAAGAATGTGCTTTCTACCATACATTAAAGACCTGTACAGACAAGATAATTCAGTTGAATGGCAATATACTGGTGAGCATGAGAAGCAGCCTAAAGCACTTGTATTAGAGGGTTGTAAAGAACTAAAATCGTCTGAAACAACAGACGAACTTTACAAAGAATGTCTGTATATCAGCGCATATTTGTTCGAACATAAAATAAGTATCGCTGAAAATTATCAGGACTGGTTATCTTATGGTTATAGTCTCTGTGAACTTGGAGAAAAAGGCAGAGAGATTTTTCACAATATCAGTTGCACCAGTGAGAAATATGATAATGATGAATGCGACAGTCAGTTTGACGTAATGCTTGAAAACTATGACCCAGACAGAACCAACATAAATAATTTCATTAATAACAGCAAAAGAGCAATTGCACACCATACCATATATGTAAAGTATGGTTTTTTATGCTCGTAAAAATAATAGCATTAATAAATAAGACGATGAAACCAACCATGTACAGAAGAGGAAAATATAATAAGCAACATCCAAAAGATATGAAGATTACCTTCTTTTCTGATAAATTAACGATTGCAGACCTCAAGCAATTATCAGGAATTAAACATAAAACCATGAGCCAAGTAATCAGAGAAGCAATCCATGAATATTGTATCAAGTCGCTACCCATTCAGGAATAAGAATACCACAATTGGTTTGGGACTCTTTTACTTGTACCTTATTGTTTGAATAATCGCTATTATATGTACTATAATTGCTTTTATAACTTAAAACATGAAAATTTTGAAGAAAAAAAGAAAAAGACGTAATATGTTGATTGAATTACACATAAAAGATATTTAAGTCTTTTATTCACGCTGAACGGAAGGTATTTCCATATAACGTACCCCCTACACAAGCGATTTCACTGGAAATATTAAAATTGCCAGAAAACCAAAATTGAACAAAATATCGTTTTCATGAGAATTAACCGCCAATTATTTAAATGGTGATTAATGACGGTATTATTTTAATCATTTAAATTATTCTGATACAAAAATGGTTGTATCACAACCGTTGTGCAAAGATTAAAGTGATACATTTTAACATTGATACGCTTATTCCACATGTTCTTTAAGTTTTCGCAACGTATTAATGCTTGTACTGGTTATTTTCTGAACATTTCGCAACGAGTAGCCTTTCCGAAGCAGTTTAATTTCT
>CAZXAM010000048.1:13259-21716 GCA_964638545.1 uncultured Rikenellaceae bacterium | reverse complement strand
GTTGCTCTTCAGATGAAGAGCCTGGCGCGAAAACCACGATTTTTTCGCAAAACGAAATCCCAACCAAGTCAGTTAGCAACCGAAGTTCGGAGTTCATAAACCGCTACTTCCCCCTGACAAACATCGATTCCTGGAACGATTGGAAATGGCAGCTGAGAAATGCAATCACCAGCATTGACGAGCTGAAGAAAATCATGCGATTATCCGAAAAGGAGATCATGGCTATCAATAATCTTAAAGGCCGGCTTCCGATGAGGATAACGCCATATTTTGCTTCACTCATTTACACTACTGGTTATTCACATCCGCTTCGCCGTAATGTTATTCCTGTAGTTGAAGAGCTTCTGCAGCACAGCAATGAGCAATCAGATCCGCTTCACGAGAAATCATTCTCTCCTGTGAAGGGTATTGTTCACAGATATCCCGACAGGGTATTGTTTACAGTGACCCAGGTTTGCTCAAACTACTGCAGGTATTGCACACGTTCACATTCGGTAGGCAAGCTCGATAAGCTTGGCAGGCTGGATTATGAAAAGGCATTTGCCTATATAGCTTCCCATAAGGAAGTAAGGGATGTTCTTATCAGCGGAGGCGATCCACTCACTCTCAATGATGATACTCTCGAATACATAATTTCAAACATCAGGTCAATTCCGCATGTTGAGATAATCAGGCTGGGAACAAGGATCCCTGTCGTTCTTCCGATGAGGATAACAGACAACCTGGTAAACATGCTGAAGAAATATCATCCGTTTATGATGAGCCTTCATTTCTCCCACCCCGGAGAAATAACAGAAGAGTGCGCAAAAGCCTGTGCGAAGCTGGCCGATGCCGGGATCCCTCTTGGAAGCCAGACAGTGCTTCTGAAGGGTATCAACGATAATGTCCCGGTCATGAAGGAGCTTATGCATAAACTCCTTATGATAAGAGTAAGGCCATATTATTTATATCAGTGCGACCTCATACCAGGTTCAGGTCATTTCAGGACTACGGTTAAAAAAGGTCTCGAGATAATAAAAGGCTTAAGAGGTTTCACCAGCGGTTATGCGGTACCTACTTTCGTTGTTGATGCTCCCGGCGGCGGCGGAAAAATTCCTCTGCTCCCAAATTATGTCGTTGAGCATAACAGCGAAAAAATAGTGTTGCGCAACTACAAGGGTGTTTTGTGCGAATATCCTGAAAAATAAGATCTTAATGAAAGTTGGTTTGACTTACGACCTGCGGTCATGGTATCTTGACCGTGGTTATTCTATGGAAGATACTGCTGAATTTGATAAGCAGGAAACGGTGGATGCTATCGACGAGGCACTGCGAAAAATGGGATTTGAGACCGAACAGATCGGAAACTGCTTTCTGCTCATAGAGGCCTTATCCGAAGGTAAAAAATGGGATATGGTCTTCAATATAGCTGAAGGGCTTTACGGTGACGGGCGTGAGTCAGTAGTTCCTGCGATTCTCGATCAGTATAAGATCCCGTATGTTTTCAGCGGGCCGGTTATTCTCGGTGTATCCCTTAACAAATACCTTACACGCCTTATAGTTTCTGCTGCAGGTGTACCGGTAAGCGCAGGCATGCTGATATCATCGATCGATGATATAAAAAAATGCAATCTTGAATTCCCTCTCTTCATCAAGCCCGTTTCTGAAGGCACCGGAAAGGGAATTAACGAAAAGAGCCTGCTTAAATCTCCGGCTGATCTGAAGGAGATGGCAGCATGGATACTCAAAAGATTCGAACAGCCTGCCCTGGTGGAGGAATATCTTCCCGGAAGGGAATTTACAGTTGGAATGATCGGAACAGGTGAAGAGTCTGTTGCGATCGGAGGGATGGAAATAGAGTGCAAGGATAATCTCCCCTACTCTGTTGATGTCAAGGAAGCTTACCTGGATTACTGCAAGTATACACCGCTGCCCGAGGATTATGCATCTGAATGCAAATCGGTAGCACTGAAGGCATGGAAGGCGCTTGGAGGAGTTGACGGCGGAAGAGTGGATGTCAAAGCTGACAGGAACGGCAGGATCTGTTTCATAGAAGTAAATCCGCTTGCAGGTCTGCATCCCGTGCATTCCGACCTGCCTATATTATCAAGGATGGCCGGCATAGAATACCAGCCCCTGATGGAGATGATAATAAAAGCCGCAATGAAAAGACATCGTCTTGCAATATGAATTTCAGGAAGTGCTGTATAATATATAACAAACCGCGCGAGAATGCGCAGGCCGATGAACTTGATGTTCTCGCCCAGGTTGAATTCATTGAAGAAAATCTTAAGAAGCTGGGTATAGAAACGTACAGGAGAGGCATAACCACCGACTTCATGAACGAGATTGCCGCTCTGTCGGAAGAGAAACCGGACTTCGTATTCAACCTCGTCGAATCAATCAATAACAAGGGTGAGCTGTGTTACTTCATACCTGCTCTTCTGAACATGCATTCAATTCCCTTCTCAGGAAATCCGGTTGAAGCCATGTTCATTACAACCAGCAAGGAGCTTACCGGCAAAACACTCCGAAGTGCTTGTATCAATAATCCTGGAGAATTCCTGCCTTCACAATGGAAAAAACTTGTTCCAGGCAACCGGTATATCATAAAACCTATCTGGGAAGACGGTTCCCTGGGGATTACAGCTGAATCTGTTTTTGCCTTTACTCCGGAATCAGGCAAGAAACTCAGTGAATATAAAGATTCACACTGGCTGATTGAAGATTACATCGATGGCAGGGAATTCAACGTCACTGTTGTTGCCTCTGAAAGCGGACCAGAAGTTTTGCCTCCGGCGGAGATGATATTCCGCGGTTACGATGACAGCATGCCGAAAATTGTCGATTTCAGGGCTAAATGGGAAACGGGTTCTTTTGAATATGAGAATACGGTCAGGGATTTCCCCGGTGAAAAGCTGGATCCGATACTCAAGCAGAGAATAATTGAAACTACTCTTAGTTGCTGGGATGTTTTTGGATTAAGAGGCTACGCAAGAGTGGATATGAGGGTGGATCATAATGACATCCCTTTTGTAATTGAAGTAAATGCTAATCCATGCATTTCCCCCGACAGCGGAGTAGTTGCAGCGGTTAATGCTGCCGGAATACCTTTTACCGAGTTCGTAAGGAGAATAATAAACGATATACATATATAAAGGTATGGCAGTCATTTCGGAAGGCATAAGCAAAAGCGATGTAAAGAAGGTTGAAGAGATACTAAGGTCGACGGATTTTTTCTATGATTTCGAAATAGAAATTGCTCTTGAGATAGCAAAGGAAACAGTATCTGCAGGCATGGAAAAGAGCGGATATTACTGGCTTAAAGCTGTTGACGAGGACGGGCTGGTGGCCTTTGCAAATTTTGGCAAGGAAGATTTCTCAACCCACTCCTGGGAATTATACTGGATCGCCGTTCACAATAACTCCAGGAATAAGAAACTCGGTTCAGCATTGCTTAAGGCTGTGGAGAACAAGGTAAGAGAATACGGGGGAAAAATCCTCTGGATCGAAACAGCCGGCAGGCCATTGTATAAACCGACAGAGGAGTTCTACAGGAGAAACGGATATGACCTGGCTGCAAGCCTGAAAGATTTTTATTCTCCCGGCGATCCCAAACAGATATATGTGAAGACCCTATGAAAGGGATCTATACAATTTTACTGCTTGTTCTGTCAAACACATTCATGACAATTGCCTGGTACGGTCATCTGAAGCTAAGAACTGTCAGCCGTTTCGAGAACCTTAGTTTGCTTGCCATAATACTTCTGAGCTGGGGGATTGCGCTGTTTGAATACTCACTGCAGGTTCCTGCGAACAGGATTGGATTCCAGGCAAACGGAGGACCCTTTTCGCTGGTTCAGTTAAAAGTGATACAGGAAGTTATTTCCATCCTTGTTTTTGCATTATTCACCGTAATAGTTTTCAGGGATCAGCACTTCAGGATAAATCACCTGATAGCATTTGTTTTCCTTGTGCTTGCTGTGTATTTCGTCTTTAAGAAATAGGGTTATCCTATAAGGCTCGAGTTATAATACTCCGGCCGTCCCGTCACCTCTTCGCCCAGCCAGTCAGGTTTCTCAAATTCTTCATTCTCTGAGTTGAGTTCTACCTCCGCAATCACAAGACCTTCATTCCTTCCATGAAAGACGTCAACCTCAAATTTGTGCTGACCGCATGGAATTACATACCTTGTTTTCTCAATCAAACCCGGAATGCAGAGCTCCATAATTTCTTCTGCATCTTCCACGGGAATAGCTATCTCCCATTCGCCTCGTGATATTGAATACTTTCTGGGCCTGCCTTTGATTGTCAGCAATCCGGTGTTGCCGGCTATCCTGAGTCTGATCGTTTTATCCGGATCAATCGAAAGGTAACGCTGGAGTATCTCATAATGCCTCACAGCCTGGTGCCTGAACTCACCCTTCACCAGGAACTTTCTTTCAATTTCTCTTCCCATAATTTATTGATTACGCAACCAAATTTCGGTATTTTTTGTCATTTCCAAGTGACAGATCGTTCTCAAAGTGAACCTTTTTGTCAAAAAGTGGCGCCGGTTTGTGTAATATATTTCCAAAGCTGTATCCAATTTCTTAAATTTATATTTTAAGCATATATTATATATGTATCTCAAAAACCCCTCTGCCATGAAAACAAAATTTACCCTCTTTTGTTTTTTATCTTTTGTCTTTTATCTTGGCACTGCACAGGTGCCGCAGGGTTTCAACTACCAGGCTGTTGCACGCGACGGGACAGGTTCTCTTCTTGGGACTACGACGATACAGGTGATGCTTTCTATTCAATCGACACCTACTGGCGGGACCATCTTCTGGAAGGAACTCCACAATCCTGTGACCACCAATCAATTCGGTCTTTTCACTGTTGTGCTTGGCACAGGAGTAAAGCAGGTGGGCAGCACTGCCGGATCTTTCGACAAGATTGACTGGACCGTGACTCCCAAATACATCAAAACAGAGATCTATTATTCTGGTGCTTGGAGGGACATGGGAAATGCAGCCCAGCTGTGGACGGTTCCTTATGCTATGAATGCGCAAACTGCACAAAACGCTTTGAGCGCAAAAAGCTTAAATGCGGATTCGATCGATATCAAAGGAGGCGAAACCACTACTATGAACAGCGCCCTTTTTGAAGTTAAGAACAAAGATAATCAGACAGTATTTGCAGTATATAATGAAGGAGTAAGGATATGGGTTGCTGACGGAGATGCTAAAGGCAGCAGGGGAGGTTTTGCTGTCGGAGGTTTCGACCAGACCAAAACATGGAACCAGGAGTATCTCCGGGTAACATCCGACAGCACCAGGATATATGTGAACAGTGATGCCACAAAAGGCTCGAGGGGAGGCTTCGCAGTGGGGGGTTTTGATGCAACAAAAGCAAATACGATCACTACGTTCACATCTCTAACGCCACAGAATTATTTCATAGGACATGAAAGCGGACTGAAAACCGATCCGAAGCAGAATGGTCTTTATAACTCTTTCTTTGGCTTTCAGACAGGCAAATCCAATATTTCAGGAACCAGCAACGTATTCATCGGATATCAGTCCGGTATGGCCAACACTGCCTCCAATAATGTATTCATAGGATACAAGAGTGGTTTGGCAAATACATCCGGATTTAATAATATCTTTCTTGGATTCCAGGCCGGTTATAGCAACACCAAAGGGGATAACAACGTATTCATTGGTAGTAATAGCGGGTTTAATTCAATCGGAGCTTCCGAGAGAGGTGACGGTAACGTTTTTATTGGATATTATGCAGGATACGAAAACCTTATTGGTATTGGGAATTCCTATATTGGTTTTCAGGCTGGATATAAAAGCAAGGGAAAATACAATGCTTTTATTGGAAATAATGCCGGATCTAATAATACTGACGGAAACTACAACGTATATATCGGACCATTTGCGGGACGTGGATCTTCGACCGGAACTGTCAATGGAAGCAATAACGTTTTCCTGGGTAACAACGTTGGAGAGAATATAACTACCGGAAATTATAACGCATTTGTTGGATTTCAGAGCGGTAGGAGTTTAACTTCCGGAACAGGAAATGTATTCATGGGTTTTAGGGCAGGTTACTCAGCAGATACAACCAGTTTCAATGTATTTATCGGTAAGGAGAGCGGATATAGTAATAACGGGGGAACTTTTAATACATTCCTTGGTTATAATTCAGGCAGATCTAACACTTTGGGTGACAGGAACGTATTCCTTGGTTACCAGTCAGGGCAGGCTAATACTACAGGGGCTGATAATGTTTTTATTGGAAATGAAAGTGGTAAATCAAACATAGGAGGAATCAACAATATATATATAGGTGTCGGAGCCGGAAAAGCTTCAACTGCCAACTATAACCTTTTTCTTGGTAATGCAGCAGGAAATAAAAACACGACTGGATATTCAAATATTTTTATTGGAGATCAGACCGGCTACAATAACATTGACGGGATATTCAATACATTCTTAGGCTACATGGCAGGATACACAAATGACCATGGTGATAGAAATGCTTTTATTGGTCACAAGGCAGGTTATTCAAATACCGATGGTGAGTTTAATTCCTTCTTTGGTTTTCAGGCCGGATACGGCAATACTCTGGGTATATGCAATGCATATTTTGGGAATAATGCAGGTTTCTACTCAACTGATGCTGATTATAACTCTTTTTATGGGTATGAGGCTGGATTTAATAACCTTACCGGGAGCAACAATACATATATTGGATTCAGAGCAGGACGTTCAACTTCCGGTTCATCAGCCTATAGTAATGTGATGATCGGTCAGGAAGTAGGTTACTCTCTAACCTCAGGTCATGATAATATTGCCATCGGAAATACCGCAGGCAGAAGCCTTACCGATGGCCTTTACAATGTAATGATCGGTTCAAATTCTGGTACTGCCAATCAAACTGGCGACTATAACACCTTGATTGGTTACCAGTCAGGAGAACAGACTACTGCAAACTGGAATACAATGGTGGGATATCTGGCAGGGACATCAAATACCATCGGAGGAAGTCAATCGTTATTTGGGTACCAGGCTGGTATGAGTAACACAGGGGCTTACAATACCATCATTGGATCAGTGGCCGGAGCAGCCAGTGGAGCCGGCTCCTATAACACCTATTTAGGGCTTGCTGCCGGAGAACAGGCTACTGGCAGCAGTAACGTCTTTCTGGGACGGTGGGCCGGCAGGTATGAATATTCCAACAGCAACAGGCTGATTATTGAGAGTGTTTATAATTCAACAGATTACTTAAATAATGCGCTGATCTATGGTGATTTCAGTGCCGACCAGTTAAGATTCAATGCAACTGTCGGGATCGGAACCACATATAGTACAGCTTACGGACTAATAGTCAACGGAGGTAGCAGCGCGAGTTATTCTATGTACGTTTATAAAGGTGCTTATACTCCCGGTCAATTTTACAGTGCTTCAGATGCCAGGTTCAAGACGGATATTGAAAAAATCATGAGTCCGCTCGAAAAGCTTGATCAGTTAAATGGAATTTACTTCAACTGGAAAAGGGATGAATATCCCCATATGGAGTTCAGTGACCGCAGACAGATCGGCATCCTGGCCCAGGATGTTGAAAAAGTACTTCCAGAAATTGTGGGTGTTGATGATAACGGATATAAGTCCGTAGCATATGACAAGCTGACCGTTATCCTCATTGAAGCTGTCAAAGAGCAGCAAAAAATGATAGATGATCTTAAAGCGGAGATCGACGCACTTAAAAAGAAATAACTGCTTAATGGATATACGGTTCGAGCAAAGCTGGAAAGCCAGGCTCAATAACGAGTTTGATAAGGAATATTTTGTAAAGCTCACGGAATTTGTAAAGGAGGAATACAGGACTAAAACCATATTCCCTCCGGGAAGCCTGATATTCAATGCATTCGAACTCTGCCCGTTCGATAAGGTAAAGGCAGTGATCATCGGCCAGGATCCATATCATGGACCAGGTCAGGCACACGGCTTATGCTTTTCAGTAAAGGATGGCATAGATTTCCCTCCAAGCCTCAGGAATATTTTCAAGGAGATAGAATCAGATCTTGGTTATAAGCCAGCCGAAAGAGGCGATCTAAGCAGGTGGGCACGACAGGGAGTGCTTCTGCTCAATGCCACACTGACCGTTCGCGCCCATATGGCCGGTTCGCATCAGAAAAAGGGTTGGGAGGAATTCACAGATTCTGCAATATCTGTTCTTAACAATGAAAAGGAAAACCTGGTTTTTATGCTATGGGGAGCATATGCCCAGAAGAAGGGAGGATCAATCGACAGGAGCAGACACCTGGTTCTTGAATCGGTTCACCCCTCTCCTCTTTCAGCATCAAGAGGCTTTTTCGGGAATAAGCATTTCAGCAGGTGCAATGATTACCTGAAAGATCATGGATTAGAACCGATTGACTGGAGGTGACCCCCACCGGCGCTTTGCGCCATCTACCCCAGGGGG
>CAZXAM010000048.1:0-13159 GCA_964638545.1 uncultured Rikenellaceae bacterium | reverse complement strand
CTCAGTATCTTCAAATCCCGCTGATAATCTGAGCATTCCGGGTTCGGGGTATTTGGCTCCCCATACTGATTCAACCGGCAATATCATGGTTTTCGGATCGCCAAGTGAGGGTATGAGCTTAATCTTCTCAGAAACAGCTTTTATAAAATCATCTCTCCTCTTTTTCTTTTCTGTTTGATCCTTACCGGCAAAATCAAATGTTACCATTCCTCCCCAACCCTTTTTTCCAAACAGCCTGACGGCTTCCCTGTGTGTAGGATGATCGGAATGGCCAGGGAACCAAACCTTTCCGACCTTTGCTG
The DNA here is from genome assembly GCA_964638545.1 of uncultured Rikenellaceae bacterium. Lineage (GTDB taxonomy): Bacteria > Bacteroidota > Bacteroidia > Bacteroidales > VadinHA17 > LD21. The sequence goes on along the minus strand of CAZXAM010000048.1, from coordinate 12,857 downwards.
ATTTTTTCAACACATCGGCAACCGCTGATGCGTTTTTGCATTGCTGAATGAAGCGGAGTTCAAAAGTCTGGATTTGATCATGAAGCCTGTAAGCATCGTCGGCAGAAATCATGTGTCCGATGAATTTGCGATAATTGATGGCTTCCTTCATGATATCGTCATCATTGCCGCATAGCACTCCGGCGGTTATATTGCCATGCCCTGAAAAATATTTTGTGGCGCTGTGGATCACTATATCTGCACCGGATTCGAGAGGCCGCCACAGATATGGCGTGGCAAATGTATTATCGGCTATTACTCTTGATCCATATTTCTTAGCAATCCTGATAATGCTTGCAACATCCGGCACTATCAGCATCGGGTTTGAAATGGCTTCTATGTAAACAAATTCCGGCAGAATCTTTTTTATCAGAGCTTCGAAAGCCTTCAGATCGTAACGTTCATTCAAAGGCTCAAAGCTCCTTATGTCGAGTCCCCTGTACTTTTTGAGAATAGTTTCAGCGTATGAGATTGTGCCTCCGTAAATTTCAGTAAAAAAGAGCCATGGTCTTGTATTTCTGCCTTTCTGGAATATCGAAACCGCAGTATCGATTGCCGACATGCCGGATTGCGTGAGAAGGGCCCAGCCAGCCTTTTCGAGTTTCATTACCTCTTCTTCTGCTGCGACTACGGTAGGGTTCCTGTACCTTGAATAAATGTAAACTTCAGGATCTCTCTGAGGATTTGCCTCTCCTGCAAATGCTTCCGAAGCCGTTCCTGCATCATAAAGTTCGAAACCCGCGTCCCTGTAAACCGGTACGCGTGAGCTGTTTATCTTCTTTTTATTCATTTCAGAATAAGCTCCTCGTCGAATTTAACATCATTGATCTTTAATGTTTTATTATCCATGTTGGATATAAAAACATCGTATGTTATTCTCTGTCGTCCAATATATTGCATATATGTGCTCGAGAAAGAGCCGGTTGTGAATACTATACCATTTATCACAGCTGAGATTTCGGCTTTTGGATAGGCGTATGTGACCCTGGCATATTCAGAGGCAGCGCCCGGAGCAACAGTTCCCAGGATTTTAATATTCCCTGTCGTATCTCTTCCTCCGGCTGTTTTGATAATAACTTCACTAAAGGTAATGTCCCCCTGCAGGTTTCTTATCCTCACATCGGTAGGACCTTCAGGAGCCCATTCAGTTTTCTTACACGATATGGCAGCTAGGATCAGTATAGATAACAAAACTATCTTCTTCATAGTCGGAATGATTGAGTGTTTTCAATAAACTGACCTGAAAGATAATAAAATAGTTGCAAACAGGTTTATATAATTTCGAGGCTGCCTGCAGGTATCCAACCTTTATTGCCGTCGGAAAGACGCACCTCATACCACTCTCCCACTTTGTCTTCAACGGTCACTTTTGTCCCTTCATGAAGAAGAAATAAATCTGTCCCGCTGTTGTCGGGTGAGCTTTTACCGTTAACAAGCGGACTGAAGACAATAGCCTTGCTGCTGTCATATATCAGGTTCTTGTTCCTGACTGAAAACATCAGGGAGGTTGCAGAAACGATAAGCAACAGCGCTGCCAGCCAGAAGCCCAGGACCTTAAGCTTGAACCTGGAAGTATAAAAATAGAGTGAAAGAGAAAGGAGGCATAAAACAAAGGAGATTATGCTTATCCTGGCCCACACGTTTGACGAAAGAAGAAGAGCCATAAAATTGTACCATCTTACGAAGAAAAGCTCAGGTATCTCGTCAAAGCGGTCGACGGAAAGAGTCCTCGCAATCTGAAGATTGTAATTTATGTCTTCGTCTGCTGGTTTCAGAAGACTTGCACGCTCGTAAAAAAGTATAGCCCCCGGGATATTGTTCATCTTGAAATATGCATTCCCGATATTGTACTCCAGCTCAGCCGAGCGGAATCCGGTATTGTAAAGATCGAGCCAGGCTTCGAGGGCTTTATCATAATTGCCTGCACTGAAATTCTCATTTCCCTGGAGGAACTTATTATCCTTTTCTTCCTGAGTGAACGCCTCCTGACAGGAGAAAATGAATATTAATAATATAATTGTTTTGAATTTCATGTCAGCTGATGTTGTTTTCTATTGACCTGATGAACCGGGCAGCTCCTTCATATATATCCGACATCTCAGTACCTGCTGCCGACGGAGCATATCTTGCATATTCGCATTTATCGAGCATATCTGTCAGCTCCTTCAGTTTTTCTTCATCAATGCCTCTCTCCCGGAGTGATGCAACAGCATTGGTACGGGTGAGGTCGGAAACCGGGATACTCAGTTTGTCGCTCAAATATCCCCACAGCGCCTTGAGTATCTCTTCGTAAAAATTGTCATGCTCTCCCTTTTTCATGCACTCAAAGGCTTTGCGCAACCGTTTGCCTGCTATTTTCCCTGCTTTACGGTTACGGACAGCAGAGACATCAGAATTCCTGCGTATGTGTTCACGCCTTATGAAAAGGACAATCAGGAAGGCCAGGAGTGCAATAGCATAAAACGTATAGAAGGATTGCTTCTTGTTAATCAGGTCTGAAGATCTCCGGAGCTTGCCGGGATCATTCTTGATAAATCGGATATCCTTCCCTACATACTGCACATCCTGTTTTGAGGATGCACCGTAAACAGTTATCCCGGTATTCGATTCATCACCCTTGCGAGCATAAAAATGAAATCCAGGTGTCTGGAGCTGTTCATATTTTCCTGAGGAAGAATTGAAATATGAGTATGTGACCGGAGGAATTTCATAATCTCCATAATGGCGTGGTATCAGCAGAAAATCAAAGGTCCTTTGTCCTTTTGTTCCCTCAGAACTGCTCTTGAAGTTGTCTGTGATCTTCGGATCGTAAGTCTCGATGTCGGGCGATAATTTCAACGAAGGCGATCCTGCAAGCTTCAGGTTTCCTGTACCTGAAACAATGAGCTTCAGATTAATGGCATCGTTAACATCAACAGAATCTTTGTTCAATGAAGCTGTGAGCTCCATAGTGCCCACTACGCCTGAGAAATCAGCAGGCTTTACCCCTGGAAGAGGTTTTACGTTCACTTTCAAAGATTTGCTGACCAGCGCCCTTGGAACAGTCTGATATGTCGAAAAAAAGTCTCCGAAAAAAGGATCAGAAACACCTGATTTCTGCTGGACGAGTACAGTTATCCGGACCGGATCTATTGTGATTTCACCGGTGACCTGAGGGTAGAGAAGGAACTGCTGTATAACGCCTGTGCCGTAAATAGTGCCGTTAATATTTTCCTGTTTCAGTGAAGTAAGCTGGGGAGTTTCAAGATCGCTCTTCATGAATCCTGTAAAATCGGGATATTTAATTTCATTAATGCCGGAGAGATCCTGCCTGGTGTAGATCTTGACTGTCGCAAGTATTCCTTCACCGAGATACACGTTATTCCTGCTCAAAATCAGGGAAACAGAGATATTTTCATTTCCTGTGTCAACCGTTTCATCTGCGGGAACTGTTTTATTTCCCTGCTGAACATTACCCTGCGGCGGAGCATTTCCGGAAATAACTTCAATTCTTACAGAGTCGGAATAATATACTTTATTTTTATATGTAAACTGGGCGGGCGGAAAAGAGAATTTACCCTCGCTCAATGCCTGAAGAACATAGGAATAGCTGTAAGTTGTCTGCGATGACCATTTCCCGTTAATGAACTGTGAGCTTGAGCTGTATGAAGTGGAAGGGCCCATAAGTTTGTAAAAGCCCTCAAATTTAGGAACTGCAAAGTCGCCTCCTCCGGAATTAACTGAATAGGAAACAGTGAATTGCTGGCCATTCTGCACAACTGACGGATACTCTACCTGAACGGAAATATCCTGGGCAAATGCCCCTGCGGGCAGAATAGAAAAGATCCCATATATCAAATATCTTCTCATTTTTCTAAAAGTCACCAGTTTTTGGTCGTTCTGACCCTTGCTTTCTGAGCTTTTGCAAGTTTAACCTTTTCCTGTATATTTTTTTCATCATTTGCCAGTGCATTCAACAGGCGCTCCGCATCTTCCTTTGAAATTCCCTGTTCCTGCTGCTGCTGCTGTTGCTGCTGCTGATTTTGATCCTGCTTATCCTGATTCTGGTCGCTTTCTTTCTGATCCTGGTTTTGCTTTTCCTTTTCCTGATCCTGCTTATCCTGATTATTCTGTTGTTGTTGTTGTTCCTGCTGCTGTTTCAGAAGGTCCTGGGCATAGGCAAGATTATACTTTGTTTCCATATTTTTCGGATCGAGTTTCAGGGATCCTTTGTAAGCATCGATACTCTCCTGCACCTTATTGGCCATGAGAAGGGAGTTGCCAAGATTATAAAGGCTGGCTGATTTTTTCTTTTTATTGTCGTTCATATCGTGAGTCTGCAGGAATTGCTTGCCTGCCTCCTCATACTTCTTCTGCTTATAGAGAGCGTCGCCTGCATTGAAAACCGCGTCAGCTGATTCCCTGTTCTTATCCATTGCTTTCCTGTACGATATCTCCGACTCGGAATACTTCTCTTTTCCATACTCCCTGTTACCCTCCCTTATGAGTTTTCTGTCAGCCTGGGAAAATGACAAGGCAGAAGAGATCAAAAGAATGGCAGATATATATAGCGTTTTCATATTCTGATACCTGTCGTTACTGTAGTTTAAACCGGAACAGTCTGATGTTAGCCAGTTTTCTGTTCTTTCTATCCATAATCACAAAGTCGAGCAGTAATAAAAACAGCGCCGCTGCTGCAAAGATCTGAAACTGGTCATTGTACTCTGTGTACATTTTGCTTTCCAGTTCCTGTTTCTTCATCTTTCTAATTTCATTAAAAACCTCGTCGAGACCGATGTTTGAATTGCTGGCTCTCACATAGCTTCCTCCTGCAGCCATTGAAATTTTTCTGAGGATATCTTCGTCGAGTTTGGTTATTACAGTGTTGCCGTCATTATCCCGGAGATAATCTCTTTTTCCTCCAACAGTAACAGGCACGGGAACACCATCAGCCGATCCGATGCCTATAGTATGTATTACTATGCCTGTCTTTGCCGCTTCTTCAGCTTTAGAAACCGGATCGTCCTCATGATTCTCACCGTCAGTTATAATGATCATAGCCTTGCTCTTTCCTTCGCCGGGGGTGAACGATCTCATTCCCAGGTCTATTGCTGAACCTATTGCTGTGCCCTGTTTTGGCACCATTTCTGGTCCGATGGCCGACAGAAACATTTTAGCGGAAATGTAATCGGTTGTAACCGGAATCTGGGTATAAGCGTCTCCGGCAAAGACAATAAGGCCGATCTTATCGTTGTCAAGATTATCGATAAGCCTCGTCAGAGCCTGCTTCGCCCTGGTAAGCCTGTCAGGTTGAATATCCTCAGCGAGCATTGAATTGCTGACATCCATTGCAATGATAACTTCGACGCCCTCTTTTTTAATTTCTTCAAGCTTTGAACCGAACTGGGGACGGGCCAGAAGGATTATCATGGAAGCAACAGCCAGAAGCTGGAAAAGGAATTTAATTGCAGGACGTACACGCGACAATTCCGGCATGAGTTTGTTTACCAGTTCAGCATCACCAATGCGTGTTATGGTCTTTCTCTTCCTGACTTCAGAAATGATGAAAAAGACCACCATTGCCGGCAAGATCAGCAGCAGGTACAGGAAATCAGGATTAGCAAATCTGAATAACTGCATCTTTCTGGTATTAGGTGATGTTTCTGTAAACAGTGTTTCTCAGCAATATCTCCAGACCAATCAGAATGAAAGCAATTATAGCAGGAACAAGAAACTTCTCTTCCTTTCTGATAAATTGTCTGACATCTATTTTTGACTTTTCCATCTTGTCAATTTCAGAATACACCTGGAGAAGCTTGTTATTATCTGTTGCCCGGAAATATTTTCCCCCGGTTTTTGAAGAGATAACTTTCAGGATAGCTTCATCGATCTCCACAGGCATGTTCTGGTACTGAATTCCAAGAGGCGTCTGGACGGGATATGGAGCTGTCCCCTGCGATCCCACTCCTATAGTATATACCCTTATTCCATAGGTCTTCGCGATATCGGCAGCCGTTGAAGGGGCTATATCCCCCCTGTTATTGACTCCATCGGTCAGAAGGATTATCACTTTACTCTTGGCTTCAGAGTCTTTAATTCTGCTGACTGCGGTCGCAAGTCCATTGCCGATAGCTGTGCCATCCTCAATCATGCCGCTTTGCAGCTCACGCATAAGGTTTATAAGAACAGCATGATCGGTAGTGAGCGGACACTGAGTAAAGCTCTCGCCGCTAAAGACAACCAGCCCCATCCTGTCGTAAGGCCTGCCCGAAATGAATTCTGTAGCAACATTCTTCGATGCCTCCAGCCTGTCGGGCTTAAAATCGCGGGCGAGCATACTGCCGGAAATATCGAGTGTCAATATGATATCAATTCCTTCAGTTGTAGTATTCTGGAATTTGTCCGTCTTCTGAGGCCGTGCCAGAACGATTATCAGAAGTCCTGCTGCTGTTACGCGAAGTGCAAAAAGAATATGACGCAGATAATTTCTGAAAGTTTTTCCTGTTTTTTCAAATGGCTTCAGTCCGGGCAGCTGAAAAGAGGCAGATGTTTTTTGCTGACGAAAGATATAAAACGCAACCAGGCCCGGGACAAGCAGCAGCAGCCATAAAAATAACGGATTCGCAAATGATATTCCTGTCATGATTTTTCAACCTCCTCTCCCTTCAATGAATCTCCGGATACATCTGTATCCTTTACTTTTGTATCTTCCACAAACTTCCAGGACTCGCTAAAGTTACCTTCATTCTCAGAAGGTTCCGGTTTGTTTTTGGCAAATTTCACAAGATCGGCGCCAAGAAGAACTGATCTCAGCCGCGAATAAGACTCATCCTTTTTGAAGCCTGTTTTCAACAGAGCATCAAGAGTTTCGGATGTTGTCATTTCAAGTGAAAAGACTTTATATCTGTTCTCCAGGTATTGCCGGACTATTTCAGTAAGCCTCGAGTAATAAAGCTTTACCTCTCCCTTTTGCCACAGTTGTTCTGCTTTCAGACGTTCGAGTTCCCTGAATGCGATAATATGGGCAGGATCGGGATTGATAACAATCCCGGGCTCTTTTTTGGATCTCTTCAACCTCCTGAAAAGAATAATACCGCCCCAGATCAGGGCAGCAATAACGCCAGCCAGGAGCAGCCAGGGAAGAATCTCGCCTAGTGTAACGGGGGCTTTATATGGTTTGACAATATCGAATATTTTCTCTGATGTGTCACGGGGAGAAATTTTCACCCTGGTGACCTCCAGAAATGAATAATCTGAATGAAAACGCTTTAAACCTCCGGCGTCAGTAAGCTCGGCATAAAAAGGAGGTATTACATAAATTCCTGAATCATATGAAGTTACAAGATACTTTCTTTCAAATTTCAACATGCCATTGCTTAAAGTCATTGAATCAGTGACAGGGCCGGCAAGTATATCGACATTTTTGCATAGAGTGTCTTTAAGGGGTTTTAATCCAAGGACAACACCTGCCGGCTGTTCAACGGTGACAATATAATTTACCTGGTCGCCGATAAAAATTCTGGAAGTGTCAAAAGCAGATGTCACCTTTATTTCCTGACCGGAAGTTAAAGCCGTTCCTGCGAAGAGCAATATGATCAATATCAGCAACCGTCTCATTTTCATCGGCTCTCAAAAAGTTTTATCAGCGGTTTGACATAATCTTCACCTGTGCTTATATAAGCAGAATCAACGCCGCATTTTTTAAAAGTGTTCCTTATCTCAGCGATGTGATCTTCCCACCATTTCTGATAAGCAAGCCTGGAAGAACGTGAAGAAGTATCAATCCACTTTTCTTCCCCGGTTTCGGAGTCGGAAATTTTAACTAGTCCTATATCTGGCATGGATTGTTCAAATGTGTCATAGACTTTTATTGCTGCTATGTCGTGTTTGTTGCCAGCTATCCTCAGCGCCTCTTCAAAACCGGGGGCCAGAAAATCAGAAAGGATGAATGCAGTGCATCTCTTCTTAATGGCATTTGTAAGAAATCTCAAAGGTTCATCAAGATTAGTCTGCCGGCTTTCAGACTTGAAATCGAGAAGCTCCCTGATGATCCTGAGAATATGCTTCCTGCCTTTCTTTGGAGGGATGAATTTCTCTACCCTGTCGGAAAAGAATATAACACCTATCTTATCATTATTGGATATTGCCGAAAAAGAAAGCACTGCAGCAACTTCGGTCATTACGTCTCGTTTAAAGCTGACTTTTGTCCCAAAATTACCAGATCCGCTTACATCAATCAGGAGCATGACAGTAAGTTCCCTTTCCTCCTCAAAGATCTTTACATACGGATGGTTAAAACGTGCAGTCACATTCCAGTCAATGCTTCTGATATCGTCGCCATACTGGTACTCTCTGACTTCGCTGAAGGCTATACCCCTGCCCTTGAAGGCACTGTGATATTCCCCGGCGAAAATATGCCTGGTCAGCCCTCTCGTTTTAATCTCAATCTTTCGTACCTTCTTAAGTAACTCTGTTGTTTCCATGAATTAAGGAACTTCAACCATATTCAGTATTTCTGCAATGATCTTATCCTGGTTTACATTCTCAGCTTCAGCCTCATAGGTGAGTCCGATCCTGTGCCTCATGACATCGGGGCAGATCGCCCTGACATCTTCAGGGATCACATATCCCCTTCTGCGGATGAAAGCATAAGCCTTGGCTGCCAGAGAAAGATTTATCGATGCCCTTGGTGACGCTCCGTAAGAAATCATGCTTTTAAAGGAGGGAAGACCGTATTTCTCCGGATTCCTGCTTGCAAATACGATATTCAGTATGTAATTCTCGATTTTTTCATCCATATATACCTCCCTTACGACATCCCTGGCCCTTGTAATGTCTGATGTCTTAAGCATGCTGTTCGTTTTTGGGAATTCCCTTGCAAGATTTTCCCTGATAATAAGTTTTTCCTCGTCCATCGAAGGATAGTCGATGAGTACTTTCATCATGAATCTGTCGACCTGAGCTTCAGGAAGAGGATATGTGCCCTCCTGCTCTATCGGATTTTGCGTTGCGAGAACCAGGAACGGGTCGTCGAGCCTGAAGGTTGATTCACCAATGGTGATCTGCCTTTCCTGCATAGCTTCCAGCAATGCGCTCTGAACCTTGGCGGGCGATCTGTTTATCTCGTCTGCCAGGATGAAATTTGCAAATATAGGTCCCTTTTTTACGATGAACTCTTCTTTCTTCTGGCTATAGATCATTGTTCCAATAAGGTCAGCCGGAAGGAGATCCGGAGTGAACTGGATCCTGCTGAACTTAGCATCTATTATTGAGGCGAGAGACTTTATAGCAAGTGTTTTGGCTAGTCCGGGCACTCCCTCAAGAAGCAGATGGCCGTTGGCGAGCAATCCTATCATCAGGCTGTCTGTCAAATGTTTCTGACCTATTATAACCTTGTTCATTTCCATCCTGATGATATCGACGAAAGCGCTTTCCTTTTCAATTTTTTCGTTAAGTAATCTTATGTCTGTTGTCTGCTCCATGGTACAAAATATTAGGTCGCAAAGTTAATAAAACAAGCTTCACTTTTTGTGTGAATTCCTTGCCTGAAAACAGGTACACAAAAAAAGCCGTACAATTAATAAAGAGGTGTTAAGGAGTGTTAAAGTTGTGTTAAAAAGATTTCTGTGAGAACGGATTCCAGCTGTAATCAGCCCGTACAGAACTGCGGACCATAATTATAAGTATCAGCGGAAGGAATGCACTGTTGCCACTATTTGAAAAAAGTATCTGAATGATGAATGAGATCACACAGAGTACAAATACGATCCTGAACCAAATAACCCAGTCGCGTTTAAGTACTATCGCTGCAAGACAAACAGGTATGAAAGGGCTTATCCATAGAAGGGCAAGGTTGTACTTCAGCTGATGATGCAGGGAGAAGAAATTAGTAAATATAAGAAGCAGGGAAATAAGAGTAAAGACTGAAAAAACGATGATGTCGACTATCCTCACTGCCCTGCCTTCCCGAACCAGGGCTGTAAAAATTATCAGCACGATGCAGAGTATAAGGAAGAAGAATACAGGTTGGGTGAAAAAAGATGGATTTTTTGAAGGTGTTCTGAAATCCAGGACAGTCTCAGGATTCTGCAGAACAGGGATCATTTTACCATCGCGCTTTATGAATGCCCCGTTAAACTCATTCTGAAGCTCAAGCGGAAGAAACATTTTGTCGCGATCCTCAGCTTTTTTATCGCAGGGTGTACCAAGGAGGAGATCAATTCCGAAGTTAAGCCAGGGATATTGTTTCTGATATGTTCCTGTGAGAAACCGGAATGAGGGTTTGTGCTTTTCAGCAGAGGGGGAATAAATCAGGTTGCTGCCAATTGCTTTTTCGAGTATATCCCTGATCCTTGTTGCACAGTTATCGAAAAGGAAATCATACCTGTATTTGATGTTCTCAGGTTTTAGATTTTCTGTAATCAACCCGGCAAGGATCCTTTTCTCTGAAGGATTAAGGTTTATCGCCTGCGATCTCACCCAACGCTTTTCCTGCTGGTAGATCTGAAGGAACCTGCGGTATGTATCCGCATCGAGAAGGTATTGAAGGTTGCCTCTGGCAAACTTTAATCCGAAATTCGGTGTATCGAAATCAAACACTCCCCAGTTATATGTCAGGTCGATGTTCCGCGAGGGGATCTCCATTCTCAGAGCGCTGTGACCGTATATTGAGTAGATTTCAGTCCCTGGGCCGCATGTGATCAGATAAAATGTTGTGTCATTCCCTTCAGGAGAAAAAGACTTTGCAAAGGGGAATAACATCGTAAGCAAGAGAATCAAGACTATCTTTTTCATATGCCCTGTTTTCAGCAAAACGCAGATTTCTATGCGAAAGTGCGAATAAGTAATGAATTAGCATTCCGGCAGATGTACTTTTTTTATTTAAATGAAAGAAATAAAAGACAGAAGATAAAGAAAAGTAACCACGGAGGAACACGAAGTTTTCACGGAGTTTCACTGGCCAGAACAAATATCATTAAATGTGATATGCATAAAAAAATTCCTTCACACATTTTACTCCGTGTTTTCTTCAGTGTAACTCCGTGTAACCCCGTGGTAAAACTAATTTCAGGAGCTGAGCTTTTTTTAATTATTTTTGAAACATCATTCTTATGGTATCTAAAAACAGATCTATAAGATAATCGTAACATCGTCGGTAAGGTTAACAGCAGATTAAAATGGAATTTGACATACTACGAACACTAAAATTTCTTCCCGGGATCATCGTCGGGCTTACGGTTCATGAGTTCAGCCATGCCTTTATTGCCAGCAAATGCGGTGATACAACCTCAAAAGACCAGGGAAGGCTTACCCTGAATCCTTTAAAGCATATAGATCCTGTAGGATTCATAATGCTCCTTGTTGCAGGGTTTGGATGGGCAAAACCGGTTCAGTTCAATGAACATAATCTGCGGAACCCAAAGACCGATATAATGAAGATTGCCGTTGCCGGACCTCTTTCCAATGCTCTTATGGCAATGATACTCTCAATAATTTACCTCCTGTTCGTAGACATCGATCTTAACGGCTATCACAAGGGCAACCAGATACTAAGGGAGATCTTCATCTACGGAATTTATATAAACTGGGGACTGATGGTTTTTAACCTGATACCCATCCCTCCTCTTGACGGATCACATCTGCTTCTGAATTATTTCAGAAAATATCCAAAAACATATGGAGTTCTCATTAAGTATGGGACTTATACTCTTCTTGTACTAATCGTTATATCAATAGCTACTAAGATCAATGTATTTCCCATCTGGCCGGCAATTGAATTTCTGGGGAATGGATTCCTTTCATTATTCAGTTTCCTTTAGTGGCAAATTTTGAAGAGAAGACATAGTTTTCCGGACAAACTTTCTGATTTGAAGATATCAGGATTATATTTAACTTGAAAAAAAGTTTGCCATGAAGACGCTGATGATTATTCCGGTAATTATTATGGCAGTTTTTGGCTTCCGGCAGTCTGACAGATACGAGACTATGCGGCAAAAGATGGTCAGAACCCAGATCAGAGAAAGGGGTATTACCAATCCTGCAGTTCTTGACGCAATGAATAAAGTTCCCCGTCACCTTTTCGTACCCCGCGAATACGAGGATGAAGCCTATAACGATTATCCGCTGCAAATAGGTTATAGTCAAACCATCTCGCAGCCATATATCGTTGCCTATATGACTGATATACTTAAGCCCGGAAAGAAAATGAAAGCTCTGGAGATAGGCACTGGTTCGGGATACCAGGCAGCAGTGCTTGCCGAGATAGTTGATAAGGTTTATACGATCGAAATCGTTCCCGAGCTGTCAGCTGAGTCTGCCGCCCGACTTAAAAAGCTTGGCTACCACAATATTATTTGTAAATACGGAGACGGGTACAAAGGCTGGAAGGAATATGCCCCTTTCGATCTTATCATTGTAACTGCAGCGGCGGAGACAATTCCCCAGCCTCTCATTGACCAGCTGGGAGAAAACGGACGCCTTGTGATACCTGTCGGCAAGCCAAATGCTGTGCAGGAACTTCAACTGATAATAAAGAAGAAAGGCAAAACTGAGACAAAGAGGCTTACGTATGTAAGGTTCGTCCCTTTTAAGAGATTGTGATTCCGGGGCGACTCGAACGCCCGACCCATCCCGCTTAGGCGGGATAGCTCTATCCAACTGTAAAAAAAAGACACTTCATCAGTGTCTTCTGTGATTCCGGGGCGACTCGAACGCCCGACCCATCCCGCTTAGGCGGGATAGCTCTATCCAACTGTAAAAAAAAGACACTTCATCAGTGTCTTCTGTGATTCCGGGGCGACTCGAACGCCCGACCCACAGCTTAGAAGGCTGTTGCTCTA
>CAZXAM010000047.1:0-21751 GCA_964638545.1 uncultured Rikenellaceae bacterium | reverse complement strand
AAGGATAGCCCCATTGCGAGAATGATCAAAGATAATCTTGCAGGACGTCACATGGCATTTGAGGGTGCGGAAGTTGAACAGGGAGGACCATGGGGCTACCGCCATCAGTTCAACATTGCAGACGCAGGTTATGGCTCACGGGGTCCGAGAGTGCATAACGACCGGGCAGGAGAAGTTGGAAAGACCTTGAATGTAAAGGATTTCGACCTCAAAAGACTCTTTGAGAAGGAAGGAGTGCAGATCCTTCATCTTTCAGGACTGATAGCTGCGTTATCGCCTGATACCGGCAACTTCTGCCTTGAACTGGCCAGGAAAGCAAAAAAACACGGAACAAGGATTTCCTTCGATCTCAATTACAGGGCTTCCTTCTGGAAAAACCGCGAAAAGGAACTCTCAGCCACATTTAAAGAGATTGCATCTGCCTCCGACATCCTTGTTGGCAACGAAGAAGACTTCCAGTTGTGTCTTGGCATTAAAGGCCCTGAGGAAGGAGGTAAAGACCTTGCATCAAAGATCGAAAGCTTTAAAGATATGATCAGCAGGGTTAAAAAAAGCTATCCCGGTGCATCAGTATTTGCAACAACCCTTCGCCAGGTTATCAGCACCAATGAACATTTATGGGGTGCAATCTTACTGGAAGGCGACAACTGGCATATAGCAGAGCCCCGTGAGATTCATGTTCTTGACAGGATCGGCGGAGGAGACGGATTTGTGGGAGGAATGCTATATGCTATTCTCAGGGGATGGGAACCCGAAAAATGGATACAGTTCGGATGGGCCTCCGGAGTGCTTGCCACGACAGTTGTAACAGATTACGGCGAGCCGGCTGACGAAGAGCAGGTATGGAGCATCTGGAAAGGTAATGCCCGGGTGAGAAGGTAGCCAGAAGAGGCGTTGCATGCAACGACTCCCCGGTTGCATGCATACAAAGAGGCGTTGCATGCAACGCCTTTATCTACAATTCTATTTCTTTCCCTTTAGTTTGAATTTCTTCACAAATTCATCTATGACCTGAGTAAGGTTAGGATCTCCTATCTCCTGGAGATCGTAGTATACCCTGGTATTAGGTTTTTTGATCTTGATTATTCTGTTCAGGTCGATTGGTGTTGCAATAATAACACTGTCGCACACTGTATTATTAATTGTTTTCTCAAGGTCGCGAAGCTGCTCTTCACCATAACCCATCGCAGGCAGAAGCGTTCCTATATTCGGATAAAGCCTGAAAGTCTCCGACAGCTTCCCGACAGTAAAGGGCCGGGGATCGACAAGCTGGGATGCACCGAATTTCCTGGCAGCAACAATGCCTGCGCCAAGTTTCATTTCGCCGTGAGTGAGCGTCGGACCATCTTCAACGACGAGCACTTTCTTTCCTTTTATTACTGAAGGATCATCGACTTTAATCGGTGATGCACCATCCACTACTACAGCGTCAGGATTTACTTTTTCTATGCTTTCGCGCACTGTTTGAATATCTTCCGGCGCAGCACTGTCCATCTTGTTTATTACCACAACATCAGCTATTCTCAGTGTAACTTCGCCAGGATAATAGTTAAGTTCATGGCCTGCACGGTGTGGATCTGTAACCGTTATCATAAGGTCGGGCTTATAGAAGGGGAAATCGTTGTTGCCGCCATCCCAAATGATTACATCGCATCCGTCCGGATCCTTTTCAGCTTTCCGCAGAATTGCTTCGTAGTCGACACCGGCATAAATGACATTGCCTCTGACAACATGAGGCTCGTACTCTTCCATTTCCTCAACAGTGCATTTATGCTTTTTCAGATCACTGATAACTGCAAACCTTTGCACCTTCTGCTCGTTTAGGTCACCATAGGGCATGGGATGCCTTATTGCGACTACCTTGAGCCCTTTCGCCATCAGCAGCTCTATTATCCTTCTCGATGTCTGGCTTTTCCCGCAGCCTGTCCTGATCGCTCCTACGGCAATCACGGGTTTTGTGCTTCTGATCATTGTATCAACGGGTCCGAGAAGAACAAAATTAGCGCCTGCTGAGTTGACAATCGCGCTGACCGACATAACTTTCTTATATGTAACATCACTGTATGAGAATACACAATCATCAACCTTGAATTTCGTTATAAGTGCGGGAAGATCTTGTTCAGGGAAAATAGGGATCCCTTTAGGATAAAGTTTTCCTGCGAGCTCTTTCGGATATCTTCTTCCGTCAATATCCGGAATCTGGGCAGCTGTAAAAGCTACTACATTAAATTTTTCATTATCCCTGAAGCAGGTGTTGAAATTATGAAAGTCCCTTCCTGCCGCACCGATTATGACAACATTCTTCCTGATCATAAAACCTCCTTGTTATTGATAACTTATTTATAGGATGAACAAAATTCATTTTAATATGAACTGACAAATGTATAATTTGCATACCAAAATTCCGCGTGTTTAAACATTTTTATCTGAATGAATGTTCTCGCTCATATATATCTTTCCGGTGATTCAGATGGGATCATAATCGGAAATTATATCGGCGATTATGTAAAAGGCAGGGATTATCTGAAGTATCCCGACCCGATACGTAAGGGCATCATTCTACATCGCCACATCGATGGATTCACCGACAGACATCCTGTGGTTCACCGCAGTAAGATCTTTTTTTCGAGAAAATATCACAAGTATTCGGGTGTAATAACCGACATCATTTACGATCATTTCCTTACCAGGGAATGGAACAACTTTTCGAGAAGGCCGCTTGAAAGCGTAACATACAATTTCTACAGGGCCCTCGTGAACAATTATGATATCCTGCCTCAGAATGTAAAGGATATGATGCCCTTCTTCATCATTAACAACTGGATTGAGTCATATCAGACATTAAGCGGGATCAGGCATGTACTGAGGACCCTGAGCAAGCGAACCACCCTGCCGGGAGAAACAAGGTTTGCCATGAGAGCCCTTAAGAAGAATTATTATCCCCTTCTGGAAGATTTTATGGAGTTTTTCCCGCAGCTTATCGACTACGTGGAGAAAGATTTCGGAATCGACATTTCCCACAGGATAACAATCCCGTTCTGATCATACAAGATATTCAGTTCTGCTGGCATCCAGCCTCAGAAAAATAAACAGAAGAATTGTAAATCCCCACAGGGAGCTTCCTCCATAACTGAAAAAAGGCAGAGGTATCCCTATAACCGGAACAAGGCCAATCGCCATTCCGATGTTGATGAAAAAATGGACGAAAAGGATCGAGACCACTCCATACCCGTAAATCCTTGAAAACATCGACCTCTGCCTTTCTGCGAGTATCACAAGCCTTATAAGCAGAAAGACATACAGACCTATTACTACGGCAGAGCCAAGAAATCCCCATTCCTCACCAACAGTGCAGAAAATAAAATCGGTGCTCTGGGCCGGGACGAACTTGAATTTGGTTTGTGTTCCCTGAAGATATCCTTTGCCTGAAAATCCTCCTGAGCCAATCGAGATGATCGACTGGTTTACATTATACCCTGTTCCGTGAGGATCGGATTTTATCCCCAGCATTATCTCAACCCTCTCCTTCTGATGAGGCTGCATAACATGGTTGAATGTATAATCAACTGCACTTATATAGAGGACACTGCCCAGAAGAAAAAGGTAAATGATCAACAATGCCATTGCTTTTTTGGTATAGAAGTAATATGCATAGATGATCCCTGCAAGTATAATGGTTACCAGTAATATAGTCTCATTTCCCATCGACCCGGAAACAAGATGACCGAATATGTAGATGATCCCTCCCGTAACTATAAGAATTGCGAAACCTATAAGCCATATTTTGGGATTCCTGACTGCAAACCATGTTAAAAAGAGCGTAATAAATACAAGACCGGCTTCAAGGTAGAAATTATCCGCAACGAGGGTAAGGAAAAAAAGGATGACCATAAGAAGCCCGGAAATGAATACATACGGGCTCATGCCTTCCCTGAAAAGTACGATGAACAGTGCAAAGAAAACAATTGTTGAACCCATATCGGGCTGAAGGGCAATGAGAATCACAGGAAGAAGAATTATTCCCACAGCAGGCATTATGACCTTTATTTTAGTAAAATCCTGGCGTTTATTGTTAACGTACGCGGCCAGCGCTAGAGCTGTTCCAAACTTTGCAAATTCCGATGGTTGAAGGCTTATGTTTCCAAACTCGAACCACGACCTGGCACCGTTGATCTCCTTGCCGAACACAAGAACAAGCAGCAAAAGCGCCATTAGCCCTGCGTAGATAAAGTACGAGAAGAATACATAAAACCGGCTGTCAATTATTACAACGAACACTGCCAGAACCAGAGTCGCCATGATCCAGATGAATTGTTTTCCGTATCGCTGCGACAAATCGAGTATTTCCTTATGCTCATCGTTGTAGACAGCAGCATAAATGTTAAACCATCCCATTATCAACATTATCAGGAACAATGTGATCGATACCTTGTCAATACCCTGCCATATGTCAATGCTGCGCTTCACTTTTCGGTAACGAATCAATGAGATTTAAATTAAGCATCCTTTCTTCCTGCCATTTTTTGCTGTACGAAATTGAACCCTTCAGGTACTTCTCGATCATAAGGCTTGCCACAGGAGCTGCATAGGTTGCTCCAAAGCCGGCATTCTCAACATATACCGCTATTGCAATTTTCGGATCATCCTTGGGAGCAAAGGCGATAAATACCGAATGATCCTCGCCAAACGTATTTTCAGCAGTTCCGGTCTTCCCGCATACTATTATGCTGTCAATAGCAGCAATTCTGGCCGTGGATCCTGCTCCGCCGTTTACCGCCGCTTCCATTCCAAGGATTATCTGTTCAAAGTTCAAAGAATCAATGCTTATAATGTGCTTCTCCCTGAATCTTGGCTCGATCCTCTTTTCGTTGCCGATTGATTTGACAATGTGAGGAATGTAATAATACCCCCTGTTAGCTATTGCCGCGGCCATGTTTGCCATCTGGAGCGGAGTGGTCCCGATTTCACCCTGGCCGATCGCAAGAGATATCACTGTGAGTGCTTTCCATCCGCCTTTCCTGTAATATCGGTCATAATAAGCCGAAGAGGGGATTATGCCGTTAAGCTCGTTGGGAAATTCTGAACCGAGCTTTTTGCCGAATCCGAATTCATTCAGGTAAGTCTTCCATTTGTCAAAAGCTTCTGTTATGGAACCGTACTGAGGGTTCTCAAGGATCCTTCTGAAGGCCTGGCAGAAGTATGAGTTGCACGAATTTGAAATGGCGTTCTTCAGGTCGAGCGGAGAATGGTGCGAATGACAGCCTACGCTAATTGGTCCGGCATGATATCCATTGCTGCATCCGAATTCTGTAGAAGGGGCAATGACTTTTTCCTGCAGGGCAATGAGTCCGTTGATGGGCTTGAAAGTCGATCCGGGAGGATAGGATGCCATGAAGGCTCTGTTGAACAAAGGTTTCAATATGGTATCAGCCTGAAGCCTGGCAAAATTCTCCGAACGTACCCTGCCGACCAGTAACGACGGATCAAAATTGGGAGAAGAAACGAGGGCAAGTATCTCACCGCTTTTTGGTTCAATAGCTACGATGCTTCCCGTCTTGTTCTGCATAAGGCGCTCTCCATATTCCTGAAGATCATAATCGATGCCTGAAATTATATCAGAACCCTGTTCTGCAACCGTGTCAAGCTTCCCTTCTGCATAAGAGCCCTTGACCCGGCTGAAAACATCGACCATGAAGATCTTGACGCCACGCACTCCTCTCAGGTCTTTTTCATAAGCTTCCTCGATTCCCAGCTTCCCGATATAATCGCCCATCTTGTAATATGGATCTTTCTTTATCATTGCCTCATCAACCTCACTTATATATCCGAGAAGATGAGCCGCCACAGGTTTTGAGTATTTCCTGAGGGTCCTTGGCTGGACATAAAAGCCGGGGTATAAAAAGATCTTCTCCTGGAACATTGCATATGTCTCGGCTGAGATCTGCTTCAGAAATACTGATGGAGACTTCCGGTTATAATTCTTTGCAGCCTTCATTCGTTCATTGAAGAAATCCATAGTAATTCCCAGCTTGGTGCAAAACGAGGCTGTGTCCATTTTCCCCGTCTGAGCAGGAACAACCATCAGATCGTATGCAGCCTGGTTTGAGACCATAAGTTTCATGTTGCGGTCATAAATAAGGCCGCGGGCGGGATACTGGGTCACATACCTCAGAACATTATTGTCGGCTGAAAGCCTGTAGGTGTCTTTGACAACCTGAATTATGAACAGCCTGACAATAAGTACGACAGCAACCAAAATTATTGCAGCAATGATTATGTATTTCCTGTTCGTAAATGAATCCTTCATAGCTGACTCAGTATTTCCCTTTTCTTATGTATTCAAGAAGAGTTATGAAGGCAACCGAAAAAAGCGTGCTCAGGATAACCCTCAGCAAGGTCCTGAAAAAGTCAGCTAACCGGAACACTTCGAGGTAGAAAAGAGCGAAATGATGAATAAAGACCATTATTGATGCATATATCAGGAACCACCTGATCCCATAGTATGCCATCGAAGGATTGACACCAGGTTCATACCCGTCTCTCGGGGAAGTTATCCGGAGAACATATGGGCGCGCAAATCCGGCAAGAACTGTAGCTGAAGTATGCATCCCCAGGGAACCCGAAGCAATGTCAACTGTCATTCCCGTGGCAAAGGCAAGCAATAGCAGGATCCATGCCGGTGTTTCCACAGGAAGGAGCAGAATAAACATGAGATATATGTATGGGTTGACATAACCGCTGAACTGAATGTTGTTGAAAAGCAGAACCTGCAGAAGGATCAGAAATATGAATATCAGGCCGAATCTTAAAATCCTGTTGATCATTTGAATTGCTTTTCTAGTTCCTGCATTTCTGTTTTCATTAGGTTACCTGCCACGGTGACAAAACGAAGTTTTCTGAAATCGTTTGCAAGAGCAACTTTTATCGAGTAAAAATCTCCGCCGGTTCTTTCAAAATTACTGACGGTGCCGACAAATATTCCCTCAGGGAAAATTGCCGAATAGCTCGTTGTCTCAATTGTATCGCCAAGTCCAAAGGTAACATGTTGAGGAATTTCACTGAGGATCGCGGTACGGTAATCCTTCCCGTCCCAGGTTAACGATCCGAAATAGCCGTTGGACTTGAGCCGGGCGCTGAGTCTGAAATCAATATTCAGAAGCGACATGGCGACTGAAAAATTATCAGAACAACCTACAATTACTCCGGCAACACGATCATCCGAAATTACTGCCATGTCAACCTTCATCCCCTGCAGCCTGCCCTTATTGATAGTGAAAAAATTCTTCTGTTTGTTGACAGAGTTGTTCACTACTTCTGCTGAAGTGTAAGTATAATGCTGATGATGGATAGTATCAGACACGGAAATGAATACATTATCACCTTTCTGTGTCAGCTGTTCAATTGTCGTTTTCAGCAAGGCGTTTTCTCTCGACAATGACTGGCTTATTTCCCTTAGATGAAAATAGGACCTTGCATTGCTTACCCTTTTCTCGAATCCTGCTGTCAACCCCCTGAATCCCCTGATAAAGCGCGTATTGTGATAATCATTTGACGTCCCCAGCATGTACAGTGCAATCCCTTCCAGCACGAGGAATACGATCAGGTGATTGTACTTTGCCAGAAAGTTTAGCAGGTTTCTCATTCATGCAGTAGTCTTATCTCATGAGGAACTGAAATTTATCAACATTCTTGAGTGCCACACCTGTGCCTCTGGCGACAGCATGAAGAGGATCTTCAACCACGTTGAAATTGATGTTGATCTTATCCGTAAATCTTTTTGCAAGGCCTCTCAGCAGTGATCCTCCTCCTGCCATATAGATTCCTTTGTTTACGATATCTGCATACAGCTCCGGCGGAGTTTGTTCCAGAACACTAAGAAGAGCTGCCTCAACTTTTGAAATTGACTTATCAAGACAGTAAGCTATTTCCTGGTATGCCACAGGCACTTCAATGGGGAGCGCAGTCATTATATTGGGGCCCCTGACAATATAATCGGCCGGTGGATTGTCAATATCGGGAAGGGCTGCTCCAACTCCTATCTTGATATCTTCAGCTGTCTTCTCTCCAATCTTTATGTTGTGCTGATGCCTCATATAAGCCTGGATATCTGAAGTAAACCCGTCACCTGCAATTCTGATAGACTTGTTGCACACTATTCCTCCGAGGGCAATGACTGCGATCTCGGTTGTTCCTCCACCTATGTCTATGATCATCGATCCTTCCGGGGCTTCAACATCGAGCCCGACGCCTATTGCTGCTGCCATCGGTTCATGTATCATGTAAACATCCCTTCCTCCGGCATGTTCTGAAGAATCGCGCACCGCACGTATTTCCACTTCGGTGCTGCCCGACGGAATGCCTACCACGATCTTTAATGATGGTGCAAAAAGCTGAGGACCCTTATTTATCATTTTAATCATTCCCCTGATCATAAGTTCGGCTGCATTGAAGTCAGCGATTACTCCATCATGTAAAGGTCTGATCGTCTTTATATTTTCATGCGTTTTGCCATGCATCTGCCTGGCCTGCTCCCCTATTGCTATCAGTTTTCCCGTATTCCTGTCAATTGCAACTATCGAAGGTTCGTCGACAACAATTTTGTCGTTGTGAATGATGATAGTGTTTGCAGTACCGAGATCTATAGCTATCTCCTGCGTTAAGAATGAAAATAGTCCCATTTAAAATGTCTGTTATAATTAATGTTTAAAATGTCTCACACCCGTAAAAACCATTGCCATCCCATTGGCTGAGCAGTAATCGACAGATTCCTGATCACGGACTGATCCGCCTGGCTGCACCACAGCCGTCACGCCTGCCTTGTGCGCTATTTCAACACAGTCGGCAAAGGGGAAAAATGCATCTGATGCCATGACCGAACCTTTCAGGTCAAATCCGAAGAGGATCGCTTTGCTGACAGCCTGTTTCAGTGCATCGACCCTTGAAGTTTGCCCGATACCGCTGGCACACAGCTGTTTATTCCTGGCAAGCACAATAGCATTCGACTTGCTGTGTTTTACAATTATGTTGGCAAAAACAAGATCATCAACCTCAGAAGATTCAGGTATCCTGGGGGTTACAGGCTTCATATCGCTGCCCTTCTGGGTGCTATAGTCAGGCTCCTGCCACAGGACGCCATTCAGCAGAGACCTGAAGCAGTGATTGCTTCCGGCAGCTTCTTTTCGCTTAAGAATGATCCTGTTCTTCTTCTGTCGTAAAATTTCAAGAGCTTTGTCTGTAAAATCCGGTGCAATTATTATCTCGAAGAATACCTTGTCAATCTCTGAGGCCGTCGCATCATCAATTGTAACATTTGTTACAATCACTCCTCCATAAGCCGAAACGGGATCACATGCAAGAGCATCCCTCCAGGCAACAGTCAGATCCTTCCTAGAAGCTACACCGCAGGCATTGTTATGCTTAATGATCACGAAAGTTGTTTCCTCAAATTCATCGATGAGATTAAGCGCCGCTTCAATGTCGAGGAAGTTATTGTAGGATATTTCCTTCCCGTGAAGCTTGTCAAAAAGTTGATCAGGATTGCCGTAAAAGATTCCCTTCTGGTGCGGATTTTCACCATATCTCAGTGAATATGAATCATTTATACTTTCCCTGAATACATTAATTTTCGCTTCCCTGTTGAAATATCTGAAGATGGCCGTATCGTAATTGGAGGAAGTCTTGAAAGCCAGAGCCGCATAATATTTTCTATCCTCAAGTGAGGTGAAGCCTTTCTTGTCCTTAAGCAGGTTGAGAAGCTCCGGGTATTGTTCCCTTCCGGAAACTATCAGGACATCATTAAAATTTTTTGCCGCTGCCCTAATCAGTGAAATGCCCCCGATATCTATCTTCTCTATTATCTCATCCTCGTCAGACACACTTCTTACGGTCTCTTCAAAAGGATAAAGATCGACGATCACAAGATCGATTTCCGGGATATTGTATTTTTTTATCTGTTCCAGGTCAAGGCTGTTATCCCGCCTTGCCAGAATCCCTCCAAAAACTGACGGATGCAGTGTTTTCACCCTTCCACCGAGAATTGAAGGGTATGTTGTAAGGTCCTCAACTTTTTCTGCAGGAATTCCTTTTTCGCTAATGAAAGAAAAAGTACCTCCCGTAGACCAAATTTTTACATCCAGGCTGTGAAGGAGTTTTAAGATTTCATCAAGTCCGTCTTTGTAAAAAACGGAAATAAGAGCGCTCCTGATTTTCTTCTCACTCATTGCCTGATTTTTTTGATGGATTGCAGGTTTTTTTTGGCGATTAAAAATATATATTTTTTTGTTATCCCCAATAAATTGAGGATATGATTATATACAACCGTCCAATAAAGAAAATTTTATACTCCAGCCCTTTGAAATTTCTTATCTTTGGTCCTCTGATTTTTAAGTAAACTCTGGAGTATGTTTTTGAGAATGTTAAAAGAGAGTTTCCTGTTCGCTGTTAATTCAGTGGCTGTCAATAAATTAAGGACTTTTCTCTCGCTTTTCGGAATAACAATCGGGATTTTTTCCATTATTTCAGTTTTCACTGTGATCGACTGGATGCAAAAATCCATCAGGGATTCTATATCCACACTCGGTGAAAAAACAGTTTATATTCACAAGTGGCCATGGGGCCTGGTTACCAGCATTAACTGGTGGGACATTATAAAATGGCCGAATGTTTCGGAGAAAGATTATGAAGCAGTACAGATCAGGTCAGAAAAAGCCGATGTTTCATGTTTTACTGTTACTCAGCCTAAAACCATAAAATACAGGAAGAACCTGGCTTCCGACATTACCCTGTGGGGTGTAACCCATGAGTTTGAAAAGCTAAGATCTTTTGAGATATCTGAAGGGCGTTATTTTACTCCGGAAGAGTCTGAAGGGGGAAAAAATGTGATTATCCTTGGCAATGAAATTGCCACGAGGCTTTTTGAAAGTGCAGATCCCATAGGCAAGGAGGTTATTATCCAGGGGAAGAAATTAATGGTTATCGGGGTATTCAAAAAGGAAGGGAAAGGCGGTATCACCGATAACGGTATGGATGAACAGATAGTTGCCCCTCTCAGGTTTGCAAAGACAATTATAAACATGAGAAACAATTTCCTCAACGCCACCCTTATGGTAAGGGCTAAGGAAGGTGTTTCCATTCAGGAATTAAGCGATGATGCCACAATGATCCTGCGTGCTGCCCGGCGATTACAGCCTGCAGAAATAAATAATTTTCACGTAAACCAGGCCAGCTTCATAACAAAAAGCTTTGAGGGTGTTTTTGCCGGCATAAATGCAGGAGGGTGGATAATAGGGGGATTTGCAATACTTGTCGGCGGATTCGGAATTGCCAACATCATGTTTGTCTCAGTAAGGGAGAGAACAAATATAATCGGAATTCAGAAAGCCCTGGGAGCAAAAAGGTCTTTCATCATGTTTCAGTTCCTCACCGAATCGGTGCTCCTCTCCATAATAGGAGGATTACTTGGAGTATTTCTGATCTTTATCGGGACTCTCTTTGTAAACTATCTGTGGGAGCTCAACATGTATCTTACTTTCAACAATATCATTGCTGCCGTGATAATCTCCGGGGTAATCGGAATCGTTGCCGGATATGCTCCTGCTTATCAGGCTGCCCGAATGAACCCTGTGGAAGCTATCGGCTATTCATTCGGATAGGATCCTATTCTCTCCAATCCATTTTGTCAGATCAATAAACTGTTCTACAGATAGTTGCTCAGGCCTCAGGGTAAAGAAGCTGCAATCTTCATTCTTCAGACTGAAGGCTGACCTGATAGAATTCCTTAGAGTCTTTCTTCTCTGGTTGAATCCTGCCTTAACGACTCTGACGAATAATTTCTCGTCACAGCCAATGTTTTCCACTGAGTTGCGTATTAACCTGATGACTCCGGATTTAACCTTCGGAGGAGGTGAAAAAACATGCTCAGGCACTGTAAAGAGATATTCAGCATTATAGTATGCCTGCAGCAGGACACTTATTATGCCGTACGTTTTATTCCCGGGCTTTGAGCAGATCCTTTCTGCAACCTCCTTCTGGAACATTCCGCAAAGCTCGGTTACCTTGTTTCTCGCTTCGAGCGCCCTGAACAGTATCTGAGTGGAAATATCGTAAGGGAAATTGCCAATAATTGCCAGGTTTCCGTCGAAAGATCCCTCAACATCCATTTTCAGAAAATCACCCCTGATGATATTAAGATCCGGAAACCTTTCCCTGAGGTAATGAACCGATTCATTATCTATTTCTATTACTCTCAGGTCGGGCAGGTCCATTTCAACGAGGAATTCCGTCAGGATCCCTGTTCCCGGTCCGATCTCAAGAACCGATGAGTATCGCTTGCCGGAAAGGGATCCGGCAATCCTTGCGGCAATGCTCCTGTCCTTCAGAAAATGCTGCCCGAGATTTCTTTTTGGTCGTACACTGCTCATAAGTACGCTGGTTGGCTCTTAACGTTTTATTTCTGAAGCAGTTCCCGTCCGAATCTTCTCCAGATAGGAAGCTTGAACCTCTCAAGCCAAACAATAAACCGCTTAAGGAGATTATAATAGAGAGTGATGAAGAAAAAAATTGTCATGATCCAGATCATCACCGTATTAAACAGCAGTGTTCCTACACGGAGGTTTCCCAGGAGTTTGTAGGGAGCGTAAAAATGTGCACGTCCGATCTTCGATCCGGGAGCCATAAAAATGGGATCTGCTTTCTGGATCAGCTTCCTTTCAGATTCATAAATCTTGTTCGTTGCATTGCGGTTGAGAACAAGGTCTGCCAGCCGGTCATTATAATCTGTCTCCCTCAGCCGGAGCAGCTTTCCTTCCCCGATCCGGGCAGCTTCCTCCCTGTAAACGGAATCACGCCGGAGGGTCAGGGTGTTTATTTCTTTCCTCAGTGTAGTCCTGACGCTGTCCAGGTACAATATTGCATCATCCCCGGCTATTCCGTCAAAACCTGAATAGTTCATCCTTTTGAACCACGATCCCGGCTTAATGCCTGAAGCTTTGGCGAGCTCACTGAAATGAATATTGATTTTCCTGAAGTTGTCCTCAGATAACTCCCTGTATTCAGCCTTTTTCCCGGCGGCTTTGCATTCTTCAACCTTCACCCTCAGCATAGGGATCAGAAAAGTTGAATTCCACTCGTTCTGGCTTAGCTTCATGTCATACTCAAAGAAGGGCTCTTCGAACCGGTTGGACATGAACTGTTCAACGGTTAAGGCCTCATAGGCCCATCTTGTGGCCATGACATCACCGATAACGGGCACATATATTTTCTTTGTCAACGATTTATGAAGATCATCAAATTTTATCATGGCGCCTCCAAGGATCAGCTGCGGCACCAGGAGCAAAGGGATTAGAATGTAAATGCTGACTGCCGTTCTCATGCCTGCTGATATGTTCAGACCAAGAAGGTTCCCAAAACATGCCACGGAGAAAAGTATAAGCCACTGCTGCAGAAGCATCCCCCTGATGTCAAGGATAAGGCTGGCTACAATCACAAACGAAAGCGTCTGGATAGCAGAAAGCGCAAACAGAAAATTGATCTTCGACAGAAGGTAGCTTAACCGGCTGAGGTCCAGAAATTTTTCCCTTTCCAGTATCTTCCTGTCACGGTAAATTTCCTCCGCGCTTACCGTCAGTCCTATAAACAAGGCCACAATGACCGACATAAAGAGAAAGACCGGATAATTTATGTTGGTTGAAAACAGGTATTTTTCCCCTTCGATGTATTTTGTGATGTATCCCAGGATAGTTGCCAGAAGCGGAGCTTCAAGCAGGTTTATCATCATATATTGTTTGTCGGCAAGCTTGCGTGTAATGTTTCTTTTTATGAATGTTGCTATCTGGTGATTCCTCCCGGGCACCTTGAAACTGCTTTCAGTTACCGGGCTCTTTTCAGGAAGAGGCAGTGAAGCGGGCATCATTTTCTTTCTGTACTTCTCGTGCCACTCTTTTGGAGTCACCTGCCGGTCTTTACCAGGAAGTCCTTCATTGTCTATCATCTTAACCTCGACAATCTGAAGAATATCGTCAGTCTCGATATTGCCGCAGCTGGGACATTCACTTTCCGATGCGTTGGCCTGTGAAGTCTCTGTCTTGAAATACACAAGCGCTTCAACAGGGTCTCCGTCATATATCATAAACCCACCCTTGTCGAGGATCCATAGCCTGTCGAACATTTTAATTACATCCGACGAAGGCTGATGAATGTTTGCAAAAACAAGCTTCCCGCTCAGAGACTGATTCCTGAGGAGAGTCATTACCTTTACGGAATCAAATGATGAAAGTCCTGAAGTGGGTTCATCAACAAAAAGGACCACCGGCTCCCTCATCAACTCAAGCCCTATATTAAGCCTTTTGCGCTGGCCGCCGCTCACTTTCTTGTTCATAATGTCTCCGACCTGCAGGTCCTTGATTTCAAGCAGGTCCAGATCAGCCAGGATTTTGTCAACAGTCTTTTCAAGCTGTTCGTCATTATAATCCCCGAAACAGAGCCTGGCATTAAAATAGAGGTTCTGATATACAGTCAGCTCTTCGATAAGCATGTCATCCTGAGGCACATATCCGATAAGTCCCTTGATGTCCCCGGAATCTGCATGAATATCAAAGCCGTTTATATAAATATTGCCTGATGTTGGCTTTATCTTCCCGTGAAGAAGGTTCAGCATAGTGGTCTTTCCAACGCCGCTTCCCCCCATTATGCCAATCATATTGCCGGATTCAACCCTGAAGTTTATTTTCTGGATCCCGTTATTGGAGTTTTTGAAATGGTATTGTATCCCATGGCCTTCGAAAACAACTTTTTCAGGGAAATTCCTTGAAACGAATTTCTTGTAGATCTTTGAATAATAGATGGGTTCGATTCCCACACCTTTAATATTCACTCCACGTTCCAGCAGGTATGGGCGGCAGGCGATAATATCGCGCCCTTTAAAGTAAAGTGCAAGCGGACCATCATAGGTCAGGAGAAGTGTTCCGGTGCTCGGAACATGAAGGACAATCAGCTGGCCTTTGAAATTTTTGATCCTTATATGGCGCCACTTTTCATAATTTTTGTATGTCTGTGCTCCTGATAATTCAGGATTGTCGCTTTCAATTATCAGGACGCATTCAGGAGATATTTCATCGAAATTCCTGCCCACCATGAATGAAGAGGCATCATCATATTCTTTCTTTGAAATATTGAATGTCCTGGCGACGATATCAATAATTATCTTCTCCTGTTCGGAAATAGTCCCGTCTTCATAGGCAAACTCCATAAGCTGGAGAAAGACTATCATACGCTCTTCCAGGAAAAGACCTTTTTTGATCTGCCTGCAGATGTTTGTAATCTGGAATGAAATAAGGGAACCCTCGTCGGCCAGCTCTGCCCTGTCTACGCTCTTGAGTTCATTGGAGTAAAATTCAAGGTTGTTCTCAAAAAGGGCATAATATTCTTCTTCCAGTTCCCTGTTGAGAAATCTTCTCAGATAAAGGCGCAGTATTTTCCTTCCTCTCGATGTTATTCCTGCCGGATTAACTGTGGAAACGATTGCGAAGATATGAATGAGCGCTAAAAGAACCGATTCCCTCATAGATGATCAATAAAAAAAAAGACCGCAAAGATTCAGGCTTTGCGGTCATTTATGCCTTGATTAATTACTGAATTAACTGTACTCTGATTTCGTTTATGGCCTTTGTGATATCTTTGATATTCTGTTCAGTGAGACTGGTTGTCAAACCTGCATATACTTTTTTGATAGGTTCAAGCTTTTTCAGGAAATCGGCAATACCCGGATCAGTTTGATAAGGTTTGGTGATCTCGAGGAAAAGATCGAAGGATTTCTTCTGCTCGATAAGGTTTTTGGTAATGCCCGCAACCTGGTAAGCAGCTTCCGAAACATTGCAGGTAAGGTACATGCCCTCTACCCAGGCTCCGCCTACAACCAGGAGAGCAAGATTTTGCTGCTCGTTATCGGCCAGATATGAATAGGTATTGTTGAAAGCAGTTGTCAGGATCTTCACAAGCTCATCTTTATTGTCAACGTTGGCTTTAATCCTGTCATAAAGTGTTTCGTCATAGATTTTGGACATGTTGAGCTCATTGGCGATTGTTCTTATGGAATTCAGATAATCGATGACTTCCTGGTTGATATTGTAAAGTGTGCAGTAGCTGAGATCAGCACCGAATACGCCCATATTGATCGCCCTTGATGTGCTGCTGATGTACTTGGTTGAATTTTCCTTCGGGTTTGTAATGCCAAACTGATAACCTACTTCGAGGTCGGAGAGCATTTTAATGACTTCAGCCGAAGTGGGAAGAGGATACACATTGTCTTCGATGCTTTTTTCAATAGTGTCTCTATACGGCATCTCCATCTTCTTTTGTTCAGCTTTCTCTTTCTTTTCCGGATTCTGCCTGCAACCTGTAATGCCCGACAGGCTGACCAGAACCGCCGGAACCAATATTAATATTAAAGCAAGTGCCCTTTTCATAAAATATTCTTTTTAGTTTGTAACCTTCAAAAAATACAGAGTATAAAAATAAGAAATTTATTGAAACTATGCCTGAAATCATTAAAATAGTATCTGCCATGTAAAAAGTGAGTATAATTGCTAAATGCCTCAGGAAAAAAAATCAACTTTTATCGCTTAAATCACTCCAAACTTTCTTTTATCTTTGAGCCCCTGAGTAATATGACTGAGATGTCCTGGAATTTTGATGAAAATGTGTCAAGGGAGGGAACGGATTCCATCAAGTACGATATGAGGGTGGAAACATTTGGAAGAATGGATGTGATCCCTATGTGGGTGGCCGATATGGATTTCAAAACTCCGGGTTTTATAGCAGATAAGATCAGGAAGCGCGCAGAACATGAATTGTATGGATATTCATTCCGCCCGGCCGGATATTTCAGCTCAATTATAAAATGGCTTGCTATCAGGCATAATTGGCAGATCAACAGGGAATGGATCTCCTTCTGCCCGGGAATAGTCCCTGCTCTCAATTTCTGCACCCTTGCGTTTACACGCCCCGGCGATTCGGTCATAGTTCAGCCTCCCGTTTATACACCCTTTTTTTCAGCTGTCGAAAATCATGGCCGCAATCTTGTTTATAATCAGCTCATTGAAAATAATGGCAGATGGACGATGGATTTCGATTCGCTTAAACGGTCCATATCGGAAAATACGAAAATGATCATTATTTCAAATCCTCATAATCCTGTTGGCCGGGCCTGGACAACCGGGGAACTTGAGACCCTGGCAGAAATCTGTTTTCAGAACAAAATACTCATTCTGTCCGACGAGATCCATTGCGACCTTGTCCTGCCGGGGTTTGTGCATACTCCGGTTGCTGCCATTTCCGAAGATATTTCCGACATCACAGTCACCTGCATAGCGCCAAGCAAAACTTTTAACCTGGCAGGCCTCTCAACATCATCCGTCATCATCTCCAATCCGGTACTAAGGAAGTACTTCAACAAGAGAATCGACAGCCTTCATATCGGGAACGGGAACATTTTCGGCAATGTAGCCTCGATGGCTGCCTATTCTGAAGGAGCCTCATATGTTGATGAGCTCATGAAATACATCGATGGAAATGTAAGGTTTTTAATGAAATACCTTGGTGAACGTATACCTGAGATCGTCCCTGTGCCTCCTGAAGCAACATACATGATATGGCTCGATTGCAGAAAGCTTGGCATGAACGGTAAGGAGCTGCAGGATTTTTTTGTGAAAAATGCAGCTGTGGGGTTGAATGAAGGATCCCAGTTCGGACCGGGAGGAGAAGGATTCATGAGAATGAATCTCGGAGCCCCGCTGGCAACTGTTAAAAAAGCGCTGGAACAGATCGAAAAGGCAGTCGAACAATTTAGAGAAAAGAAAATCTGAACGATAGAACCCAGGACAAATGACAGAGAAAACCAAAGTCAGGCTGACTCTTGAAGACGGAACGGTATATTACGGCAAATCATTCGGTGCTCCTGTTGCATCAGCCGGAGAGGTGGTTTTCAACACAGCAATGACCGGATATCCTGAAAGTCTCACCGACCCTTCCTACAGAGGTCAGCTGCTCTGTCTGACTTATCCCCTGGTGGGCAACTACGGAGCACCTGCAGGAAGCGAGGAAAATGACCTGTTAAGGTTCTATGAATCATCTTCAATACATATCTCCGGTCTCATAGTATCTGACTATTCGTTCGAATACAGCCACTGGAATGCTACGGAGAGCCTTGATGAATGGCTCGGAAGGAATAATGTTCCCGGCATCTTCGGAATCGACACAAGGGCGCTTACAAAACGGATACGCGAAAAGGGCGCAATGCTGGGGAAGCTGGAACCTGAAGGTATGGAAATCCCCTTTTATGATCCGAACAAGGTCAACCTGGTGGCAGAGGTAAGCACACGGGAAAAGAAAACATACGGGAACGGCAGATTCAGGATTATCCTTGTCGATTGCGGCGTAAAATACAATATAATAAGGAACCTGCTGAAACGTGATACAACTATCATTAGGGTGCCGTGGGATTATGATTATCACAGGGAAGAATTCGACGGGCTTTTTCTCTCAAATGGTCCGGGCGATCCCAAAATGTGTGAAGCAACTATCAGCAATATCAGAAAATCGTTTGAAAAGGAGATTCCTGTATTCGGCATATGCCTTGGAAATCAGCTTATGGCTCTGGCCTCAGGCGCCGACACCTATAAGCTGAAATACGGCCACCGGAGCCATAATCAGCCAGTTATCCAGGCAGGTACGAATAAAGCGTACATAACATCACAGAATCACGGATTTGCAGTAAACAATCATACCCTTGGAAAGGATTGGGATCCGCTCTTTATTAATATTAATGACAAAACCAACGAAGGGATGATGCACAGAACAAAACCATTCTTCTCTACACAATTTCACCCTGAGGCTTCCGGAGGGCCCACTGATACGGATTATCTGTTTGATGAGTTCATTGAGAATATTAAAAGATCCTGAACCCTTCAGGTCATTTCATATACCCCATCATCTTCTCCGCCATCTCTGAGGCCGATTTATTGCTGAAGCATTTTAACCTTTCATTGAAGATCGCTGCTATCTCACTGTTGCACAGGTTACCTATGCTTCCTTCATGAACATAGTCCTTGACAGAGGTTCGTGAAAACGAGCTGTTTTTAACCAGTTCCGAAACTGCCTTGTATGCCTCCCTGAATGGAATCCCCTGTTTTACAAGCCTGTTCACCTCTTCGGTGCTGAATATGGTATTGTACAGGGGATTCTCGGTAATGTTTTTTCTTATCTTGATATTATTCAGCATCAGTATCATGATCTCGATGCATTCCTTCATTTCATCAAAAGCATCAAACATCAGCTGTTTGAGAAGCTGAAGATCGCGGTTGTAACCCGACGGAAGATTGGATGTCAGCATTGCAATTTCATTTGGCAGAGTCTGGATCACATTTGATCTGCCCCTGATGAGTTCAAAAACATCGGGATTCCTTTTCTGGGGCATTATGCTGGAACCTGTGACATACTCATCGGGGAAATCGATAAACCGGAATTCTGCACTCATATAAAGACAGATGTCCATTGAGAATCTCGAAAGAGTTTGAGCGAGGGAAGCAAGCGCTGAGGCTATTGCCATTTCCACCTTGCCGCGACTCAGGCTTGCATATGCTGAATTGTAAAGCAGATCGTCAAATTCAAGGAGTTCCGAAGTAAGTTTCCTGTTAAGAGGCAGCGTCGTACCAAAGCCTGCAGCAGTGCCCAGCGGGTTTCTGTTGTTCAGGGCCCTTGCCCCCGACAGCAGCAAAAGGTCGTCGGAAAGGCATTCGGAATAAGCCCCGAACCACAATCCGAAGGATGAAACCATGGCCGGCTGCATATGAGTATATCCGGGAAGGAGGATATCCTTGTACTGTTCGCTCAGCGCCTGAATCCTGGAGAAGAGCTTTCCAACAAGATGAGCCAGCTTGTCAATCTCCTCCCTGGTATAAAGCCTGATATCTACCAGGACCTGGTCGTTCCTCGACCTGCCGGTATGGATCTTCTTACCGGTCATTCCAAGTATCGAAGCCATTTCCTTTTCTATCTGGGAATGTATATCCTCTACATCTTTTTCGATCACTAAACTGCCTTCCTCATCCCATACAAAAAGTGAATGCAGGGCTTTAAGCATGTCATTTTTCTCCTCTTCGACGATAAGCCCCACATCGTTCAGCATTATCACATGAGCCATTGAGCCGACGATATCCCATTTTGTAAGATGAAGATCCGTTTTCCTGTCCTTTCCTGCAGTAAACTCTATTATTGCAGGTTCAGGATTGATGCCTTTTTCCCAGAGTTTCATTACTTTATTTATTTAATGTGTGGTTTTTAATATGCTGGTTACTGGCCACCTTCGCTAAAGCTACGGTGGCTAAAAGTTGCTGGTTGCTGGTGGATTTTATAGCAAGCAACATTTACTTTATTTTCTTGCCTTGCTTTCTTCCACAATTGCCCTGTGTGCCATAAGCCTTATCGCATTGATCCGAATGAATCCTTTGCTGTCGGTCTGGTCAAATCCTCCCTCGATATCCATGCTCGAAAGCTTCTTATTATACAATGAGGAAGGAGATTCACGTCCCTCAACCATTACATTGCCCTTGTAAAGACAGAGATGAACACTGCCATCAATAAGCTCCTGGCTTTTCTCGATAGCTGCCATCAGAAAGTCCATTTCGGGACTGAACCAGAAACCATTATATATAATCTCTGCAAATTTCGGCGTAAGCATGTTCACAAGCCTCATAACCTCCCTGTCCATTGCTATGCCTTCAATGTCCTTGTGGGCAATATGAAGAACTGTAGCGGCAGGAGTTTCATAAACACCTCTCGATTTAATGCCAACGAACCTGTTTTCGACCATGTCGAGCAGACCTATGCCGTTCTTTCCGGCCAGCTCATTAAGATAGACGTACATCTCATAGGCATCGTCCTTAACTGTTCCGTCTTCCTTATTTATAAGCTTTACCGGAACGCCATTCCTGAAATGTATCACGATCCTGGTTTCCATGTCGGGTGCATCCTGCGGCAGAACCATTTTCTCGAGCATGTTTTTCTGAAGAGTATACATTGGATCTTCGAGAACTCCTGCCTCATGACTTATATGCATCAGGTTATCATCTTCACTGTAGGGCTTGTCGATGCTTGCTTTTACCGGTATCTGTTTTTCTGCTGCATATTTTAACAGGTCGGTCCGGCCTTTGAACTGCGCAAGAAACTCCTTATCCTTCCAGGGAGAGATGACTTTCACTCCCGGCATAAGCGCATAATAGCAGAGCTCGAACCTGACCTGGTCGTTCCCTTTTCCTGTTGCGCCATGGGCTACGGCAAGTGCGCCTTCCTCCTTTGCTGCTTCAATCTGCTTTTTGGCTATCAGAGGTCTGGCAAGGGCAGTACCAAGAAGGTACCTGTCTTCATAGATGGCATTTGCCATAATAGCCTTAAGCACGTATTTTTCAATGAACTCCCTCTTAAGATCAGCGATTATAACTTTGGAAGCCCCAAGCTGCAAAGCTTTCTTCCTGCATTCGGTAAAATCTTCTTTCTGACCTACATCTGCTATGAAGGCGATCACATCAAAATTCTTGTCTATCAACCATTTCAGGATCACTGAAGTATCCAGTCCTCCGCTGTAAGCCAGCACAACTTTTTCTTTCATTTCTTTAATTTTTAAATTATTGTATTATTATTTAATGATTTTCTTCGTTTGCCCCTGACCCTAAAGGGTGCGAAGAAAATCAATTACTCCCTT
>CAZXAM010000046.1:0-23373 GCA_964638545.1 uncultured Rikenellaceae bacterium | reverse complement strand
TTCTTATTTTAAATCATTGGTTTTCCTGGTATTTTCTGTTCAGTTCTTAAGCCCCTCTTAGAGGGATGGGGGGTTATCTTCTTTTATATATATACAACTTCGAATCTGCAGGATTAGCACCATAAATAGTTTTCCCGTCAACGGAGGCAATATCGAGCGGTACCGAAGGGACAAAGCTGTTCTTCGATGAGACATACTCAATGAATTTGCCATGCTGATCGAGGATTTTAATCCGGTTAATTCCTTTTTCAGCGGTTATAATTCCATTTGAAACAACAGTGAAGTGAGCAGGGTTGCAGCAGCCACAAAATAATTCAGGAGCTGTCCCTGGTTCTCCGCACTGTTCAAGAAACTTCCCGCCTGTCGTCCACGTTTCAATCCTGTGATTACCAGTATTGGCTATATACAACAAGTCATCGCTGAAAAGAGCAACATCGAAATAAGGACTTGGGATAATGAACCTGTTGTCGGACTGTCCAATCATTGTAACCACTTCTCCTTTCTTATTAAGGACAAAGACTCTTTTTATCCCGGCATCGGCGATTGCCACATGATATTTATCTGCCGAAACAGATGTTATAATACTGTTTGCCTCATAAGGTCCCCATTCATTGATCAGCTTTCCGCTTCTGCTGATCAGGTAAATCAACTCTGTCGATGCGGCGAAAACAGTATCACCGCTTACCGACATGGCTGTTATTTTAACAGGCATCTTAAGGGTCCAGAGTTTTTTAAGATCCTCTGAATAGCATGAAACAAACGATTCCCCACCGGCGAATATCTGCCTGTCTTCATCAGCTGTCACTGAAATGAGCTTTCCTTCCGTGACAGGGATGGACGCAAATATAAACCAGCTATCGGGTATAGCAGGTGCCTGGACTTCCGTTTTGGTCGATTTTCGTCGAGATCCGGAATTTACCGTATCTATCACGATGTATCCGATAAAGGCTACTATCGCGAGCAGAGATATAAAAGCAATGATCTTTTTTCTCATAGTTTATTTTCTACCTATATCCAGACAAACCAGATTCCTTGAATCCCTCATCAGAAGGAATTTGCCTGCAATTGCCATAGGACCCCAGGCTTCAATGCCTTCAGTAATCCGGTCCTTTGCCAGGAGTTTTACAGAAGGTCCTTCCAAATTAAATAAAAAGAGGTTAGCATCGTCATCGAGAAGATACATTTTGTCGCCGCTTACAATATAGGGGCCAAGGCCGCGTCCATACCTGTTTTCCTTGCCGCTCGCCCAAACAGGTGTACGCAGATCTGACCTTGGGTAACAGACCAGCTGTTTCTTTAAAGGTCCCGCATTTTCAGGCATTACCGTCCAGATATTATCTCCGATTCTTATCGGAGTCTGTTGATCGCTTGTCATGCCTTCCGCAGCCTTATGGGATTCAATCACAGAAGCCCGAAAAACATTGCCGTCAGAATCAATCTTTATTTTTGCACCTCCTGCGCCATAACTGCCGAAAACAGCTATTTCATCATTCCCAAGGAAGAGGG
Source organism: uncultured Rikenellaceae bacterium (assembly GCA_964638545.1). Lineage (GTDB taxonomy): Bacteria > Bacteroidota > Bacteroidia > Bacteroidales > VadinHA17 > LD21. Next base: position 21,867 of record CAZXAM010000046.1, on the reverse strand, counting down.
GAGAAGCCGCCGTTGTTGCAGGATTCCACTCCTTTGTTGTCCATAACAGTTTTCCCATGTCTTCCATTTCTGCTGATACACCCACAACACCACCAACTGCATTGTACACGTACATTTTCTTCCCATGTATTGTCATTGGAATGATAGAGCCATGAGACATCCTGAGGGAATCTGGATTCGGAGTTTTCCAGAGGATCTTTCCGGTAGCGCAGTCGACTCCCAGCATAAGGGCTTTTGCACCCGGTGCCAGGATAGCGATATCATTGTCAATGATTGGGCATTGACCGGAATAAAAATCTGGTGTCACTCTCCCTTTTTCACTTCCCGGTATGCCAAATTCTTTTTCCATGTCGATTGTCCAGAGGAGTTTTCCGGTCAGGGGTTCCAGACACATGACGTGCGAACGGGGACCAATAGAAACGATGAACTTATCAGTTACAGCGGGGATCGTCCTGGAATATCCGTGGTTACGCTTCATGTCTGCATAATACCAGCGTCGCCATAATTCAACTCCCGATTTAAGGGAGAAGCACCTCAGCATGTCGGCTTTCCTTCTTTCATTATAATCCAGTATATAAACCCGCCCATTTTTTACGACAGGACCTGCATATCCTTCACCCAGCGTCACTTTCCAGACAACAGGCGGTCCGGTCGAATCCCACGTTTCAGCAAGAGGAGTAGTGTCCTTGCTGATATTGTCAAAATCAGCACCTCTGAATCTTGGCCACTCGCCCGGAGCCATCTCATCAAAATTGCCGAGTGTATCCAGAAATTCTCCAATGATTACAGAATCAGAACGAGGCTCAATCTTTGGCCTGTTGTCCATTCCCGGAACCCTTAGTGCAATTTCTGAAGGATAGTGATCGTCGATATACCACCACAGCAGAACTGCTGCAAACAGGAATGCGGCAATACCTATTATTATATTTCCTGAAACGCGCTGCGGCAAAACCTATTCCTCCTTAATATTGAAAGCCATAAGAGCCTCTCCGTGCCTGATGTACAGGACTCCGTTATTAATTACAGGATGAGCCCAGTATGCACCAGATCCGTATTTGATTTTAAAATTGCTGATCATTTCAAATTTTGCAGGATTAATCTTTAATAGTCCAAGGAATCCTGTTTTCTCATCAAAAATATAAAGGTGTCCATCGGCTGCTATAACAGATCCTTTGTTCTTCCAGTGTTCCTGCCACATTGTTTTCCCTGTCTTCCAGTCTATGCAGCACCAGTTTCCGTTGCCATTGCTGAGCCAGTTAGCACCATAGATGTATCCGTCTATCAGGACAACTCCTCCATGGTGAACGTCCAGAACATCATCGGTCCACTCTACTTTGGCATTATTCCCTCCATCGGTAAGGCTAAGCAATGCTGCTCCATTGTTATAGCCACCGGTGATGTATATTTTACCATCATAATATAAAGGAGTCACGCATTTTATTAACGCCGGATCCGATGACTCACCAGTCGGTTTTTCCGGTTTAATAATTTCGGCATGTCTCAGCTTCCAGATAATATGTCCCGACTCCGCATCTACAGCAAACACATGCCTGAGCGAAACATTGATAATCATCTTCCTTCCCTGGTATTCAATCAGTACAGGAGAAACATAAGCAGCTCCGTCATTTAAGCTTTCAGATTTCCAGATCAGTTCACCAGTTGTTTTGTCAAGAGCAATCGTCATGGTTTCCGGCCCGCCCGGAGTATAATATAATTTCTGTCCGTCTATTATCGGAGATTCTGAAATCCCCCAGGGTCCGTATGCCCCTTTATGCATTTCGCTGGCTTTTACCGACCAGACAATTTCTCCTGTTATACCGTTGACGCAAGCCAGATCGCCAAATCCGCTGGAGACATAAACCATACTCCCTTCGACAGTTGGTGTACAGCGGCTTTCAGGATTTGAGTCTTTCCAGCAACGGCCATATGGAGTCTGCCATTTTATCTTGCCCTGATCATCAAGCGCAATAAGAACATCGTTCTGACCTGAAAGCCCGGTAAGATAGATCGAGTTATTTCCAAAAGAAACGGATGAATGACCTTTATGCAATTCAGTATTGACCCAGATCAGGCCGGGTCCCTCTTCCGGCCACCTTTTAAGCAGGTTTGTTTCGTCTGAAACTCCGGTCCTGTCTTCTTCCCTCCATTCGCTTATTCCCTCTTTCTGGCCGATTGACACAGCACCCGGCGCTGATTTAACACCTGACGGTTTTAACACATCCGGATCAGAGTCAATTACTTGGAATATCACATAACCTATGACCCCGATCACAATCAGGCTAAGGATTACTATTGCCAGTTTCTTCATATTATTATTGTTTTCTCAAGCTTCATGGACAATGAATCATGAATTTCAAAAGTATAAGATTTATATATATAAACGCCTCCGAATCGCTGGCTATTAATACAGCTGTGTCAAAAAATAAAATATAGTTATCCCTGAAATATTAAAAGTCATAAAGTATAATTTTAGTGATCTTGCAATATAGAAAAACAAAACTCATTTTCTGCCCTCACCTGTTTAATAGCAACTCTTCTTAAAAGGTTTTAGCATTTTTTAACTACTTCCTGATTTTTTTCACGGGTCAGATATTCTCTGATCTCGTTTAAGAAAAATGATTTTTATCATATTTTTAATAAATATATTATATAATAATTGCACTTTTACTTTATATTATGTATTTTATTTATATATTTGCTTAATATTTATTTTTTTATCGCAATAATATTTGTAATTTTGTATTGATAGAGTTGTTGTTAACAATGGTAGTTTATGTGTGGAATTGTAGGTGTTTTTGACCTTAAGGTCAACCATATGGAACTCAGGACCAATGTCTTGAAAATGTCAAAGCGGCTAAGGCATCGGGGACCTGACTGGTCAGGGATATTTTATTGTGAGAAGGCTATACTTGCCCATGAGCGTCTGTCGATAGTAGATCCGCAATCAGGAAGGCAACCTCTGTACAGCAAGGACGGCAATCTTATTCTGGCAGTAAACGGGGAAATCTATAATCATCAGGAAATAAGAAAGCGTTATGAAAATTCCTATGAATTCATGACTCATTCCGATTGCGAGGTTATCCTTCCATTATACAGGGAGAAAGGTCCGGCTTTTCTTGAAGAAATGAACGGGATCTTCGCATTTGCTCTTTACGACAGGGAAAAAGACTGCTACCTGATTGCCCGTGATCATATCGGGATCGTACCTTTATATATAGGCTGGGATCAGTATGGAAATTTCTATGTAGCCTCAGAGTTAAAAGCGCTTGAAGGCGTATGCAATAAAATACAGGAGTTTCTGCCCGGACATTATCTCTACAGCAACGACGGGGAGATAAAGAAATGGTATCAGCGCGACTGGATGAAGTACGAAGCTGTTGAGAAAAATGAAACATCAATCGATGATCTCCGCGCTGCGATGGAAGCATCTGTCCACCGTCAGCTTATGTCGGATGTGCCGTACGGAGTGCTTCTCTCAGGCGGACTTGATTCATCGATAGTCTCCGCCGTGGCAAAGAAATTCGCACCAAAGCGAATTGAAACCCAGGATGAAAGCGAAGCCTGGTGGCCTCAGCTCCATTCATTTGCCGTAGGACTTGAAGGTTCTCCCGACCTGGCTTCAGCCAGGAAAGTAGCCGGACATATAGGAACTGTTCACCATGAGATAAATTTCACGGTTCAGGAAGGCCTTGATGCCATCCGCGATGTTATCTACCATATCGAAACTTACGATGTAACAACTATCAGGGCATCCACACCGATGTATCTGCTGGCCAGGGTCATCAAATCCATGGGGGTGAAGATGGTTCTTTCCGGTGAAGGGGCTGATGAGATCTTTGGCGGGTATCTTTACTTTCATAAGGCGCCGGATCCTAAAGCTTTTCATGAAGAAACAGTAAGAAAGCTTAGCAAACTGCATCTATATGACTGCCTGAGGGCTAATAAATCTCTTGCAGCGTGGGGCGTCGAAGGACGCGTTCCATTCCTCGATAAGGAATTCTTGGATGTGGCCATGCGCCTGAATCCAAAAGATAAAATGATCACAAAGGATAAAATGGAGAAATGGGTTCTCAGGAAAGCCTTCGAGGATTATCTTCCCGCAAGCGTTGCTTGGAGACAGAAGGAACAGTTTTCTGACGGGGTAGGTTACAGCTGGATAGACACCCTCAGGGCGCTGGCTGCAAAAGAAGTCTCGGATGAACAGCTTAAGAATGCCCGTTTCCGTTTTCCAATAAATCCTCCCATGTCGAAGGAGGAATACTTCTACAGAACAATCTTTACAGAACATTTCCCGTCCGATTCGGCAGCTTTATGCGTACCGTCTGTTCCATCTGTGGCATGCAGTACAGCTGAAGCCCTTGCATGGGACGCTTCATTTAAAAATATGATCGATCCTTCGGGAAGGGCAGTAAAAAGCGTTCATGTAGACTCTTATAAATAAACGGCCGTGCCCGTACGGGATACTTCAGGCCAGGGATTCTACTCATAAATGAAGATGGTGACAGCGAAGAGCTCGTTATATCTTTCCTTCCGGAATAATCCGGAAACTTACAAGTTCAATCGTCGAAGGTGATCTTTTTAAAATCAACGAGGTCCATAGCTTTTCTGTGATTTATCCTTCGGTCAACGACATTTCCTTTCCTTTCGCTTATCCGGCTTAAACCAAAATAGCCATAACCGGCATATTCATTGGCAAACGGTCCGAAATCAGAAAGTTTGCCTATTCCGTTCCGGAACAGACTGGCAGCAGCAACATCGTTCCTGTACTTCTTTTCCTGGATAATGCCTTTAAAGATTGCAATGGCAGCACTGCAGAATCCATTGTTGCCAGCTATGCCAATGTTGTTAATTATTTTTTCCGCTTCCTCATATTTCTTCAGCAGAAGGAGGTTCTTTATATAGTACACCTTATAGAGAGGATTAGATGGATATTGCACAGCAAGGTGCTCAGACCAGGGCAGGGCTTCACTGAAATTGGTTTCGAAATTCATCCTTATCCATGACAGGATTGCAAAGGCTTCAGCCTTCAGTGCTATGGCGTTTTTACCGCATAACTCAAGCTGTTTGAGTCCAAGTTCAAGGTCACCCGGCGGAAACAGAAAGGCTATTGCCTTATATATAGGATATACCTGGGGATATGCTTCACGGTAATAATTGTATACTCCTGTGAAATAATAAAAATCAGGGCATAAAGAAGTAAAATTGAATGTCCGCATAAGGATCCTGTAGCTGCTTGTGACAAGAGGTTTAACCTCACTGCTTAAGTCGTTATCAGAAAAGAAAAGCATCAGAAATCCCCTGGCGCAGATGTTTGACAGGAGATATTCTGCCTCATACTGAGGGGAAGGGCATTTATCATTATTGCTGAGTTCAATGCATTTACGCATCTCCATTTCAAAATTTGTGCGTGCATCCGAGTAGGGGAGCAATGGAAAGTTCTCCCAGTATATTTTCATGCCTTTGTAAAGGTTCAGAACGGGATGACCCGGATATAACCGCGACAAAGCTTCATAAGCCGCTGTCGCTTTGTCAAATTCAATGCTGTAAATATGATGCATGCCATTGGTAAGTATCCTTATGGCAGTAGTGTCAGTCAGTATCTGGGTTTTTGCTGCCGGCGCATGAAGGCAGATAAGAGCGGTAATTATGCATTTAAGCAGATTTTTCATTATTCGGTTTGAGGACACAAAATTACTCAAATTCCAATCTGTAAATTACCAATACAATTAAACGGCCCGATAATTTTTGCTCAATCTGTTTTGCCCTGTTACGGATTTTAACCATTTTTACGGCTGTTTTGGATACTAACCATTAATATCTGATTGATGATTTCTGACCACGATGAATCTGTGACATTAGGAAAATGCTTCATTCTGGTTTGTGTTCTGTTTTTTTTATCCTCCTGCAATACTGATACTGTTGAAGAAATAACATATTCTTAGATATTGAATCTAACCGTTGAAAACATATTACTTATAGGCTCAGTCCTGGTCTTCATAAGCGTCCTCGCCGGAAAAACCTCTTTCCGGCTTGGCATACCCACACTTGTATTGTTTCTTGCCGTGGGAATGCTGGCAGGTTCGGACGGGCTAGGAGGGATAAGCTTCAACAACCCGGGCATCGCCCAGTTCATTGGCATTGTCGCACTGAATTTCATTCTTTTTTCAGGTGGTTTTGAGACTGACTGGTCATCTGTTAAGCCGGTTTTCGGTCAGGCATTAAGCCTTTCAGTGGTTGGAGTTATTCTGACAGCCGGATTCCTTGGCATTTTTATCTGGTGGATCACTGACTTCTCGATTTACGAAGCGTTTCTTTTAGGTTCAATCGTCTCATCGACAGATGCAGCTGCAGTATTTTCGATACTCCGATCGAAGAACCTGGCGCTGAAGGGACATATACGCCCTACGCTTGAATTCGAGAGCGGAAGCAACGATCCCATGGCGTATATTCTTACAATTGTTTTTATCAGCCTTATCCAGGATCCCACTAAATCGGCTTGGTCTGTTCTTCCGCTTTTCTTTGAGCAGCTGCTTATCGGTGGAGCGTTCGGATTTCTTTTCGGATTTGCCGGCAAGTTTATTATAAACAGGATAAAACTGGATTATGAAGGACTCTACCCGGCCCTGATGATAGCCCTGATGTTCCTTACATATTCAGTCACCAATCTCCTGCATGGTAATGGATTCCTTGCGGTTTATCTGTCAGCAATCTACCTCGGCAACCAGGAGCTCATTCAAAAAAGGACGATCATGAAGATGTATGACGGTTTTGCCTGGCTCATGCAGATTGTATTGTTCCTGACACTCGGACTTCTTGTTTTTCCGACTGCGATCATCCCGGTCTTGGGTGTAGGACTTCTCATTTCTGCATGCCTCATATTTCTTGTCAGGCCCCTGGCTGTCTTTATCTGTCTTGCGCCTTTCAAAGTTAAAAACCGTATAAAATGGTTTTACTCCTGGGTAGGACTGAGGGGTGCCGTTCCCATTGTTTTCGCAACTTATCCGCTGATGGCCGGTCTTGAGAAAGCAGATATGATCTTCAATGTAGTGTTTTTCATTTCCCTTACTTCTGTCATAATCCAGGGCGCTTCTATTCCAAAAGTTGCAAAATGGTTTCACGTGCTGCTTCCTGCAAAAGTAAAAGCAGTAACACCAGCGGATATTCTCCTGTCAGAATCATTCAACACTGCAATGGCTGAACTAGTCCTTGCACAAGGTAATCCGGCAATCGACAAGAGGATAATCGACCTTGGCTTTCCACAGAATGCCAGGATAGCTCTGTTAAAAAGAGATGAGAAATACCTAGTCCCTGACGGCCTTACAAAACTTAAGGCGGGCGATAAGCTTCTTATAATAGCCGGGACACGGGAAATCCTTTCTTCTGTAACCGAAAGCCTGGGTGAGTAATTCGTATTACCTTGAAAAATACCTGACACTGATTCAGAAAACACTTTCCGAACATCCTCCAAAATTATTTGTTTATATTTTGTTGTTGTTGGTCAAAACCAAAGACAATGGTTTATAAGCATGGAATCTTCGCTAATTATCGCAATTTATGGCATTGTGAGCATCAAAGTAAATAATCTTAAGGTTTTTCCCCGTCAATTCGTGCTTTTTTATGATCATTCCCAGGTATAATTTTGATCTATTAAAAAAAACAGAAGTGAAAATCCGTAAATTATTTTTACTCGCAGTTGTTCTTGCAGGTTTGAGTTCCTGTGAAAAGGAAATGATTGATTCTCCCGGCGATATTCCGGGTATGGGCAGCAATCATGATAAACCTGGGATAAAATCTGTCTTTGAACTGCCTGATGGCATATTTCTGGTCAACCAGATCAAGGAACCGGACCTGAATGATACTACAAAATCAAAATTCGGAAGCGGTAAGAGTGAAAGGCTGAAAATAACCCTTTTTAATTCGACGTCTTCGTCGAGGACTGTATTCCTTCCAAAAGGCCTGATATTCAAAAACAGCACACCCGGATACCATAATGGCATTTTGCTTCAGACTACCTGGATGACTATTGAGGCAGGAACCCGGAGGGATGTAATTGTAGAACTTTATTGCATCAACAGCGGACTGATCCATGACGGACAGGATTCTGATTATTATTTTCTTGGTGTAACGGATTCTCCTACATTTTCGCGCTTACTAGATCTCATTGGATGGAGAAAGATAAACTTTGAAATGATCTATGGAAGCTTCAAGGGTTCACAACCAGTAACTCCTTCAGGCCCTGCATATTCCGATATTACTACCCGGCTGCAGACGATAATCTGGAACCTGACTGACCTGGGCATTGACATTTCCGATGAAGACAAGAAGTTCATCCAGAGCATTCCTCTTCTGTTCAGTGACGAAATCCCTCCCGTTGATGACATTTCTTCAGGCTACCCAAAATTCTTTCAGGAATTTAAAGTATTTTCGAACTAGATAAATCTCTTTGTTAGTCAAATAATACTCCAAAAAATGAGAATAATAATTATGAAAGATCCTGCTGAGGCAGGAAAATGGATTGCATCCTATATTATAGAGAAAATAAGGAAAACCAATCTGGCAAGGAAAACCCCTTTCGTGCTTGGATTGCCAACAGGATCTTCACCGTTGCCTGTTTACAAGGAATTAATAAAGAGGTGCAAAGCCGGTGATATTTCTTTCAGCAATGTAGTCACGTTTAATATGGATGAGTATGTAGGCCTTCCTGAAAATCATAAGGAAAGCTATCATTATTTCATGCACGACAACCTCTTCAGGCATATCGATATACCTAAGAAAAACATTAATATACTTAATGGAAATGCCAAAGATCTTGAAAAGGAATGTGCAGGATACGAAAAGAAGATCCTGTCGTTCGGAGGGATAGATCTTTTCCTTGGCGGGATAGGTCCTGATGGACATATCGCATTCAATGAACCGGGATCATCCCTGGCTTCGAGAACAAGGATCAAATCGCTGACCTATGATACTATTGTAGCAAATTCACGGTTTTTTGACGGAGACCTGAATAAAGTTCCGAGAATGGCTCTCACAGTGGGGGTAGGGACGGTAATGGATGCAAGAGAGGTTATTCTGATTGTGACAGGATTCAATAAGGCACGTGCCCTCAAGGAAGTTGTGGAAGGCGGTATAAGCCATATGTGGACCGCATCAATCCTTCAGATGCACCCGAAAGGCATGATAGTCTGCGATGAAGCGTCAACGATGGAACTTCAGAATGAGACAGTGAAGTATTTCAGCGGTCTCGAAAACAGAAGAAACTAGCTTAGGGAAAAACATACAACTTCTCACGCCTGCAAGGCAATGTTGCAGTTTTCGTATAGTTGCCGAATGCAAAGGTTGCGTTTATCTTCTTGCTTTTGAACCTTTTGGCACAAAAGAGAGGGCTGCACCAAACCTGTAAGGTCCCATTATGTGGCTCTGAAATTCTGTAGTGGTCAAACCGTGATAGGTCCGTCCCTCATCGAGAGAAAAATCGACAACAGGTGAAGATATATCGGCAAAAAATGTCAAAACAATCCTTGGTTTTACTTTATAGTCGATGCCTGCAAGGAATGTTATACCCGGCACATAGCCCTTCTTCCCTCCGTAGGATTGTTTCATGTCCTTGTCGCTGAATTCAACCTCCCAGTCGTACAGGCCGACAGCAGAACCGGCCCATGGCTGAAATTTCTTTCTCAGGAATATATATTTTGCACCTATTCTGAGACCGGTTGCCTGCATATCAAATCCGGCACCGGAACCGGGATCTTCAACAGAAGACGATTTTAACGCAATATCTGTTACAGCGGTGGCGCTTGCCGGCCAGATTTGCTGTCCGGACATAAGGATATTACAGTTGTAGGCAGTAATATCAACGAAAACATTCAAATTCCGGGAAACCTTTCTCTGAATGTCCAGGCCAAATCCAACACTATTCTTCACTGACTGACTAATCCCTGTCAGTCCGTCCCCGGTTGTCATCCCCCCTGGATACTGCAGGTTAAACCCGATAACGTACTTGCTTTCTATATATCGCCCATATTGTGAATACAACACACTTATTGAAATGAATACCAGACAGATAACAGAAAATATTCTTTTCATTGACAATTTTAAGGTACAGTTATTTATTACCGGGACCGGCAATAGTAGGAATTATCTATTTACCTGACCTGAATTAATCATTCTAAGTTATTCACACGTTATTAAGATATGTCGGTTAATAAACAAGGGTAGTGAAGGGAGGCTGTCAGAAGTTTAATGAAATTCTTATCTTTATAGAATGAATAGAATATTTCTTAATTCTTTGATCGTCATCTACTCTCTGGTTGCGAATGTCCATGATCCTCATGGCAACTATAATACTATCAATAACACAAGCAATTCCAGCTCCATGCTGCCAGGGCTTTTTCAGTCAGCAGAAATTAAAGATTTCGGTGATGCACCAATCAGCTATGGTTCAGCGGACCATATAATTGATTCCAAAAATTATTTAGGATCAACAATAGATGGTGAACTTGTATATCAGCCATCAGAAGAGGCAGATGCAGACGATAAAGATAAATTGGATGATGAAGATGGTGTAATATTCTCTGAACTGATACAGGGAGCAAAATCAACAATAGAGGTATCTGTCAGAGGTCTTGCATATCTGAATGTCTGGATAGATTGGAACGGTGATGGTGATTTCTCAGACGGGGGTGAATGGGTGCTCAAGAATTCACTCAAGATGTCCGGTGGCTTCAAAATGACAGTTACTGTCCCGGCTAATGCCATCGTTTCAAAAGCCACCTTTGCCCGTTTCAGATTTGGTCCCAAGTCAACAACGACGCCTGTTTATGGTAGTTCAGGTTCAGCTCGATATGGCGAAGTAGAGGATTATATGATTAAAATTTCATGTCTGCCTCCGGCAGCACCAAAGATAGGAACAGTAACTCAACCAACATGTGAATCTGCAACTGGCAGTGTTGTATTAAATGGATTGCCAGCAGACTCATGGACGATCACATGCTACCCCGGAGGAGCGACGTATGCAGGTAGTGGAACAACAACAACAATTGCAGGTTTGTCACCATCAACTACCTATACCTTTACGGTTACAAATTCATCAGGCTGTGTATCAGCTGCTTCGGCAAATGTGGTAATTGGAGCACAACCTGATGTCCCGGCAAAGCCAGTTCAGAGTATTGACTGCAGTCTTGGCTTCGGAAAAGCAGTAGTAACAGTCACGAGCCCGACGGGACCTGCACTTCAATACAGTCTTGATGGAGGGCCGTTTATGATTTCGCCTGTGTTTACAGGAGTAGCTAACGGGAACCACTATATCGCAGTAAGGAACAGTGCAGGATGTACTGCAACAGGTGCTATCTTCTCAATTTCGTGCGGCTGCGTTAATCCTCCGACTCTCATCCTGAGCAGTAACAGTGGGTCAACGTGTGGCTCTATACCTGTAACAGTGGAAGGAAATACATTCGGAGGAAGCGCAACAAGCGTGTCAATTACCGAGGATGGCTTCGGAACTATCAACCCCTCTGGTGCAACGTCCTCTCCGTTTTCATTTACCTATACGCCGGCAGCGGCTGATTTAGGTAAGATAGTTACGATAAATGTTAAGACAAATAATCCAGTTGGATTCCCATGCACTCAGGCAGAGGCAACTTACGCACTAACGATAAATGCCATTCCAACGGCTCCTGCTGAAGGAACAATAACACATCCGACCTGTGTGGAGGAAACAGGTTCAATAGTCATAAATGGTTTACCATCAGGTTTATGGACCCTGACACAGACACCCGGAGGGGAAACTACAGGTTCAGGATCCAGCGCCACAGTTTTTGGACTTGCACAAGGTACATACAGCTACACTGTTACCAATGATGCCGGGTGCACCTCTCCTGAATCGGCAGGCATGACAATCAATCCTCAACCTCCGATCCCATCCGCACCGGTTATCGGGACAATTACCCAACCTACATGCTCTGTAGCAACAGGCAGCATAGTATTGAACGGATTACCTTCAAGCGGAACCTGGACATTAACGAGGAATCCAGGCGCAGTAACAACAACCGGAACCGGAACCAGTACAACTATAACAGGCCTTGTATCAAGCACATACAGCTTTACAGTGACTAATGCAAATAATTGCACATCAGTATCATCAGCAAATGTAGTAATCAACACACAACCATCAACCCCATCACCACCTGTTGTTGGAACCATTACTCAGCCAAACTGTTTATCAGGAACAGGAAGCGTGGTGCTGAGCGGACTGCCATCAGGTATATGGACTATCAATCCAGGTGGGATAAAAGGGTCAACTGCAAGTACAACTATTTCAGGGCTTCTTCCCGGAACATATTCCTTTACGGTAACAAATTCGGCAGGGTGCACATCAGTTGGATCAGGAAGTGTTCTTATAAACAACCAGCCTGAGATCCCGACTGCCCCAACAGTTGGAACTATTACACCTCCGACATGTACCTCATCAGCAGTAACAGTGGAATTAACCGGCTTGCCTGCAACAGGTACTTGGATATTGACACGCTATCCAGGTACTGTACAATTTTCCGGAACAGGTACAAGCACAATAATTTCGGACCTTGCAACAGGAATTTATAATTTTGCCGTAACCAACGCTTCAGGGTGCATATCAGCACCATCAGCTAATGTAATAATTCCTGCACAACCAAATACGCCTGCTCCGCCTGTTATTGGAACCATAACTCAACCAACTTATGCGATACCCACAGGAAGTGTCGTTTTAACCGGATTGCCAGCAACCGGAACATGGATTATAGTACGTACCCCGGATGCTGTGACAACAACAGGTTCCGGAACCAATGTGACAATTACAGGGCTTCCGGCAGGTGTATTTACTTTTACAGTTACCAATTCGGCAGGATGTACTTCAGCAGAATCGAACGAAATAATTATCTCAACACCGGGGATCCCGACACTGATTATAACAGATCCGGCAACAGTATGCGCCCCGTCTACCGTAGATTTGACCATATCAGCGATAACCGCAGGCTCAACTCCCGGATTAACCTATTCATACTGGACTGACGCAGATGCAACACTGTCATACAATACGCCGGATGCTGCAACCGAAGGCACTTATTATATCAAGGGAACAACAGTATCAGGCTTCTTTAATATCAAGCCTGTTGTTGTTACTTCTGATGAGATGCCAATACCTGATGCTGGTGAGGATCAGATTCTTGATTATAAATTCAATACATTTCTCAATGCCGATCTAACGGGTAATGAAACCGGATTATGGTCGCTCATAGCTGGGGCTGCTGCCGTTGATGACAATACAGATCCAAAAACAGCTGTCAGCGGACTTTCCCTGGGTACTAATGTTCTGTCGTGGGCAGTTACCCACGGAGCATGTCCGACAGTATCTGACCAGGTTCGAATCATTGTAAATGATCTGCTCATCCCGACATTGATCACACCCAATGGAGATCCATATAATGAGTACTTCGTAATCAGAGGAATAGAAACACTTGGTAAGACTGAGCTAGTGATTTTCAACAGACGAGGGACAAAGGTATATAAAAATAAAAATTATGATAATAAATGGAATGGGGTTGACCATAACGGGAATCTTCTTCCAGACGATACATATTTCTTTGCACTCAAATCAGAGAATGGCAAATCATTAAGTGGTTATATTATTATAAGTCGATAAACAAACCTCACATTTATACCTGTTTCATTAATTAGTATCTGTACTACTGTTATTTTCCGATACAAAAATTCCTGAAAATATTCCCTAGTATTTCATCTGTCGTGATCTCCCCGGTTATCTCCCCGAGATAATATATAGCCTGCCTGACGTCTATCGCTATCAAGTCCTCCGGCAGGTTCTCATCCAGTCCAGAAAGAACTCTCTCAAGACTTTCCGTTACTTTAGTTAATGCTTCGTAATGTCTTATATTTGTGATTATTATATTCTCGGAGAGAAGCATATCTGTCCCGGTCAGACGGCCAAGTTCAGTTTTAAGTTCATTTATGCCAAACCCTGTTTTTGCAGAGATAAAAAACATCGATTCGTTTTCTGCAAGTTCCAGGCGACCTTCGATTTCTTTTCTTTTTCTGCCGGTATCCGTATCGGTTTTGTTTACAAGAACAACGAGCTTTTTATCTTTGCCCGCTATCTCTTCACGGATTTCAGAAAGAATGACTGACAAAGCCTGCCTGCCCTCATTTATATCAGCAACAAGCAGAACGACAGATGCCTGCTCAATCTTCTCTAAAGTCTTCCTGATGCCCATTTTCTCGATGACGTCATTGCTCTGCCTGAGTCCGGCAGTGTCAATGAACCTGTACTGCACACCATCAATTAAAACAGTATCTTCGATAAAATCCCTTGTGGTCCCGGGAATCTCTGAAACAATAGCTTTTTCTTCATTCAGCAACAGGTTCAGAAGCGTTGATTTGCCTGTATTCGGAGCTCCCGTAATTGTAACCGGAACTCCGTTCTTAATTGCATTGCCGACACTGAATGTGGAGCAAAGGTTCCTTGTTATGTTCAGCACTCTTAACACTATATTCCTGAGCTCATTGCGATCTGCAAACTCAACGTCTTCTTCACCAAAATCGAGTTCCAGCTCAATAAGTGATGCAAAATGCAGAAGGTCGCTTCTCAGTCTCCGGATCTCCCCGGCAAAAACGCCTTTAATCTGGCTGACAGCTAACTTATGGGCTTTTGCCGACTCTGCAGCGATAAGGTCGGCAATGGCCTCTGCCTGAGACAGGTCAAGCTTTCCTCTGACAAAAGCTTTTCGGGTGAATTCGCCGGGCATTGCAGAAACGGCCCCGTTCCTTATAAGCAGCTCCAGTATCTTATGCTGAATGTACTGAGAAGCATGACACGATATTTCCACTGCATCTTCGCCGGTGTAGGAGTGAGGCGCCCTGAAAATACTGACAAGGACATCGTCGATGATCTCCTCACCGGCTTTTATCTCTCCATAAACTATGGTATAGCCTTTCTGGTCAGGGAGATTAATCTTCTTGTCGAAAGGGAAAAATATCCTGCTGCAGATGCTGATGCTGTCTGCACCGCTCATTCTTATTATTGCGATTGCGCCTCCGCTTCCTGTAGCCGGAGCACAAATGGTTTCATCTGCTCTTAACACCTGTTGCCTTTAACAGCTGCAAATGTAAGAAACTGTTGCCGATTTCGGATTTCGGAGTTAAAATAACACGTTGGATATAGGCATTTGAAGTATACTAAGGATGTAAGGCATTTAGGTCTAAACCCACCCCAGCCCCTCCTGAGGAGGGGATCTTTTGGCTTCTGGTTACCGGAAGCCGGTAGCCGGGAGCCTGTTATCTCTCCAGGCTCTGTACACTGAAAAATGTCTCATCAACCTTCACCTGATCAACTATATTCTTGAATTGTATTTCCGACTTGCGGTTTGTAACGATATTGCTGGCTATCATATCCGAGACCATGAATTTGCCTTCGGGAGTAGTGTGGAAATCCCTCATCTCTATTGTTTTAAAAAGCTCATCGTCAAAATTATAGAACTCCATCTTCTGAACCAGCAGTTTATCCATTGATATATAGCTTATCTTTTTTGAATAGCCGTATTCATCAGCTTTATCCTCATCAGCAGGTACGCTTTCTATTATCCATGTGTTATTTATTCCTGAGCCTTCTATATGCCTGCTTTTGAAATCGGTAAGCCTGGGCGAGGCCATATCTGCATTCGAGAACTCGGAGCTCATGAAGCTTTTTCCATTCTCTGAAGATGATATCCTTCGTGTTTTCTTCAGTGCAGGAAGATAAATCCAAATCTCATCGGAGATATCCTTGTTATCTACAATAAGCATAGCTGTTCCCCTTACATCTGAGGGTTCAATGAATTTTATTAATCTTTTCTCGATCCCTCCTGCAAAACTTTTAGTCGTCATTGCAATTGTCCGGTTTCGCCTGGCCCCGTTTTTTTCGATAATCGAAAGACTTATGGTTGTCTGCATTGAACCAACCATTGTCTGTTCGCGTGATTTATTCATAATCTGGTCTGCGTCCGGCAACTGCGCCCCTGCCTGAGAAAGCAGCAGTGCTGACATTAATGAGAGTATTGTCTTTTTCATATTTACGTGATTTTACATTATTTAAATCTTTTTCCAGGAAGCCCGGCCTGAATTTCATGAGTATTGCGGGTATCAGGATCAGCGCACCCAAAAGGCAGGAGCCTATTGAAATAATTACGAGATAACCGAAAAATCTTATTGACATAAATCCGGAGAACATAAGAGGAGAGAAGCCAGCCATCACACTGCCAGCGTTGATCATTACACTTCGGCCTATTGTTGACATCGAACTCTTTGTCGATTCTTCATATGACAATCCCTTGCTCCGATGCAGATTAAAGCACCATATATACTGGATCGTGAAATCAACCCCGACTCCAATCATTATTGATGAAAGCAATGCGGTCGCACTGTCAATCTTTATGCCTGCCAGGCCCATAAATCCAAAAAGGATCATTACAGATGTTGCCAGAGGTATGGTGCCTATCAGACCTCCTTTAAGAGATCTGAAAATTATCGCCAGAAGCAGAAATACTGTGACCATGGCAAATAGTAAAGACAATACCTGTCCTTTGATAAGCGATCTTGCCAGTTCCACCATTATTATAGCATAACCCCCGATGGTGACTTCAGCCGGGAACCCTGTTGTCGCTTCCTCAATTTTTGCTTTTACATTATTAATTACTGAATGTGCAGGATCAGAAAGCCTGATAAGAATGTGGGCTCTGGTATTTTCAAGATTCATCAGCTGGCTGAAATCATCCGGATTCCCGCTCATATTGTATAGCTCGAACATCTGGGCAATACTTTCCCCTGATCCTGGTATTTCATCATATCCCTGTTCTCCTTCAGAATATATTGCTTTGCTCATTTCCCTCACAGCCTGAGAAATAGAGAAGACTTGTCCGACTCCTTCTATTTTCTCAGTTTCAGTTGTGATCCTGTCAATACCTTTCATTACCGCAGGATCCTTGATATCTCCGCTGATCATAACGGAGACTGTCTGTGATCCTCCGAATTTATTGTTTATCACATCTGAAGCAATCCTTACAGGACTGCTTTTCGGGAAGAAATATTCCTGATTGGTCTCTATCTTCAGAAGAAATATCCCTGCAGATATAACCAGGGTTAAAACCGCTGCTGCCAGTATGATCTTGCCTGAATGGCCAATAATCAGCTTTGAAAGCCCATTCAGCATCTTCTGAAAACCTTCTGTCCTGACTTTCACAGGTTTAACCATTTTATTGCCTCGCAGGTATATAAGAGCAGGTATAAAAGTAAGACTCATGAACAGTGCGGCTGCAACACCTGTTGCAGCAAGCACACCACCCTGCTTTGCAGGTATGATGGAATGTGTCAGCAATCCCAGTATACCTGCTATGGTGGTCAGGCCGCTGAACAGGATGGGCATGTTCAGGGACCTGAGAATTTCCTTCAGCATACCCTCATTGGAGGTTATATTTCCTTGCAGGCTGAGTTCCTGGTACCTGGCAACAAGGTAAATGCCATAGTTATTTGCTACGGCGATCATGATAATGGGGGCGAGGAGGCTAAGGATAGAAAGCTTCCAGCCGAGCAGAGGGATCATTCCCATGCAAATGCATGTGGAAAGCAAAACCACGGAAAATGGCATTATAACGCTTCTCCATTGTCCGAGTGTAAGCTTGAGTACAAACAACATTACAATCAGTGCCAGAGGTACCAGGAAAACTCCATCATGCTTTACATCTTTCATTATATGAGCTCGAATGTAAGGCAAGCCTCCCTTGAGCACCTTTACATTTCCAGGATGAGCAGTGATTATCGAATCAATCCTGTTAAGTGTTATGGTTTCCCGTTCAGAACTGTTGATTGTAGCAGTGATCGACGCTGTTGTCATATCTGAGGATACTACAATATCGCGGGCAAACTTGTTTTTCAGAATATCTTTCTTCAGCTGATCAAGATCTTCAGGGTTGGAAGGTATTCTCCTTATGAGCGGTTCAGCCACCATCATTTCGTTATCACTTTTTATTGTGCGAACAGTAAAAGGTGATACCCGGCTTGTTACACCGGTAAGCTTTGAGATATCCCTGTCTATTTCCTTTATCTGCTGTAAGTTATCTGAAGTCAGTACAGTCGAATCGGTAAAGAGAAGCATTACCATATCCTGAACACCGAATTCCTTCTCAATTTTATCAGTCTCGATCCGCGATTTCATATGGGGTGGTATAGCGTTCCTTATCTCCGGATCGGTTTCTGAGAATGGAATAAGCAAACCCATTGAGAGTCCAGCCAGTATAGAAAAGCTGATGATAAACCACCTGTATTTTATAATGTATTTTGTCATCTGTCTAGAAGTTGACTTTACAACCAAACCTGAAACAGTTCATGAACTCATCGACTATATCGTACAAAGAACCTTTACGACCAGATAGAAATTCCCCTCCGGCTACAAAGGTGAGTCCGTCGGCAGGCTTGTAAGTCACTTCAGGCATGAGCATAAGATCGCGCGAAGTGAAATTGTAAAGTGCAGTCATTGATGGTGTCAGCCTGCCAAATAAGAGATCCGTTTCTATTCTTATTCCGCCGGAATGATACGACTTCTCGATCTGATAATTGTAGAGCCTGTTGAAAGCGCCTACCTGCTGTTTCATATAATCTTCAAGGCTGAATCCCGGAATTGACATTATCATTGCAAGGGTGGCAGGATCGGGTTCTGAAAGAAAAGACGGCTCAACAGGTGAAGGTTCAAAACCGGGGATTGCTTTTCCGGAATATTCTCCGGTTATACGCCAGTTCCCCTTCATCCAGTCGAGTCCTGCGGCCCATTTGATTTCTTCCATTGGGACATATTCATATGTCTTGTACGATAGTGAGGGAAATGTCCATGCAGCTTCACCCCTTATCCCTATGCTGCCGAGCGTGGCTTCAAAATCGAACCCTGCATTCCTGATTTTGTAGGCAGTCAATGTCATTTCAGCGGAAATTGCGGGGATATAACTGCTTGTGTCAAGAGAGATACCTGACATCCTCACTCCCGGCATAGGGTCATAGCCATCCACCCAGGAGAAACCGAAATCAATGCCTTTTAAATGAAGGTCAGCTTTAAAACCATAAGTGAACATTCTCTTATCAGTAATAAGTCCTTCTATTTGATTTATTGTAACATAGGAAGGAAGATCAAGAGGTTTTATAAGCAGGACCGAGGACCTGTAAAATGGAACTGCAACAGCTTCCAGAGAGATCAGGGATGAAGGTTGCCACCGGCCCTCAACAAGAAGATTCCCCATATCCATATCCTCGTGGTCGGTGGATCGTGAGATAAGGTTCTGCGGACTAAACTTTTGTGTTGGATTTGTAAAGTCTGCACGTCCCCATTTTATTATTTTCTGACCAACGCTGAGATCCCACTTTTTACCCATAGCAGTCACGTAAGCCTCCCTCAGGTCAAATTTACTTACAGGCTCCGTGAATTCAACTCCATACCGGAATCTCAGGTCTGCAAATCCCCTGAAATGAACTCCGTTTCCTGCATCAAGTTTAAGAGCAAAATCAGAAAATGCACTCGGAATGTAAAGCTTATCGTCGTTGTGATCTAAAGCTGAATAAAAGCCGCCCCGGACAAATCCGTATAAGACCTTTTTACTGGGATCTTCATTTAATCCGGATGAGAGGCTACTCTGACTGAAAGCCATAACCGGTAACAGAAATAACAGGGCGGCTGTTTTTATCAAATTGTTATTCATTCCATGTTTTTAATGCAAATGAATAACATAAATAAAGGCCGGTCGTCTTAACCGGCTTTCCCGCACCTGAAAAAGGAGCTTATCAGGTTCGCTCCGCTTGGGATGTACCAATTAAACCCTGATACCGGTCAATTTTTCCCTGAATTCGCTTGGAGTCATCCCGGTTTGACTCTTGAAGATGGAGTTAAATGTCGTCTTCGAATTGAAACCTGAATCGATAGCAATAGCAAGGATGGTGAAGTTATTATTCCTTGGATCATTGAACCTGGCAATCACCTCTTTAACCCGGTACTCATTAATGAAGGTAAAAAAGTTCTTCTTATGCGTTTCGTTCAGAACCTGTGTGATATGATGCCTGGGTATTCCTGTCGAATCCGACAGGTCCTGGATACTGAGGTCACCGTTAAGATAGGGTTTGGATTCCTCCATATGGGATATAAGCTTTTTAAGATAAGCTTCTGCCTGTTTTTCCTTTAATCCGCTTCGGGTGTATTTCTCACTTTCTTTTTTGTCGTCTCCGTTTGGAATCTTGATTTCCTGCCCGAATATCGTCGGCTGGCTTATTATATTATAGCTGAAGACGAAAGTGAATCCCGTGATGAAAGCGAAAACAACAAAATAAGGATCAAATGGTATGAAGTCGCCGATAAGGTTCAGTCCGCCAAGTATAAAAAGAATGATAAAAGCTGCATAAAAACCTATTGAATAGACCTTTAGCCAGTTCAGGTTGATCATTCCCGATGTGTAAGAAATGATTGTCTTCAGATATTCCTGGTGTCTCCGGATCTCTATAAATGCGAGCATGCTGTATACGGTCACAGACAGGAACATCGACAAACTGTAAATAAGCCTTAGTGAAATGAACCTGTCCGGAGCAAAAAATGTCCTCAGATCCCTCATCAGGGGTATTTCCCTGAATATCACTGAGACAGTCAGGAAGGTCAGGAACGGTATGAGATGAAGCAAGGCGGCCCAGTTGAATTTCCTGTCGGGCTTTGTCATGTATCTGACGTAAAGATAAAGGAGAGGTCCATAGGTAAAAGCCACAAAGGGAAACGAATACATTTCAATTACCTTGGAATTTATTAGGGCTATAACCAGTTCCGCCAAAATGAACGTCAGCCACAGAGCCATCAGCCTGTTGGCAGTCGTATAGGGCTTTTTGGAGAGCACCAGTATAAGTGCAAAAAAGGATTGAGAGATACCTATATATAATATCGGATCTATATTTACCATCGGAAACATTGAAATTAATAATCCAAATATAGCGAAAAGGAGCTGATAATTCGGTATTTTTGAAATTACGGCGGAAACAGTATTTTATTTTGTTCTGCCCTTTATGTAACTAATGAACAATATATTATGAGCATTCTGCTGAATAAGGACTCACGTGTTTTGGTCCAGGGATTCACGGGCAGTGAAGGGACATTCCATGCTACCCAGATGATTGAGTACGGAACGAAAGTCGTTGGAGGTGTAACGCCCGGTAAGGGCGGGGAGATCCATCTCGGGCTGCCTGTCTTCAATACGGTAAGGGAAGCTGTTTCCATGACAAATGCGGACGTGTCGGTAATTTTCGTCCCCCCGGCTTTCGCTGCAGATGCAATACTTGAAGCTGCCAACGCGGGAATTTTGCTTATTGTGGCAATCACCGAGGGAATACCCGTGTCGGATATGGTAAAGGTCAGGGATTACCTGAGACCTTTGCCATGCAGGCTTATAGGACCAAACTGCCCCGGGATCATTACGCCCGGAGAGGCTAAGGTGGGAATTATGCCCGGATTCATCCATAAGAAAGGAACCGTTGGTATTATTTCCAGATCGGGCACTCTTACATATGAAGCTGTCGACCAGGTCACAAAACTCGGACTGGGCCAATCTACCGGAATCGGGATCGGTGGTGATCCTGTTGTTGGCACTACAACGCTTGATGCCGTTAAGCTGATGATGGATGATCCTGAAACTGAAGCAATAATCATTATCGGCGAGATCGGTGGTAATATGGAAAATGAGGCTGCGGAATGGATCAGGGACAACGGTACAAAGCCGGTAGTGGGCTTCATTGCCGGGCAAACAGCTCCCAAAGGAAGAAGAATGGGACATGCCG
>CAZXAM010000045.1:0-24973 GCA_964638545.1 uncultured Rikenellaceae bacterium | reverse complement strand
GCGCAGGACAGGTTTCCGAGGCCGGAGTTCGAATCTGGTTATGTATATCCTGAACACCAGCTTCCCCTCCAGAGAGCTCAGTGGCTCGAATACCTTGATGTCGGCGTTCTCATAGCAGCGCTCTCCGTATCAGCATGGCTGGCATTAAAGAGAAGATCGAGGACGGGACTGGTGTGGATGGCTGTCTTCTCCCTGGCTTATTTCGGTTTCTTTCGTGAAGGCTGCATCTGCGCCGTTGGATCAGTGCAGAATGTTGCGATGGCTCTTTTCAACAAAGAATATTCAATCCCGCTGACAGCCCTCCTCTTCTTTATGATCCCATTGATATTCGCTTTCTTTTATGGAAGGGTATTCTGCGCAGGTGTTTGCCCGCTTGGCATGATACAGGAGCTGACCGGATTCAAAACTGTTAAACTCCCAAAAGCTGTTGAATCGGTTATGGCAGCAATCCCTTTTATTTATCTGGCACTGGCTATTCTTTTTGCTGCCACCAACAGCCAATTCATAATCTGCAAGTACGATCCTTTTGTGGGCATCTTCAGATTGGACGCTTCATATACCATGATCATTTTCGGGAGTCTGCTGCTTCTGGCAGGCATTTTCATCAACAGACCATATTGCAGGTATCTTTGTCCATATGGCGTATTGCTGAACATCGTATCAAGGTTCGCGGGAAAGCATCTGACAATAACACCTGCTGAATGCACCGAATGCAGACTCTGCGAAGATTCATGTCCTTATGATGCAATACTTCCTTCCGATAAGGCAACACATATAGAGGCGCCCGTAAAATCGAGGAAAACGTTCATTGTGTACATTTTGCTGGTTCCGTTTTTTGCAGCTGCAGGAGGATTTATTTTTTATAATCTGGCACCTGTCCTTTCCCGCGTTAACCTTGATGTTAGTCTTGCTCGTGAAATCAGGATTGAAAATGAAGGGGGGATCGAAGCAATTTCAAAGGCTGCTGTTGCATTCAAGGAATCAGGAAGTACTGAGGAAGAGTTATTTAAACAGGAAATGAGTGTCATTCAAAGATTCAGGAAGGCCTCTCCGTGGGCAGGGGTTTTTCTTGGACTTGCCCTGGGGATCAGTCTGGTATCATTGACAGTTAGAGCCTCAAGAACCGGGTACAGGCCTCACCAGGGAAAATGCTACAGCTGTGGAAGATGCTTCAGATACTGCCCTGTAGAGCCAAAAAACAGAAGGTGATGAAGTTTACAGAAAAAGACGCAAGTATATTAAAGGGACTGAGCCAGGTTTCAGGCGGTTTCACAATGGTCATAGCTGTTTTGATGATATTCAGCTTTATACAGTTAAAGACAATCAATCCTCTCGATAATCCGGCTTTATTGTCCGTTAAGGAGATGTACGATAAAAATCCAGACGATGCAATGCTTGCCGGGCAGGTCAGGGCTATGGACCTGATGGCCCGGAAGGCTTATTTTGCATCCAGGAGGCAGGTGGAAACCGGCTCATTTCTGCTAATCGCCGGCGCTGTAATCTTTGTTATTTGCCAGAGACTGATAACAGGAAATGAAAAACTTGTGCCAGTCATCCCGGGTTCAAAACCGGATCAGGGAAAATATCAGAATAAATACCGGAAATTCCTGCTGGCTTCAGCCTTTATTATAACAGGCGGGGCAATCGCAGCTTCCTTGATGCTAAGGAGCAACCTTCCTGATCTTTATTCCGGCAACAATCAAGGCAAGTTCTTAACCGGGCGATTGAAGAATGCCGATGAAAAAGGAAATAAAAAAGGAGACAGGAAAGCATCGAATGATTTCAAGCCCGATAAGACGAATTTTCCGTTCTTCAGAGGCCAGGACGGAAGAGGCATAGGCGGAGGTTCAGGTTTGCCAACACAATGGAATGGCGAGACTGGTCAAAACATTAAATGGAAAACCTCAGTAAAATATGATGGAAAAAGCTCCCCGGTAATATGGGGAGATAAACTGTTCATTACGGGATCTGAAGGCCTTAACTGCTATGTGATGTGCTATGACAAGAATTCCGGGAACCTTTTATGGAGCTCCTCTGCATCAGGGATTCAGGGTGAGCCGGACGTGTTGCCGAAAATGGACCCGGGCTCAGGACTGGCGGTTTCATCAGCGGCAGCAAACAGCAAGGCAATTTGCGCAATATTTGCGAACGGCAATGTCATCAGCCTCGACCACGACGGCAATAGAAAATGGGCAACGAACCTTGGTGTGCCGAATAATATATATGGGTATTCCTCCTCTTTGATAATTTATGAGGACATACTTGTGGTTCAGTATGATTCAGACAAGAAGCTCTCCATCATGGGTTTTGATATTGAAAACGGAACACTTAAATGGGAAACTGCCCGGACCGGGTATCCGGTGTGGTCATCTCCTGCAATAGCAAGGTTCGGAGGTACGCCTCAGGTTGTAATTACCGGCAATCCATCAGTCTCCTCTTATGATCCTCTCTCTGGCGCTCGACTCTGGTCGGTCGATGGCATGAGCGGAGATGTAGCGCCCTCAGCAGCAGTTAACAGCTCAATGGTTTTCGCCGTTACCGATTATTCGGCTCTGCTGGCGATCGAGGCAGGTGCCAATCCTGTTGTCAGGTGGAGGGATAATACATATACCCCGGATATACCAAGCCCGGTAGCTACCGATGAATTTCTTTTCATGGTCACAGGTTACGGTGATGCAGTTTGCTACAATGCAGAAAAGGGAGATACACTCTGGACCCATTATTTCGGCGATCAGTTCTATTCATCCCCGATGATTGCAGATGATATGGTTTATTTCCTGAACCGCAGCGGGAAAATGCATATTGTTAAAGCTGAAGGCAAGTATGATCTGGTTTCTGAAGCAGAACTGGGAGAATCGGCCGAATGCACGCCTGCATTCTCGGATAATAAAATATATATAAGGGGAAGGAATAATCTTTATTGCATATCGGGAAATTGAATTCACCGTCTGAAAATATTGAAAGCAAGGTCTGTAACTGCAAGACAGCTTCTGAGGAAGATATCAAAGTTGTTGTAAGTGAGGTAGTTGAATCTGTAGGAATAGAGAAGGATAAAGTCATCCGGATACTTCAGGAGGTACAGAACAGGCTCAATTATATTCCTTCAGAGGCTCTCAGGGAGATATGCCGGATAACAGAGATCACACCCGGGCAGATCTCGGGAGTTTCGACTTTTTACAATCAATTCAGGCATCTTCCTGTCGGAAAACATTCGATCAAAATCTGCGCAGGAACTGCCTGTCATGTCAAGGGGTCCCAGCTTATTTCGGAGGCATTCAGGAGGGATCTCAAAATAGATGGATCGACAAGCACATCACCAGATAATCTCTTCTCCATTGAAGAAGTTGCCTGCCTGGGATGCTGCACCCTGGCTCCGGTTGTCCAGATTGATGGAAAAACATATGGACATGTAAAATCCACCCAGGTCGGGGAAATCATTTCTGATTTCCTGCGGACTCATAAAGAAGAAACACATCCGGATGATACGGGTGATGGTGATGACTTTGATGCGGAAGTAAGGGTTGGGCTTGGATCATGCTGTGTTGCCGGTGGAAGCAAGGAAGTGCTTGGAAGCCTCTTTGAGCTTAAGGAAGAGTATGATCTGAACATAAAACTTAAACCGGTAGGTTGTGTGGGCGTATGCAATCAGACTCCTCTACTGGAAATTGTCAAAGGTGTAAGTGGACACTATCGTTATACTAATGTAAGAAAGGATCAGGTCGAGGATATTCTATTAAAGCATGTTCAGCCAAGATCGCTGACAAAGAAGCTTAAGGTGAAAATAAACGATCTTGCTGATACCTTCCTTTATGATGGAAAATTGAACAGCCCTGTAAATATACCTGGAGAAACACGTGAGAAATTCCTAAACACTTTTATCAGCCGGCAAGTCAGGATCGCAACAAGCAACAGCGGGATCCTTTCGCCTGTGTCGCTGGATGAATACTTATTGCTGGACGGATTCGAGGCGCTCAGGAAATGTATCCGTTTTCTCACGCCCGGCACTATAATTGAAACTATCCTGAAAAGCGGATTGCGAGGGCGCGGCGGTGCAGGGTTTCCCACGGGAAAGAAGTGGAAGATCTTTTCGGAAGTTCCTGCTGAATCCAAGTATGTAGTATGCAATGGCGATGAGGGCGATCCCGGGGCATTTATGGACAGGATGCTTCTGGAATCATTTCCGTTCAGAGTTATAGAGGGAATGCTCATTGCAGGATTTGCAACAGGGGCAAGAGAAGGTATTTTCTATATAAGGGCCGAATATCCGCTTGCTGTTACACGTGTGAATAATGCCCTGAAGCTCTGTCGTGAAAAAGGATTCATAGGGAACAGGATTTTCAATTCGGAGTTTTCATTCGACATCAGGATTTTTGAAGGAGCCGGTGCATTTGTCTGCGGAGAAGAGACAGCCCTTATTGCTTCCCTCGAAGGGAAGAGAGGAACCCCTCACCTGCGTCCGCCTTACCCTGCAGTAAAGGGATTCAAGGGAAAACCAACTCTGGTGAATAATGTTGAAACACTTTCAGTCATACCCTGGATAATCAGCAACGGAGCAGAGTCTTTTAGTGCCATCGGGACTGAAAAAAGCAAAGGAACAAAAGTCTTTGCCCTGGCGGGAAAAATAGCAAAGGGAGGACTTATAGAGGTGCCTATGGGAATTACCATCCGGGAGATTATTGAAAATATCGGGCTTGGAGTATCTGAAGGCCATTCATTTAAAGCAGTACAGATTGGAGGGCCATCGGGAGGATGCATTCCTGCCGGTATGTCGGAAACTGCCATCGATTACGAGGAACTTACAGCTATGGGTGCCATGATGGGTTCGGGAGGGCTTGTGGTTCTTGATGACACCGACTGTATTGTTGACATGACGAAATACTTCTTAACATTCACGCACAGGCAGTCGTGCGGTAAATGCACTTTCTGTCGAATTGGTACAAAGCATATGCTCGACATTCTTACAAAACTAAGTGAAGGGAAAGCTGAGCTTAAAGATATTGATGAACTTGAAAAGCTCTGCTTTGATGTCAGGAATGGCAGCCTGTGCGGATTAGGAAAGACGGCCCCGAATCCTGTAATCACCGGGTTAAAATATTTCAGGGAAGAGTTTGAAGCTCATGCCAGAGGTTACTGCCCGGCAAAAAAATGCAGAGATCTGATAAAGTATGAGATAAATGATAATTGCACCGGATGCACAAAATGCTTTCAGGAATGTCCTGTCAGCGCCATTGCATTTAAACCGTTTGAGAAGCATGCAATCGACCAGGCTTTGTGCACGAAATGCGATAACTGCAGGATCGTATGTCCGGATAATGCTGTAGAAATCATGAATATAAGATATGCAGCTGAAGATTGACAATATAGAATGCACCTCTAAACAGGGTGACACAGTTCTGGAAGCTGCGTCAGGGTTGGGAATATCAATACCCACACTTTGTCACAAGGATGGGGTTGAGCATTATTCATCATGTATGGTCTGCATTGTCAGGGACAGGAAATCGGGCAACTTCATACCTTCCTGCACCGCCCTGGTCCAGGAAGGCATGGATATTGATGCATCAGGGGCAGATGTAATTTCACTAAGAAAGAAGGCAGTTGAATTGCTGCTTTCAGAACACAGGGCAGAATGCGAGGCCCCTTGCAGGGTTGTTTGCCCGGCAGGGTATAATATTCCGAAAATGAACAGGTGTCTGGCATCAGGAAAAATAAATGAAGCAATAGAACTTGCACTTTCGGAAGTCACTACATCGGAAATAAAATGCATCACATGCCCCGGTTATTGCGAGAACGCCTGCAGGAGGAAGAAAGTTGACAGTCCTGTTTCGATCAGGAATATTCAGTTGTTTGTTTATGAAAATATAAAGAGCGACAGGTCCCTCACCGATCCTGAACGAAAGAATGATCTTAAAAAAAGGTTTTCCTCCCGTATCGGGAAACTTGATGATCAGGAACTCAGGGAATGGCTTAAAGAATGTTCTGAACCTGTCAACAGATACCGCGAAATAACTGACTTCCGGACAGCGGGATATGAATCGCAAAGCTGTATGCATTGCGACTGTCGTGCGTCAGAAGATTGTGACCTGAGGGAGATTTCCCGGATGCTTTCCTTAAAAGATCCTGTCGGAAAACTGGTCAGCGCTCCGATTGTGAAAAAAATAAATAAAAAAACCGGCCTGATTTTTGAAAACGCAAAATGTATAAAGTGCGGTCTTTGTGTGAGGGTTTGTGAAGATAGCAATGATGAACCGGCCCTGTGTTTTGTAAAGAGAGGTTTTAATTCAATTATCTCTGAGCCTCTTACATCGGAATTTGATGACATTCTGGCAACACAGGCAGAAAAATGCATTGAAGTATGCCCGACGGGAGCACTTGGCCGTTTTAAATAAGTATTATGGAAAAGAAACTGACAACTATATTCCTTTTATTATTTGTTTCATTTTCGGGGATTCAGTCCCAGGAACCCGATTGGCTGGTTTTCAGAGGCAAGAGCGATCTTTCGGGAAGCATATCGGGAGAACTTCCTGTATCACCAGCGCTCATATGGAGCTACGCAGGAGGCGCTCCGTCAAAATCCTCGCCTGTAATAAGCAAGGGTGTGATCTTTTTTGGCGATGAGAAGGGATTTCTCTCAGCAGTGGGAAACGACGGTAAGATAATCTGGAAATATAACGCTGGAAGTTCCGTCGAAGCGCCGCCTCTGATCTTTTCTGATTATGTAGTTGCCGGCACATCTGAAGGCAAGCTTACCGCTGTTAATAAAATAACAGGAAAGCCGGTATGGTCATATTCGTCAGATAACCAGATTGTGGGCTCGGCTAATGTCTGGATTGCCGGAAGGAATTCAGGAATTATTTTCGGAAGCTATGATTATTATCTGCACTGCGTTGAATCATCTTCCGGAAAAATTCTTTGGAAGATTGAGACAGATAATTATCTAAATGGCACCCCGGCTGTTGCCGATAACAGAATTGTATTCGGAGGATGCGACGGAATAATAAGAGTTACTGATCCTTTGACGGGCAGGGAGAGGGATACGATTAACATCGGTATCTACATTGCGTCCTCCCCTGCCCTCTTTGATCAAAAAGCATACTTCGGAGACTATGACGGGAACTTTTATTGTGTTGATCTTGTTAACAGGAAAGTACGCTGGAAGATTCCTGCCGGTGAAAACTCCGGATCTATACTGGGTATTCCTGCCGTAATGAGCAATTATGTTGTGATTGGCAATGACGACAAATACCTCTACAGCTATAATGCATCAAGCGGCAAGCTGATATGGAAGTTCAGGACAAACGGAAGGATAACGGGATCAGCAGTAATTACTCCGACAAAGGTTCTTTTCGGAAGCATGGACGGGAACATATATATACTAAACCTTACTGACGGAAAGAAGATATGGAGCTTTAATGCTGGTGCGCCGATAAGCAGCTCACCGGCAGTGACAAAAGATCGTTTTTATTTTCTTACTGATGATGGAAGGTTACTGGCATTTGGAATTAAATAACTAAATAACTCTGTGGAACTCTGTGATTCTCTGTGCAACTCTGTGTAAGTTCTTTTTTTTACACAGAGGAAACCAGAAGAAGCACAGAGAACACAGAGAAAAACCAGAATATGAAAGTCGTTTATCTGATTACAGGATCCGGAGGATCGTTCTATTGCGGAAATTGCTACCGCGACATGCTATATGTGAAAGCTATCAGGAAAGTCCCGGGAGCTGCAGCGCGGGCAGTTCCTCTTTATCTTCCGCCCGACAGGCAGAATGTCAGGGATGGTTTTGAAAAAGAAGTATTCTTTGGCGCAATATCAATGTTTCTGAGGGAGAAGGTAGCCTTTCTGAAAAACATGCCTGCCTTCATGGATAAAATTGTCGATTCAGTTCCTCTGCTTAAACTTGCAGCCCGTCAGGCTGGAGCTACCCGGACGGAAGGCTATGAAAACCTGACACTCAGCATGATCGAAGGCGATAATGCATTCAGGAAACACGAAGTCGACAGACTGGTGAAATACCTTATGGCAGACGGAAAACCTGACGTTATTCATCTTTCAAACGCATTAATACTGGGGCTTGCACGTCAGATTAAGCAAAGAATGAATGTAAAAATAGTCTGTTCACTATTGAATGAGGATGACTGGATTGATGAAATGGCAGAGCCATACCAGGGAAATGCATGGAAATTGATCGCGAAGGAAGCTATTCATGTCGACAGCTTTATAACTCCAAGCAGTTACAGCAAAGAACTCTTCAGAAGAAAAACCGGACTGGACGGCAGCAACGTTTACATTGTTCCGCTTGGATTTGATCCGGCAGAAAATGAATATGGAAAAACTGATAATGCAAAGCCTGCCCTGGGATACTTCAGCCGGGTTAATGCTCACAATGGTTTCGATAAGCTTGTGGATGCATTCATCGAAATTAAAGAAAAGGATCTTGTTCCCGGCCTTACATTGCACGTGTGCGGAGGCTTTACGGGCGACGATAAGCCTTTCGTCGCTGAACAGATTAAAAAGATAAAGGCACACGGATTTCAGAAAAGCGTTAGAATTTACGCTGAGTTCCTTGGGGACAAAAAGCTGGAGTTCTTCGCCAATGTTGATGTGATAAGCGTTCCGGTCAGAAAATATGACGGCTACGGTTTGTACATCCTTGAAGTTAACGGAGCCGGTATTCCTGTTGTCCAGCCTGCCACAGGCGCCTTCCCCGAGATAGTTGAAATGACCGAAGGAGGGCTCATATATTCACCCGACAACAATGAGGAACTCGTCAGGTCACTGGTCGGGCTCTTAAACAACAGGGCTCTTCAAAAAGAACTTGGAGACAAAGGCAAACTCAATGTCAGGGCAAAACTATCGCTCGACAAAATGTCGCTTGCACTATCAGATATCTATAACAGACTCATCGGCTGAAAAATATTGGACATGCTCAGACTTGTTGAAATTACTAAATCTTATCCCCAGAGAGGCAGAGTGCTTGACAGCCTCAATTTTACGGTCAGAGATGGGGAATCAGTGGCAATCACAGGACCATCGGGGTCGGGTAAATCCACTCTTATGAACATAATCGGGACCCTCGATCAGCCCGATTCAGGTGATATTTATTTCATGGATTCCCCGGTTCTAAGGATGACTCCCGACCAGTCAGCTGTATACCGGAACATGAATATCGGATTCGTCTTTCAGGATCACCTTCTGCTGCCCCATCTTACAGTTATAGAAAATATTATGCTTCCTGTTTTTGCCACGGAGATCAATGAAGAGGCTTACAAAGCCAGAAAGGAGCATGCCGGATTACTGATGGAAAAAACAGGGATAGCAGGTCTTGAAAAGAAATATCCTTATAACATTTCCGGCGGCGAAGCTCAAAGGGTTACTCTGGTAAGAGCTTTGATAAATAAGCCTTTACTCCTGCTGGCTGATGAGCCGACGGGTTCTCTTGATTCAAAAAATGCAGATATTCTTGGAAACCTGCTCGCCAGCCTGAATAAGGAATTCGGGATAACTCTGATAACTGTCACTCACTCTGAAAGTCTTGCCTCAAAGATGAAACTTCATTATAAGCTTCTGGACGGCAAGTTGAATGCATAAGATGAAGCTCACATCATTTAAGATAGCTCTGAGGTCACTCTTTCATCACAGGAAAGAGTCAATTTATCAGTTAGCGATTATTTCCATACTTACGGCAATAATCTGCGGGTCTCTGCTCACCGGCTTTTCTGTTCGGAACAGCCTGAAGCGAAACCTCGAAGAGAAGAGAGGCCATGCTGATTACCTGATCAGTTCAGGGCTAAGATACTTTGATGCTTCAGCAGCCGGAAGGTTCATAAAAAGAAGCGGACTAAAATCGGTTGGCTTAATTGAGACAGACGGATACTGCAGAAACTTCACCTCCGGAGAAACAGCGCTGAACATTAAGATCTATGGAACAGACACATCATTTTTTAACTTTCAGGGCCATCCATCTGTACAGATACCCAATGGATCAGCGCTGGTTAATGAATTCCTTGCCGGGAAGCTGAATCTGGCTCAGGGCGACGAAGTTATTCTTGGTTTCAACAGCATCAATCCTCTTCCGTCGAATGTTCCTTTTGCTCCGGAAGAAGGAGGAACAGAGTCAAAGGTTTTGCGTGTTGCCGGAATAATTTCCGGAAATGAAGGAGGCAGCTTTTCGCTGGGATCGACCCAGGCACAACAGGCAGGCATTTTTGTGAACATGGAAGATCTTTACGGCGAAACAATGGTCTATCCCAGAATTAACAGACTTCTTGTTCACGCTGACAGGAACTTTAATAATTCCCGGATATTTGATTATTTCAAGGAAATAATGACACCTGCGGATATCGGATTGACTGTCAGAAGGTCCATGCAGACCGGTGAATCCGAGCTGATATCAGACAGGATTTTTATTGACAGTGCATTAGTCGGCGAAATTAAAGGCATCTTCCCTTCATCGGCTCCTTTAATTACTTACCTGGGGAATTCATTTAACATAAGATCGAAAAGCACTCCATATTCTTTCATTACAGCGCTTTCTTCTGATCTGTTGCCAGGTATAAAGGATAATGAAATGATTATTGGCAGCTGGCTTGCCAAAGACCTGGATGCCAATCCCGGGGATACTCTGAATCTGACCTGGTTCAACCCGGCTTCAGGAAAATCACTCATAGAGGTAGCCGCTTCTTTTATTATTAAAGGAATCGAAGGCGATAATTTCAAATATTCAGATCCTTCGCTCATGCCTGAATTTCCAGGGATATCCGGGAGCACCACCTGCTCATCGTGGGATGCCGGAGTACAATTGGACATGAAAAAGATCCGTCCTGAAGACGAGGATTACTGGTCAGTTTACAAGGGCACTCCAAAAGCATTTATAAATTATGAGTCAGGCCTGAAGATATGGGGCAATAATTTTGGTCCTGCCACCGCTATCAGGTTCACTGCAGGTGAGGATTCCTCGGCGATTATGAAGAAACTCACCGGGAATATCAGTCCATCAATATCAGGCTTTGCAGTTACCGATCTCAGAACCAGGAGTATAAAAGCTTCATCGGGAGGAGTCGATTTCGGGATGTTGTTCATCGGACTGAGCTTTTTCATCATTATATCCTGCGTCATTCTCCTCTCAATGGCCCTGAAACTGTTTCTCGATTCAAGGAAAGATGAGATCAGGACATACCATGCGCTGGGATTCAGGAATGGAAAGATCACATGGCTCATTTTCCAGGAAGCTTTTATTATTTCCATTGCAGGTGCCTTACTGGGATCAATTATCGGATATTTGGTCAATATTTTAATAATAAATGCCCTTAACAGCGTCTGGACAGGTGCAGTTCAGACTGATACACTATTGCCGGGATTCAGCTTTGTTCCAACACTTGCTTCATTTATCACGGCAATAATAATAGCGTCGCTGATGGTTGTAATACGGCTTCGGTATTTCCTTACAGAACTTGCACAAGGAAGCAGGGTGATATACAAACCATCCAGCTACGACAAAGTCGGTTTGCACATTATCCTTTCTCTTTTTATTTCAATTTCCCTGCTGATAATTTCAGTCATCTCAAGGAACAGTTCCACAATTCTTGCATTTTCCGGAGGAAGTATGGTTTTTATCAGCCTGATACTGGCGTCATACAGGTTCTTCCTCAGAAGAAAAAAGCTATCAGGCAATTATTCGGGCCTTTATTACAGTTATTACCCATCGAGGGCTGTAACACCGGTTATTTTTATTGCCGCAGGCATCTTCGCAGTCATCATAACCGGTGCAAACCGGCAGATTGTTTCCGAGAGAATGTCATTGCCTTCAGGTGGTACAGGAGGCTATCTTATCTGGGCTGAGTCTGCACTGCCTGTTAACCATGACCTCAACAGCAGAGCAGGAAGGGCAGAGTTCGGATTCGATGAAGAAAACCTGGTTGATATGACCTTTGTCGAGGCAAAAAAGCTGAGGGGTGATGATGCCAGCTGCCTGAATATTACTTATGTATCTTCTCCTCCCATACTCGGAATTGACGGGAGATCGTTCCTTGACAAAGGATCATTTTCCTTTGCCACCAGGATCAGGATGCCGGGAAAAGTTAATCCCTGGAGTCTCCTTGATGAAAAACCTGATGATAATATAATTTATGGCATTGCAGATCAGACTGTGCTGCAATGGGGTCTTAAGATCAAGACCGGCGACACCTTAAAATATGTATCAGAAAATGGCCAGCTTCTTAATATTGTCATCTGTGCAGGCTTGAAATCTTCAGTCTTCCAGGGACATTTGCTTATCGGAAGCAGGTCATTTGAAAAGCATTTTCCCTCTGTTCCGGGTTATTCAGTGTTTCTGGTTGACGGCAGAAGGGAGAAAGCTGATATTTATAAAAATGCATTGACTGAAAGATTATCGGGTTACGGCATGTCTGTTGAGCCTGCGATTGAGAAGCTTGCTTCATTTTTCCAGGTGACGAACACTTATCTCGATGTCTTTATGATGATGGGCGTGTTTGGAATGATGCTGGGTGTTGCAGGTCTGGGTTTTATTCTTTTGAGGAATTTCAACTCAAGGAAAAGGGAATTTGCCCTGATGATAGCTTCAGGCTATACGGTTGGAAGGATAAGGAGACTTCTGCTGAAAGATCATTTCCTGATCCTGATGATGGGTTTATTTACAGGCTCGCTTTCTGCCATCAGTGCAACCTGGCCTTCGGTGGCAGGCGGAACAGAGCTTCCCTGGGGATTGTTCAGCGCTATGCTCCTGCTGATATTCTTTACCGGGTTCGTAGTTCTGGCAGCTTCAGTAAGCATGGTTAACAGAAATGATATCATTGTCAACCTGAGGGGCGAATAAACTACTTCTGACCCACGGCGATCAAATATTTCTGGGTTCTTATCAACATCATTTTTTCAACAATAGCAGGCGCCGACATGCATACGTCGTTCAAGGGTATTTCTGCCAAAAGCTTAAATACATCTCCATCCTGAATTATAAATAATTTTCCCTCCTCACCTGCAATATAGATTCTGCCGTCAGATGCCACAGGTGATGCAATGAAGCTGTCGGACCTTCCCAACTTGGCGTTATAGATCTCCTTTCCGGTCAGGGGGTCGAGGCATCTGATAGTTCCGTTCCAGTCGACATTGTAAAGTCTGTTACGATAAAGGAGCATGGTGTGCATATAGGAGCCTCCTTTCGGAATGTACCATTTGACGAATTCATTAGATGTTTCGCCTTCTTTCAGGGTTATGTCTCCGGCAGCCTTAATGCTTACAGCCATAATAGGTGAACTTGCACCATGGGCGCTGTTAAAGAAGATAAGACCATTGCCTACAATCGGAGTAGGTATCTGAATATCTCCCCCTCCTGACATTCTCCAGATTTCTTTGCCTGTTTCCAGATCATAAGCGCCACGGTGCTTATACCCGTTCACGACGACATATTT
Source organism: uncultured Rikenellaceae bacterium (assembly GCA_964638545.1). Classification (GTDB taxonomy): domain Bacteria; phylum Bacteroidota; class Bacteroidia; order Bacteroidales; family VadinHA17; genus LD21. The sequence continues at coordinate 11,549 of CAZXAM010000045.1, read as the reverse complement.
TCTTCCTTCGTTGGTGTAGATATTTGGTGTGCACCAACCTGGAATTTCATCCCTGTCTGCCCTCCATAATTCTCTGCCAGTTCTGACATCAAGGGCAGCAACAAAGGAATTTTCCAGAACATCGCACTGAATTATCAGCTTTCCGTCATGAATTACTGGTGAGCTGGCAAATTCCCATTCTGCATTCGGCATAACAGCCCAGATCGATTTGAGCACGCCGAAGCTTTTCTGCCATTTAAGATTGCCGTTGAAATCATAGCAATAGAGTCCTTCCGATCCAAAGAATGCAACAACATGAGTGCCTTCGGTAGCTACGGTAGTGTTTGCATGGGTTGATTTGGGGTGACGCTTTATTTTGGGAATACCTTTGTATGAAGTTCTCTCCCATAATATCTTTCCTGTACTTCTGTTGATACAGTAAACCTTCCACTCATGCACCGAGGAGTCATTTACCGGAATCACATTGCCATACAGACCTGTTTTAAATCCGGCTTTGTCCTTTTCACTGATCGCAGTTGTTAAGAAAACTTTATCGCCCCATACAACAGGACATGATATACCCAATCCGGGAATTTCTGTCTTCCAAAGAACATTGGTCATATCAGACAGATCAAAGGAGGCCGGCAGCCCGGCATTGTCAAAAACTCCTGCTGCCATGTATCCACGGTACTGTGGCCATTGTCTCTCGGGTGCGAGTTGTCCGGAAGCAAAAAAGAGATTTCCGCAAAGTGCCATCGATGCCATGAAGAAGAATGTTTTTTTCATAAAAGAGTATTTGAACTATTAAATAAAATAAAGCTGTTCAGAACTTAAAATTGTATCCGATATTTAAAATATTCTCATCAGCAATTTCAGGAAGATAATCACGCTGGTAGATATATGCAGCTTCAACAGAATGCTTTTTTGAGATTCTAAATTCCACACCTGCCGCCAGTCTGTTTTTGCCGACAAAACGTTCCGGCTCTTTATTCAGGGGTATGAAAGTTTCGGTATAAATAAACGGATTAAGAGGGAATGAAGGCGTCTTGAAGGTTAACTTTAACCTTAACCTCCCCGTGTAGTCTGGATATTGATCTTCGACTTCTTCAAGGTATGTTCTTATTCTTGCCTGCATTCTGAATCTTCCCTGTAATGTAAATCTTCCTGCTTTAAGGCTGCTTTTGACACCGAGGAAGAATTTATGCTGAAAATAGTAACTGGCATCATCTTCAAGGGAATTTGTAATTCGGTAGGCTCCCTCAAAGGATGCCCAATCGGTAATCCTGTATTCAATGCCTGCCTCAAGAAATCCCTGCTCGATCCTGCCCGCATTGCTGAAAGTCCGCAACTCGGCACTTATCTCAGCATCCAACCGTTGGGTGACCCCGACCTTCGCATCTGCTGAATACCAGATCCCGAAATCATCTTCCTGGGCGCCGGCTGAAAGCGGAATCAAAGAAAACAGCAAGGCATAAGTCAATCTCTTAATCATCACCATCGTTATCGTTCGTATCAGGGATTTGATCAGCCATATTAATTTCCCGTCCAGGCTCTTCGTAATAAATTGTAAGAAGGCATGTGTCTCTCAGAAAATCGATCTTGCCTATTTCCACTCGCTTTATATTTTTCAAACCTGTTCTTTTACTTAGATCTGTAATAAGTTCAGAATAATTTTCCGGCCTGATAAGATCTATTTTCTCGTAATTAACGATCTTGGATGATTCATGCTTAAGCAGCCAGAGTTTTTCGAGGCCGAAGGTTGCAAATACTATTGCTGCATTAGAAAAGAGAATTTCAGCGACGCTCGTTTCTTCGTCGGCAAGCGAGTTTATCACGGAGACTCCTATTATCAGAAACAGATAAGTCATTTCGCGGATTGGTATTGCATTGGTTCGGTACCTAATAATTCCGAATATTGCAAATAATCCCAGGGCAAAACCTATCTGCAGCTTGACGCTTTCCAGCAGGTAACAGAGCAGGAAGACCACACTTGAGATAAGTATGTAGGTAAAAAGATAATCTTTTCGCCTTGTAGTTGAATAATAAAGCCATCTGACGAGGATCATCATTACAATGAAGTTCAGAGAGAACCTGAGAACCAGTTCCAGGAAACTTGAGAAATCTATCAGTTCAAGGCTGCCGAGCCTTATCTTGTCAGGAGCCATAAAGCTTTGAATATTCATTTTCGATCTTGTTAAGTAAAATAATTTTCTCTTTAAGGATATTTTTCTTTGGAAGGTCTCTTAACAGAGCATTTCCCATGCAATATTTACTGAATCCGGTCGGTTTAATGCCCAGTGCTTTGGCTGCAGTTGTGAAAGGCGACCCGGCAGGATATCCGTCACTCTTTAATTCTGCAATGGCAAGATATGGCATATCAATTCCGGATCCTTCCGTTGAAGTGAAGTTCATATTAAAGTCGAATGTCAGCCTTTCAATTGTATTGAATCCTGCAAAAGTGATTCTTGTAAACCTGTTCTCCAGTACTGGTATCAGTGCAGAGGTCATGAAAGGCACATGCTTATTGATGAAATGAGATGCGGCTTCTCCTGTAATCCGGGAATCATAGCTGTTTTTAATCCGCCATTTAACAGTCCTGTTCCTGTTGGTCTTTCTTTTTATTTCCAGAAATGAAGTGTCTGTTGATTCATACTTTCTGAACCGGATCTTGTGTCTCTCCAGCTTGCCTCTGACATGCAGAAGATAGAATAACATTTCTTCAGTGTCGAAGTACCTGGTTTCATAAAGAAAATTTCTTTTACTGTTTATTTCCAATATGTTATATGTATGGGAAAGAGTTTCCAGAAGCATAGGCAGGATAGCAGCCGAAAATACAAACTTGGTATCTATCCGGTTCATGAGCCTGAGGCAGGAAGTCTCCTCAAGGCTTGCAGGATTGTATGATTGCAGCACACTATGAATATGGCAGTAATCCATCCGTTAATAGGTGGTGTAGATATAAACCTTCTTCAGAGTCATCTTTCCCTGAGATGTGAATACTGTTTTTTCCACCCGGAGGTTCCTGTCATATTTGTATTCGCTGTATTCCGAGATGTTCCCTGAAGAATCATATTCTGTTTCTTTAACCTTATTGTTATTTGCATCATACTGGTATTTGAAATGCTTGTCCACTTTACCTTCCTTGTATTGGATATCCTCAAGGATATTGCCATTAACGTCGTATGTAGTTTCAGATTCCTTCAGTTTTTTTGACACGAGCTTATCGAACTTTTCCTCGTATACGATAACTGTTTTAACTTTTGGCGCAGGTGACGCCTGCTGTGCATTCAGACAAGGCATGCTGAACAGGAAAACAACCATCGATGCATAAACCAGCTTATTTTTTAAAGTTTTCATAATATGAATTTTTACCGGGTGTTATTTGAGATTCCAAAGGTAGGGTAATGCCAGCTGAACTCACCAGACCAGTCTGGAACTCTGGCATAGGTTTCCTCTGCATCCTGTGCAGGATATTCAACCTTATCAATTATCAGGACATCGCGATTGGAGAAGTAGATTTTCTCTCCATCGGATGACAGCTTGAAATTCGCATGAAGACCTGACTGAAGGGTGTCTCCATCTGCCCAGATTATCAGATATCCGTTTGCAGGAATTACGGTTCCTGCAGGAAACTTCCATTTATTCAGACTGCTTCTGCTGTCTGAAAGATAATATCCCGACAGATCGAGGATTCTTGATGAGTTGCTGGATAACTCAATCCAGTCGTCATACTCACCATTCTGATCAGTGCAGGTTGTCGTGTTAACAGGCATCAATTCATTTATCACCACGTTTGCTTCAGGTGTGTTTTCCTTCTCACAAGCTGTCAGGAGAAATACAGCAAAAAAGATGCAGATATATTTTACCATTCGATATACTGTAATCAGGTCAGCAATGATTTAAGCCAAGGTTCAGGTGGGGCTTATATTTCGGATTCAAAGAGTTGAGCAGCACAAGGGCTGCGCCGAGCGCAGTTGCATTGTTTATTTCAGACGTATAAACATTTTTCATTGAGAATGCTTCAGCCAGCAGGACAAGAAAGAGAGGATTCTTTGAAAATCCACCTGTAATATAGATATTTTCCGTATCGTCATCAGATGGTATCACCAGATCGACAGCCTCTACAGTCAATCCGGCAAGTTCTACCATCAGCTGGTGGTATGCCTCCTCAGGTGTCCTGAAGTTGAAGAAATCATTCTTCTCCAGTAGTGTTCTCGAGGATGGAAGACTGTCGAAATAGAATCTTTTGTCTCCGCATTTGGTTTTGCATATTTCAATAAGTTTCCTGTTGGGTTTGATGGTCTTATAAAAATCAGGTGATATCCCGAAATGATCGCTGATCCTTTTTGTTGCAACTTCGTGCATGTTCCCAAGGAAGAGGCGGGATGATTTCACCGGTTGTTTCGTGATGCTCATGTAGCACAGGCAATCCTTGTCGAGCTGATCGGCGGTCAGTTTTTCACTATTGTACGGATTCATATTTATGCACCAGGTTCCTGTTGAGATCAAAAGGAATTTTCCCCGGCTTCCCGAGAAGTACGGAGCAAGGGACGATGAACTGTCATGAATTCCGATGCCGACATTTAATTTTTTCCGGTCGATTATTACTTCATGATGTGTATTCACACCTGAAGGAGGCGGCAGTTTTAATCCCTCTTCTTGTGTCCAGTGATGATAAGTCATGTTATCAAAATCCCATAATGCGGTATGACAACCAATAGAAGTATGTTCAGAAGACACTTTTCCGGTAAGAAGGTATGAGAGGTACTGCGGAAAATGCAGGATGGTGTGCACCTTTTTGAAAACATCGGGTTTCATATTTTTAAGCCAGAGAGCCTGCATCCCGGAATTGAGCATACCCAGGGCCGGAGATGCTGTTCTTCTGCAAAATTCATCCTGGCCTCCTGACCTGCGATAAATCTTCTCTGGTATCCTTTCGTCGATTGGTTTAAGATAATTGTAGACGGGTGTTATCCTGTTTCCCTGTTCATCGAGATAAGCAAGCGTTGCACCGTATGTGGCAAAGTTTACGCCTGTCAGGTCATAGCGGTCGGCATTTAATATGTTTCGCACCGACGATGAAATCCATTTCTCTATCTTCTCAATATCGTCGCAGGCAAATCCGTCATCATCCGTAATCTCCGGGAATCTCTCCTCAACCTCAGAAATTATGTTGAGATCGTAATCGAAAAGAAGGACTTTCTTATTGGTCTTTCCTACATCGAAAATTGCAATTACTTTTTCTTTCATAGTCTAAATGCCCCCTTCCGCTGGCCCCCTGCCCCCTAAAGGGGGTCTATTTAATGATAACGTCTTCTGGCCCCCCTTCAGGGGGGATGGGGGGCTTAAATTCCTATCTTTTACTCTGAACCTCTTTCTCGTATTTTATTATTTCTGCAATATAATCTTCCCCAGCAGGCACTCTGTTCTTCATGCAATAGTAATCCCAAACAGCGCCGTAGGGTTTAGTCTTGAGCAGCTCAAGCATAGAGAGCCTCTCAAAAGTCATTCCCTTTTCCTCAAATTTAACGAGTGTATCCCATGGTTCGAGCAATGCATACAGGAATGCCATCTGAGCAGCACGGCATCCAATAACATATGCGCCAACCCTGTTAAGGCTGGCATCGAAATAATCAAGTCCTATATTAACTCTTTCCAGGGCTTTTGCGCGTACTATTTCCTGTGCAATGAGCAGGATCTCGTCATTGAATGATACAACATGGTCGCTGTCCCAGCGAACTCCCCTTGTCAGGTGGAGCAAGAGCTCATCGACATAAAGGAGAATTGAGGAGATCTTATCTCCCACCTGTTCTGTCGGATGAAAATGCCCGTTATCGAGCGTGATCATAGTGTTGTTCTTAACGGCATAACCCAGATAGAAATCATGTGAGCCTACAACCATCGATTCAGAACCGATCCCGAAGAGCTTGCTTTCCACGGAATCTTTGAGATATTTTTTTGGATACTTTACAGCGAATATCTCGTCGAGTGATCTCTTTAAAATCTTCCTGAGAGTATAACGATCGACAGGTGTATCTTTTGATCCGTCCGGTATCCAGAGGTTATGAACACATGGAGTTCCAAGCTGCCTGCCCATTTCCGCTGCGATCAGGCGGCATCTTTTTACGTGTTCGATCCAGAATTTCCTGATCTTCGGATTTTTGCTAGCCAGCGTATATCCATCATCAGCAAGCGGATGAGAAAAGCATGTGCAGTTAAAGTCGAGTCCTATTTTTCTTTTTTTTGCCCAGTTGATCCATCCCTGGAAATGTCTGACTTCTATCTGGTCGCGGTCAACCAGTTTGCCTCCGAACTCACCATATATCGCGTGGAGGCTGAGTCTTTGTTTTCCGGGAAGAAGCGACATTACCTTGTCGATGTCGTCTCTCATCTGTCCAATTGTTTTTGCTTTTCCAGGGTAATTACCTGTAGCCTGAATGCCGCCGCCGCCAAGTTCAGCACCTGGTTTCTCGAAACCGCCAACGTCGTCAGTCTGCCAGCAGTGAAGGCTGATGACTATTTTTTCCATCTCCCCGATCACTTTTGCTGTGTCGATCCCAAGATCAGCGTATTGCTTTTTAGCGAGTTGGTAGGTTTTTTCGATGATCTCTTTTTTCATATCGTTGTCAATTAATATTTGTTTCCATATTCTATAGGCTACCGGCTGCAGGCTTGCGGCTTACGGCTGCCTTAAGCAGACAGCTACTTTGCTATTAACGCCGGCTGCCGGTTGCCTGTTGCCGGTCGTCGTCCTTATTCCATATAAAATACCTGTTCCAGGGGTACTGATACCGGTGAATTATCCGGATTGGTTTCCATGATATCAGCCATGTAGTTCCACCATTTCTTCACTATCCCGGTCGTTCCAAGATCTTGCGATGATGCGATACCTGACTGTTCCTGATAAGCGAACAATGTATTTGTCTCCTCGTCAAGGAAAATCGAATAATTACCAATGCCTTCAGCCTTAAGAAGCTCTACCAGCTCGGGCCATATTTCAGAATGTCTTTTCCTGTACTCTTCCTTAAATCCCGGGTACATTTTCATCTTGAATCCGAATCTCTTAGTCATTTTTGTCATGATCAGCCTAGTTTAACTATGAAAGTTGATAATATGAGGACAGCGATTCCGATAACCAGGACAATAATTGTTTTTGTATTTACACCTTTCCATTCTTTCAGAAGTATGCCCCAGATATTGCTAATGGCGATATTAAGTGCCATAAGAATGCTCCATCCGAATACAGCCATTCCTTCAGGAAGCTTGCTCGAACCCATCCCGAAGAAATGGAACTGAAGAAACCAAAGAAGGCCGGCGAGGAAAGTAAAGAACAGATTGTTTGCAAGAACGCTGCCGGAAACTGTGTAATAGTCCTTATATGTCTTGTTTTTAATATTCAGGTATGTACAATAAACAAGGTTTGTTATAAATCCACCGAGAAGAATAAAGATGAGAGAAGGATTTTTCTGGTATAACGGATTTGTTCCATGGGCAAGAGCAACCTCCTCTATCGGTTTTCCCGATTCATAGCCGAAGTTAAAGCAGGCGCTCATAACACCGGCGAAAATTGCTATCAGAATTCCTTTTTTTAGAGCAAACTCTTTTACCGCTGCTTTTTTCTGCTCCTCTGTCATTTCTTTGCTTTTCAGCGAACCGGCATACCCTATAATGATGATACCTGCCACTGTTATTGACACACCAATAACAGTCAGTATCCCGCTTGTTGTAGCAAAGAGATTATCCCCTGCAAGGACAGAAGGAAGCAACGTGCCAAAGGCTGCACATAATCCGAGAGCAATACTCTGACCGAGGGCTACACCCAGGTACCTGAGGGCAAGTCCGAATGTCAGACCCCCAAAACCCCATAGCATGCCAAAGAAGGCAGCCATCAGCTTTGCTTTCATGGGAGCCTCCTGTATTATGGGAATTAGTTCTCCCCCCGGTATAAAAATAAAGGCAAAGATCCACGGTATTATTATCCAGGCAAAGAGGCCCTGGCTGATCCAGTAAGATTCCCAGGCCCATGATTTGACTTTCTTGAACGGTACATAAAAACTTGCTGCCCCTATGCTTCCGAGCGCGATAAGCAGAACACCTGTTAATGGACTCATGTCGGTTTAGTTTTCACGATCTGCAATTTATAAACTTTCGGTAAGGATTTTACCATATATTCTATATTTTTATAGATCATAATAATCCAGAAAGCCATAATAAAAACTTCATGCCAAACGATCGATCAAACTTCTGTTTTTCTTTTATTTATTTCAATTGCTATGTCTGCTCATTACCTGAATGTTCAGACGGATATATTTTTAAGTATATTGAATAAGCCGGATGGATTTTATTCAAGGTCATCTCGGTGAGTTTTCTGCACTGCTGGTTGCAGTTTTCTGGACTATCAGCGCCCTGGCATTTGAATCGGCCAGCCGCAGAGTAGGTTCCTTATCTGTAAATCTGCTCAGGCTTGTTGCCGGATTGTTTTTCCTGAGCATCATGACTTTTATAAGAAGAGGCGTCTTTTTTCCAACCGATGCAAGCGGTGAAAACTGGCTATGGCTTGGATTGTCAGGACTTGTAGGATTTGTCATCGGGGACCTTTTCCTGTTCAAATCTTTTACTGTGATCGGCTCGAGGTTTGCAATGCTGTTAATGACACTGGTACCTCCAATGACTGCTTTCTTTGGATGGATTATTCTGGGGGAACGGCTCAGTATTCTAAACCTGGCAGGGATTACCCTGACCCTGACCGGCATAGCTCTCGCAATTTTTTCGCGTACCGGTGCGAATGAAAAATTAACTCTTAAACTTGCACCTTCAGGTATCCTTTATGCGCTTGGGGGAGCTGTAGGACAAGCACTGGGACTGGTTTTAAGCAAGCTCGGTCTCCGGGATTATGATCCTTTCTCGGCAACCCAGATCAGGGTTATAATAGGAATTGCAGGATTCGCATTGCTGGTAACCGGAATGAAAAGATGGAGTGGAATCAGATCCGCTCTGAAAGATCTGCCAGGTATGAAGTCGCTGACCCTGGGGGCATTTTTCGGCCCTTTCCTTGGTGTCTCTTTTTCGCTTATTTCTGTTAAGTTTGCAAAGACCGGCATTGCTTCCACGATTATGGCCCTCACGCCTGTTTTTATTCTGCTCCCGGCGTATTTTATGTACAAACAGAAAGTGACGTTGCCTGAACTTATCGGATCGGTTGTTAGCGTTTGCGGTGTCGCCTTATTCTTTTTATAATAATAAAATGAAAGCTGAAGAAATAGAAGGCAGGATACGAAAGGATGAAATAAAGTTCTCGACTTCACGGTCTGCAGGACCCGGAGGGCAGAATGTGAACAAGGTTAATACAAAAATTGAGCTGAGATTCAATGTCAGGGAATCTGATTCGCTTTCAACGGAAGAAAAAATCAGGATTGAAAGAAAACTTAAGAACAGGATAAATTCCATTGGCGAGCTGTTGGTTGTTTCACAATCAGAACGGACTCAACTGCAAAACAAAAGAAAGGCTCTTGAAAAATTTCATGAGATACTGGCAGCGGCATTGACTGAAAAGCGTAAACGAACGTCGACAAAACCTTCGGCTGCATCGAAAGCAAAAAGACTGGAAAGGAAGAAAAAACGGGGAAACATTAAAAAGTTAAGAAAGGATTCAGGGTTGAGTGAGGAGTAAAGATTGCTTCGTCGTCCCGCTTAAGGCGGGGCTCCTCGCAACTTAATGGCACCCGGTAGCCGGTAACCGGTAACCGGCTACACTTCCTTCAGCTTCCATTTACCTTTCCTGAATATCAGGTAGGCTGTAATTGTCATAACCGACTCTGCAATCACTATTGCCCAGCATACGCCATTTTCATTCATCCCAAATCTGATCGCAAGAATCCAGGCAAGCGGGATCTCAATCATCCAGTAGGCGAATAAATTCACTTTAAGGGGAGTTGCCGTATCTCCGGCTCCGTTAAATGAATTGGTAATCACCATTCCAAATCCGTATGCAATAAACCCTATACTGACAATCCTCAGGCATTCTATTCCGGATTTAAGAACAGGCGGATCATCAATAAATAATCCTATAAACGGTCCGGGAAAAATTATATACACAAGTCCGACTGTTCCAAGGAGAATCATATTGACCCAGCCTGTAACCATGACTGACTTCTGGGCCCTGTCGGGTTTTTTTGCTCCCAGATTCTGTCCGACCAATGTAGATGCGGCATTTGAAATGCCCCACGAGGGAAGAAGGGTGAAGCTTACAATCCTGATTGCGATCGTATATCCGGCGACAATCTCACTTCCGAAAACAGAGATTATTCTTACAAGGGCAATCCAGCTTGCCGTTCCAATAAGGTTTTGTCCGATGCTTCCCGTGGATATCCTTAAAAGCTTTGCAATAATTCCGAAATCAATTCCAAAATGCCTGAGTGAAATACTGATTCTCTTCTTGCCATAGAAAAGCAGCCAGAACTGGTAGATAACAGCGATGCCTCTTCCCGTGGTTGTTGCAACTGCTGCTCCTTCAATTCCCATTTCGGGGAATGGACCTATTCCGAAAATAAGAAGTGGATCGAGAATGATATTTATAATGTTGCCAATCCATAGAACTCTCATGGCAATGGCTGCGTCACCTGCGCTTCTGAAAATTGCATTGATTATAAAGAGAAGCATTATGACAACATTGCCTCCCAGCATAATGCGGGCATAACCAGACATTTTCCCTACGATCTCATCTGATGCTCCCATGAGGTCAAGCAGTTTTCCGGAATACAATGCTCCGGGAACTGCAATGATTGTTGATACAATGATCCCTGTCAGGATCGACTGGATTGCAGTGCGGGTTGCCTTGTCAGGATTCTTCTCTCCTATCCTTCGAGATACAAGTGAAGTAGTGGCAGTAGCCAATCCAAGTGAAATTGCGTAAACGATTGTTATCAGCGATTCTGTCAGCCCGACAGTTGCGACTGCATCTGATCCAAGCTTGGAAACGAACCAGATATCGACAATAACGAACACCGATTCCATTATCATTTCAAGAACTGCAGGAATAGAAAGCAGCAGGATTGCCCGGCTCAGTTTTCCTTCAGTGAAATCCTGTTCAGTGCCGGAAACAGCTTCTCTGACATCAGAGAAAAATGATCTTAACTTGTTTTTTGTATTTCTATTTCCGTCGTCCATCAGCGTGAGATGAATTCAATGAATTCAAACAGAACAAAAGTATTTCATTTTTTTTCATTGCAAAGGCCGTTGAAATGAAGTTATGGCATCATTATTGCAAATCAGGATTTACAAATTTTGTTGATGATGAAAAAAGAGCGTGTTAATAAAATGCTATCACTGTTAATATTTCTGATACTCAAATGATACAATATATTTACATTATACATATTTTCGCACCAATTTATTTTTAACAAGAGTATTAATTTAAAAAAGTAAATCTTAAAAGAACGATGGAATTTTTCATCGCCAACTATGAACGCTAACAATAATGAGGCAACGGCACTCCGCGGTGAGAGCCGCCTCGTGGGTTGCTCTTCAGATGAAGAGCCTGGCGCGAAAACCACGATTTTTTCGCAAAACGA
>CAZXAM010000044.1:0-25081 GCA_964638545.1 uncultured Rikenellaceae bacterium | reverse complement strand
AGCGTTTTGGTGAAATGGAAGTGTGGGCGCTCGAAGCATTCGGCGCTGCCCATATTCTTCAGGAGATCCTTACGATCAAGTCTGACGATGTTGTCGGCCGTGCAAAGGCTTATGAAGCCATCGTCAAGGGTGAACCTATGCCGCAGGCAGGAATTCCAGAATCGCTAAACGTTCTGCTGCACGAACTGAGAGGCCTCGGGCTGAGTGTGATACTCGACTGAGACCTGTTCCGGTAATTATAATTTTTGAAAAAGAAAAAAATCAGTATATGTCATTCAGAAGAGATAACAAAACAAAAACCAGTTACTCAAAGATCTCAATAGGTCTTGCTTCACCTGAAGAGATACTCGACCGCTCAAGCGGAGAGGTGTTGAAGCCTGAGACAATAAACTACCGCACTTACAAGCCTGAACGCGATGGCCTGTTCTGCGAGAGGATCTTTGGTCCGGTGAAAGATTATGAATGCCACTGCGGGAAATACAAGAGAATCCGTTACAAGGGCATCGTCTGCGACCGTTGCGGCGTTGAAGTCACCGAGAAGAAGGTTCGTCGTGAGAGAATGGGACATATATCACTTGTTGTGCCGGTGGCACACATCTGGTACTTCCGGTCACTGCCGAACAAAATCGGATACCTGCTTGGACTTCCTACAAAAAAGCTTGATTCTATAATTTACTATGAAAGATATGTCGTCATCAACCCGGGTATCAAGGCCGCTGACGGTGTAAAACAATTTGACTTTCTTACCGAGGAGGAGTATCTTGAGATCACAGAATCCCTTCCCAAGGAGAATCAGTATCTCGATGATTCGGACCCCAATAAATTCATTGCGGATATGGGTGCAGAAGCTCTTTACAGGCTTCTCAGCAACCTCGATCTCGATGAAATGTCATACTCTCTCCGCCACAGGGCAAACACTGAAACTTCACAACAGCGCAAAAATGAAGCTCTCAAGCGCCTTCAGGTTGTTGAGGCTTTCAGGGATTCCAAGCATGTAAATAAGCCGGAATGGATGATCATCAAGGTTGTTCCTGTGATCCCGCCGGAACTCAGGCCTCTTGTCCCGCTCGATGGAGGACGTTTTGCAACAAGCGACCTCAACGACCTTTACAGGAGGGTAATAATCAGGAATAACCGTCTGAAGAGGCTTATTGAGATCAAAGCTCCGGAAGTTATCCTCCGCAATGAGAAACGAATGCTTCAGGAAGCGGTCGATTCGCTCTTCGATAATTCGAGAAAAGCCAATGCAGTAAAGACTGATGCAAACCGTCCGCTTAAATCACTGAGCGACAGTCTTAAAGGAAAGCAGGGAAGATTCCGCCAGAACCTTCTTGGCAAGAGAGTGGACTATTCGGCACGTTCCGTGATCGTTGTCGGTCCTGAGCTTAACCTCCATGAATGCGGTCTTCCGAAAGACATGGCTGCTGAACTTTACAAGCCTTTTATTATCCGTAAGCTTATAGAGCGCGGAATAGTTAAAACCGTAAAATCAGCCAAGAAGATCGTCGACAGGAAGGACCCCGTAGTGTGGGATATTCTTGAGAATGTTCTTAAAGGCCATCCTGTGCTGCTTAACCGTGCACCCACGCTTCACAGGCTCGGCATACAGGCGTTTCAGCCAAAACTTATTGAAGGGAAAGCCATTCAGCTTCACCCGCTGGTGTGTACAGCATTCAACGCCGACTTCGACGGCGACCAGATGGCTGTTCATCTTCCGCTGGGAAACAGCGCTGTCCTTGAAGCCCAGATGCTTATGCTGGCTTCACATAACATTCTTAACCCCGCCAACGGAGCGCCTATAACTGTTCCTTCCCAGGACATGGTTCTCGGACTTTATTATATTACAAAAGGCAAGAAGAGCACCGATAAGGAAAAAGTAAGAGGAGAAGGTTCGATATTCTATTCTCCTAAAGAAGTTGCAATAGCCTATAATGAAGGCAAGATCGATCTTCATGCGGTCATAAAGGTTAAAGTGAATGACCGGGTCGATGGTGAGTTTGTCAATCATCTTATTGAAACCACCGTAGGCCGAGTGATGTTCAACCAGTATGTTCCTGCCGAAGTTGGCTTCATCAATGAGATATTGACCAAAAAATCGCTCAGGGACATCATCGGGCGCGTGCTGAAACTTTCCGGAATGGCAAAAACAGCTGATTTCCTTGATTCAATAAAGAATCTCGGATTCCTGATGGCCTTCAAGGGAGGATTGTCATTTAACCTCGACGATGTGATAATTCCGGAAGAGAAAACAAAACTTGTAACCGAGGGATATGAGCAGGTTGAAGAGGTCCTGAACAACTACAGCATGGGGTTCATAACCAACAACGAGCGCTATAATCAGATCATTGATATATGGACTCACGTCAACGCCAGGCTCACACAGTCACTGATGAAGCAGCTCTCCAACGACAAGCAGGGATTTAATTCAGTTTACATGATGCTTGACTCGGGAGCTAGAGGGTCAAAAGAACAGATCCGTCAGCTCTCAGGCATGAGAGGCCTTATGGCTAAACCTCAGAAATCGGGATCAACAGGTTCTGATATCATTGAGAACCCCATCCTTTCAAACTTCAAGGAAGGCTTGTCGGTTCTGGAGTACTTCATTTCGACTCACGGAGCAAGAAAAGGTCTCGCCGACACGGCTCTGAAAACAGCCGACGCAGGATATCTTACCCGTCGTCTTGTCGACGTGTCGCAGGATGTTATCATAAACGAGGAAGACTGCGGCACACTGAGGGGACTTGTTGCAACGGCCATCAAGAAAAATGAGGAAGTAGTGGAGTCACTCTATGAAAGGATACTTGGACGCACCACAGTACATAATGTTTATCATCCTCTTACAGGAGACCTTATTGTTGAAGCCGGACAGGAGCTTACCGAAGAGCTTGCGAAGAAAATTGAAGATTCTCCGATTGAGCAGGTCGAGATCCGTTCGGTGCTGACATGCGAATCGAAGAAGGGAGTTTGCGCTAAATGCTACGGGCGAAATCTTGCGACCGGACACATGGTCCAGAGAGGAGAAGCTACCGGAGTGATCGCTGCCCAGAGTATCGGTGAACCAGGAACTCAGCTTACACTGCGAACATTCCACGTGGGAGGTACTGCATCAAATATTACAACAGAATCGAGACTGGTTGCCCGTTATGCAGGTATTGCAGAGATAGAGGAATTAAGGTCTGTTCCGAAGAAAGATCCGGAAAAAGGCAATATAGATATTGTAATTGGCCGTCTGGCTGAGCTTAGGATCATTGACAAGAAAACGGGCATAGCTCTGACAACTCATACAATTCCTTACGGATCGAAACTTTATGTGAAACCCGGACAGGAAATTGAAAAGGGCAAGCTGATTTGTGAATGGGACCCGTTCAACGCTGTAATTATCGCAGAAGTAGCAGGGAAGGTCGGTTATGATTACCTTATTGAAGGTATTACATTCCGCGAAGAGTCGGATGAACAAACAGGTTTCAAGGAGAAGGTAATTATTGAGAGCAGGGACAAGACCAAGAACCCTGCCATAAAGATACTTGCCCCGAAGGGTGGAGAGGAGCTTAAGCTCTATAACCTGCCTGTAGGATCTCACCTGGTGGTTGATACCAACAAGACCGTTGAAGCAGGCGAGGTGCTGGTTAAAATTCCGCGTGCTGTAGGCAAGTCGGGTGATATAACGGGAGGACTTCCAAGGGTTACCGAGCTTTTTGAAGCACGCAACCCTTCGAATCCGGCCATCGTTTCGGAAATAGATGGTGAAGTCACCTTCGGTAAGATCAAGAGAGGCAACAGGGAGATTACGATCAAATCGAAGACCGATGAGATGAAGAAGTACCTTGTTCCCCTTTCCAAACAGATACTCGTTCAGGAGAATGACTATGTGAAGGCAGGTATTCCATTATCAGACGGAGCCATCACTCCATCTGACATCCTTGCGATAAAAGGCCCGACAAAGGTACAGGAATATATTGTCAATGAGATCCAGGAGGTTTACAGGCTGCAGGGTGTGAAGATCAATGACAAGCATTTCGAGATCATTGTCAGGCAAATGATGCGCAAAGTCGAGATAGTTGATCCGGGCGACACAAAATTCCTTGAACGCCAGATTGTTGACAAACTTGAGTTCATGGATGAGAACGACTGGATATACGGGAAGAAGGTTATCATCGATTCAGGCGATTCACAAACGCTTAAACCCGGAATGATAATAACTGCCCGCAAGCTGAGGGATGAAAATTCCATGCTCAGGCGCAAAGACCTCAAGATCGTCGAATCAAGGGATGCCATTCCTGCAACATCAAGCCAGGTTCTGCAGGGTATAACACGCGCTGCCCTTCAGACGAACAGTTTCTTCTCTGCTGCATCCTTCCAGGAGACTACAAAAGTTCTCAATGAGGCTGCAATCCTTGGTAAAATAGACAGGCTTGAAGGACTCAAGGAAAACGTCATCGTAGGACATCTTATTCCTGCCGGCACCGGTCAGCGCGAATACAACGGCATTATCGTTGGATCGCTAGAGGAATATGAAAACATGGTCGGGAGCGAATCAGACCGTGAGGTTGAGGCTGAAGCAGGAAATACAGGTTCAAGAAAATAATTAAAACTCACTGCATATGGCAGATCAGAAGGATCCAAACCAGATCAGCATTGAACTGAACGAAGAAGTCGCACAGGGCATCTATTCAAACCTTGCGGTCATTACTCATTCAGCAACTGAGTTCGTTGTCGACTTTGTCAGGCTTATGCCCGGCATACCTAAAGCGCAGGTTAAATCGAGGATCATACTGACCCCTGAGCATGCCAAAAGGTTAGTCATGGCGCTCAAGGATAATATATCAAAATATGAATCGGTTCATGGACCGATAAAAGAGGTAAAGGGTTCCGGACCTGTTCTGCCCCTGAATTTCGGGGGGCCGACAGCCCAGGCCTGAGATAATGCCAAACAATTCCAATGCTAAGCCGTCAGACATATTCTACTGACGGCTTTTTTTTGTCCACCAATCCCGCTAAGGTGCGACTAAGTCCCCTTTAGGGGATTTAGGGGTGGATTTCAGTTTTGTTTTGTTTTCAACGAAATAAACCCTTACTTTGTGTGTTATAACATTGATGAAACCTGATAAATTGGAAATGAAGCGATATATCGCAGGTAAAATTTTTCTTGTTTTTGTAATAATTGCACCTCTCTTTGCAGTCCATAGCTGCAAAAAACAGGAAAAGTGCGGGTGTGACGGAGATCTGCTCTTTTCAATCCCACCCATCCTTTTTGAATATCCCCAGATTCAATATACTGAAAATGGAGGCACAATGTGGTTTACACAAGGTAACGACACATACTATTTCTGCAATCCGAAAACCATGTACTCTACATATCAGGGGCTGAGTCCCGATGAACAGATCCTGGTGTCGGGCGATGTCTACTGGGATTGCAACTATGTCAGCTCGGCAGGCCAGTCATATTACTCTTATTATTATAAATCATATAATATTAATGTGACCGAGATGAAATCCTACCTTTACGGGAAATAACAGGTTTTCATGACTCACTTCAACATATCCTTTGCAGGCGCGGGCAGGGTGGCCGGAGCTATTTGCAGGGAGATGTTCCGTTCCGGAATAACCATTAACGAGATAGTAACAGAGTCAGCATCAGACGGCAAGCCGCTTGCTGATGAATGCAAAGCGAAATGGTCGTCTGACCTGTCATTCAGTGACAGAAATCAGGTAGTAATTGTGGCGGTTCCTGACCATAAGCTCATTGATGTCCTGGCAGCTGTTAAATGCAGTGAGAAATGTCTTGTTGTTCATACAGCTGGAAGTTACGGGCTTGAAGTGTTTCCTGCGAGACTAAAGAAAACCGGTGTTTTTTATCCCCTGCAGACATTCTCAAAGGGAAGAACGGTTGATTTTAAAAATCTTCCTTTTCTGCTGGAGGCCTCTGATAAAGAGTCGGGTGAAATTCTTACCAGTCTCGCTGTTGCGATCGGAGGTAAGGTTCACCTTACGGATGCAGTAAAGAGAAGAATGGTGCATCTGGCGGCTGTCTTCTTCAATAACTTCACGAATCATATGCTGACTGCCGGCAGAACAATAACCGACCATGCCGGACTTCCACCCGAGATTTTTGAACCACTTATCAGGGAGACCATTTTCAAAGCCCTTGAGAGAGGCCCTGAAGGATCGCAGACTGGTCCTGCTGTCAGAAATGATCTAAACACTATTGAAATGCACATGAAATTATTATCTTTCTCTCCTGAATTACAGGATCTGTACAGGGAGGTGACCGATTCTATAATCAGGCATTACCAAAAGAACAGAGGATGACAAATTTCAAGGAAGGGCTGACTGCCGTCAGGGCATTTATTTTTGACATCGACGGGGTCCTGTCGCTTCAGACAATAGGATTAAATGTGTTTGGGGTCCCAAACCGGACAGTCAACCTTCGTGATGGTTACGCGCTTCAGCTGGCTGTCAAGAAAGGTTACCGTGTCGGGATCATCTCAGGCAGCAATTCAAGGGAATACATGAAACGGCTTAAGATGCTTGGAGTTACAGATGTCTACCTTAACAGCAGGTCGAAGCTCGATCATTACAAAAGCTTCAGGGAAAAATATAGCCTTAAGGACTCCGAGATATTGTTCATGGGTGATGATATTCCAGATTATGAGGTTATGAAAGCTGCAGGAGTACCTGTATGCCCTTCAGATGCTGACAGTGAGATCAGGCAGGTTGCTCTTTACATTTCCGACAAGAAAGGAGGGGAAGGATGTGTAAGGGATGTCATTGAACAGGTTTTGAGACTGAATAATTGCTGGATGGATCCCGACGCTTTTTCATGGTAATATGAAAGAATTACTGAAACTTATAAGATGGAAGAATCTTCTCATTGTGATCCTTACAATGGTTCTCATGAGATATTTTGTCATTGCTCCATTGCTCAGCCAGATATCCGTAATCATGTTAAACGAGCCGGATAGTTCTGCTCAGATGATGCTCCGGCTTCCCTGGTATGAATTTGTAATGCTGGTGTTTGCAACAGTGTGCATCACAGCAGCAGGCTATGTTATCAATGACTACTTTGATATAAAGACCGACCTGATCAACAGGGGGAAGGTAATTGTTGGCGCAGGAGTATCGCGGAGGAAAGCCATGATGTGGCACTCTATTTTCAATATTGCAGGTGTGTCCGCAGGATTTTACATTTCAGCACGGGCCGGATACTTCTGGATGGGTGTACTTTTTCTGCTGGTTTCAGGTCTGCTCTATTTTTATTCGGCCAGCTACAAGCGCCAGTTCCTCATAGGGAATATTATTGTTGCAGTCCTGACAGCGCTGGTTCCTCTTCTTGTTATCTTTTATGAATGGCCGGCCCTTTATAAATACTATTCTCTTAATGCATCAAGCGTACCCGACCTTACAGTTCTCTTTTACTGGGTGGGAGGTTTTGCCCTTTTTGCATTTATTACTACACTGTCGCGTGAGATCATTAAGGATATAGAGGACTTTGAAGGAGATCTGGCTTATGGAAGGAACACACTTCCCGTCATCACTGGAATACCCACATCAAAGATCATAGCCGTGAGCCTTGTTTCCATAACAATTGCAATGCTTTTTCTCGTCTGGTTTTTTTATCTGCGCGACTGGATCACGCTTGCCTATGTGTCGGTAGCCATCATTGTACCGCTGGCCCTTGTCATCTTCTACCTTGTCTCAGTAACAACCAGGAAAAGATTGCATACTGCCAGCAACCTGATGAAGGTGGCAATGCTGACAGGGATACTCTACTCGCTGGCAGTCAAGGCAATAATCACCTGGCATCTGCTCTGATATGCTGAATGATCTTCTGAATAATTACAGGATAATACTGGCTTCACGGTCGCCAAGGCGCCGGCAGCTGCTTCACGACATGGGACTGAAGTTCGATGTGGTTGTACGGGAATTTGAGGAATCATATCCTGCCAGCCTGAAAGGAGAGGAGATCGCCCTTCATCTTGCCAGAATGAAATCCGAAAGCTTTAAGAAAGAGATTTTAAAGAATGAGATAGTTATTACCGCCGACACAATTGTGTGGTGCAATAGCGAGGTGCTCGGCAAGCCTGCCGACGCGTCCGATGCGAAGAGAATGATAATGGCTCTCTCGGGAAATACGCATGAAGTGATAACCGGCGTCACAATTTTATCATCTTCAAAAGAGAAGACTTTTGCAGACTCGACAAAAGTTACATTTGAAAAAATGACGGAGTTGGAAATTGATTATTATATTGATAATTTCAAGCCATACGACAAGGCTGGGGCTTACGGAATTCAGGAATGGATCGGAATAGCCGCCTGCAGCCGGATTGAAGGATCATATTTCAACGTTGTGGGACTGCCGGTGCAGAAGTTGTATAAGGAACTGAAGGAATTCGTAAGATAAAAGACAAAAGATAAAAGACCCAGGAAAATCCCCCCTTGAGGGGGGGTGGGGGGGTGTGAATGGACTTAAAAACATCCCCCTAACCCTCCCGCCGAAGCGGGACATGCTCTTCAAAGGGGGAAGTATTAAGAAAACAAGCAACAGTAAATAATATGAAAAAACTACTATTACTCTCAACATTTATATTTATAACCCTCTTCGTAAATGCTGTTCCCGATGAGGGAATGTGGATACCCATCCTCATTGAGAAATATAATATCAGGCTGATGCAGGAAAAAGGATTCAAGCTTACAGCTGAGGATATTTACAGCGTTAACAAGGCATGCATGAAGGATGCAGTGGTGTCATTCGGCGGCGGATGCACAGGAGAGATGATCTCTGCCAACGGACTTTTGATCACGAACCATCATTGCGGACGGAGTCAGATACAGAGATTTTCGACAATTGAAAATAACTACATCGAAAATGGATTCTGGGCAATGTCTCAAAATGAGGAGATGCCGGCACCCGGACTATTTGTTACGCTGCTCAAGAGAATGGAAGATGTTACAGAGAGAATGCTGAAGGGAGTCACTGACGCGATGAATGAAGAAGAACGTCAGAAAGTGATGAACACCAATTCGCAGGAGATAAGCAGGGAGGCTGTTGATGGTACACACTATACAGCAAGGATAAGTCCGTTCTATATGGGTAACCAGTATTTCCTGCTGGTCTATGAGACATTCAACGATGTGCGTTTTGTGGGAGCGCCTCCGGCAGCTATCGGCAGCTTCGGGGGAGAAACAGACAACTGGGTATGGCCGAGGCATACAGGCGATTTCTCAGTGTGGCGCGTTTATGCAAACAAGGAAAACAAACCTGCATCCTATTCAACGGACAATGTTCCATACAAGCCTCTTTTTCATTTCCCCATATCCCTGAAAGGAGTGAAGGAGGGCGACTTTACGATGGTGTTCGGCTATCCCGGATCTACTTCACAGTATGTCCCTTCATATTATATCGATATGATGAAGAACTACATCAATCCGAAAAGAATTGCTGTCCAGACTGCAAAAATAGAGATCATGGAGTCAGATATGGCCAAAGATCCGGTTGTCAGGCTTCAGTATTATAACAAGAAATCAGGGATAGCAAATGGATGGAAAAGGTCGATAGGAGAGACGCAGGGTCTTGAACGGATGAAAACCATTGAGAAGAAGCAGGAGTATGAAAGGCGTTTAACGGAATGGATCAATGCGGATGCAGGCAGGAAGGCAAAATACGGCGGGCTTCTGCCTGCTTATGAGAAGCTCTATGCACAGCTCAGGGATTATTCGCTTGTAAACGGACTTACCAGCGATGCGTTTTTCAGCAGCGGAGCGGAGGCTGTGGGTTTTGCCAGGAACATGATGACACTAGCCGGACTTTATGATAAGGAGCCTGATGAAGCAAGGATCAGTGTGATTAAAAATGAACTGACAGCAGGAGCTCAGGGATTCTTCAAGAATTATAACCGTGAGACCGATAAAAAGATCTTTGTGGCAGTTATGAAGCTGTATGGTGAAAGCCTTGATCCGGAATGGCAGGCTCCCGAATACATAAAAATCAAAAATTCGTGCAAGGGAGATTTTCAGGCGCTGGCCGATAAGCTCTATTCCACAACTATCTTTGCTGATGAGGCAAAATTCGTTTCGTTTGTCGCCGCTTTCAACAAAGGCAGTGTTGCAAAGCTCCGAAAGGATCCCATTTACAGGCTTTCGGTAAGCGCTAGCAATCTTATCTCTGATAAAGTGAGAAGCGAGCTGAACCGTCTTTCAGCTGAAGTGCAGAAGCTTAATCCGCTTTACATGACGGCACAGATGGAATTTGAGAAGGATAAAGTATTTTATCCCGATGCCAATTCCACCCTTAGGGTTGCTTACGGAACAGTAAAAGGATATTATTCAAAAGACGGGGTTTATTTCAGACATTATACAACTCTTAAAGGGATCATTGAGAAAGACAATCCCGAGATCTTTGATTATGATGTGCCCGACAAGCTTAAACAGCTATATCTTTCCAGGGATTTCGGGCGCTATACCCAGGATGGTGAGGTACCGGTATGTTTCATCGCTAATAACCATACTACAGGAGGCAACTCAGGATCTCCGGTACTTAATGCCGACGGGCACCTTATAGGCATAAATTTCGACAGAGCCTGGGAAGGAGTTGCCAGCGACATGGCTTATAATCCTGAACAGAGCCGGAACATAAGCATCGACATAAGGTACGCCTTGTTCCTTATCGACAAGTTTGCAGGGGCAGGCTATCTGCTGAATGAGATGACGATTGTGGAATGACCCCCAATCCCCTCCCGCTCCGCTTAAGCTTCGCGGGACAACTTGTTCCGCATCAGCGGAAGGCTCTGAAGGGGTGCTAAATTGTGATACCAAATTGAACCCCCTTTAGGAGGGGTCAGAACCGTATCGTTTACTTCACCCTCACCCTGAACTGCGGGTGTTCTCTAAGTATGTTTTTCGCGATTAGGTTACCTGTAAGCTTTAACCGTGTTCAACTTCTCAACGAATTTCTGGACAACAGCATCCTGCGCATCTATCTGTGCCTTGAATTTTTCCTGCATCTTGCCTGTTTTTGGGATGGCGGTCCTGGCTTTGTCAATTGTCCGCTCAGACTTGCTTATCTTGCTCTCAGCTTTGGTTATAGCTTTCATTTTTTGCTTTTTCTGTTTGTCAAGATCCTTCAGGTAATCTGCTTTTTCATCTTTTTCAGCACCTGGCTGCATTTCGGCAAGGTATTTTCTGTGTTCGTCGATTGCAGCGGATAAAGATACAAGCTCGTTGTTCAGCGCAATCAGCTTATCCTTCTCGGAAGTGATAGTCTTATCGTTGGTCCGTATGGACTTCTCCATTCCCGATTCGTCTTTCTCAAGTGAACCAAGTTCCTTTTCCAGATCCTTCAGTTTCTTTTCCTCGGCTTTTACCTGCTCTTCGATCAGTTTGATGTATTGGTTTTTGGCGAAATTGAACAGGAAAGTTCTGGCTCTCGTCAGTTCTGCTTCTCCGGTTGCTCTCTCAATGTACTGGTCCTTCTTGAGTTCGAAGGCAACTGCCAGGAACAGAGCGCTGTCCCTGTCAAGCAGTTTGCTGTAAGCGTTCACCGGGAATTCGGTTATATCCTTAAGTATTGCCCCGAAAATGGTCATTTCTCCATTCTCGGTCACAACTTTTGATTTTGTGCCTGATTGCAATGTTTTTACCCAATCATTAAGTGTTTTTTCATAGGGAACTTCCGGTATCAATACTGAAATTGAAGGGAGAAATCCATTGCCTATTTTCAGGCTGTCTTCTGAAAAAATAATGGGTTTTTGTGCCTGTATGCTGAAAAATGACATCAGCATCAGAAAAGCCACTGTAGATTTTAGTCTCATGGTGATAATGTATTTGAATTAATAAGACCTGTAAAATTAACAATAATTCCCCGGTACTTAAGCAAATAGCGGGACATTTATGCCAAAAAAGATCAAACAGTTGAAATCATTGGTTCAGAAGTGCCGTTGTCTCGCTTTATCTTAAAGTTTATCTGTTTCATCTTTCTTGCGAAAATGGTTAACTTTCAGGGTAAATTCATTGTGAATTATGAAAATAGTTGCCGACGACAAGATCCCTTTCCTGGAGGGGGTTTTAGAACCATTTGCCGAGGTGATTTACCTTCCTGGAGGAGCAATAACCAGGAAGATCATTGCAGATGCTGATGCTTTGCTGACAAGAACAAGGACTAAATGCACAGGGCCGTTCCTTCGGGGGACGAAAGTCAGATTCATTGGCACCGCAACGATCGGGTTCGACCATATCGATATTCAGTACTGCGGGAAGAACGGAATAACCTGGACCAATGCCCCGGGATGCAATTCATCTTCGGTTCAACAGTATATGGCTGCCGCGCTGCTAAAGATGGCATGCGAGTTCAGGATCTCTCTGAGAGGAAAAACCATAGGCATTGTCGGTGTCGGGAACGTTGGTTCAAAAGTAGAGAAACTGGCCGAAATTTTCGGCATGAGTGTTCTGCTTAACGATCCGCCCCGGGCAAGGTCGGAAGGGGAGGGGAAATTTGTAAGCCTCATCGATGTATTAACAAATTCAGATATTGTAACTCTGCATGTACCTCTAAATATTGTAGGTGAAGACAGCACATGGCACCTGCTTAACGAAAAGAACATTAAGAAATTGAAGAAAGGCGCCTGGTTATTCAATTCATCGCGAGGTGAGGTGGTTGAAACATCTGCAATCAAGAAAATGCTCTCTTCCGGAAAGCTCGGGGGCGCAGTTCTGGATGTATGGGAAAATGAACCTGATATTGACCTTGAGCTGATGTCGAAGACTTTTCTTTCCACACCTCATATTGCAGGCTATTCAACCGATGGCAAAGCCAACGGAACGGCCATGGTTGTTAATTCCCTTTGCGAGTATTTCGGACTTCCGCTTAAAAACTGGTACCCGGATAATGTTCCGGCTCCGGAACAGCCTTTTATTTCTGTCGACGGTGTAGGAAAATCGGAAGAACAGATATTGCAGGAGGCTGTCAGCCACACATATAATATTGAAACAGATAATATCAACCTGCGTTTTGCACCAGCTGATTTCGAAAAACTGAGAGGCGGGTACAGGTTAAGAAGAGAATTCCCGGCTTATACCGTAAGCCTGAATGGCGGAACAAAGAAAATCCGCAAGATGCTTGAGGGATTGGGATTTAAAGTGGTGTAACTCCGGCTCCCGATAGCTATCGGGACGGCTACCGGTGACCGGTGACCAGTAAGCACTAAATTGTTGATTTTACTAACTCTCCCATTTGAGCTCTCTCGCCCTCTTTCCCGGGTCTTTTGTCTTGTGTCTTTTGCCTTTTGTCTTGTTTCGCAAACTCTTTAACCTGGTAAACAAATGCCTGCAGCCTGGTATCGAGGGTAACAGTATCCTGACCATCGTATGCAATATTGATGAATGGCATGTTGTCGTTATCCTTTCTGAACGAATCGCTCACCGCCGCAACGACTGTTCCTGGCATGCATGTGAATGGCAATATTGCAGCTACTCCCGAGATGCCTCTTTTTGAGAGAGCGGTTGAAAGTCCCATAGCTATCGGCGGATCGCCGTCGTAAAACTCATTTACGTAGCTGTTGCAGGAACTCAGCATTTCATGCAGCGGGATATCTTTCTCATGATCGGTGAATTTCTTTATCCCGTTCAGCAATGAGGAGACAATCACTTCCTGGCCGATCCCCTGGATTGTTGATTTTATGACCCCTTTTTTGTCGTTTTTCCATTTGCTGTCCCTGGTGAAGCGGTAAGTCGAATATGTGATCCATTCCGAGAAAGGACCTATAATTACTTCAACGCCAAGATCTTCGAGTCGGTTGGCTATATTTCCGTTGCAGCCGGCATTATCTCGCATGAATATTTCCCCCACTATTGCCACCACCGGCCTGCGCTGACGCCTGTCGATTTCAATTCTCTGGAAATCATTTGCGATTTCCACAAGTAGTTTATGGAGTCCGCGTGCCCCTTTTTCAATGCACTTTTCGAGTTTTAATATAGCTTCATCATATAGCTTTACAGTTTCACCCTTGTGCACCTCATACGGTTTTGTCTCCCTGTAGATCTTCCTTACATAATCAAAAGCGACAAATCCCTTCCAGGCGTTCAACCTGAATTTCAAGCCATGTTCACCTGCGATATCTGCATAGGAAGTGTCGTTTGAAGGCGTGATAAGCTCAGCTTTATCATAACCGAGCCTGTCAAAGAGTATCCTGTGAAACTGGTTGTACTGGCCAAACCGGCATGGGCCATTATGATCGGGCATAAAGAAACTCATCTTTGAAGGATCGGCCCCGGGTTCCTGGAGCTTTTTAATGAAGCTTCCTGTGGTGCAGATCATTGGGAAGCACTCCTTCGATGAAGTATATTTTCTGCCTATGGCTATCTCTTCCTGCGACAGCTTTGGTAAAACTTCCGAAGGAACTCCCACACTTCGCGCTGCTGCAGCTATCATATATGCTCCGTCGTGCATATAGGGGAAATAGAGTATTCTCTCTTTTGGAGGTGATGAAGGACTTGGTCTTGGCCTGAAGATCTGCACTTCTTTTCTCTCATTCTGTTCCGATCCTTTAAGGCTGTCGAGGAATGCCTCGATACGGGTTACCATTCCGGCGTCGGCAGAATGTTCGTCAACTTCAAGGTGAAGGAAGGGCTTTCCTTTAAGCTCTTCTGTCACATAGTGCCAAATAAATGAATCGGGCCCGCAACGGAAATTGCTGACATAAACTGCATACAGGCCGTCAGTTTTTGCCACATGCTGGGCTGCAGCTATGATCTTCTGGCCGTTGGGCCAGTACATATTCCTGTAATTTTCAAATATGTTATACGGCGTCAGGTCGAGCATATCGACAGGGATCGGCATGACATTCTGTGCAATAAGCTTTTCGACAAGCGCAAGGTTGAGGCATGGATCCCCGCTGTTGTAAGGCCTTCCCAGAAGGACTACCGGGCGGCATCCGGCTGGCAGACTGTTCAGTACATTGCGGCCATAGTCAACAAGCTTTCTTTCGAAAGCAACCTGGACCGAATCGGCAAAATAAATGGCTTCCCTGATATCTTTCTTTTTGATCCCGAACTTCTCGCCGAAAAATGTCGTCATTTCCTTCACGAGGGCACGCTCGAAATATCTGAAATGGAGCGTAGGTATTAATAGTTTTGATTCATCTACTTTCCCTTTCAGGGCTGCCTTTACCATGAACGGATATGTCTGGATCCACGGACAGTTGCAATTGGTGGTTTTGTCATAACCCCGGAATTTGGCGTTGACAATGAACGGTATGAAGATGAAATCCACCTCTTTTTCGATAAGATCGATAACATGTCCCATCATCAGTTCGACAGGCAGGCAAGTTTCGGCTGTGATTGTCTCGATAGATTTTGTGATAAGGGGTTTATCCGATTCTTTCGAGAGTACCACCGTAAATCCGAGCTGCTCAAAGAAAGTCCTCCAGAACGGGAACTGCTGGTAATATACCATGAGGGCTCTTGGAATTCCGATTGTCGTATTCTTCATCTCCTTTCTGTCATCATAACCCTCCATCAGCAACTCTGTCCTTTTAAGGATCAGATTGGGAATGTTGTTTGGGCCCTTCTTTCTTCCGTCAGTTTCATATTTTTCGCATCTGCCGCCATAAAACAAGGATTTCTTTTCGCCGGCTATCTTAACCTTTCTTATCTCACAGTGGTTTGTGCATCCCTGGCACGTGAACATACTCACTTCATACGGGATATTGCGAACGCCAAATCCTTTGAATGATGTTTTCTGTCCTTTGGTCATCGATCTTTGCGCCAGTATGGCAGCTCCGATAGCGCCCGTGACATCGAAATGAGGCGGTATTATTATCTTCTTTCCGGTAACCTCTTCAAAGGCAGCTACGACAGCTTTATTATTTGTGACTCCTCCCTGGAAGAATATTTTGTTGCCCACCCTGCGGTCGCCGACAACTTTCTGCAGATAATTATATACTATTGAATATGCCAGTCCTCCGACGAGATTTTCATTCCTCGCGCCTTTCTGCATGAATGAGTTAAGGTCCGATTCCATGAATACCGTGCACCGGTCGCCAAGCTTCAGCGGAGCTTCAGAGTTCAGGGCAAGGTTCCCGAACTCTCCGATGATATTTATTTTCAGTTTTTCAGCCTGTTCCTCAAGAAAGGATCCTGTTCCGGCAGCACATACTTTGTTCATCTCAAAATCTACAACCACGCCGTTTTCTATGCTTATATACTTTGAGTCCTGACCGCCAATTTCGAAAATGGTATCAACGGTAGGGTCATAGTCAATAGCGGCAGTGGCCTGTGCTGTAATCTCATTCTGAATTGTATCGGCTCCGATGAAATCTCCTGTCAGGTACCGGCCCGATCCTGTTGTACCGGCGCCAATAACCTCTATTTTATCGCCAACCTCATCGTATATTTCCGTCATTCCCTGGCGTATTGCCTCCAGCGGTTTGCCTCCTGTCGGCAGATAACGCCTGGCAATAACATTGTGTTCGCTATCGATCAATACGACGTTGGTGCTCAGTGAGCCGACGTCAATTCCAAGGAATACCTTCAGTTTTTCATTTCCGTTCAGCCTTGCGTTGACATCCTTGCAGTACCTGGCTTCAGATTCTTTAAGTTTCGGCAGTGTGATAAATGAAGTCGAATCTTCGGAAAGGTACTTCTCAAGGTCATCAAGTCCTTTGAAGCTTTTGATCTCATGATTGTTGGTAACTGCATACATTACCGCTCCGATGGCTCCCATCGACGCATGGTATTGAGGAATTATGAGCTCCCCTTCCTTCAGATCCAGTATCTCACGGAATGCTCTCACCATGCCTGCATTAGCCGCTACGCCGCCTGAAAAGAGGACAGGTTTCTGTATCTCTTTAGATCTTGCAACATTGCTCCTGAAATTACGTGCCAGGGCAAAGCATAATCCTGCAACAATATCGTGGAGGGGAGTAGCTATCTGCTGATGATGGATCATATCGCTCTTGGCAAATACACTGCACCGGCCTGCAATTCTTGGCGGTTCAGACGACCTCAGAGCCATCTCTCCGAATTCATTTATAATATTAACGCCGATTCTTTTTGCCTGCTGGTCGAGAAAAGATCCGGTGCCTGCTGCACAGATGCTGTTCATCTCAAAGTCGACAAGCCTTGAATGGCCTTTTTCCGGATCAGGTTCAAGAATGATCAGCTTTGAATCCTCCCCGCCGATCTCAATGACAGTTCTTGCAGATGGATATAAGGTACCTGCAGAGGTAGCCTGTGCTATTATCTCGTTAACAAAGGATCCCCCGATAAGCTGTGATCCAAGTTTCCCGCCCGAACCGGTAAATATTATTCCTCTGATCTGGTCAGGAGGAATTTTTCCCAGGATGTCTGTAAGTCTTTTGTAAAGTACATGGAAGGGTTTCCCATGCACATAGTCGTAGAAGTTTTCAGTTACATGGAAGTTATTGTCCAGGAGGACTGTATTCAGTGAAACTGATCCAATGTCCAGTCCGAGGTAGACTTCCTGAATAACAGCGTCCGGCAGAATCTGTTCCTGCAACATTTACCGTCAGATTATTTAGTGAAGTTTTTCGTTTCGCCAAAGTAGAATAAAAATCAGAGTTTCCAACTTCTAAAACAAAAAATCTGATTGCAATGCAAAGTGACATTCAGCACAATGGGTATTCATTACCTTTTTTTAGTAGTATTTATACCCATTCATCCTTCAGGACTTCGCCTGACAGGCTGATGATGATCTGTTTTACGGGCACTTTCCTGGAAGCTTTTGCCATTGCGGCCCTCACCATCTGAAGCAATCCTCCGCAGCAGGGAACTTCCATCATCATTGCAGTAATGGTGTTTACCTTTGCAATATCTATCATTGCTGTCAGCTTTTCTACATATACATCGAGCCCGCTGTCAAGTTTGGGGCAGGCAATGGCAAGTGATTTTCCTTTCAGCCAGGCACTATGGAAATTTCCCATGGAAAAAGCTACACAGTCGGCAGTAAGAAGGAGGTCAGAGCCTCTCAGGTACGGGGCATTGGGATTAAGCAGGTGCATCTGTACCGGCCATTGCCGAAGCTCTGAAGGTTGATCGCCGGAAACCTGAACTGCACTTGCATGACCGGGTCTTTCTATGGTCCTTTCCCTGGAACCGGGACAACCGGACTGAGAGTCAGAGTGAGAGTGAGAGTGAGAGTGAGAGTGAGAGCGAGGGTGAGAATGATGAACTTCAGTAATCACCTCATCAAGGTTGAATTTCAATTCAGCCCTGTGTTCCTTCAGGTATTCCACTCCTTCACGGACAAAGTCAGTCTCACCATGATCCTTCAGATGCTTCAGATGAGCAATGACGGTATTCTTGCCTTTGCTTACCATTTGTGCCATTACCATTGTCTCATTGTATGGATCAGCTTCTCTTTTTTCTATCGTTATTGCACCTTCAGGACAGTGGCCTATGCAGGCTCCCAGCCCATCGCACATCAGTTCGCTCACGAGCCTGACCTTGCCGTCAATAACCTGCAGTGCTCCTTCATGGCAGTTTGGAACGCACAGTCCGCAACCGTTGCACAATTCTTCGTCAATCTTCAGTATGTCTCTTTTCATATCTTTCCTGATATTCCCTTCCCGGGAGAAGAGGTGGGTTAATACTATTGTTTTCCTGTACAAATATGAGAAGACATTCAGGAAGAAATTGTAACAAATGTTACAAAATGAAAATTATATGTATCTTGGGATTTATCATCATTCCATTCGTTATAACTAACTATAAATAAATCGGTATGGACATATCAATTTTAACCGGATCACCTCTTTTTGCAGGATTTACAGAAGAGGAAGCTGAAAAAATACTAAAACAGGTTCACATCAAGATAAGAAAATACAATGCAGGATCACAGATTGCCCAGATAGGCGAGAAGGTTACTTCGTTGATGCTGATACTTGATGGCATTACCAAGGGTGAGATGGTTGATTACACAGGCAGGCTGATTAAAATTGAAGATATTACTGCACCAGGGGCTCTTGCTGCTGCCTTCCTGTTTGGTGACAGGAACCATTTTCCAGTGAACGTGGCAGCTGTCACGAACACTAAGATACTGATAATCGAAAAGAGTGAGTTTCTCAGGCTTCTAAAGACGAGTGACAAGCTCCTTCTCAATTTTCTCAACATAATTTCAAACCGTTCCCAGTTCCTGTCGGAGAAGATCAAGTTTTTAAATTTCAAGACTATAAGGGGGAAACTCGCTCAGTTCGTTCTTCAGAGGACAACCATGGAAAAACCGTCATTCAAGCTCGGTATGACACAGACAGACCTTGCTGATTATTTCGGAGTTGCAAGGCCCTCTCTGTCAAGGGCTTTGAAAGAGTTGGAGGATGACAGGCTGATAGAGGCCCACGGAAAAACTATCAGGGTTACCGACCGGAAAAGATTGGCCGAACTCACCCTGTGAGGTCCACTGGTTTATTTTCCTGAAGGCGGTTGACCCGGGAGTGTTATTGAGAAACATGATCCTTCGCCTGGCCTGCTTTCAACGCTGATTGTACCTTTATTTATTTCGACCAGTTCATGACAAAGCTTAAGACCCAGACCGGTGCCCTTTTCATTTTCTGTTCCCGGGGTGCTTGACATTTCTGAAGAGGTGAAAAGGTATTTCTGTTTTTCAGCTGGTATGCCTATTCCATTGTCGCAAACTTTGATCAGGATATCTCCTTCAGATGTGCTCCGGTCTTTCACAAGGATGCTTATTCTGCCTCCCCTTGGAGTGTATTTCACTGCGTTGGAGAGCAGGTTCCTGATAATGATATCCATCAGGTCTTTGTCAAAATAAGCTGTGGAGCTTCCGACCTGGGTGAAGTTGACAGTTATCTCCTTCTTGTCGGCGGTCTCCTTGAAAATACTCAGGTTTGTAAGTATGATATCTGCAAGGTTCCACGTTTCCGGCGAGTATTTAATCTTATCCTCCTGTCCTCGTCCCCAAACCAGCATATTCTCGAGCAGAGAGATCACCATCTGCGCATATTCGATGCTTGAATCAGCAAAAGTGTCATACTTTTCCTTGTACTCTTTCTCCTTGAGAAGGTTAAGCATATAGAGTATATTCACCACCGGACTCCTGAGGTCGTGCGCAATCACAGAGAATATCTTGTTCTTCATCTGAATGGTTTCAGATAATTGCTTATTCTGTGTTGCTATCATTAAATTTTGTTTTCCGATCTCTTCAGACCTTGCTTTAAGCTCCTGTGTCCTCTGATCGACAATGACCTC
Organism: uncultured Rikenellaceae bacterium; assembly: GCA_964638545.1. Taxonomy (GTDB): domain Bacteria; phylum Bacteroidota; class Bacteroidia; order Bacteroidales; family VadinHA17; genus LD21. Next base: position 4,864 of record CAZXAM010000044.1, on the reverse strand, counting down.
GAGGTTTTTATTCATGAATTCCAGCTCATTCCTGAGCTTTTCATTTTCATGGTACGATTTAATCCAGCGATATAGGATTAACGCTGCCTGAACGAAAACAAATGTTACTATGGCATATGTCATTACATAACCGGCAGGAAATCCTTCCCTTCCGAGGGAAATCCTTACATCGTGCATGCCAGCTGATGCCATGAGCAGAAATGTGACAAAGTATACAATATCCAGCCGGTTCCCTTTTATGATCCCTCTGACACATTGCACGAACACATAAATGATCAGAATTAGCATCAGGGGGTATATTATGAAGATGGAATAGCTGAATATCCTTACGGGAAGAAATAATGTAAGGACAAATACCGTGCTGAAGAAAAGGGTTGCTGCCAGAGCAACAATCTTAAAATAGCCGTTTGGATAAAGCTCTAATGCAAGCCACAGGAACCCGATAAGGATAGTATAAAGTCCCATGTATTCCAATTTTACAATCCACGACCATCCTGGATCAAACAGGTTTAAGATAAGAAAGTGAGATGTGAAGAGGGGTCTCAGTGCCAGGCCAATGGTAGCGAGGGAGAAATATCCGAGAACTTTTTCTCGCGGGTTCATCAGGAAGAAGAAAAAGAAGAAAATAGAAAATCCCAGGAGAAGGCTCATTGTCGACCATTCGACAGCCCAGCTGTTTGCAAGGGAAGACTGTACCTTGGAAAAGGTTCCGAGCTTCATAGAGAGCCAGAAACCGCCTCTCCTGTGAGAAAAATTTGATACGTTGATTATTATATCCAGTGTATCTGTAACCGGTTCGTACCTGAAAAAAACACGCCGGTATTCAGGTTCTGCTTCTTCGCTAGTCTTCCCCACTACTCCGTTCCATCCGCAGTATTTGTTGTTTATATATATATCGAATGAAGAATCAAATACCGGCATGTCCACTCCGAGCGGCTTCCTGAAACCCGGGGGTAATATTACCCTTAGACGATATGTGGCAAATCCGTTTCTTCCGTCAACAACTACATCTTCAGGGTAATCTGTCCAGTAGGAGGGGACGGTCCCGTAAAAACCGGGTTTCAGGGAATTTCCTGCGAAATCAAGCGGTCTGAGGATCTTATTCCAGTAGAACTCCCATTCTCCGTTAAGCTTGACATTGAACTGTTCTGTATCGCTGAATTCAGTCAGGTCGATTACTCCCTTCAAAGCCCTAGGATGATGATTGACAGCCTCAAGATTGGACACTGAAAAGAGAGACAGAATAAGAAACACTATCCGGACTTTCATTCTACTTCAGTTTCATGACAGATACCAAAGATAGGCATTTTAAGGAATCATGAGCAAGCCATCGTTATTCTTAAAAAGCATCAGTGCGCCTGGCAGCGCACTGACGTGACTAACTATAAACCTGATCGTAGAAATGGCCGAACGGCCTTTTGAATAGACATAATTCTATCTTATAGACGCCGGTTTGATCTAAATGTTGCACTGATCAGGGTTAATGTTATGTTAATGATTTGTTAAATTATTTCAGCCTGAATACCGCTGAATCCACGACATAGGATGCGAAAATGCCCAGGCCTTCCTTTATGTTTGACCAGGCGGGAGAGATCTCGGTAAAAGGATCGCTCCCTCCGGCATAGTTATCCATTGAATAATGATAATTATAATAATCTTTATCGGTGATCAGCACATACATGATCAGATGTGCCGAATCGTCTCCCGAGGCATTATCGTAAGTTACACTATTGATCAGAAACCTTTTGCCGTCCCTTCCTCTATCGGTAAACACAATCGGTTCAGTCGGATAGATATCATAGTCGTAAGGGTAGTACGAATAGTTGGAATTGTAAATGATCTCCTTTGCCGCGAATCTGTAGTAATTGTCCTCCCCGGGGTAGTCTGTAAGATAGATATCGGCATTGTATTCCCTCCAGCCTCTTCCGGATCCGTCGCCATAGTCATAAAACAGGCTGAAAGTGTCAATCTCAATTTTCAGAGGTCTCCTGAATGGCACAGTCGCAGAAGCCTCTGCTGTAAGTCCTTTGTTGCTTCTTACCCTGAAAGTGTAAGTTTTCCCTTCCTCGATCTTCATATCATTCCTCCTGAAGATGAATCTCTCCCCCGATAGTGCGGGACTTATTTCGGAAGTCCCATTGCTTAATGTTGCCGTAATATCCCCGGGTGAAGTGTTTTCGTTTATTGCACCGTAAAGCTTCCTGTTGGAGGTAACAGAGATTATCGAAATGGTATCCCTTGGCGATAGGAATGCATTCACAACAAGCTTCTGTTCAAATTCAGGCAGTTTCACATGGCTTGCATCCTTCTCACACGAGGGCAAGAGCAGAGAGAGCAGAAGTGCAATTTTTATTGATCTGTTCATATTGGTCAAAACCTGAAGGAATATGTTAATGAAGGAATTATAGGGAAGAGGCTTACCTGCTTCAACCACCCGTAATTATCGCTTTGCTCGTAATAGTAGAAGAAGGGATTGAACCTGCAGTACACATTATAGATTGACACCTCCCATATCCTCTCTCCCCATTTCTTTTGTTTATGGAACTGAACACCGACATCCAGCCTGTGGTAGGGTTTCATCCTGAAATTGTTTTTTTGTCCGAACTCTTCTGCTTGCATCGACCATAGTACTCCGTAAAACTCCGGATCCGGCATGCTCTCATCTATGCCTGTTTCCAGCCTGTGGTAGGGTGCGTAGTAGTCCGATACCGGAAGTGTGACTGCATTGCCGGTCCCGTAGACCCATGTTCCCGATATATTGATCCTGTCATTGATCTTGTACATTGCCACCACCGAGATATCATGTCGCCTGTCGTACCTTGCATAGAATTCTCTTCCGGAATTCAGCGAGTCAAACTTCATTTTTGTCCAGGAAAGTGTGTAGCCAAACCAGCCGGTAAACCTGCCGGCTTTCTTCTGGACCAGTAACTCTGCACCGTACGACCAGGCTATGCCCGCGGTTACATTATCCTGCCATTGGGGAACATCGACGTCAGAAGGTTCCATCAGCTCAATGAAGGAGGCGCCCTCCTTGTAACCCAGTACATTTTTCATCGACTTGTAATACCCTTCAAGGGTCACTGAAATATCGTGGCGGTCGATGTCCCTGGCCAGACCGATGGCTGCCTGGCGCGACGACTGGGGTCTTATTTTTTCCGTAACCGGCACCCACAGGTCAGTGGGCAGGCTTATCCCTGTATTTGACAGCAGATGAATATACTGGTTCATCGAAGCATAGGATGCTTTAAGTGCGAGATCGGGTGTAATCTTCCAGGCAGCTGACACTCTTGGTTCGGGATTGCTGTAATTTTTGCTGCCGGCGATGAACCAGCTGTACCTGATCCCTGCGTTTATTTTCAGAGCTTCAAGAGGATTCCAGGTGTCTTCGATGTAAAACCCGGTTTCGAAACCTTCTATGAACTCAATATCCCTTTCGTGGATAGCATGCGGTTTGTCCTCCTCTACGTAGGCATAAGGCTTGAAGAGGTGGTAGATTCCCAGGATTCCTGTCTTGATCCAATGCCTTGGATTGGGTATGAAGTCAAAATCAGTCTTAAAGGTGAAGTCGCGAATGCCTGAGTAATATTCGGCATAATAGTTTTTGTTCTCGCTTGTGACTTTGTATTTGTCGTAGATACCGAAAGAGTAGTTGCTGAAAACAAGGGAAGTGTTTGAAAAAAGCTTGCTGCTGAAAAGATGGTTCCACCTTAGTGTAGCTGTCGAGTTACCCCAGAGAAATCCTACATCCTCGGTATATCCGCTCGATTTATATTTCTCATAGAACTTATCCTTTCCGAAATAGCCGCTCAGGTAGAGCTTATTCCTGCGTCCGAAATCATAGTTTATCTTCGCATTCAGGTCGTAGAAATAATAACCGATGTTCTCATTATCGGTAAGTTCCAGTATCGGTCTGAGAATCAGGTCGGCGTATGTTCTTCGCCCAGACAGAAGAATTGATGACTTGCCTTTTTTGACGGGCCCCTCTATGGTAAGGTTCGATGAGATCAGTCCGAGGCCTCCTTCTCCATGCCATTCTTCCTTATTGCCTTCCTTCATGTTCATGTCGAGCACTGACGAGAGACGACCTCCGTACCTGGCGGGGAAGCCTCCTTTTGTCAGTTCAACGCTTTTGAGTGCGCTTCCGTTGAAAAGAGAAAAGAAACCGAAAAGGTGCGAAGCGTTATAGACTATGGCATCATCGAGGATGATCAGATTCTGGTCGGGACCTCCTCCTCTGACGTAAAGACCGCTGCTTCCCTCGGAACCTTTCTGTATCCCCGGCATCAGCTGTATAACCTTAAGCACATCCTTTTCCCCGAGAAGCATCGGGACACTCTTTATCTGTTGGACAGGTATCTTTATGGTGCTCATCCTGGCGGATTCGCTTAATCGTTCTTTTTTGTCGGCAGTAACGGTGATCTCATTCAGAATGATCCCGGGGGAGAGCTCAATATTCAGCTCGATGTTCTGCCTGAAAGGGATTCTGTGTGCCTGCGAAGTGTAACCTATGAAGGAAAATGCCAGGTCGAGGCTGTCCGCCGAAGGCAAAGTGAGCGAGAAGAACCCGAAATTGTTGCTGATGGTCCCCATCCGGGCTTCCTGATTATAAATGTTGACCCCTATAAGGGATTCACCGCTGCCCGTCTCCCTGACATAACCGCTTACTGTAGTACGGTTTTTCTGCTGCGCTGATATTTTATCACGCAATCCGGTGATACTGAGAAAAACAATCAGGAGGACGATGGACCGAAACCTGAAAAATCGTATATATCGCATTGTTTATTCAGAACAGGATCTCAAATTTATAGAAAAGTTATATTATTATTCGATCAGGATGCTGAGATTATTTCAACCGAAATCTCAA
>CAZXAM010000043.1:0-25656 GCA_964638545.1 uncultured Rikenellaceae bacterium | reverse complement strand
GGAAGAGAGAACGGATCAACCGCCTTTTCCAGATGCATGCCAATAAGCAAAATCCGGTTGAAAAGATTTCCGCAGGAGATATCGGCGCCGGAATTGGTTTCAAGGATCTCAAAACCGGCGATACTCTCTGCGCAATCCATAAACCTATTTTACTCGAATCAATGGATTTCCCGGAACCTGTTATTGGAGTGGCAGTCGAACCTAAAACACAGGCCGATGTCGACAAGCTTTCCATGGGTCTCCATAAGCTTGCTGAGGAAGATCCGACTTTTCAGGTAAAAACTGATCCCGACAGCGGACAGACGATCATCAGCGGAATGGGCGAACTTCACCTTGAGATTCTGATTGACCGCCTGAAGAGGGAATTTAATGTTATGTGCAACCAGGGAGCGCCTCAGGTTGCCTATAAGGAGGCTATTACAACTTCTGCCGAATTCCGCGAAGTATTCAAGAAGCAGACCGGAGGCAGGGGTAAATTTGCTGACATCACTGTTGAGTTGTCACCTTCAGATGATGATATAAGAGGTCTTCAGTTTATTAATGAGATAAGGGGAGGGAATGTTCCAAAAGAATATATCCCGTCTGTTGAAAAGGGTTTCCGTGAAGCTATGTTGAACGGACCTCTTGCAGGATTCCCTCTTGATAGTTTGAAAGTAATATTAAAGGACGGTTCATACCATCCGGTTGACTCCGATGCTCTCTCGTTTGAGATAGCTGCAAAACAGGCATTCAGAAGGTTCGCCGGAAAATGCAATCCTGTATTGCTTGAGCCTATTATGTCGACGGAAGTTGTTACTCCCGAAGAATATGTGGGCGATGTGATCAGCGATTTCAACAGAAGGAGAGGCAGAGTGGAAGGTATGGAATCGAAAGCAGGTTCAAGGGTGATAAAGGCTAAAGTACCGCTGGCAGAAAAATTCGGCTATGTTACTGTACTCCGCACCATTACCTCGGGCAGGGCAACTTCAACGATGGAGTTCTCGCACTACGAAGAGGTGCCTGCAGAAATAGCTAACAGAATTGTCGAAATTACAAAAGGAAAAATTCTTTAAAGATGAGTCAGAAAATTCGTATTAAGTTGAAATCCTACGATCATAACCTGGTGGATAAGTCTGCCGAGAAGATCGTGAAGACAGTAAAATCTACCGGAGCAGTGGTGAGCGGTCCGATTCCTCTTCCCACCCATAAGAAGATCTACACTGTCCTGAGGTCACCCTTCGTTAACAAGAAGGCAAGAGAACAGTTCCAGCTCTCTTCGTACAAGAGACTGCTTGACATTTACAGCTCGACGCCCAAAACGATCGACGCTCTCATGAAGCTTGAACTTCCCAGCGGAGTTGAAGTTGAAATTAAAGTGTGAAACCGGTAAAGATTTAAAGAGATGCAGGGATTAATAGGAAAAAAGGTTGGAATGACCTCCCTCTTCGATGAAGAAGGGAAAAATGTTCCATGTACGGTTCTTCAGGCTGGTCCGTGTGTTGTAACACAGATAAAAACAGTGGAGAAAGACGGCTACTTCGCAGTCCAGCTGGGATTCGACGATAAAAAGGAAAAACACTCAACGAAGGCTGAAATAGGCCATTTCAAGAAAGTAAACACTGCTCCCAAAAGAAAAGTCATTGAATTCACGGGATTTGCAGAAGGCCAGGTTAAGGAAGGAGAAGTTCTCACAGCTGCTTTTTTCGAACCCGACAATTGGGTTGACGTCAGGGGATGGTCGAAAGGAAAAGGATTTCAGGGCGTCGTGAGACGTCATAACTTCGGCGGTGTCGGAGGAGAAACCCATGGCCAGCATAACAGGGGAAGAGCTCCTGGCTCACTTGGCGCTTCGTCATATCCATCACGGGTGCTCCCGGGAATGAGAATGGCAGGACGCATGGGCGGAGACAAAGTAATGTCGATAAGCATGAAGGTCATGAAGCTCATGACTGAAAACAATATACTTATAGTTAAGGGATCAGTTCCCGGTCCAAAAGGTGGTTACGTAATAATTACAAGATAATGGAATTAGCAGTTGTTAATATTGATGGTAAGGAAACCGGAAGGAAAGTTAAACTTAACGATTCCATTTTCGGCATTGAACCTAACGACCATGCAATTTATCTGGATACGAAACAGTTCCTGGCAAATCAGCGTCAGGGAACACACAAGTCCAAAGAGCGTGGTGAAGTAGCAGCCAGCACCAGAAAGATCAAGAGGCAGAAAGGCACAGGTACAGCAAGGGCCGGGAGCCTGAATAACCCTCTGTTCAGGGGGGGAGGACGAGTCTTTGGTCCGAAACCCAGATACTATGGCTTCAAGCTTAATAAAAAGGTGAAGGAGCTGGCTAGAAAATCAGCACTTTCATATAAGGCTTCAACAAATAAAATTATCGTCCTCGAAGACTTCTCTTTCGAAGCTCCGAAAACGAAAGAAATGGTCAAAATGGGAGCGAATCTGAATATTGCAGATAAAAAATCGCTTATTGTTTTACCAGAACAAAATAAAAATATATATTTGTCAGCCCGAAATACGCAAGGAGTGGAAGTTGTAATTGCCAGTGAGTTAAGTACTTATGAAATTATGAGAGCTTCAACTCTGGTGCTTGTGGAGAGCGCAATTGACGTTTTGCAGGCAACATTTGAAAACTAGAAAAATTTTAGTAATGAATATTTTGCTTAAACCGATTGTAACGGAAAAAATGACGAGCCAGGGCGATAAATTCAACCGCTATGGTTTTCTCGTTGCTAAAAGCGCCAACAAGTTGCAGATAAAAAAAGCCGTTGAGGAACTGTACAGTGTTACAGTAGATTCGGTGAACACAATGCGTTATGGCGGAAAAGTGAAATCCCGCAATACCAAATCAGGACTTCTCGTCGGAAAAACAGCTTCTCTTAAGAAAGCTGTCGTTACCCTCGCCGAAGGAAATAAAATTGATTTCTATAGCAATATTTAATAACCAGTATGGCAGTCAGAAAGATCAAACCTGTAACACCAGGTCAGAGAAACAAGATCGTAAGCGCTTTTGACAATATCACAAGCGCGTCGCCGGAGAAATCCCTCCTCCGACCGCACAGAAAATCAGGAGGAAGGAATGTTAACGGCCACAGAACCATGAGATACATCGGAGGCGGTCATAAGAAGATGTACAGGGTCATCGATTTCCAGAGAGAAAAAGATGGCATGCAGGCAACAGTTAAGTCAATTGAGTACGATCCGAACAGATCATCGAGGATCGCACTTATTGTTTATGAGGATGGTGAAAAAAAGTACATTATCGCTCCCCAGGGTCTCCAGGTCGGACACAAGATCCTGTCGGGCAAGACTGCAACGCCGGAAATAGGCAACACAATGTTTATGAGCGACATTCCTCTTGGAACAATCGTTCACAACATAGAGCTTAAGCCCGGCAAAGGTGCAGCTATTGCACGCAGCGCCGGAACATATGCTCAGATATCAGCCCGTGATGGCAAATATGCAACAATTAAACTTCCATCAGGGGAGACAAGAATGGTCCTTACCGAATGCCGTGCAACAATAGGCACTGTTTCGAATGCCGACCATAACCTGGAGAAATCAGGCAAAGCCGGACGTTCACGCTGGCAGGGTCGCCGGCCAAGGGTCAGAGGCGTTGTTATGAACCCAGTCGATCACCCGATGGGTGGCGGCGAGGGAAGAGCTTCCGGAGGACACCCGCGCTCACGCAGGGGTATACCGGCAAAAGGCTTTAAAACCAGGGACAAAAAGAAGTATTCCGCAAAACATATTATAGAAAGAAGGAAAAAATAACTGATTTACTATGAGCAGATCCATTAAAAAAGGCCCTTTTATTGATTTTAAGCTTGAGAAGAGAGTTCTTGAGATGAATACGAGCGGAAAAAAATCAGTGGCAAAGACATGGTCAAGAAGATCAGTTATCTCACCTGACTTTGTCGGACATACTATAGCAGTTCATAATGGCAACAAATTCATTCCTGTTTACATTACTGAGAACATGGTAGGCCATAAGCTCGGAGAATTTGCGCCTACCCGAACCTTCAGAAGTCACTCGGGAAATAAATAATAATGTGAACGCAGAAAAAAATTACAGAAATGGGTGCACGTAAAAGAAATACAGCTGAAGCGAGAAAAGAAGCCGCAAAAGTAAGATATCAGGCCGTTCTGAGAAACTGCCCTACTTCCCCGAGAAAGATGAGGCTCCTGACCGACCTGATTAGCGGAAAGGAAGTGAACAAGGCTCTTGACATACTGAAGTTCAGCAAACAGGAAGCTTCTCGCAGATTGGAAAAACTGCTCCTCTCTGCTGTTGCCAACTGGCAGGCAAAAAATGAAGGGGTAAGAGTAGAGGAGAGCAACCTCTTTGTAAAGACCGTTCATGTTGACGGCGGCCGGACAATGAAGAGACTGCAGACAGCCCCCCAGGGTAGAGCTTACAGGTTGAGAAAGAGATCGAACCATGTTACTCTCGTGCTCGACAGTTTGAAAAAAGAAGAAGTTGAAAATACAACAAAATAATACAAATGGGACAAAAAGTTAATCCGATAGGTAACCGATTAGGTATAATAAAGGGCTGGGATTCAAACTGGTACGGAGGTAAAGATTTTTCCGGAAAACTGGTGGAAGATACCAAGATCAGAGAGTACCTGAATGCCAGGCTTGCCAAGGCAAGTATCTCAAAAATTGTCATCGAGAGAACACTCAAGCTTATTACTGTAACAGTTAATACTGCACGTCCGGGTATAATTATAGGTAAGGGCGGACAGGAAGTCGACAAGCTGAAGGAGGAACTGAAGAAGATTACCAAGAAGGAGGTTCAGATCAATATATTCGAGGTGAAACGTCCGGAACTGGATGCCAACATAGTCGGAAACAACATCGCCAGGCAGGTTGAAGGAAAGATCTCATACCGCCGCGCTATAAAAATGGGAATTGCATCGACTATGAGAATGGGAGCTGAAGGCATTAAAGTCCTTATTTCAGGCCGTCTCGGAGGCGCTGAAATGGCCAGGACAGAAACATACAAGGAGGGAAGAATTCCCCTTCATACCTTCAGGGCCGACATCGACTATGCGCTTGCAGAAGCACATACTAAAGTAGGACTGATTGGCATCAAAGTCTGGATCTGCAACGGAGAGGTCTACGGAAAGAGAGATTTAAGTCCGAATATAGGAGCCCGTAATGCAAAAAATAAGAGCCTTAAGAGGAAGGGGAAGGAAAGAACAAAATAATTGATTTTATAATATCTTAAGTTATAATACAATGTTACAACCAAAAAGATCCAAATTCAGAAGAGCCCAGAAGGGAAAAATGAAAGGCAATGCGCAGCGGGGAAATCAGCTGTCGTTCGGTTCATTTGGAATAAAGGCTCTGGAGCAGAGCTGGATCACTGGCAGACAAATAGAAGCAGCCCGGCAGGCTGTCACCCGTCATATGAAACGTGAAGGGCAGATATGGATCAGGGTATTCCCCGACAAGCCTATCACCAAGAAGCCGGCTGAAGTCCGTATGGGTAAGGGCAAAGGCGCGCCTGAAGGTTTTGTTGTTCCTGTAACACCGGGAAGGATACTTATCGAGGCTGAAGGTGTTCCGTTTGATGTTGCCAAGGAAGCTCTCCGTCTCGGAGCACAAAAGCTTCCGATAACTACGAAATTTATTGTTCGCAGAGATTACGTTGAGTAAAAAACAGTACAAAGATGAAAATATCAGAAATAAGGGAATTAAGCATGTCTGACCTTCTTGAAAGGATCGATACTGAGAAGACCATGCTTGTTCGCATGAAGATGAACCATGCAATTACACCGCTGGATAATCCTCAGAAACTGAAGCAGGCAAAGATAACTATTGCGCGTCTTCAGACTGAATTGCGCGACAGGGAATTGAAACAGAAATCTAAATAGCCGAATCTGCAATGGAAAGGAATCTAAGAAAAGATCGTATTGGTGTTGTCATCAGCAATAAAATGGACAAATCGATCGTCGTTGCCGTAAAAAGGAAGGTCAAGCATCCGATATACGGGAAGTTCATTAACAGTACGAAGAAACTGATGGCGCACGATGAAGAGAATTCATGCAATATCGGCGATACAGTAAGAATTTCAGAGACCAGGCCTCTGAGCAAGAACAAAACCTGGAGATTGGTAGAAATAATCGAAAGAGCTAAGTAATCATGATACAGCAGGAAACAAGGCTGACAGTAGCCGATAACTCAGGCGCCAAGGAGGTATTATGCATCAGGGTACTCGGCGGCAGCAAGAAAAGATATGCAACAGTGGGCGATAAGATAGTCGTGAGCGTCAAATCAGCCCTTCCTTCCGGAGATGCCAAGAAGGGAACAGTGAGCAGGGCTGTAGTGGTCAGGACCACTAAAGAAATACGCCGTACGGATGGTTCGTATATAAGGTTCGACGACAATGCAGTTGTTCTCCTTACCGACCAGAATGAAGTCCGCGGAACCCGTATATTCGGCCCGGTGGCCAGGGAACTCAGAGATAAATATATGAAGATCGTCTCCCTTGCTCCCGAAGTATTGTGATATTTATAAAGAAACACCAATGCAAAAGAAATTACATATCAAAAAGGGCGATACGGTTATGGTGATAACCGGAGAGTCAAAAGGCCAGAAAGGCCGCGTTCTGGAAGTCGACAGGAAAAAGGACAAAGCAATTGTCGAGGGTGTGAATATGGTTTCCAAACATACCAAGCCAAACTCAAAGGCTCCGCAGGGAGGCATTGTTAAAAAGGAAGCTCCCGTGCATCTGTCTAACCTTATGCTCCTCGATCCGTCATCCGGTAAACCGACCCGCGTCGGGAAAAAACTAAATGAGAAAAACAAACTGGTACGTTATTCAAAAAAATCAGGAGAGGAGATCAAGTAATGTATATACCTGCACTCAAAACCAAGTATAGTGACGAGATCGTCCCTGCATTGATGAAGGAATTCAGTTACAAGACTATAATGCAGGTGCCGAAACTGGAGAAGATAGTTCTTAACCAGGGAGTAGGACAAGCTATTGCCGACAAGAAACTGCTCGAATCAGGGGTAAAGGAATTATCCGACATAGCCGGACAAAAGGCTGTTCTTACATACTCGTCAAAGGATATTTCAAACTTCAAGCTGAGAAGAAATATGCCTATCGGCATCATGGTCACCCTCAGGAAAGAAAGAATGTACGAATTCCTGGAGAGACTGATATCAGTGGCATTGCCCCGAATACGCGATTTCAAGGGGATAAGCGCTAAACTCGACGGCCGCGGAAATTATACCCTCGGGATCACCGAACAAATAATATTCCCGGAAATTGACCTTGACAAGGTTTCAAAGATCATGGGACTGCAGATCACTTTTGTCACTTCTGCAAAAACAGATGAGGAAGCCCTTTCGCTGCTTAAGAATTTCGGTTTACCCTTTAAAACTTCTAAAAACTGATTATATGGCTAAAGAATCAATGATAGCCCGCGAAGTAAAACGCGCAAAACTGGCAAAGAAATTTGAACAAAAGAGAGCCCAGCTCAAAGCTGAGGGAAACTATGTTGCCCTTAGCCGCCTCCCGAGAAACTCCAATCCTAACAGGCAGAGAAACCGCTGCAAACTTACAGGACGAACAAGAGGTTACATGAGGCAGTTCGGAATAAGCAGGATAACCTTCAGGGAAATGGCATCCTTCGGTCTTATTCCGGGTGTCAAAAAAGCCAGCTGGTAATTTAACCGATAGTAATATAAATTAATAATAAGAATCAAAGATGACTGATCCAATCGCAGATTTACTGACCAGAGTAAGAAATTCAATCCTGGCCGGTCATAAGATTGTAGAAGTGCCGGCCTCCGGTCTTAAGAAAGAGATTGCAAGAATACTTTTTGAAAAAGGTTATATCCTCAGCTACAAGGTCGTTGAAGGCAAATACCCTCAGGGAGTTCTGAAGATAGCTCTTAAATATAATTCGAAGACCAAGAAGCCTGCAATCAAGGAACTTCAGCGGATAAGCCGCCCCGGATTAAGGCATTATGCAGGAGCTGATGAGATGCCAAAAGTGCTTAACGGACTCGGTATAGCAATCGTTTCTACTTCCAGAGGACTGATGACCGATAAGGAGGCCAGGAAAGAGAACATCGGTGGTGAAGTGTTGTGTTACGTTTACTAAAAGGAGGAAAACTAATGTCACGAATAGGAAAATTACCTGTAGCCCTGCCCAAAGGAGTCACTGTAAATGTCAGCGACAACAATGTGGTAAGCGTGAAAGGACCACTGGGTGAGCTTACCCAGGCTATTGACAGGGACCTGAAGGTCGAGGTTGTAGACAACCAGATCATTTTAAACAGGCCTACAGAATCGAAGAGCCATAAATCTCTTCATGGCCTTTACCGTGCACTTCTTGCCAATATGGTGACAGGTGTGTCGGAGGGTTACAAGAAGGAGCTTGAACTCGTAGGCGTTGGTTATCGCGCTGAAGCTAAAGGCCAGCTTCTTGAAATGAGCCTCGGCTATTCGCACGAAATCATATTGCAGCTTCCTAAAGAAGTGAAGATTGAGACTAAGACAGAAAGAAGGAGCAATCCGATAATAACTCTTACGAGCATCGATAAACAGCTTATCGGGCATGTGGCAGCAAAGATCAGATCTCTCCGTCCGCCGGAACCATATAAGGGTAAAGGTATTAAGTTTGTCGGTGAACAGCTCAGAAGAAAAGCTGGTAAGTCAGCTAGTGTCTAAGGGTAAAATAACAAGGTAAAAGTTTAAAGAAATGGCCTTAACAAAGTTGGAAAGAAGGACCAGGATCAAAATGAGGATCCGGAAAAAAATAAGCGGATCTGCCGAACGACCAAGGCTGGCAGTGTACCGCAGCAATAAGCAGATTTATGTGCAGGTTGTCGACGACCTCAATAAAGTGACCCTTCTCGCAGTCTCCTCGAAGGAGAAAGAAGTAACTGACAAGTCAGCCGGCATAAAGAAAACCGAACAGGCTAAGCTTGTCGGGAAGCTCCTGGCATCAAAATGCAAGGAAAAGGGTATCGAGTCGGTTGTATTCGACAGAAGCGGATATAAATATCATGGCAGAGTGAAATCATTGGCAGATGCAGCCCGCGAAGGCGGATTAAAATTCTAGTGAATTATGGCAGAAGGTATAAGAAAAGTAAAAACCAGCGACCTGGAACTTAAAGACAGGCTTGTTAGTATTCAGAGAGTTACCAAGGTAACAAAAGGAGGACGCACATTCAGTTTCTCGGCAATAGTTGTCGTGGGTAACGAAAGCGGCATCGTAGGTCATGGCCTTGGTAAAGCCAGTGAAGTTACTACAGCTATCGCAAAAGGCATTGAAGATGCGAAGAAGAACCTTATCAAGGTGCCGGTCATTAACGGAACTATCCCTCACGAGCAGGTAGCCAAATTTGGCGGAGCCAGGGTTTTCATCAAGCCTGCTTCTCCCGGAACAGGTGTAAAGGCAGGAGGTGCAATGCGCGCTGTTCTTGAGAGTGTTGGTATAAAAAATGTGCTCGCAAAATCAAAAGGCTCTTCAAATCCTCATAACCTTGTCAAGGCAACTTTCGCAGCTCTTCTTGAAATGCGCGATCCTTTTTCAATTGCCGAACATAGAGGAGTGAAAATGGAAAAAGTATTTAACGGTTAGCAATATAGATCACTATGGCAAAGATTCGTATTACCCAGGTGAAAAGCAGGAACGGAAAACCTGAAAGACAGAAGAGAACTCTTGATGCTCTGGGCATCCATAAATTGAACCACAGCGTGGAGCTTGAAGCTACTCCCCCGATACTGGGAATGGTGAAAAAGATCAGCCACCTGGTAAAAGTTGAAAAGATTTAGGTATAAACCATATTTTAAGATATAAAGTAATGGATTTGAGTAATTTAAAACCTGCAAAAGGCTCTGTCAAAAGGAGCAAGCGTTTAGGTCGTGGACAAGGTTCAGGAAAAGGAGGGACTTCCACCAGAGGACATAAAGGCGCTAAATCCAGATCCGGGTACAGCAAGAAAATAGGATTTGAAGGCGGCCAGATGCCTCTTCAGAGAAGAGTCCCGAAGTACGGTTTTAAAAATATCAACCGCAAGGAATACAAGGGTATTAACATCGGTGTGCTGGAAATCCTTGCTGAAAAGAAAAAACTTGACAAAATCGACATAGAGGTTCTTATTAATGCCGGTCTGATTTCAAAAAACGCTCAGGTTAAGATCCTGGGGAAGGGAACTCTTGAGAAAAAACTCGAAGTTCATGCACATGCTTTCAGCAAATCAGCTGTGGCAGCAATTGAAGCAAAAAACGGAACCGTAGTAAAACTCTAATTTCATGAGATTCTTTCAGACCCTAAAGAATATCTTCAAAATTGAAGACCTGCGCGCAAGGTTGTTTTATACATTTGCTATAGTTGCGCTGTACCGTCTTGGAAAATATGTATCGCTCCCTGGCATTAATCCTGAGTTTCTTACAAACCTTCAGGCAAACACCTCCACCGGGATAATGGGACTTTTTGATATGTTCTCCGGCGGTGCATTCTCACAGGCATCAATATTCGCTCTGGGAATCATGCCTTATATCTCGGCATCAATTGTTGTTCAGCTTCTCGGAATTGTCTTTCCTTATTTTCAGAAACTTCAGAAGGAAGGTGAAAGCGGAAGACGCAAAATGAACCAGTACACCAGATACCTTACGGTGATTATACTGATTCTTCAGGCTCCCACTTACCTCATAAGCCTGAGCCGTACGCTCGAGGCCGGAGCATTTGTTCTCACAGGACCATATCAGCGCTTCTTCATGATCTCTTCCACTGTTATACTTACAGCAGGAACAATATTCGTGATGTGGCTTGGAGAAAAAATTACGGACAAGGGTATCGGGAACGGAATATCTCTCATTATAATGATAGGAATTGTGGCACGTCTGCCTCAGAACTTCCTATTCGAGTGGGGAACAAGAATGGAAGGTACCGGCGGTCCCATAGCCCTGATAGCCGAACTGATTATCTGGTTCGTGGTCATTATCGGAACCATAATGCTCGTCCAGGGAACCCGGAGGGTCCCTGTCCAATATGCAAGGCGCATCATTGGAAATAAGCAATACGGGGGAGTCCGCCAATATATTCCCCTTAAAGTCAACGCAGCCGGAGTTATGCCTATCATCTTTGCCCAGGCAATTATGATGGTGCCGATGCTTATCGCTGGTTTCAGGGACCAGAGTTCCGGTTTTGTTGTTGCATTCTCAAATATCTACGGTTTCTGGTACAATATGGTGACGGCTATACTAATCATTGCTTTTACATATTTCTACACCGCTATCACTATCAATCCGGTCCAGATGGCTGAGGATATGAAGAAGAACGGCGGATTCATACCGGGAATAAAACCAGGGAGAAAAACAGTGGAATTCTTCGACATGATCATGTCGAGGATAACATTGCCCGGTTCAATTTTCCTGGCAATTATTGCGATTCTGCCGGCTATAGCAGTAATAGCTGGCGTCTCTCCGCAGTTTGCTCAGTTCTATGGGGGTACATCGCTGTTGATCCTTGTGGGTGTTATTCTTGATACCCTCCAGCAAATTGAGAGCCACTTGCTGATGAGGCATTACGACGGGCTGATGAAATCGGGCCGTGTTAAAGGAAGAACAGGTGCGACTACATCGATATAATTCAGTATTAACGTTCTTTGATGTTGTATTTAAAGACTGATGAAGAGGTAGGGTTGTTAAAAGAAAGCAATATGCTGGTGTCGAGAACACTGGCTGAAGTTGCCAGACTTATTAAACCCGGGGTCACCACTCTTTATCTCGACAAGATTGCTGAAGAATTTATCCGCGACAACAACGCGGTTCCGGCATTCAAGGGATATGGAGGTTTTCCCAATACTCTTTGCACATCCGTTAACGAGGAAGTGGTCCATGGAATCCCTTCAAACTATGAACTCAGGGAGGGGGATATCATTTCCGTTGACTGTGGGGTAATTTTAAACGGATGGGTGGGAGACAGTGCTTTTACATTTGCCGTAGGGGAAATAAAGGAAGAAGTCAGACGACTTCTTGATTTTACAAGGGATTCCCTGGAGGAAGGAGTAAAAGCTGCTGTTGCAGGAAACAGGGTGGGTGATATATCCTTCGCGGTGCAATCGAAAGCGGAAAGCGGCGGATACTCAGTTGTCAGGGAGCTTGTGGGTCATGGAATCGGAAAGAAAATGCACGAACCGCCTGAGGTTCCGAATTTCGGAAGAAAAGGCAGCGGACCCAAGATGGAAAAAGGCCTGGTCATCTGCATCGAGCCGATGATCAACCTTGGTAATAAGGAGACTCTTCAGATGAGCGATGGATGGACAATAAAAACTGCTGACGGTCTGCCTTCGGCGCATTTTGAATATGCCGTTGCAGTAAACCGGGGAAAAGCAGACGTGTTGACGACATTTGATTTTATTGAAGAAGTATTAAATAATAAATAATTGTATGGCCAAACAACCGTCAATTGAGCAGGACGGAACAATCATTGAAGCCCTTTCGAATGCGATGTTCAGGGTCGAACTCGAGAACGGGCATGTGATAACCGCCCATATCTCTGGCAAAATGAGGATGCATTATATTAAAATCCTCCCAGGCGATAAGGTTAAGGTTGAAATGTCACCATACGATCTGACAAAAGGAAGAATAACATTCAGGTATAAATAGAAATTCTTAAGATAATGAAAGTAAGAGCATCTGTAAAAAAGCGCAGCGCTGACTGCAAAATAGTCAGAAGAAAAGGGCGCATTTACGTAATAAACAAGAAAAATCCCAAGTTCAAACAGAGACAGGGATAATTTTAACTATTTTTGCAACTCAATTTAAGAAAATAAAATATGGCACGAATTGTTGGAGTAGATTTGCCAAGGCATAAGAGAGGTGAAGTCGGTCTGACTTATATCTACGGCGTGGGCAGAAGCATAGCACAGAAAGTGCTCGACGAAGCAGGTGTTGACAGGAACGCTAAGGTTGAAGAGTGGACTGATGATCAGATCAACACGATCCGCCGGGTCCTTAATGAGAAGTACAAACTCGAAGGCGAACTCCGTTCTGAAACACAGATGAACATCAAGCGCCTTATGGATATCGGTTGTTATCGCGGCGTGCGTCACAGGCTGGGCCTCCCGGTTCGCGGACAGAGCACCAAGAACAATGCCAGAACCCGTAAAGGCCGGAAAAAAACTGTTGCAAACAAGAAGAAAGCTACTAAATAATTAAACTATGGCAAAGAAGACTGGAGCATTAAAGAAGAGGATAGTAAAAGTTGAACCTACGGGCCAGGCACATGTTCATTCATCATTCAATAATATCATTGTAACCCTGACAAATAACTCCGGACAGGTCATTTCGTGGGCTTCCGCCGGGAAGATGGGATTCAAGGGTTCAAAGAAGAATACTCCCTATGCCGCGCAGATGGCATCAGAAGAATGCGGGAAGGTCGCTTACGACCTCGGCCTCAGGAAAGTGAAGGTCTTTGTTAAAGGACCTGGTTCAGGACGCGAATCGGCTATCCGGGCAATATCCAATGTCGGAATCGAAGTTACCGAGATCATCGACGTTACCCCAATGCCGCACAACGGCTGCCGTGCACCAGGCAGGAGAAGAGTTTAGTATAATTGCGAATTTCGAATTGCGGAATGCGGATTTAAATCCGAAATCCGAAATCCGAAATCCGAAATCCGAAATAAAAAAAATAGATAAGTTCAAAATCAATTAAATAAAATGGCAAGATATACCGGCCCAAAATCAAGAGTCGCAAGAAAATTCGGAGAAGCTATCTTCGGACCTGATAAACACCTCGAAAGGAAAAATTTCCCTCCCGGCCAGCACGGGCTCAACAAGAAAAGAAAGAAAACTTCTGAATACGGGGTTCAGCTGAGGGAGAAACAGAAGGCTAAATATACATACGGCATTCTCGAACGTCAGTTCAGGAATACTTTTGAAAAAGCTTCAAGGTCCAAAGGCGTTACGGGAGAGGTGCTTCTTCAGCTTCTGGAATCAAGGCTCGACAATGTCGTTTACCGTCTTGGAGTAGCCCAGACCAGAGCCGGAGCTCGCCAGCTGGTTTCACATCGTCATATCACTGTCAACGGAGGAGTCGTGAATATTCCTTCTTTCCAGCTGAAACCAGGTGATATTATCGGTGTACGGGAAAAATCAAAATCC
The DNA here is from genome assembly GCA_964638545.1 of uncultured Rikenellaceae bacterium. Taxonomy (GTDB): domain Bacteria; phylum Bacteroidota; class Bacteroidia; order Bacteroidales; family VadinHA17; genus LD21. The sequence continues at coordinate 11,522 of CAZXAM010000043.1, read as the reverse complement.
CTCGAATCTGTCATCGACTCGCTTACCACAAGGAAATCATCCAAGCTTCCATGGCTCGAATGGGACGATACACAGATGGCAGGCAAGTTCATGAATCTTCCGGAACGAACCGATATTCCTGAAGATATTAAGGAACAACTTATCGTTGAATTGTATTCAAAGTAATAATATAAGATAATCTCTATGGCCATATTATCATTCCAGAAGCCCGATAAAGTAATAATGCTGGAAGCGGACGACAAGCTCGGCAAATTCGAGTTCCGTCCACTTGAACCTGGCTATGGCATTACTGTAGGTAACGCCCTGAGAAGAATTCTTCTCTCTTCTCTCGAAGGCTTTGCCATCACCACGATCAAGATCGATGGCATCGATCACGAATTTTCGACCATTACAGGTGTTATTGAGGATGTGACAGAAATCATCCTGAACCTGAAACAGGTCAGATTCAAAAGAATTGTGGATGATGTCGATCATGAAAAGGTCACCGTTAAGATCCATAACAAGGAAGTATTCAAGTCCGGTGATCTTAATAGCTCATTGAGCGGTTTCGAGGTTCTCAATCCGGAACTGGTCCTCTTCAGGATGGAACCTGATGTGAAGCTTCATATCGATCTGACAATAAACAAAGGCCGTGGTTACGTGCCTGCAGAGGAAAATGAACCTGCCGATGCTGAGTTCGGCCTGATAGCAATAGATTCCATCTTCACGCCTGTAAGAAATGTGAAATATTCGATAGAGAACTATCGTGTAGAGGAAAAAACCGACTATGAAAAGCTTCTTTTTGAAATAGAAACCGATGGATCCATTCATCCGAAGGAAGCTCTGAAGGAAGCTGCCAAGATACTCATCTATCATTTCATGCTCTTCTCAGATGAGAAGATAACACTCGATTCAGATGATAAGCTTGCAAATGAGGAATTTGATGAGGAAGTTTTGCATATGAGACAGCTGCTCAAAACAAAACTGATCGATCTTGACCTCTCTGTCAGGGCATTGAACTGCCTGAAAGCTGCCGAAGTCGAAACTCTCGGAGACCTTGTTAAATTCAATAAAAATGACCTGCTCAAGTTCAGGAACTTCGGAAAGAAATCCCTTACCGAGCTCGATGAGCTGCTTGAATCAATGAATCTTTCGTTTGGAATGGATGTGAGCAAATACAAATTAGAGAAGGATTAATCTGAAAATAGGGAAGGAAACATAGCAATGCGACATTCAAGAGTTATAAATCATTTAGGAAGGACGAGTTCACACAGGAAGTCGATGCTCTCAAACATGGCTTCCTCGTTGATAATGAATAAAAAGATCGTCACTACGACAGCTAAGGCAAAAGCTCTCAGAACTTATGTTGAACCTGTTCTGACCAAATCAAAGGAAGATTCAACTCACTCAAGAAGAGAGGTTTTCAGTTTCCTGAAAGACAAGAAGGCTGTGGCTGAGCTTTTCAGGGAGATCTCACCCAAAATAGCTGAACGACACGGAGGTTATACCCGCATACTGAAAACAGGGAACAGAATAGGCGATAACGCTGAAATGTGCATTCTGGAGCTGGTTGATTTCAACGAAGCCATGCTTGGCGGAGGAGAAGCCGTAAAAACCAAAACAAGCAGGAGAAGAAGGGCAACTACTAAAAAGAAAACTGAAGGTGCAGGAAAAACTACCGAAAAAGCTGCGGAGGCAGCTCCTGAAACTAAGGTTGAGACAAAAGCTTCAGAAGAGGAAAAATGACAAAATATATAATTTGAACTGAAAGGGATAAGTCATATTGATCATTATCCCTTTTTTTGTATATTGCATGATTGTTTAATTTTAAAATAAAATTCTATGGGTCAAATAGTTAGTGTTCATGCCCGCGAGATTCTTGATTCCCGTGGTAATCCAACGATTGAAGTTGATGTGACAACACAAAGCGGCTACTTCGGAAGAGCCGCTGTTCCTTCAGGAGCCTCAACCGGCGAAAATGAAGCCCTTGAGCTGAGGGATGGCGATAAAAGTCGTTATCTGGGGAAGGGAGTGATGAAAGCAGTTCATAATGTGAATAACGTCATAGCTGAAGAAATAACCGGAATGGATGTAACCGATCAGGCAGGGATCGACAAAAAGATGATCGAGCTTGACGGAACAAAAACAAAAAGCAACCTCGGTGCTAACGCAATTCTGGGAGTATCACTCGCAGTTGCCAAAGCAGCAGCCACTTACCACGGATTGCCATTGTTCAGGTATATCGGGGGTTCAAATGCTGTTACACTTCCTGTACCCATGATGAATATCATAAACGGAGGTTCCCATTCCGACGCTCCTATAGCTTTCCAGGAATTCATGATCAGGCCGATAGGCGCTCCGTCTTTCAAGGAAGGACTGAGGATGGGGGCTGAAGTATTTCATTCCCTTAAGAAAGTACTTAAAGGCCGCGGATTAAGCACAGCAGTAGGCGATGAAGGAGGATTCGCACCAAACCTGGAAGGTCCGGAAGATGCACTTGAGACTATTGTTAAGGCAATAACAGCTGCAGGCTATAAGCCTGGGACTGATATAACGATCGCCCTTGATCCTGCAGCATCTGAATTCTATGAAGATGGAATTTATAATTATACAAAATTCCAGGGTCCCAAGGCACCCAGGAAGACTTCAAAGGAACAGGTGGATTATTTTGAGAAGCTGATCGGCATGTTCCCGATCGACTCTATAGAAGACGGTATGGCCGAAAGTGACTGGGACGGATGGAAGCTTATGACAGAAAGACTTGGCAAAAAAATCCAGATCGTGGGTGACGATGTCTTTGTTACCAATGTAGAATACCTTAAAAAGGGCATTGATATGGGCTGCGCCAATTCAATTCTCATTAAACTGAACCAGATAGGCTCTCTTACCGAAACCCTTGCCTGCATCGAAATGGCTCACCGGGCCGGATATACAACCGTTACATCGCACCGTTCGGGTGAAACTGAAGATTCCACAATTGCCGATGTCGCCGTTGCTACAAATTCAGGTCAGATAAAAACAGGTTCGTGCAGCCGCACCGACAGGATAGCCAAATATAACCAGCTCCTCAGGATCGAGGAAGCGCTGGGCGACCTTGCTGTGTACGGGTATAAGAAATAGCACGTACTCACCCCCTTGTGTTCCCCCTCTCTCCGCCAGTTGGCGGAAAGAGGGGGAACTTATTTATATACAGGACTTTAAATCCCCTCTTTGCTTCAGCACTACCCTTAAACACAAATATTATATGGTGCTGATATTCAGGAGATTCCTCGCTTTGCTCGGAATGACAGGCTACTTGGGGGTATTTAAGGAAAGAGGCCGCGCGTTTTGCACAATACTCAATTAAAGAGAAAGATAACTGCAAAACGCGCGGCCTCTTTCCTATTCTAACAACAATCCTCATGTCATTCCGAGCGAAGCCGACGCAGGAGGCGAAGAGAGGAATCTCCAAGACTTTATACCGAATTAATTATGAGGCCTTTGTCATAAGCAATAGTCCTGGAATGAGACCGACACAGGAGGCATAATGAGGAAGTTCACCGTTATAAAGATGAATAATTGAAAAGATGTGTATAAAGTGTAGTGCTTCAGCAGAGAGGGTCCCGATAGCTATCGGGAGGGGGTGAGTGCATGAAATCAGAAAACAGAGCATTATTTCAAGGGGTATTCCGCAGTTATCAACAATTGTTGATAACTGCTGTTTATATCGGGTTTAAAACATGGAGTGCCTAAAATTGCTTTTTTTGCTTTCCTTATTTAAATTTGGTCTATCGGATGAGCGATAAAAGGCTGCTCAAAAGATGTGGAACCGGAAAAGGTTACTTAACTGAAACACGATCCGATTCATCCAGTCCTTCGGGACTGCATATCAAGAGAGCCGGAGCCTGAACCAAAGGAACCTGGTCCCAGACCAATCCCGGATGTTCGGCAGGTTATCGGAAACCGGAAACGTTCTTTCAATGACCGGGTCACAGGGCTTCAGGGAAACAAATGGCTTCGGCCTCGCGTGAACTGAAACTGGCGACAAATCCTCCGGGAGATGTCACCGGAGCCTGAAAGACACTCCGTCCTGGAAATCCAATCGTAAGATGGGAAAAAGGGACAGCAGGAAGGATCTGCCGTAACACGCAGAACCTGATAGCCATGGGTTGCAAACCCAGATCGTAAGACCTGCAATGCAGCCGGCCGGAATAACAGTAATCCGACGCTATTAACGGCCTCGGCCGTATATGGTGGATGGGAACTACTCCTCGGAATAGTTCCCATTATTGTTTTATATACCCACCCACTCCCTAACCCCCCAAAGGGGGATTTTATTTTATTTCACTGTCATTGCGAGGATCCGCCGGTTGGCGGAGACGAAGCCATCTTCCCATCTTTGAAACAAACTATAATTTGTACACTGTCATTGCGAGAATCCGCCGTTTGGCGGAGACGAAGCAATCTTTTCCCCCATTTGTTCTTATCTTTGATCTTTTATCCTTTATCTTGTTTATGCCCTATACAGGACTTTCCGAATTTATTGCTGCTCTTGAAGAGAAAGATGAGCTTATAAGAATTAAAACTTTCGTCGATCCTGTCCTCGAAATAACCGAAGTAACAGACCGAATTTCCAAATCTGAAGGCAAAGCCCTCTTGTTCGAAAATACAGGGACATCTTTTCCTCTTCTGATAAACGCTTTTGGATCCGATAAGCGAATGGCAATGGCAATAAGCAGGGAAAATCTCGACGAAGCTGCAGATGAGATCATTTCAATATTCACCGAGCTGACCGATTCAAAAGTGAGCCTCATAAAAAAAATATCCTCGCTGCCGACACTTTTCAGGATTGCAGGATTTCTTCCATCCCGCGCAAGGGGGAGAGGTTTGTGTCAGCAGGTCGTTCAACCTGTCGTTGATCTTTCAGTTTTTCCTGTACTCAAATGCTGGCCCTGCGACGGGGGCCGATTCATTACCCTTCCGATGGTTCATACTATGCATCCCCTCACAGGAAAAACAAATGTCGGGATGTACAGGATGCAGATATTGGATAACAGTACAACAGCAATGCACTGGCAGCTTCATAAAACAGGAGCTAATCATTTTGAAGAGTGGAAAAAGACTGGCAAAAGAATGCCTGTATCAGTTACTCTGGGAGGCGATCCGGTATATACATATGCCGCCACTGCGCCTTTGCCTGAAAACATCGATGAGTATGTTCTTGCCGGCTTCCTGAGGAAAAAAAGGGTGAAACTGATTAAATGCATCACAAACCAGCTCTTTGTTCCTGAAGATGCTGATATAGTTATTGAAGGATATGTTGACCCTGCCGAAGCTCCGGTACTGGAAGGACCATTTGGAGATCATACAGGTTTTTATTCCCTGGCCGATTATTACCCCCGTTTTCATGTGACTTGTGTTACCTTTTCCCGCAAGGCGGTGTACCCTGCCACAATAGTCGGCATCCCTCCCATGGAGGATGCCTGGCTGACAAAAGCGACCGAAAGGATCTTCCTTGCTCCCATGAGGCTCGCCCTTCTTCCCGAAATAGAGGATTTCCATATGCCTTCGGCAGGCGTAGCCCACAATCTGGTAATAGTAAAGATCAGGAAATCTTTTCCGGGACAGGGCAGGAAAGTTATAAGCTCATTGCTCGGAGCCGGACAGATGATGTTTACAAAATATATGGTCGTTGTTAGCGGCGAGGTTGATATCAGGAACTTCAGCCAGGTATTGGATCATGTTTTCATGAATTCATCCTTCAGAACGGATCTTTTCTTTTTTTCAGGGCCGCTTGATGTACTTGATCATACTTCGGATATCCCATCCATGGGCGGTAAACTAGGCGTGGACGCAACAATCAAACTCGGTGATGAGTCAGCCTCTCCTGAACCGCTTTCATTCACTTCAGGAACCAGGATGATAGTTGCAGGTATTAACCAGCGTGACGATAACAAGGCGGTAAGCAGGGCGAAAAAAGAGTTTGCAGAGAAATATGCAGGGAGCGATGTCTGGCTGATCCTGGGTGTCGATATCAATGTCGACACAAGCAATTTATACGAGGTTGCCTGGCAGATATTGGGTAATTCGGATCCTCAGCGCGACGCTCACCTGATTGCCGGCAGCATCCTTTTTATCGATGGGACTGCAAAGGCTTTTAGCGAAGGAGGCTTCAGGAGAAGGTGGCCAAATGTTGTAGTTTCAGCACAATCCACAATTGAAAGCATCGACAGAAAGTGGGGATCGCTTGGCCTTGGCCCGCTGATTCCTTCACCATCAGCAAGGAATTCAGCTCTTTCTCTTCCCGGGAATGACACAGTGAATATAAGCCTCTGAATGTCAATTTCACCTGCCTGAAGTTCCTGTCTGCTCAATTTCATTATTTTTGCATTCAGCATGAGTCTTCTTTTACAATATGGATCACTTCCATGTGCGGTGCTTTGTCATATTCCTACCGGTTCACTGAACGCGGTCTGGTTTTATCTTCCTGAGCTAACTATGAGGATTGCACTTCTCGTGGCTCTGGCTCTGTTGCTCATTTCCATTATAGCCCAGACCAGGAGCCTTTATATCACCCGTCAGCTTCTTAAGGAAAAGGAGCAGGCTCTCGATAAGATCGCAAAACAAAAGATGGAGCTGGAGATCCGTGACAAAAACATTACAGACAGCCTTATCTACGCGCAAAGGATACAGGAAGCCCTGCTGCCCTCCGAAGACTTTTTCAGAAAGCATTTCAGGGACTCTTTTATCTTCTTCAGGCCTAAAGACATTATCAGCGGAGATTTCTACTGGATCGACGAGAAAGACAACAAGATATTTGTTGCCGCTGCCGACTGCACTGGTCATGGCGTTCCGGGTGCACTGATGTCAATGGTTGGCCTCGAAATAATCGAAAAGGCAATAATCGAGGATAATATTGTAAAGCCCTCAGACATCCTTTCAGTAATGAACAGGGCGCTGGAAAAAACATTCAGCCGCGAAAAGAACATCGGTACGATAATCAGGGATGGAATGGATATAGGCCTTTGTGTCATCGACCGGAAAAAGAAAAAGCTTGAGTATTCAGGAGCTTTCTTCCCTCTCTACATGATTCGCGATAATACTCTTACCGAAATCAAGGGCGACAAGATAATCATCGGAATGAATCCTGAAAGGCTGGAATACAAAGTTCATGAACTCGACCTTCTCGACGACGACATCCTTTACATTTTCTCAGACGGCTATGCCGACCAGTTTGGAGGCAACGAGAATAAAAAGTTCATGTACAGGAGGTTCAGGTACCTGCTGACCAGGATCCACAATTTCCCTATCGATGACCAGAAATCGATACTGGACGATAACATTAAAACCTGGATGGCAGATAATCCTCAGGTTGACGACATGATGGTTCTTGGATTCAGGCCTCTTTCAGGCAATTAAATGAGCTTCTTGATCTTATCTATCAAGGCAGATGGCTGGAAAGGCTTGCTTATATAATCGTCGATTCCTGCCGAAAGGCATTTTTCCTTGTCGCCAAGCATCGCGTTTGCGGTTATTGCAAGAATAGGGACATGCGTATTGGTGCTTGATTCGAGAGCCCGGATCTTTTCTGCAGCAACAAGGCCGCTCATAACAGGCATTTGAATATCCATCAGTATCAGGTCATATCTGGCGGCACCGAATTTATCGAGGGCTTCCTTTCCATTGGAGGCCGTGTCGATTCCGCTGACCAGCGGTTTTAGAGTAAGAAGTGTTATCTTCTGGTTGATAAGGTTGTCCTCCACGAGAAGGATTTTTATGTCTTTCAGCTCCTTGTGAACTTTCTCCTTCTGTATCAGCTCTTCAATCTTCTGGGATGCAACATTTTGTTTGGGTTCATGAGTTACCTTAGTGAATGGCAGAGTGATATTGAGGACAGTGTAATCTTTACCGGATTCCTGGGTATAAGATCCTTTACTGTCTGCAATGAGTTTTGCTGAAAGACTGTGCCGTGGATTATTTTCATCGATCAGCACAAGGTTCCTGTCGGCCTGTATCCTGAGCCCTACAAGATTTTCATTACCCTCTTCCTTCTCCCTTTTCAGGTTTATTGTGACTTTTGTTGCCCTTTCCGAATCCTGGTTTTCAATAGTGTTGAAGATGTCGAGGAAAATCTGCTTGAGAATAATCGGATCGCCAAAACACTCAAAATCAATGAATTCTTTTTTATTGAGTATGAAATCAATATTGGCTTTGTCTTTAAGGCCGTATAGTTCAATAGTGTTCTGAATTGTTGGAAGAAGGTTGAATCTGATATTTTTTCTTGTTTCGAAGCTGAGATCCACGGCGGATTGCATAGTCAGTTCATTGACGGTTGTGACCATGTTCTTTGTGGAAGCGACAAACGTCTCTATAAGTTCCTTCTGTTTCTTCTGAAGGCCCGACTCCATAAGCATGTCGGTAATGATTACAATATTGTTGAGAGGTTCCCTGATCTTATGTGAAAAGTCGGATATGACATCAACTTTTCTTTCATTTGATGTTGATACCGCCATCAGGGAATCCTTTACCTTGTCCATTGTTCTGATTGTTTTCCGTGTAAGGTAAGTGATCAGAATCGCGACAACAAGAACCAGTAATCCTGCTGCCAGGAGAAACTTAAAAGATATCAGAATTACACTGATGATAAGTCCCAGGACTCCGACATAGGCTGTTGTTTGCAGCCGGTTTTTGTCGTTTTCGTATGAATCTACGGCGTCCTTCCCGGTATCGGTGATATTATCTTGTCCGGCTTCTCTTGCCATTTTTCTTTAATTGAATAATGTAAAAGTAAGAAAATATATAATAAATATATGTCAGGCTATGTTATCACCCTTTCATGGGAATGGTTAAATTTGCCTTAACGGTACGAAATTTGAACGGAAAATGTAAACAGGTATTGTTATGAAGAATTATTTCAGGGTGATTATTCTGGGTGCCGTCATGCTTCAGGTTGCCGGTGCCTTCACTGTTGAAGGACAGGAGCAGGAGGGAATGGTGAAATATACTCCTGATTTCAGATTCAGGGATGGCATCTACGTTAATTTTGAACAAGTGAAACAGAACAGCCCTATTCCGAAAGCCAAGCTTCTTACATCCACCGACTACAACGACAAGGAGTTTTTTAAGAAGCTCCTGGAGTCAGATAAGATCTATTACTATGATGGAATGGGAGTGAGGCAGGAGATAAGCGTTGGCGATATCTGGGGATATTCACGGAATGGTGTCCTCTACATCCAGGTGCAGAATAATTTCAACAGGATCACATTCATGGGCAGCATATGCCATTTTGTTGCCGATGTGACAACCTACGACAATCGTTATTATTCTCCGTATGGAGGGTATTATGATCCTTATTATTCGCCTTACGGATACGGAAACTATTATTATCCTTATGGATCCTATTACTCCCCTTATGGCCGCAACTCGATGTCGAGAAATGAGATCAAGCAATATATCTTCGATTTTGAGGAAGGCAAGATCCTTGAATTTGACCAGAAAAACACTGAGACCCTTCTCATGAGGGACAGTGAGCTCTACGAGGAATTTGTAAGGCTTCCCAGGAAGCAAAGGAAAGACATGATGTTTGTCTATATCCGTAAGTACAACGAAAAGAATCCCCTCTACTTACCTGAAAATAAATGATATGAAGAGAATATTCTCATTTTTCCCTGCACTTCTTGTAACCGGTCTTCTTGCAGGCCAGGCTACCATGCCAACCAGGGACGAGATCAAGCAGTTTATGGGATCAAGGACCTGCATTGTCATGGAAGACGATGCCTTTTCAGCATATAATCAATATATTAAAGATGCAGCAAAGGTGTTCTGGAAACTGACTCCTTATGAAATAATCACTGGCAATGAATTTAATGTCAGGCGGCTTAATCCCGCCTATTCATTTATTGTCCTTACAGAAACCAATTTTGAGGGTGATAGGACGAACTCAGTATTCAATTTCATCAATCTCCTTCAGGGTAAGAATGTTGAAAATCTGAATGAGATGCCGGAGATATGTGCCGTGCCTCTTTCCTATGCAGGCGAAGATGATTTCGTTTACAGCTACAAGCTCGGCTCATTGCTTGAATTCATGCAGCAGCACGCTTTGCTTGTTGAAAAGGATCCTACACGTACTGGAAGGGACTATCTGAAATACTATAATGAGAATATCCCTGATATCTCAGGAAAAACGATACTGATCAGGGAGGATGATCTGACTCCTGATATTTCAACAATCGGAAGAATAAAGGCAATCTGTCCCTATAAAGTGGTGATTGCCACTGAGGATGAGATCATGGAAGCCATCGGAAAAAGGGCAGCCGACACTGTTTTTCTTCATAAAGTGGGTCCGGTGGGAGAGAGAAAAGGTGAAGGTTATTGCTTTAAGATGTTCATCGGCACTGATGATGCCAGGATCTACTATTATGATCTTCACAGCATCAGCAAGGCAAATCCGAATGGATTGCTTCCATCAGACCTTAAGCGCCTTTCAAAGAGATAAGCATGCATCACTGATCAAAAAGTTCCGTCTTTTCAATAAACAATAGAGTCATGGAAGAAAATAAGGAAGGATTCAAAGAGAGCAGGGAAGAGGTAAGGGTGCTTTCGGAAACTGAAAGGAACTGGGCGATGCTCTGTCATCTGTCTGCTTTTGCCGGCTTCTTCTTCCCCTTTGGCGGAATAATAGGACCCCTGATCTGCTGGCTGACACGAAAGGACGAGTCTGCATGGATCGATATGAACGGAAAGGCATCGATGAACTTCCAGCTGTCGATTTTACTTTACATGGTGCTTGTTATACCATTGTTGTTCATCCTTGTCGGTATACCAATCATGATGTTTCTCGTAGCCCTGAAGATCGTGTGCATAATCATTGCAAGCGTGAAAGGCTCCAAAGGCGAGAAATTTAAATATCCGCTGGCTATACCATTTATTCAATAGATTCGCGTACTCACCCCCTCCCGATAGCTATCGGGAGGGGGTAAGTGCATGTTTGTCTAATTTAAGACCTCACTACGTCAATTTTCATTTTTTTATAGTATCTTTCTTATTCATTTTTACCTTGTTGCCATGGGATCGCACGATAAGAAGAAAAAGAAAGCTGCCGTCACGAAATTTGATAAGGAAGACCTTTACCACGATGTAAAGCAGGTTCAAAAGGAAAAACTTGATGTAAAGGAATTTGAAAAAAGCCTGCTTAATCTTGAGATAGAGCTTGTGAAGCTGCAGGAGTGGGTGAAAACCAAGAAGCTTAAGGTAGTTGTGATCTTTGAGGGACGGGATGCTGCAGGCAAAGGAGGCGTCATTAAAACCATCGCCGGATGCCTCAATCCCAGGATCTGCAGGATAGTTGCCCTTGGCACACCTACAGAAAAGGAAAAATCCCAATGGTATTTTCAACGTTACGTGTCTCAGCTTCCGGCAGGAGGAGAGATTGTCCTCTTCGACAGGAGCTGGTACAACAGGGCTGGCGTTGAAAAAGTAATGGGATTCTGCACAAATGAGGAATACGAGGAGTTCCTCCGGTCATGCCCGGAGTTTGAAAAAATGCTCATAAGATCCGGCATTAT
>CAZXAM010000042.1:0-26701 GCA_964638545.1 uncultured Rikenellaceae bacterium | reverse complement strand
CGGTACTAATTCAATTTCCAGACCTTTTACAGAAATGCCTTTATGGAATTTTGAAATGTATATTTTTTTAAATCCCATTTTTGAAGCTTCTCTGATCCTCTGTTCTATCCTCGAAACCGGACGGATCTCCCCTGAAAGACCTATCTCTCCTGCAAAACAGGCTTCCCTGGGGATAGCGATGTCGAGGCTTGAAGAAAGTATGGAACTGGTTATGGCAAGATCAATTGCAGGGTCAGTAACCTTTATCCCTCCGGCAATGTTCAGGAATACGTCCTTTACTGCGAGCCTGAAGCCGGCTCTTTTTTCGAGCACGGCAAGCAGCATGTTAAGCCTCCTGATATCAAAACCAGTGGCGCTTCTTTGAGGCGTTCCATATACAGCGCTGCTTACCAGAGCCTGTGTCTCGATAAGGAATGGACGAAGTCCGTCGACTGTGGCTGCAATAGATATGCCGCTGAGAGATTCTTCATGCTGGTTGATGAACATCTCTGATGGATTGTTAATTTCTTTCAGGCCTGATTCGACCATTTCGAAAATGCCGATTTCAGAAGTGGATCCAAACCTGTTCTTTACGGATCTGAGGATCCGGTACACATAATTATTGTCACCTTCAAAATAGAGAACGACATCAACAATATGCTCAAGAACTTTGGGTCCTGCGAGTGTCCCGTCTTTTGTTATATGCCCGATGAGAAAAACAGGAATGCCGGTAACTTTTGAATACTTTAGCAGCTGTGCCGCGCATTCCCTGACCTGGGAAACTGTTCCTGCCGACGATTCCAGCATTCCGGTGCTTATTGTCTGGATCGAATCAATAATTATAAGTCCGGGCTTAAGCTGTGCAGAATGGGCAAGAATATTCTCGAGTTCCGTCTCGCAAAGCACATAGCATTCAGGATTTGAATCATTCAGCCTTTTCGCCCTCAGGCTTATCTGTTCTTCACTTTCCTCTCCCGATACATATAATATTATGGAGTGCTTCAGGGCAAGGGCAAGCTGAAGCGCCAGGGTTGATTTTCCAACACCGGGCTCACCTCCGATAAGTATCAGAGAACCGTTCACCATCCCGCCTCCGAGTATCCTGTCCAGTTCAGGAATTCCTGTTTTCTGACGGTTTTTTTCGTTTGCCTCAATACTGTCAAGCAGCTCGGGTTTTCTCTTTTCACGGTCTGAAACAAATGATGCACCGCGCGAAGCAGCCGGGGCAATGATCTCTTCGTGGTATGTGTTCCATTCCTTGCATGAGGGACACCGGCCTATCCATTTTGCTGACTCGGTTCCGCAGTTCTGACAGACAAAGACAGTTTTGCTTTTCGACATTTTGAAACAGTTTTAGTCCCGCTCTTGTAGTGTTGTAATTCAGCCGGTTTCTTTTTTCCGATGGATCCCGTAGAGATAATAAAGCGATATCAGGCCGGCGACTATTTCAAAAACGATCTGTGATTCATGTGACAACAGAGCATAAGTAAGTCCGTCTTCCATGCTCACTCCCTGAAGGACAATCAACACCCTGGATACAGCATAATGAAATGCCCCGAAACCTGCCTGAACAGGGACTGCCATTGCGAGCCCGCCCACGACAAGAATGATGAGAGAATCGCGGAATGATATCCCTGAAGTGCTTTCGAGACAAAAAACGACAACCCAGGTCATCAGGGCATAACTTATCCATATTAAAAATGTGATAATTACGAATTCCCATTTTCTTTCGAGACTTGTTATTGTTTTCAGTCCGCTTATTATCCCTTTTGCTATATTGAACAGCTTCTCAAAGAACCGTATTTTCCTAAGGCTTTTCCGTCGGCTTATCAGAAAGTAAATTGCAATGATAATTGAGAGCGTTAAGATAATCCAGACGAACCATGGGATATTAAGGATGTCAAAGACTTTATTCTTAAGGGGTATGAAAAGGCTTTCATTCAGGAAGGTCTTAATGACGCCGCTGCTTGTTAGCAATATTATAATAAGGAATACAAGCACCGACATGAAATCGATAGTCCGTTCTATTACGACCGTTCCTACAAGCTTGTCGATTGCTATTTTTTCCTTTCTGCCCAGGGCTACGCATCTTGTTATTTCGCCTATCCTGGGCAAGGCAAGGTTTGCAAGATATCCGACCATCATTGCATAAAATGTTGTCCAGAAACCAGGGCGGACACCTAAAGGATGGATCAGAAGCTGCCACCTGCGGGCCCTGAGAACGAATGCGATAAGGCTGAAGATTATTGACAAAACCAGCCAGAAATAGTTAGCTTCTTTGAGATTGCTGGCGACTCTCTGAAAATCGACTTTGCGGAAAGCGAGCCAAAGTAAAAAAAGGCCTGCTGCCAGGAATCCGAGAAATTTCAGGGCTTGTATAAGGAACTTTCTGAATTTCAAATCAATCTGTTTGTTTTTGTGTCGGGGAAAATGATCCGGGGATGGAATTTCTTTGCATCCTCAAAATCCATAGCGGCATATGACATGATCAGAAGGATATCTCCGACCTGCACCTTGCGTGCTGCCGCCCCGTTAAGGCAAATAACCCCGGAGCCTCTTTCGCCCTTAATGACATATGTATCGAGACGTTCACCGTTATTAATGTTAACCACCTGAACCTTCTCATTTTCGATGATATTCGCAGCCTCCATAAGATTTTCATCGATCGCAATGCTCCCAATATAGTTGAGGTTGGCTTCAGTTACCGTCACCCTGTGGATTTTCGATTTTAGTACTTCAATAAGCATAAACTGGTCTTAAATCATTCAACAAAGTTAATAACCTTTTGCTTCACGTCAATGGGAATTCGATATTATCTATCAACCTTATCTTTCCGGCTTTAACAGCTATGCATCCGAAATACCGTCTGCCTTCCTTCATTTCATTTTTTCTTCTGACAGGGACCAGATCAGTCTCATCAGCGATTTCAAAGTATTCAACCTTAAAACCGTTTACCTTCCCGATAGACGTCTTTACAAATTTCCTGATTTCAGGAATTTCCTTCGTACAGATCATCCCGGCGGCTTTTGAAATGGTCCTGTAAATTACAGGTGCATCTTTCCTGATACCTTTTTCAAGCAGCCGGTTCCTGCTGCTCATCGCTAATCCGTCGGATTCACGCACAATAGGGCAGGCAGATATCCTGGTTTTGAGATTCAGCTGCCTTACCATCGACCTGATGACAGCAACCTGCTGGAAATCCTTGATCCCGAAATAAGCTATATCGGGATTAACAATATCAAAGAGCCTGCTTACCACCTGTGCCACGCCATTGAAATGACCGGGCCGGTGAAGAGCTTCCATCACGTGATCGAGGTTTCCGAAAGTAAAAACACGTTCATCCTTTACAGGATATACTTCCCTGTCGTCAGGAGTAAATACAACATCCTCTTCGCGGAGATTATCATTTAAAAGTTCAAGATCAGCCTCAGGCGTCCGGGGATAATTCCTGAGATCTTCACTGTCATTGAACTGTGTCGGATTGACATAAATGCTGACCACGACGACAGGACATTCTTTCCTTGCTTTTGTTACAAGTGAAATGTGACCTCTGTGCAGCGCCCCCATCGTTGGCACAAATCCAAGCGGGGAAAAATCAAGTTTCCCAAGATGGCTCCGAAGATCATTTACTGTGCTTATTACCCTCATTTAAGAAAATTTAACATACAAAGCTAATAAAAAAGTTTCTCGGTGCTCGGTACTAGTTGCTCGTGAGTATCTGTACAGTACCGAGTACCCGGCACCGAGCACCCGGTACCAGGAACCTTTTAATCAACATCTTCATGTCTCTCTATAGTATCAGTGCTTGTAACTTATCTCAAATTTTATTATTATCTTTGCACCTTGATACGCAATGGTATCCAGTCAGGTGCATGGAAAGCAGTAAGGTATTATTCATTTCGCAGGAGATCACTCCATATCTGGGAGAAACAAAATTATCAAAGATCGGGAGATATCTGCCTCAAGGCATTCAGGAGAAAGGGAAGGAAATCCGGACTTTCATGCCGAGGTATGGGTGCATTAATGAACGGAGGAATCAACTTCATGAGGTGATCAGGCTCTCAGGTATGAACCTCATAATAGACGACACCGATCATCCTTTGATTATCAAGGTTGCATCCATTCAGAGTGCAAGGATGCAGGTATATTTCATCGACAATGACGATTATTTCCAGAGGAAGCACATCGTAACCGATGCGGCAGGAAAGGAATTTGAAGATAATGATGAACGGGCGCTTTTCTTTGCCAGGGGTGTCATTGAAACAGTTAAAAAGCTTCGCTGGGCACCTGATATAGTCCATTGCCATGGATGGATGTCAGCCCTTGTGCCGATCTACCTGAGGAGCATTTACAGCGACGATCCGCTTTTCCATAACTACAAGATAATCTATTCCATTTACAATAATGATTTCAAATCTCCGTTTAGATCAACGTTTGCCGATAAACTGCGTTTTGACGGCATCGACGGGGAAAACCTGAAACTGGTGAAAAAACCTGACTTCGTGAACGTGTCAAAACTTGCCATCAAATATTCAGACGCAGTCATCATCGGAAGCGAAGATATAAACGGAGAACTGGCTAAATACATAAAGACAATAAACAAACCGGTGCTTCCCTATAAAGATGAGACAACCTATATTGATGACTATAATGAATTTTATGACAAATTACTTTCATAACTATATCAACCGTCTCAGATCCCTCTCTGAACTTTTAAAAAATACTTTAGTCCCTGCCTTGATCGCCGGATTTATATTTGCATCCGTTTCCTGCGAAGATCCGCCAAGCCTTGTCGGCAGCAAACTGCTTCCTTCATCTGATTTTGTTGAGATTAACTCTGACCTTCTCAAGGTAAAATCTTTTACGATGTACAGGGACTCAATTCCCTCAAGCATGCCCGCGACATCCTTTCTGGGAACTATCCGGGACCCTTATTTTGGAACTACGACCTGTGAATTTGTTTCCCAGGTCAGGTTGGGTTCAGTATGGGACAAAACCAACGCATTTTACATAGATTCGATTAAATTATTCCTTAGGCTCCTCACGGTTTCCGGAGACACAGCCGACGAACATTTTCTTAGATTGAGAGAAATTGCTGATGTAATTTACAACGACACCACTTATTATTCGAGCCAGGATGTTTCGTTGACGACTTTCGAAATTCCTGATATTTCACTGCCTGTCCTCAGGACGGACACAATTAACCTTGTGGAACTGAAACTGGACAATACCCTTGCAGAATACATCCTGAGAGATACCTCAAAGCTGAAATATACGAATACTGTTGATTTCAGAAAGTATTTCAGGGGTTTGTATTTTCAGATGTATTCTCCGGATGACCCGGTCGTGGTTTCACTGAGCCTTGCCTCTCCAAACACAATCGGCTACTATAATAATTACTTTGAAATTTACGGTCACATTGCATCAGGAGACATAAGGACCTTTGCGTTTCTGCTGGATGCCGTATCAACAAATGCTTCATTCAACCTTTACAGGCACGACCATTCAACAGCTTCTGCCGAAAAGAAACTGAATACAGAACGCATCAACGATACAAATTTCCTGGATACATTGTCATATGCCCAGCAATTCAACGGTGTCTATACAAAGCTCGTTCTTACAAATCTTGATTCAGTGAAAGCCGCATTTACAGGAAAAAAATTCGCCATCAACAAAGCACGGCTGAAGATTCCCGTAAACTACGACCACCCTTTCATTACAAGATCCACAATCCCTTCCTCTGTCTATCTGGGGTATCTCACCACTGATGGAACTCGTTATTATGTCCCCGAATCAACCTCATCTTTTTTCGACGGAACGCCTGACACGACTTCAGTCTCTGAAGCAAATGATGTTTATAACCTTAATATTGCATCATTTCTTCAAAGGTATTTCGAAGATAAGACTAATAAGATCCTTCCTGAACTGGATCTGTTTCTGAGCCCCACTGCCCGGAAAAACGTGATCCTGAATGCAAATAACAACAAAAGGCCTATTAAATTTGAATTCACATACACTGAATTCTAAAAATATTTAAATTCGTGTCCGGTAAACTAAATCTTCCTGATTATGTGTGGAATTGTTGGTTATATAGGTTCCAAACCTGCCCGTGAAATAATTATCAATGGACTGAAGCGGCTTGAATACCGCGGTTACGATTCTGCAGGGCTTGCCCTTGTAAACGGAGAAACTAAGATCTTCAAGTGCAAGGGAAGAGTCAGTGACCTGGAAGAGATGGTCAGTAAATCTGACTTTAACGGAACAATCGGAATGGGACATACAAGATGGGCCACACACGGGGAACCCAATGAGCTTAATGCCCACCCGCAGATATCATTCAAGGGTAACTTCATTGTTGTCCATAACGGAATAATTGAAAACTACGCTACCCTTAAGAAGCATCTCGAAGGAAGAAACATAAAATTCGCCAGCCAGACAGATACCGAAGTGCTGGCCAACCTTATCGAACATCTTTATATTGAGGGCGATCTTACTGCAGAACAGGCTATAACACTTGCCCTTAACAGGGTTGAAGGAGCCTATGGACTCGTGATCATATGCACCCATGAACCTGATAAACTGTTTGCTGCTAAAAAAGGAAGCCCGCTTGTGATCGGTGTTGGGGATGGTGAAAACTTCATAGCATCCGACGCAACTCCCATTGTGGAACATACACAGAGAGTTATTTACCTCAACGACTTCGACCTTGCCATTATAAGGAAGGATGAGCTCATTCTGAAAACCCTTAAGACGGAGCAGATAAAACCAGAGGTAAAGAAGATTGATCTGAAAATAGGTGAGATCGACAAGGAAGGCTATGCTCATTTCATGCTGAAGGAAATATATGAACAGCCAAGAGCGATCCACGACACATTCAGGGGAAGAGTGCTGCCGGACCTATCCGGTGTTATGCTCGGCGGACTTCATGATGTTCTCGAAACTATGTCGCAGGCCGAAAGAATAATCATTATTGCCTGCGGAACTTCCTATCATGCAGGTTTGCTCGGCGAATATTTCTTCGAGGAATTTACAAGGATTCCGGTAGAAGTGGAATACGCCTCAGAGTTCCGGTACAGGAATCCCATTATCAAAAAAGGGGATATCGTAATCGCAATCAGCCAGAGCGGGGAAACAGCCGACACCCTCGCTGCAGTCAAGCTTGCAAGAAGCAAGGGAGCTAAAGTTATCGGTATCTGCAATGTGGTTGGCAGCAGCATACCGCGCGAAACAGATGCCGGAGTTTATACACACGCCGGACCTGAGATCGGCGTAGCCTCCACAAAGGCATTTACTACTCAGGTTACTGTCCTGTCAATGATGGCATTCGAAATAGGACATCTGAAAGGAATTATTTCAGATTCATATTATAAGGAACTTATCACCGAACTGGTTTCCATCCCGGGCAAGATTGAAAAGACCCTGGGTATAAACGATCAGGCCATTGAACTTTCAAAAATATTCGGTAACAGCCTTAATGCCCTCTATCTCGGAAGAGGATACCTTTTCCCGGTTGCACTCGAGGGCGCCCTAAAACTAAAGGAAATATCCTATATCCACGCAGAAGGATACCCTGCAGCAGAGATGAAACATGGCCCTATCGCCCTGATTGATGATAATATGCCTGTAGTTGTTGTGGCCACCAGGGATGACACCTATGAAAAAATAATAAACAACATCCAGGAGATAAAGGCAAGAAAAGGAAAAGTGATCGCCATCGTCACCGAGGGTGATGAAATTATCAGGAAAATGGCTGATTATGTTCTTGAAGTTCCGGAAACAAAGACAGTCTTCTCGGGCTTGCTTGCAGTTATCCCTCTCCAGCTTTTATCCTACCATATAGCAGTGTTGAGGGGATGCAATGTGGACCAGCCGAGGAATCTTGCCAAATCGGTTACAGTCGAATGATATTTCACTAATTCTCCAGAATATGAGTCCCTCCAAAAAACTCAGGAACCTTTCCGGTCCTGAAATCAGAACATTGAATAGCAATAGCTGCCGTTGTGATGACTGGAGCCTGGTTAAGGTCCATGATGGATTTGATCCTTCAAGATGTTTTAATGTTACATTTTCCGGGAATGTGACCCTGGGCAGTCTTAAAGGATCATATACGGATGAATCGGGGGTTTCCGTAAAATGCGGCATAACAAATGCCCATATTCACAACTGCTCAATTGGTTCTAATGTGCTTATAAGCAACATAGGCGATTATATTGCCAACTATATTATAGAAGATGAAGTGATTATAAAGGACTGCGGCAGGATACACACCGAAGGCAGATCATCTTTCGGAAACGGGACCGAGGTAGCCGTGCTCAATGAAACTGGAGGAAGGTCCGTCAAGATCTGGGACCGCCTCTCAGCTCATGAAGCATATATAATTGCCCTCTACCGGCACCGCAGCAAAGCAATAGCGCAAATTGAAAAAATGGTATCCGGTTATTCGGAATCAATATCCTCTGAAAAAGGCATAATAGGCAGCCACTCGAAGATCCTGAACTGCCGGAGCATTCGTAACGTCCGGATTGGCTGCTACAGCAAGATCGAGGGCTCGATGAGCCTGAACGAAGGATCGGTTAACAGCTGCAAGGAGGACCCTATATTCATAGGCCCCGGGGTAATTATGGAGCATTTTATTGTATGCTCGGGATCAATAGTCACAGAATCGACACTTATTGATAAATGCTTCATCGGCCAGGGTTGTGTTCTCGGGAAACATTATTCAGCCGAAAACTCATTGTTCTTTGCCAACTGCGCCGGATTCCACGGTGAAGCCTGCTCGATCTTTGCGGGACCTTACACTGTCACACACCACAAATCAACCCTTCTGATCGCAGGCATATTCTCATTCATGAATGCCGGCAGCGGATCGAACCAGAGCAACCATATGTACAAGCTGGGACCTATACACCAGGGAATTATGGAAAGAGGCTCAAAGACAACAAGCGATTCGTACCTTCTGTGGCCTGCCAGAATAGGACCCTTCTCTCTGGTCATGGGCAGGCACTACAGGAATATGGATACTTCCGCTCTCCCATTCTCATATCTGATTGAAAGCAATGACCAGAGCATCCTGGTTCCCGGAGTTAACCTGAGAAGCGTGGGCACTATCAGGGATGCTCAAAAATGGCCAAAACGCGACAGAAGAAAGGATCCCATGAAGATCGACCAGATCAACTTCAACCTCCTGAGTCCTTATACGATCCGCAAAATGTTCGAAGGAAGGAACCTTCTGCGTAAGATTAGATCAGTCGCAGGGGAAGTCTCCAGGTCATACACCTATAATAACATGATCATCGAAGGTCAGTCGCTCGAAAGAGGGATCAACCTTTATCAGATGGGAATTAATAAGTTCCTCGGTAACTCTCTGATAAAAAGACTGGAAAACATAAATCTGAGATCAAATAAGGAACTCCAGGCGAGGCTGAAACCCGATAAATCACATGGCAATGGCGAATGGGTCGACATAGCCGGACTCCTGGCCCCTCAGCGTGTAATTGAAAAACTCCTGGCCGACATCGAATCGGGGGAAATTAACTCGCTTCAGCGCATCGAAGAGGAATTCAGAAATATGCACAAGTCGTATTATGACTGGGAATGGATCTGGTCGTGCGAAAGGATTGAGGAAGAAGCCGGCAAGCCGGTGAACAAGTTCACTGCAGGGGATGTAATCGAAATGGTCGAAAAATGGGAAAGAAGCGTCATTGATCTCGACAAGATGCTTTATGAAGATGCACGCAAGGAGTTCACTCTCTCTTCAATGACGGGATTCGGTATTGATGGCGGCCCCGAGATTAAAAAGCAGGACTTCGAGCAGGTCAGGGGCGATTTTGAATCGAACAGCGTTGTAGCCGCCATCCAGGACCATATCAGGACGAAAGCCTCCCTCGGGGACGAACTTATCGAAAGAGTAAGGAAGATAAAATAAGGTTGCCCTACCTTCCTGAATACATCAGATTATAGTATTTCTCGTAATCTCCTGAAAGGACATTCTTCAGCCATTTCTCGTTGGCGAGATACCATTCGACGGTCTTCTCGAGTCCGGCTTCAAAGCTCGGGATAGGCTGCCATCCGAATTCTTTCTGAAGCTTTGACGAATCGATTGCATATCTGAGGTCATGCCCTGGCCTGTCCTTTACAAATGTGATAAGCTTCTCCGATTCACCTGCCTTGCGGCCCAGCTTGCTGTCCATTATTTTGCAGAGCAGCCTTATTAGGTCTATGTTTTTCCATTCGTTGTTCCCTCCGATGTTATAGGTTTCTCCCGGGATTCCTCTGTGATATATCACATCTATTGCAGCAGCATGATCTTCAACATATAGCCAGTCACGGATATTTTCCCCCTTACCGTAAACAGGGACAGGCTTGTTGTTCTTTATATTGTTTATGGCCAGTGGAATGAGTTTCTCAGGGAACTGGTTAGGTCCATAATTGTTTGAGCAGTTGGAAATTACCGCCGGAAGTCCGAATGTGTGATTATATGCTCTGACCATATGATCTGAGCTTGCCTTGGATGCAGAGTAGGGACTTTTCGGATCATAAGCGGTTTTTTCAGTGAATAATCCTTCACTGCCAAGCGAACCGTAAACCTCATCGGTAGAGATATGGTAAAAAAGCTTTTCCTCAGGATCCTCTTTCCATTTGTTACGGGCAGCGTTCAGAAGATTCAGGGTTCCCACAACGTTGGTATAAACGAATTCATCGGGCCCTGTTATCGATCTGTCGACATGCGATTCGGCTGCCAGATGGATCACCCCGTCGAAGTCATATTTCCCGAAAAGCTTAGCGACAGCCTCGTTATTCACTATATCAACTCTTTCGAAAGCATAATTCACGTTTCGGTCGATGTCGGCAAGATTCTCGAGGTTACCAGCGTATGTCAGCTTATCGGCGTTGACGATCAGGTATCCGGGATAATTGACAACAAAGCGTCTCACTACATGCGAGCCAATGAAGCCGGCTCCTCCTGTGATAAGTATCGTTCTTCTTGTTTTCATCCTTTCTTATTATCTTTTCTTAAATTCTTTTCCCACTCCCAGGCTGTCTTCATGGCTTCATCGAGCGAGCTTACCGTCTTCCAGCCCAGCTCCCTGTTTGCCAATGAAGGATCGGCCCATATCTTTTCAATATCGCCGGCTCTTCTTCCGGTGATTCTGTATTTCAGACTTATTCCGGATACACGCTCAAATGATCTGATCGCATCCAGGACTGATACGCCTGTTCCTGTTCCAAGGTTAAACACTTCGAAATTCTTTTTATTTTTTCCTTCAATCAGTCTTTTCACAGCCGTCACATGCGCTTTTGCCAAATCTACGACATGCAGATAATCACGGATGCAGGATCCGTCAGGTGTGTTGTAATCATTGCCGAAGACCTTCAGTTCATCCCTGAGTCCGTATGCTGTTTGTGTGATAAAGGGAACAAGGTTTTCCGGGACACCTCGCGGAAGTTCACCAATAAGGGCCGAAGGATGGGCTCCGATCGGATTGAAATACCTCAGTGAGATTGCCTTTATTTTATTATTGACCAGAGCAGTGTCCCTGATTATTTCCTCGCCTATTTGTTTTGTATTCCCATAGGGAGATAATGCAGGCTGGATTGGAGCATCCTCGGTGACAGGCAGTTTTTCGGGCTGGCCGTAAACAGTGCATGAGGATGAAAAAACAAGAGAAGGTATGCTGAACTTCTTCATTGAATCGAGGAGGTTCATCAGGGATACAAGGTTGTTCTTGTAATATTTCAGAGGCTTATTGACAGATTCCCCGACAGCTTTATACGCTGCAAAATGAATTATAGCGTCAATATTGCTGTTTTCCATGAAGAAATTAGCCAGCTTTTTTCTTCTCCGGAGGTCGAAAACCTCAAGCTGCGGCTTTGTTCCTGTTATCTCCCTTATGCGGTCAGCGACAACTGCTTCAGAGTTGGAGAGATTGTCAATGAGGATAACCTCATAGCCTTTGTTGATCAGTTCTACGGCTGTATGCGATCCGATATAGCCTGTTCCTCCGGTTACAACAATTCTTTTTTTCATTAAAGGCTCCAGTAATTATGTTTACTGATCTTCCCCCTGAGGATACCTTTAACATCAACGATAATTCCGTCTTTATTAAGCAGAGGGGTAAACCATTTCTCATCCAGTTTCAGATACTCCTTGTGGCCCACGGCAAGGATAACTGCATCGTATTTGCCTGAGGGTTTCTTCTTCAGGTCAATCCCGTATTCATGTTTCACCTCAACAGCGCTCGCCCCGGCATCGATCACGTCGACGCCCACGCTGAATTCCGTAAGCTCGGCAATGATATCGACCACTTTTGAATTCCTGATATCAGTAACGTCTTCCTTGAATGTAATACCCATTATCAGTACTCTCGAATGAGTCGGATTCTTTCCGGCTGCGATAATTTTCTTGACGGTCTGTTTGCCTATGTATCTCCCCATGCTGTCGTTGATGAACCGGCCTGAGTCAATCATCTGCGGGTGATATCCAAGGGCTTTGGCTTTATATGAAAGGTAGTATGGATCAACTCCGATGCAGTGTCCGCCAACCAGGCCGGGATAGAATTTCAGGAAATTCCATTTGGTCCCAGCAGCCTCAAGGACTTCGAAAGTGTTGACCCCCAGCCTGTTAAATATCAACGACAATTCATTCATGAATGCAATGTTAATATCGCGCTGGGTGTTTTCAATGATCTTCGCCGATTCGGCTACTTTTATCGAGCTTGCCCGGTAAACTCCGGCCTTGATAATAAGTTCGTAGGTTTTGGCTATCTCTTCTGCCGATTCAGGATCGCAACCGCTTGTAACCTTGACAATTTTTGTAAGGGTATGATTTTTATCTCCAGGGTTGATACGCTCCGGAGAGAATCCTACCTTGAAATCCTTTCCGAATTTCAGCTTTGAGAACCTTTCGAGTACCGGAATGCAGTCTTCCTCTGTGCATCCGGGATAAACAGTGGATTCGTAAACCACATAGTCGCCTTTCTTCAATATTTTTCCTACTGTTTCAGAAGCCTTAAGAACAGGGCCCAGATCAGGCAGGTTGTATATGTTAGTCGGGGTGGGTACAGCTATAATGTGAAAAGATGCTTCCCTGAGGTCTTTGGGATCGCTGGTATATAGTATATCTGTATTTTTAAAAGCTTCAGGTTCGAGTTCATTGCTGGGGTCGATGCCTTTTTTCATCAGCGCCACCCTGTCGGGCCTGATGTCGAATCCCACAACTTTAATTTTTTTTGCAAATTCAAGTGCGATGGGCAGGCCTACATATCCAAGGCCGATAAGCGAGAGCTTTGTTTTTTTTCTGATCAGTTCGTTATACATGTTTTAAAGTTTTATGGATAGGATGGTAATTTCCCTGCAGGCCAATAGGTTTAGCGTTCCTGATTGTATATGCAGCCATGACTGATTGCCTGGCTTCGTCGAGTCCGAAACCTCCTCCGGCAAGTATATCTTCGTAAGTTCTTGTATGCAGTTCTGTGAATCCTTCACTGAATTCAACCTCTTCGCCTTCTACGGTCACCGACCTGAAAGTACGCTGTCCTTTTTCCCTAAGATCCCGGGGCAGGTCATTGGGATCGAGGCTGAGGTACCATCTTACCCTGGCATTCCTGAGTTCCAGGTAACCGCTCGCTTTGTCGGGTTCTGAAAAATTAACCACGTTATTCTTGACTTCCCCGAAGATCCATCCAAGCATATCGAAGAAATGGATCCCGATATTTGTAGCAACGCCTCCTGATTTCTGGATATCACCTTTCCATGAAATGAAATACCAGTTTCCCCTGCTGGTAATATATGTCAGGTCTACATCGTAAACTTTTTCTTTGGGGCCGTTCCGTATCTTTTCCCTGAGCTCTGCTATTTTCGGATGAAGCCGCAGCTGAAGGACCGTGTAAATTTTTTTGCCGGTCTCCTTCTCGATTTCCTGCAAGGCATCAATATTCCAGGGATTAAGAACAATAGGTTTTTCGCAAATCGCATCAGCCTGGTGTCTCAGAGCGAATCTGATATGAGAATCGTGCAGGTAATTGGGCGAGCAGATGCTGACATAATCAATTTTTGTTCCTGCTCTTTTCAGTTTGTCAAAATGCCTGTCGAAACGCTCAAATTCCACAAAGAAATCGCTTTTGGGAAAATAGCTGTCAAGGAGCCCTACTGAATCAAATTTATCGAGGCTAGCAAGAAGATTGTTTCCGGTATCCTTGATTGCCTTAAGATGCCGGACGGCTATATACCCGGCCACGCCTATCAGTCCAAAATTTTTCGGTGTTGAATCCATTGTGAAATTCATTTAAGGGAGCTATGAATCCTAAATAATCTTAGAAACGGTTCCATTTTCCAGGCGGTACCTGTCGCCGCTTTCCGGGCAGACAGCGAATCCTTTTTTATCGAAAATAAGCTTGTGCCCGAATTCACTCATCCATCCGGCCTGCCTGGCTGGATTTCCAACCACAAGCGCATAGGGTTTGACATCTTTTGTCACAACAGCACCGGCGCCGACAAATGCATATCTGCCGATAATGTTTCCGCAGATGATAGTCGAGTTTGCTCCTATTGAAGCTCCTTTCTCGACGATGGTGGTTTCGTAATTGTCGCGTCGGATGATCTCGCTTCTCGGGTTTATGATATTTGTAAAGACCATTGAAGGACCAAGGAAAACATCATCATCGACAATCACTCCTGTATAGATGGAAACGTTATTCTGGACCTTTACGTTTTTGCCAAGCTTCACTCCCGGAGAAATAACAACATTCTGCCCGATATTGCAGTTTTCGCCTATTTCGGCACCTGTCATAACATGGCTGAAGTGCCAGATTTTTGTTCCGTTCCCTATTTTGCAGCCCTTATCGATAACTGCTGTTTCATGAGCGGTATATTCTTTCTTCATAGTTGTCACTTTTCAAAGAATTTCAATACGTTTTGTGCAATATAATCAAGCTGGTCCTGTTCCAGGTCAGGATGCATCGGAAGCGAAAGAACTTCCCTGCAAAGCCCCGAGGTTACAGGAAAATCATTTTCAGCATAACCAAGATGCCGGTAAGCCTTCTGACTGTGGAGCGGCGCCGGGTAATAAATCATTGCGGGGATCTTTGCTGATTCAAGGTGTTTTTTAAGCTCGTCCCTCCTTCCGTCCCTGATCCTGATAGTGTACTGATGGAAGATATGTGAAGAAAAACCGGACCTTACGGGAACATCTAATTCGCGGCAACCTGCGAACTTATGGTCGTAAAAATCTGCAGCTTTTCTCCTTGCTGAATTGAATTCGTCGAGATGCCTTAGCTTCACAAGCAGGATGGCTGCCTGCAAAGTGTCAAGACGCGAGTTTACTCCAACATCATCATAATGGTATCTCTCTTTCATTCCGTGGTTTGCTATGCTCCGGAGTTTTGCCGCGAGGGTTTCGTCGTTTGTGAACATTGCACCGCCATCACCGTAGCAGCCAAGATTCTTTGAAGGGAAAAAGGATGTTGTTCCGATGGTGCCCATCGTGCCGGCCTTCTTGCGGGTGCCGTCGGAGAACAGATATTCCGCACCTGTAGCCTGGGCAGTGTCTTCAATTATATATAATCCTTTTTCCTCAGCCAGTTTCATTATGCTGTCCATATCTGAGCACTGTCCGAAAAGATGCACCGGAACTATTGCTCTTGTCCTGGGAGTAATGGCTTTTTTAATAGCAGCGGAGGATATGTTGAATGTAACAGGGTCAGGTTCAACAAGTACCGGTTTATAGCCAAGAAGAGCCACGACCTCAACAGTAGCTATAAAAGTAAAGTTGGTCGTGATGACCTCATCTCCCTGTTCCAGGCCGAGAGCCATCAGTGCTATCTGAAGAGCGTCGGTTCCGTTTGCGCATGAAATGACGTGATTGCATCCCAGGTACTTTTTAAGCTCTTCCTCGAATTTTTTCACCTCGGGTCCTTTTATGAAGGCTGTCGATTCAAGAACCGATCTTATTGAAGCATCGATTTCGGCAGCCAGCTTATGGTACTGGGCGTTAAGATCGACCATCTGGATGTCTCTCATCCCGTTTTAAGCATATTGGTGGAACTGCGAAGATAAATATTTACCATTCATTTTTTTTCTTATTTTTGTGAAAGGTTTTTATTTATTGATGGATATTACCGCTTTCATACGTGAACTGCTTTTCAGCCATGACTGTGTTATTGTCCCGGGTTTCGGAGGCTTTATAGGGAATTATACCCCTGCCCGCATCGACAAAGGCACATCCACTTTTTATCCTCCCGTAAGGCAAATCTCGTTCAACAGAAACCTGAATCATAACGATGGCCTGCTGGTTGGAAGGATCTCCGGTCATGCAAAGCTCAATTACGGAGATGCCCGAAATATTGTTGAAGAATTTGTTGAAGGCCTTCGCAAAAAGCTCGACAAGGGAGAGAAAGTCGTTTTTGACCATATAGGAAGCTTCATAAATAACCAGGAGGGAAATATCCAATTCGAGCCTGACCGGAATGTCAATTACAATCTCGGTTCGTATGGTCTTGAATCATTTCAGTTTTCTCCGCTCGAAAGTTATGATGTGCGCAAGCGGATCACAAAGCATCTGGACATGGATCCTGTTAAAAGAGCCTCGTCCCGAAAGGTCCTTTGGAGGGCAGCTGCCATACTTGTTCCGCTTCTTGCGCTGATGGTTGCAGTCCCTCTTAAAACAAATCTGTTTAAATCGAAGATTGAATCTTCCAGCCTTAATCCCCTGGCAAAGGAGGAGTTTGAAAGCAATAAGGCTGCGGTGGAGAACAGCATCCCGGAAGTGGCCATCAGGATTGAAGAACAGGCAATTCAGGCATCTGCCCCGGAAGCAGGCGAAAATCAAGCAGTTCCTTCAGTAAGTTATTATATAATTACAGGCAGTTTCAAGCTGAGGCAAAATGCCCAGATTCAGTCCGACATCCTTTCAAAGGCGGGTTATACCCCTGAGATCATTGAGGGTCCTAATGGATTTTACAGGGTAAGCGCTATGCGATGCGCTGATCTCGGAGACGCTGAAGCAAAGCAGTCAGGCATATCACAGAAATTCCCGGGTTCCTGGGTTAAGAAAGTTCAATAGGCAGGGAGAAGATTTAAAAGAACACTCTCTACTCCTTATTTTATAGTGCTTCCATTGCTCACCTTATCGGAAGGGGCGACCATTACAAGCTTTCCGTCATTATCTTCAGCCATCAGGATCATCCCTTTCGACTCGATCCCTTTTATTTTTCGCGGTTCAAGATTTGCGACAATTGAGATTTGCCTGCCAACAATATCCTGAGGATCATAGTATTCGGCAATTCCGGAGACTATTATCCTTACATCAATTCCTGTATCGATTTTTAGTTTCAGGAGCTTGGTGGTTTTCGGAACCTTCTCAGCCTCCAGGATAGTGGCAGTTCTGATGTCTATCTTTGTGAAGTCGTCAAATGTTACAGGTTCCTTGGAAGGGAGCGCTTTTGAACCTGCTGACTCATTAGCCTTCCTGGTTGACAGCAGCTTGTCGACCTGTTTGCTGATAGCTTCGTCCTCTATCTTTTCGAACAGCAGGCCGGGGACTTTTATCATATGTCCTTCAACAAGAAGATCTGTATTGCCGGCATGGCTCCAGCTTCTCTTTCCCAGGTTGATCCAATCTCTCAGCTTCTCCATTGAGAAGGGCAGAAAGGGCTCGAGTATAATGGTCAGGTTTGCAGTGATCTGCAGCGCAATGTTCATTATAGTCTTTACCCTTTCAGGATCGGTTTTAACGGCTTTCCAGGGTTCAGCGTCGGCAAGAAACTTGTTACCGAGCCTGGCCAGGTTCATTGCCTCCTTCAGCGCTTCCCTGAATCTGAAATTATCTATGGCTGATTCAACATTATCCCTGACTGATGTTATCTCCTTCAGGACTGATTCATCGGTCGGCGTTGTTTTTCCCCTGGCAGGCACTAGTCCTGAGTAGTAATTGTTGGTAAGCACCAGCGTCCTGTTTACAAAGTTTCCAAGAATGGCCACCAGTTCATTGTTGTTCCTGGCCTGGAACTCTTTCCAAGTGAAGTCGTTGTCTTTTGTTTCAGGAGCGCTTGCGCAAAGCGAATATCTCAGCACGTCCTGTTTTCCCGGGAAGTCGGAAAGGTATTCATGAAGCCAGACAGCCCAGTTCCTGGAAGTGGATATTTTATCGCTCTCCAGGTTCAGGAATTCGTTTGCAGGCACGTTCTCGGGAAGAATGAAAGAGCCTTCTGCATTAAGCATCGCCGGAAAGATAATGCAATGGAAAACGATATTATCCTTACCGATGAAATGTACCATTTTGGTATCCTTGTCCTTCCAGTATTTCTCCCAGTCAGAGGTGAGTTCCTTTGTTGCGGAGATATATCCGATAGGTGCATCGAACCACACATAAAGCACTTTCCCTTTTGCGTCTTTTACGGGTACCGGTACACCCCAGTCGAGGTCGCGGCTTACCGCCCTTGGCTGCAGGCCCTGGTCGAGCCATGATTTACACTGGCCATATACGTTTGTTTTCCATTCTTTATGATCCTCAAGGATCCACTTTCTCAGCCAGGGTTCGTATTTATCGAGAGGAAGGTACCAGTGAAGAGTGTCTCTCAGCACCGGTTTACTGCCGCTTACGGTAGAATGGGGATTGATGAGATCGGAAGGGCTCAGCGATGTGCCGCATTTCTCGCACTGATCGCCGTAGGCGTTCTCATTTCCGCAGTGAGGACATGTTCCCATAATATAACGGTCGGCAAGGAAACAACCTGCTTCCTCGTCGTAATATTGCTCGGATGTTTTTTCAATGAATTCGCCCTTGTTGTAAAGCTTCAGGAAAAACTCAGAGGCAGTCTCGTAGTGTATCTTATTGGATGTCCTTGAGTATATATCAAAAGAGATTCCAAAATCCTCAAAAGCCTTCTTGTTGATTGCATGGTACCGGTCGACTATTTCCTGCGGAGTGACTCCTTCATTGCGGGCCTTCAGGGTAATAGGAACACCATGTTCGTCGGACCCGCAGATTGATATAACATCCTCGCCCTTAAGCCTGAGGTATCTGGTATAAATATCAGACGGGACATAGACACCTGCCAGGTGACCAATATGGAGGGGACCG
This sequence comes from uncultured Rikenellaceae bacterium, assembly GCA_964638545.1. Taxonomy (GTDB): domain Bacteria; phylum Bacteroidota; class Bacteroidia; order Bacteroidales; family VadinHA17; genus LD21. Next base: position 7,644 of record CAZXAM010000042.1, on the reverse strand, counting down.
TTTGCATAGGGCAGGGCGGAGGTTACGAGGTATCTTTTGAACTTCTTCATGAAACTTATAATGAACTATTAACTTTTGAAAAAAGAACAAAGATAATTAAAAACTTACACAGAGGAAATCCGGAGAGGCACAGAGTTCCGCAGAGAAACGACTCTGTGCGACTCTGTGAAAGTCTGAGCTTAGCGAAGACCTCTGTGTCACTCCGAGTAAGTTCTTTTTTTTCAAATCAGCAGATTTACTGAAACATTATCGATTACTTTTACGTAAAATATATTAATATGCCTGTCCGCAAGATACGACCCCCGTTTTTAAAGCCCGGAGACGAAGTTGCGATAGTTTCACCTGCATTTGCTATTAATGAAGATAAAATTGAGGGATCAGTTTTAGTCCTTGAATCGTGGGGATTAAAAGTGCATGTGGGGAAGAATGCTCTCAAAAAAGATGGTCCTTTTGCCGGGACCGACAGGCAGAGACTATCGGATTTCCAGAAAGCAACCGATAATAAAAAGATAAAGGCTGTATTTTGTTCCAGGGGCGGATATGGATTGCTCAGGATCATTGATAAAATCGATTTTTCGTCGTTGAAAAGAAATCCCAGGTGGTATGCAGGTTTCAGTGATGCGACTGTTCTGCATTCATGGCTGAATGAGAAATGCAGGATGATCTCGGTTCATGGCGAGATGCCTCTTAATTTTAAAAATCCGGAAAAGACAGAAGAGACTCTCATGTCTTTGCGATCATCATTGTTCCAAGGTTGTCCTCCTGTTGAATGGACCGGAAAATATGTAAGGCCGGGAGAGGCTTCCGGAGAACTTACCGGGGGGAACCTTTCACTTCTTTACAGTCTGATCGGCACCCCGGCGGAACCAAAAACATCAGGGAAGATCCTTTTCATTGAAGACGTGGGAGAATATTATTATCATCTCGACAGGATGCTGACTTCCCTGAAGCTGGCAGGAAAACTTAAGGATCTTCAGGCTCTTGTTGTGGGAGGGATGAATGATATGATGGACGGAAAAACGCCATGGGGTAAAAGCGCAGAAAAGACAATATCGGAAATTGTCAGTGAATACAGATATCCTGTGTTATTCAATTTTCCGGCAGGGCATATTGCAGACAACAGAGCTTTCTATATAGGTGCTCATGCTTCTGTAGGGATAAAGGGGAAAAAAGCAGTTCTTTCTTTCTGAATACTGTCAGAAAGCTGAAAGAAGGAGATCGAGATCTTTGGAAAGAATTCCGAATTTCTGCCCGAGGGTTTCATTCGTCAGAATTCCGTTGTACAGGTATGCGCCGTTTCTGACGCCCAGGTCATTTTTCAGGAGGTGGGTTATGCTTCCCGCTCCGGCAAGGTTCTGAAGCAGAGGTGCAATGATATTGCTGAGGGCTATGGAAGCGGTTCGTGCCACACGCGAGGGCAGGTTCCATGCTGAGAAATGGATCACCCCGTGTTTCTCATAAACCGGATCTTTCAACGCCCGGCATTCTGTAGTTTCGATACACCCGCCCCGGTCGATGCTCAGATCAACAATCACAGATCCTTTTTTCATAGTCCGGACCATATCCTCAGTAACATAATACCATGGCTTTAGATCTTCCAGTTCGATGGCGCCTATCACAACATCAGCCGATTTAAGCGCTTTTTTCAGAACCTGGGGATGAAATCCGGATGTCTGCATCCGCTGTCCGACCAGTGTTTCAAATTTTCGGAGCTGATTGAGTGAACTGTCGAATACCTTAACCTGTGATCCAAGACCAAGAGCAGCCCTGGCAGCGTATTCTCCGGCTGTGTTCGCACCAAGAATTATAACTTCGGTAGGGGTTATCCCGGTTATACCGCCAAGCATCACGCCTTTACCGCCATGGTGATTGCTAAGGTAGTCGGAGGCTATGAGGATTGAAGTCACTCCGGCAATTTCGCTCATCGATTCTATAACCGGCATTGCGCCGCTGGAGTCCCTGATCTTCTCAAATGCAATTGCTGTAACTTTCTTCCTGATGAGTTTTGCCAGCGTGGGCTCGCTGAGCTTGAGGACGTTGAGATATGACAGAAGCACTTGATTCCCTTTCAGATAGTCTGCCTCCTTTTCGTTGAACGGAGCTACCTTGATGATCGTATCCGAACTGAAAACCCTGGCGGGGGAATCGGTTATTACGGCGCCGCTCTCGCTGAAATCCTTGTCGGAGTAATTTGCCCCGTTCCCTGCTCCTTTCTGAAGGATCACTTCATTCCCCGATTCGACGAGTAAATTGACTGCCTCCGGAGTCAGCGCAATTCTTTTTTCCTCATCTTTCGTGTCGCATGGAATTCCGATTGAGATCCTCCTGGACCTGACTGCAGTTTCAAGTTGCTCCTCCTTCGGCATGAAGGCACTGTTCCCCAGATTGACTTTCCCGTTCTTGCCTTTGTCATTCATCTTCAAGCGGATGTTATTTCTTCAAAGTTAAAAAAAATGCAATACAGGAGCAATACAGAATTGTTTATGATACCTTCAGGATCCTCATTTCATTTTCTCTCACATCGATCCTGACATTAACGGTTCCTTCAGGCAGCAGGTCATTGATGATTCCGGGCCATTCAATGAAACAATACTGATCTCCTGAAAGGTACTCCTCAATACCTATGTCGAAAGCCTCTTCTTCCTTTTTCATCCTGTAAAGATCGATGTGAAAAAGAGAGTTGTCTTCACTCCTGCGGTACTCGTTAATAATTGTAAATGTAGGGCTGCTCGCTGAATCGGTGGCGCCAAGCAGTCTGCAAACGGCTTTAATGATAGTAGTCTTTCCGGCTCCCATGGGACCGTCGAAGGCAAAGACCCTCCGGTTGCCGGCGTAATCTATGAGCTTCTTTGCCGCCGCCGCTATATCCTTCTTGCTTAAAATAATTATTTCCATTACGAGACCGGTTCCAATACCGCGAACGGAAGCAGCATCTCCTGCATTGAGATGCCTCCGTGCTGAAAGGTGTTTTTATAATAACCTGCGTAATAATTGTAATTATTCTGGTAAACAAGGTAATCCCTGTTGAGCGCAAATATATACCTTGAGCTTATATTGCTTTTGGGGAGAAGCGCTTTTTCAGGATTCCTGATCTCAAAAACTTCATTCGGATTATAATCCAGGTTCCTGCCCATCTTGTACCGGAGGTTAGATGAAGTTTTCTTATCGCCGATCACTTTTACCGGGTTCTGAACCCTTATTGTTCCATGGTCGGTGGTGAAGATCACCCTGGTCTTATGTTCCGACAGGAGTTTCAGAAGGTCATAGAGTGATGAATGGATAAACCATGAGCGAATCAGGCTGCGGTATGCCGGTTCATCTTCCGCGAGATCCCTGATAAGGTCTATCTCAGTACGTGCATGCGAAAGCATGTCGACAAAATTGTAGACCAGGATATTGATATCATTATCAAGCATCTGCCTGTAGGTTTCATTTAATTTCTTGCCTTCATAGCTGCTGCTGATCTTGCTGTAGGACCATTTATACCTGAGCCCTTTCACAGCCAGCTGATTCCTGAAAAGCTCCTCTTCAAAGTTGTTCTTGCCCTCTTCCTCATCGTCGTTAATCCAGAATTGAGGCAGTTTTTCTTCTATCTGTGCGGGCATTAGTCCTGCGAAAATGGCATTCCTGCTGAATTGAGTGACAGTAGGGAGGATGCTGAAATAAATATCTTCATCGACTACCCTGAAAAAGCCTGAAAGCTCTGCAGAGATCATCTTCCACTGGTCGTACCTCATATTGTCGATCAGTATAAAAAACAGCGGTCTGTTGCCGGTTATCAGCGGAAATACTTTTCTTCTGAAAAGAGCAGGAGAAATGACAGGATCATCAGGCTTTTGCTGGTTAAGCCATGTCAGATAGTTTTTTGCAACGAATTTGGCAAAAGAGGCATTTGCTTCATTTTCCTGCATCCTGAATATTTCCGACATGCTCTTGTCGTCCAGTTTCTCAAGCTCAGACTCCCAGAAGGTCAGCTTACGGAAAAGTTCCATCCAGTCGCGGCAAGTTGCTGCCTCAGTTATCATGGCGCCTATCCGGTTGAATCCCTGCCTGTAGTCTGTGGAAGTCTTTTCTGTGACAAGTCTTTTCTGGTCAAGGATTTTCTTAATTGCCAGAAGTATCTGTTTGGGTTTTACAGGTTTGATTAGGTAATCTGAGATCTCTGAGCCTATGGCAGCTTCCATTATCTCTTCCTCCTCGCTTTTGGTTATCATAACGATCGGGATGTCGGTCCTGATCTCCCTTATCAGCCTGAGTGTTTCAATACCGCTCAGACCTGGCATGTTCTCGTCGAGGAAGATGAGGTCGTAAGAATTCTGCCGGACAAGGTCCACTGTATCGTTGCCATTGGAGCAGGTGTCTATCTCATATCCTTTATCCTCGAGGAAGAAGATATGAGGCTTCAGGACTTCAACCTCATCATCGGTCCAGAGTATCTTAATTTTTCTCATTCAGATAATTCTCCCTTCGTTCATCTTAACCCTCCCTCCGGCTCCCTCCCTTAAGGCTAAGGGAGGGAGTGAGATAAGTCCATTTTTACTAATTCCCCCCTTCCCCTTATATTTAAGGGGAGGGGCAGGGGGTGGGGTTATGTTTATTTCAGATAATTCTCCCTGAAGAACAATAGATACCTTTCAGGATTCTTATCGTTCCGGAGAGCCGTTAGATTATTGGTGCTTATTATAAAAGAATATATTCTGGAAGAAGAGGGATTTCGCACAATCCTTGCCGTATTGAAGGATTTAAAGTAATCCATAGACTGTGCATACCTGGCAAACCCGGATACGATGATCATTATGAATTTATTATCGACAAGTTCTCCCTGGGTCCGGTAGTTATTGTCAGTATAATTGTCAATATTATAACTAATTACGTCAAAAGCCGCCTGGTTCAGGTTAAACTGCGGATTTTCGATTATTATAATAAAGGAATGGGCCGACACTGTATCCATTACAAACAGTTCTTTTGCGATCTCCTTGTCTTCCTCTATTTTCAGCTCCGGGATCTTCTGATTCAGGTAGGCTATCAGTTCCGAAGCTTTTTTGCTTTCGGCCGAGGAAGGCCATTTTTTCACAAGTGAGCCCAATTCTTCCTTGAAAGCCCTCTCATCGCTGATCTTCGCCACTGCATAGGCTTTCAACAGCATGAATTTAGGGGACAGCTGATCTTCATTGTATTTCTTAAGTGCTGTGTCGCATATTGAAATGGCAGAGATATAATTTTCATTGGAATATTCATTGTATGCCTGTTCATAGATCATTTCCGTCTTTTTCATTAAGGCCAATTTCTTGGAGAAATATTCAGGATCGGAAAGGATCTTTGCGAATTCGGTTTCCGGGTATCTTTCGAGCAGACGCTGCCTGTAAGCCTCGCATTTGCTGGTATTTACATCTTTGTTTACCTGGTAGAGGTTATATAATGTTTCAGGCACCAGCTCATTTGAAGGATAACGGTTCAGCAGTTTCTCGAACGATTCGGTTGCTCTTCCGGCGTCCATAAGTTTTTCAAAATAAGCTTTGCCTGCATTAAGGTAAGCATTGGCAATCTTTTCATTTGAGACGGCAAGAAGCGAATCGTTCATGGGAAGGTTCCGGAGGTAAAACTCAGGCCTCTTATAGTCTGTCAGTACTCCGGCCGTATCGGTTCCGTTCTTCGATATTTCTTCAGTGGTTCCCGGGACCGAAGAGGTTGTCGTCCTTGCCTTGTTGAACCTGCGCCAGTTGTCTTCCATGGGCCTTTCTCCCCATCGCCTCCTGAATTCCGAACGGCCGAAAGTCAAAGCCGATTGATTGTAAAAATACCATTTGCCCTCCTGTTCGATATTGTTCTGGAAGCGCCTCTCGTTTTCATAATACTGTCCGAGGCTGTACCTTGAAGCAAATTCAGAAGTCTTTCCTTCATTCTCAGCTGTGGTAATTTCATTGATTATAGCCGAGATCAGGGCATTTCTTTCTGTTTCGGGCATTGCCGCCACCTTCTGCAGGCTATCCTGTTCAGCAATTATTTTCAGTTGTGAAACGACGGAATTCAGATCAGTGGATTTTGTTTTTATTTCCGGGTATTCAGGATGCTTCTGGTTAAGAAACACTATTGCGCTGTCATAATAGAGACCGGCTTTCAGAAAGTCGGGTTTGCCATAGAAATAATCGGCTACGGCAAGGTATGATCTTCCTTTCTGGTTTGCATTTGTTGTTGATGCAGCTGTTGATCTTCGATAGTAATCAATAGCCTCCTCTTCTTTACCTTCTTTCATAGAGAGGCTTCCCAGAGCATAGTAAATCTGATCAAGGAAATCCTTGTTTTTTGAATCCCTGAGCATCTTCTCAAGTTCTTTCCTGATCTCACCCGGATTTCCGGAGTTCACATCAAACACTCCGGCGATATTGATCCTGGCATTGAATTCCACGTCATACGGGGGATTCATTTTTACAACGTCGCGGTACAGGGAAATTGCTTTTGATGAATTGCCTGCATGTTCGTTCAGCTGGGCGAGAAGATAGGTGAGCCTGTATTTCTGACGTTTGCCCGAAACGAGGTTGACAGCCTTTCCCAGGGGTTCGATAGCTTCTGAATATTTCTTTTCCTTAATGTTCAGGTCGGCAAGGGTGGTATAATACAATGATCTTAACCAGACAGGAGATGAATCATTTATGTCGAGATCACCCAGGAGCCGGGATGATTCGCTGAACCTTGAAGTTTCATTATATATCCTGGCAAGCCAGACAGATGCCTCTTTCCTGATGTCAGGATCATTTGCCTGGGTTATTGAATAATTAAGCAATGCATCGGATTCAGTGTATTCATGCTTGTAAAACCTTGCTTTGGCCATGAGAAGATAACTGTCGTCAACCCAACCATTATATTCCTTTCTTTCAAGAAGGTCTGTGTCATTTATTACCTTTTTACCATTCTTCTTTATTTCAGGTTTTGCTGTGATCGATTTCAGGGAAATAAGCTTTGAGGCTTTCTGAATAGCCCTTTCCATATCGGAAGAGCATAATGACGCGGTTGAGGGATCGCTGAACTCGAAGACCCTGAGCATCTCCGCATAATCATCCCTGTAACCGTTGTCGACTTTCAGTATCCCGGCCTTGAAACTTTCGTATCCGTTGAAGTAGATATTGTACCTGGCGGTCATGCCATGATAGAATCTCGTTGAGGCTGTGTTCTTTTCCACCGAGCATGTAGTGGCAAGAAGCAGAAGGCCGGCGAGAAGCAGGTATTTATATGAGGCTTTTAATGAAGACAATAGATGACATTTAATACTATAAACTTGTTAAACCTGTGTATAGTATTTCAAAGGTAAATAAAAATGAATAGCTGAACCGTGTCAGGCAGAAATTACCTTCCTGATCTCGGGAACTTCCTTGAGGATAGCCTGCTCAACTCCCGCCTTTAATGTCTGCATGCTGTAGGGGCAGCCATGGCATGCACCCTTCAGCCTGACCTTGACTGACAGATCGTCGGTTACATCCAATAGTTCTATATCTCCGCCATCTGACTGAAGATAGGGTCTTACCTGATCAAGTACTTTAATAACCCGTTCTTTGATTGATTTAATGTCTGACATAATTTTATATAATTTATTTTATCGTTTCCTAGACCCCCCTTCCCGTTCCCCCCAGGGGGGGAAAGCCTGCCCCG
>CAZXAM010000041.1:0-27944 GCA_964638545.1 uncultured Rikenellaceae bacterium | reverse complement strand
ACGGAGGCGCACGCAATCCGGGGCTAGTCTGATGAGGGTCCCTCTCTGACGGCGAAACAAACAGGGACTAAGGGCATTTTAGGTTGTTCTGCAGCTGAGGTGTCACGAAAATCAAGCAGGACTAAGCATGTAGAAAACGTATGGCTTCCATGTTTGGACGCGGGTTCGACTCCCGCCAGCTCCACCTTCGCCCTCCGAAGCTTTAGCGCTGCGCCGTCGGCAAGCCTATGGCGGCCGATGGAAGGAGGGTTTTTCCTTTTGGCAGAATTCTTCTCGCTAAAACTTCTACGGGCTTGCTCCTTCGCTGTAGCTTCGGAGCACAAAGTCGGTGGACGCAGTCCACATATATGTAATTGTCTCGCTAGTTTAGTATAACATGTGGTTTGTTTATGTTCTAGAGTGTTCAGATGGAAGCCATTATGTTGGCTATACAACCGATGTTGAAAGAAGGATTGATGAACATAATTGTCATAAAGTACATTATACAAAAGACAAAACTCCTGTCACCCTGGTATGTTTTGTCTGTTTTATTGATAAGGACAAAGCCCTGTTGTTTGAGAAATATTTAAAAAGCGGATCAGGAATTGCATTTAGGAACAGACATCTGATTTAGCACCGCATGGTGTTTGTTTGTTATTTTCAGGACTGGAGCCCAGGGACGGCCGATACCGATTATCGGGAGAGGCACTCCCCGATTATAGGACTGAGTAACAGATGAACATGATTACAACGATGAGCAGAAGTATTCTATAAATGTCATTCAAAAACCTTTAGTATCGTAGATACTGAACAGGTTCCTTCAGACAGTGGCATTGTACTTAATAATTGCAGATAAACAAATTTAATAACCAGAAATGAGAATCAACAGAATAAATTGAAATTGTCTACTTCATTAAAATACTTATTAATTCCCGGAATTTATCAGCCACCTGTTTCTCAGAAGGAAATCCTCCATAAACAAGTAATTTTAAATCAGTTTCATATGAGGACCGTACCTGACTCCAGATTTCATTAAAAGAAGTAAAAGCAGGAGAATCCTTATAGTATGTATTTAACCACTTTTCAGGATCGTTGAACTTTGTTTTATCCTGTAAATACATATTTATAAAATCACGAATGAAATCTACTGTGGTGATATAATCCTTGCAGTAATCTGAGTTTGCCAAATAATATATGTCGTAAAAATGCCTGACCTTTGGCCGTATGCGTTCAATATTATTATCGAAATAAGATAACCTTACAATGGAAAGGATCTTCTCAATTAATGTTGGCCAAGGCACAAGTACATTAAGCTCAAAGGATTCCAATTCATAAGTTCCTACGGCTTCCGGATTACGGGTATCTTCCAGATATTCCGTAATAATGGACCTTATCTGATGTTTTTCATTAGGAACCGGATCTGCAAGCGAGTTAATCTCAAGGACAAGGTTTCTGTTGACTCCTGATGTACCTATAGATCCATATTCAAACAGATGTTCATAATCATATTCAGTTTTTCTGAAATTCTTATGTTTTGCTGTATTCTCGGTGACAACTTCTGAAAATCCAGTAATCAATTCATTCTGAATAGATTTTATTAGTCTGCCAATACTGTTATCGGTTTGCCCTGGTTCTTTAATAATCGCGAGGTCCACATCTTCAGAAAACCTTTCAATGAGCTTGAAAACTTTTGATAATGAAGTTCCTCCTTTAAAAACAACCTTATCCCTGTTGTCAGATTGGGAGAGTCTCTTTAAAATATAAGTGACCCAGTAATCCTTTTCAACAAAGACCTCCCTGATATTGAAGTGATCACTGGCTGCCCTTATCGCAGCCCTGAAAGTCTCCTTATTTTCGTGAAGGTTCATTCAATGCGCCATTTTAATTTATTGTCAAGGACTTTCTCACTTACGCTGAAAGTAAAGACTGAAACCGGATTCAATGAATCCAGGAGCTGTCCGGTAATATCAGAATCGGAAACCTTATCAATTATGGCACCAGCAAGAGCCCTGGTACCAGGATTATATTTCATTGCCAGTTTTACAATTACCAATAAATCCGGGTTGGGAAGCTTCTTCATCTTTAAAATCAGCTTTTTACAGGAGTCAGAAACGTCTGAATCAGGAATCCTTTTAATAAACCTGATTGAATCAAGAATCTGTAGAGAATAGATATTTTCCCTGGTAATGTTATTCTTCTGAAGAATAAACCTGATCGAATATTTTCCTCTTCGTTTAGGTTTTCTATGGAAATTGCTACCTATCTGGATAGTGTTCGATACCTGAGTGGTCAGTCCGAGTTTATTAAATGCAAAAATGCCGGTCAGATATCCGATAATCTTATTGTCTGATTCCAACAGATCCTTTACAACCTGGTATTCCTGTGGCCTGAGAGAACCGAATTCGGATACTTCCGGCTTGTAATAACGACCTTTTGACAGGCGAATTATTTTACCTGAGTCAACAAGCCTGTTCAGAGCCATCTTCAGTGCACTCATATTCTCCACCGGTACATCAAAATCATCATAGGTGAAAATATATCCGGCTTTAAACCTATTGATCCTATTTACAACTATATCAGATATTTTCATCACATCAACAATTTTATACAAATATAATATTTGTGACGTTTTTACCGGCAAAAACGTCACAAATATTTTTCAACTATCCCCCGATCTCTCCCGTAATACGGCTTAAATTAAACCAATGTCAAGCAAATCTTAAACAATTGTAATGATTACCCCTGAAGAAGAAGTATCAACTTAATATAATTCACCACATCTAAGCCTGTGATTCTATTAAACGAAGACCAATTTTGTATATAATTAATTGTTTGTCTAAGTGGTATATATTTCTGAAATTTGCGGTTCAGGGGTAAGTTTTGATTTCTAAATAATTAGATTATGATACGAAAGCTGTTTTTGGTATTCATGCTTTTTTTTCTTTTCCTAAATCTGACTTATGGTCAAAAAGTGTTTAGTGTTGAATACCCTAATCAGGCTGATGTAAAAGTTTTTGTTGTCAAATATGAAAACCAGGCTGACTTAAAGGTTTATAAAGTAAAATACGAAAATCAGGCAGGTGAGAATAACGGTAAGTGGTTCTTCACAGAATACTCAAATCAAGCAAAGAAGAAGATATTTTTTGTTGAATATGAAAATCAGGCGGACTTAAAGATATACTTCGTTGAATACGAAAATCAAGCCGGGTGGAGAGAAAAGAAGAAAATACACCTGATGTATTGAGGCATTCCTACCCACTTCACACTGAATTCACATTCTGCCTTGCTAATGAGGTACAGCCGTCTAAAAATGTTCCTGTAAATCCTTCTTAATAGAAAAATATTTTACTTTTATGAAATGTGTGAATTCACAAATTCTTATAAAATGATGACAAAAAGAACTTTTAATTCGAAAACTGAATTTGTACTATTGATTCTGTTGTGCTTACCATTTATTTCCGGAGGCAGTCTCCTGAATGCACAAACGAACAGTAAGGATACGGTTACCTACAGGGATTTTAAAACAGAGCATATGTGGGATGCCAAAGTGAAAGTCTCCAATATGATAGCAGTGGGGGAAAGCAAGAATGGCGTACGACGGGTGATCCCGATAACAGGCGGCACATTTGAAGGGCCTAAAATTAAAGGAGTCGTTTTACCAGTTGGTGCGGACTGGCAACTAGTTCGTAATGACGGTGATGTTGAACTAAATGCCCGTTATCTGATGAAGACTGAAGATGGTGTTGTCATCCAGGTAATCAACCGGGTTTTGATCCATATGTCCCGAGAAGATGGCAAGCCGGCGTCATATATTAAATCAGTGCTTGATATGGAAGCTCCAAATAACAGCAAATATGATTATCTGAATCATTCCATTTTTATAGGTACATTAACCACCCCTGCCCTTAAGGCAGGAGAGGAACCCTATGTAATTATAGGTGTGTACAGGTTATTGTAAATATCACCTTATATCAACCATAGTACCCCGCAGCTGGGCCTGGGCCGGGGCACCGGCTCCGGGACCCATTCTTCCCTGCGGGGCTCTTGATCCAAGTGTTACCCTGACTATACCGTTCACTTCCGAAAACCTGCATTCAATGGACGTGGAACCAAGACTCTCCTCCACAAAACGGGCTGTAAGCTCCATCGTCGACTTATCGGTCCAGCTGTAACTTAAAGCTGCTATCACCGACGGCGAAGACACCAGGTAATTTGCATCGTACGATTTTGAAGAAGCTGTGCGCGAAGGAGCAAGCAGAGACGCTGATGGTGTTCTTGACATCTTCCAGACACCAGAGCCTGCACTTAAAACAGAAAGCTGGTTATTTCTCTTCAGGTTAAAATTGCATCCTTTTTCACTAAAACCGAAATAGACTGACTGGATCTGGTAATCATTGGCGTCTAAAATAAATTCTTTTCCTGAGATCTTCTTTTCAAATTCTGCCATCGACAGTTTTGAAGCAGGCGGTTTCAGACTCAGGTTTGATTGCCGTTTTTGCAATTCACCGTATAAACCCGGGTTTGCAGGAAGAGCTTTATCAGATTTAATTGCAGGGATCAGATAATTATGCATCAGGTTCAGCTCATCCTGGGTTTCCCTGGCATTCGCAGTGAAAATAACAACAGCATCCTTATCAGGTATCAGAACCACAAACTGTCCTGCCATTCCATCAAGACGGACTGTATTGTTCCTTCCTCTCCACATCTGATAGCAGTATCCCTGCGACCAGTCGTTTACTCCGGCTGGCACCCTGTCGGAACCTCCCTTGCTTGCAATCTTAAACGAGGTGGCTTCTTTCACCCATTCTTTCGGAATAAGCTGCTTTTTATTCCAGACACCCTCCTGCAGCAATAACTGTCCGAATTTTGCCAGGTCTTCTGTACGAAGCCTGAGACCGATCATACCAAGGTTTATCCCCTGGGGATTAAGATCCCAGTCAATGCCGTTGATACCGAGCGGCTTGAAGATCCTGGGCTGCAGGTATTCAAATAATGTCTGTCCGGTTACCTGCTGAACAATGGCAGACAGCATGAAAGTCGCCATATTGTTGTACATGAAGACCGTTCCCGGTTTATGTACAGGACTTGCACTCAGGAATGATTGGATCCAGTCACCTCCGCTCCCCATGGATCTTGGCTCAGGATCCTGTCCGACTGACATGGTAAGAAGATCTCTCACTGTCAGTTCTTTCATGTAATCGCTTATTGAGTCGGGCAGTGAATAGGGAAAGAACGAAACTACCTTATCGGTCACCTTCAGCCTTTTCTCTGAAACTGCCAGTCCGATTCCCGTGGCGGTGAATGTTTTACTTGCTGAATAGAGCAGATGCTTATAGTCGGGTCCGTAAGGCTTCAACCATCCTTCTGCTATCACCTTTCCATGCCTGAGGAACATGAAACTGTGCAGTTCCACCCTGCTTGCAGTATCGACAGCATTTAAAAAGTCGATTATTTCTTTTGAAGAGACTCCTTCATTTTCCGGGGTGCTTCTTGGCAGCTTATCGCTAACTTGTGCAGAAAGCCTGATTCCTGAAAGCAGGCTGATTATAATCATTGTTGCTGCAATCAGGGTTCTTCTGTTATTATTCATAAGAATGCTTTTAATTTTAGAATATTATTGTGGGATTTTAATTTCTAATGCGGCCTTCAAAAAAATCATTAAAATATAAAAGATGATATTTCACAGAGTTGGACCAGTACTGCCAATCGTGTCTGCCGGGACGTTCCGTATAATCGTGAGGGATATTCCGCTGGAGAAGAATTTCGTGCATACGCTTATTACAATCATGAAAGAAATCGTCTGTTCCACAATCAAAAATCAGCTTAAGGCTTTTGCCATCAAGCAAATATACCAAGTTAATATCGGTATTATTTTCCCAGGCCTCCTTATTTCCGGCATAGCTGCCTAATCGTTTTGCGATGTCCCAATTATTGGGGAATGGGCGAATATCCAAACCTCCGCTCATACTGCCGGCAGCACCCCATACATCCTGATGCCGGAAAGCCAGGTAAAATGCGCCATGTCCTCCCATGCTCAACCCTGATATAGCTCTGCCCTTTTTATCCGCAACCGTATTATACTTAGCATCAACAGCTGCTATAAGCTCTTTGGATACATATGTTTCATATTTCATGGTTGGATCTACCGGGCTGTCGAAATACCAGCTTGTAAATCCGCCATCAGGACAAACGATCATCAATTGATATTGATCTGCATATTCTTTAATTGCCGGACTTTTTGTGATCCAGTCGTTCTGATTTCCTGTTGCCCCATGAAGCAGATAAACGACCGGGTATCTGTTTTCTGGCCCTGCAGCTCCGTCGGGTATAATTACAATATTAAGAACGGTTTTATTCATCGATTTACTTAACACCTTTAATGTGTCAACTTTGGCAGCATAAGTGCTGGCGATACCGCTAAATAACAAGAACAGAATAAGTATTCGTTTCATTGATTGCATTTTTTATTTGTTACTTTAAAGGATTGTGTTCTGCTTACTCAAGATCACTACAAATCTAATCAATATTCTTTTTGTTTTTTCTTATCTGCCATCCACGGACAATCTTCTTTAATTTCACAATTCTTGCATCCGACCAGTTTTGAAATAACAGGAATAATGAGAAAGCCGATCAGACTGAATGAAATTGTCAATACTAAAATCTCAGGTAATCAGAACAGTGACTTGCCTCCCGATTAAGATTCCCTGGTTATTTACCTGAATAGTCATTTAAGTTCTTCTTCCAACAAAAGTCATTTGAGATTGTTATCCAAATGATTCTTTTTATAGAAAAAGCATATGAACAATGCGATATTCAATTTCAATGAGCCCGTCAACGAACCGGTTCTGTCTTACATGCCTGGCAGCACAGAGAGAAAGCTTCTTGAAGAAGAGCTGAAAAGCCAGAGGAACAAAGTCATTGATATTCCGCTCATCATAGGCGGGAAGGAGATCAGGACCAGGAGAACAGGAAAGATAGTCATCCCCTCCGATCATGGACATGTTCTGGCAACATACCACATGGCCACCGGGAAAGAGGTTGCACTTGCCATTGATGCAGCTCTCGATGCAAAATGCCAGTGGATGTCGCTCGCCTGGATGGAAAGGGCAGCCATCATGGCCAGGGCGGCAGAGCTCATTTCAAAGAAATACAGGTATATACTGAATGCCGCCACCATGCTGGGACAGGGGAAGAATGCATTTCAGGCAGAAATTGATTCTGCATGCGAAGTAATTGACTACCTGAGGTTTAATAACTATTTTGCTTCATTGATCTATATGGAGCAGCCAAAATCCGAGAATGGAACTATCAACCGGATCGAGTACCGTCCTCTTGAAGGCTTCATCTACTCTATCACGCCTTTCAATTTCACTGCGATAGCTTCCAACCTTAACACCAGCGTCACCCTTATGGGCAATACAACTGTATGGAAGCCTGCTTCTACGTCGCTGCTGTCGAATTATTACCTGATGAAGATTCTGGAAGAAGCCGGCCTTCCGGCAGGAGTTATTAACTTCGTACCCGGTCAGGGTTCGATGATCAGCAGTGTCGTTCTTAAGCATAAGGATCTGGCCGGAATACATTTCACAGGTTCAAATTCAACATTCAACTCCATCTGGAAGCAGGTAACCGAAAACCTGCCTCTTTACAAATCCTATCCAAAGATTGTAGGCGAAACCGGCGGCAAGGATTTTATCTTCGCCCACAGCTCTGCCGATCCTCTTTCCTTAGCCACAGCAATTATCAGAGGATCGTTCGAATACCAGGGACAGAAATGTTCAGCCTCATCCAGAGCATATATCCCCCGATCGATATGGAAAGAGACATCCATGCATTTACAGAAAATGGTTTCTGAAATCAGGATTGGAGATGTTACTGATCTTAACAACTTTTTGAATGCGGTTATTGATGAAGCCTCCTTTGATAAAATAATGACTTATATCGAAAAAACTCAAAAATCAAAAGATGTGAAAATCATTACCGGAGGCAAAGGAGATAAAACCAAAGGATACTTTGTAGAACCCACTATCATCCTTACCGGGGATCCACACTTCGTAACAATGGAAGAGGAGATATTCGGACCTGTTATGACTATTTTTGTGTACGAAGACGACAAGTATGAGGAGACTCTTAAACTATGTGACGAGACTTCTCCTTACGGACTTACGGGTTCAATTTTCAGCAACGACAAATATGCAATGATAACAGCCTGCCGAGCTCTGCGTTTTGCAGCGGGGAACTTTTATATCAACGACAAACCAACAGGAGCTATGGTAGGACAGCAGCCTTTCGGGGGTGCAAGGGCTTCAGGAACCAATGACAAGGCCGGCAGCCATCTTAACCTTGTCAGATGGGTAAGTCCGAGGACAATAAAAGAGACATTGATACCGGCAACTGATTTCAAATATCCTTATATGGAATAATTTTAATTCGAGAGAGCCTCCGGAGTTTACCGCCGGGGGCTTTTTCATGTTCCCGGATCCTCATAAAATGAACCTGTAAAGCTCAAGAACCTTGAGCCATTCTTATCATCCCTGCCTATAACCTCAGGATCCAAACAATGGGATTGCCCGCTGAAAATTAATAACAGACAGGTAAAGTTAACTTAATCTTATTATATTTATCGGCAAAATTTTTTAAGGACATTAAGAATGAAGAAGTATTCCTTTGATAAGAGCAAAATCAAAGTTTTGATGCTCGAGGGAATTCATGAGAATGCTGTCAGGTATTTCAGGGAGAACGGATACACCAATATTGAATGCCACAAAGAGGCGTTGTCAGATAAAGTATTGGAAGAAAAGCTTATGCAAACGCATATAATTGGGATCAGAAGCCGTACCGAACTTCGTAAAAACCTTATTAGCAAAGCGCCTAAGCTGCTGGCTATAGGTTGTTTCAGCATCGGGACGAACCAGGTGGATCTCTATGATGCAAAAATGCGCGGCATTCCTGTTTTCAATGCTCCTTTTTCAAACACACGGTCGGTTGCGGAACTCGTTATAGGCGAATGCATTATGCTGTTAAGAGGTATACCTGAGAAAAGTGCGATGGCCAGGAAAAAGGTTTGGATGAAATCAGCCAGTAATTCAGTGGAAGTGAGAGGAAAGACAATCGGCATAATCGGTTATGGACATATCGGATCACAGGTATCGATCCTTGCAGAAAGTCTGGGAATGAACATAATCTACTACGATATCGAAAAAAAGCTGACTCTGGGAAATGCAAGACCTGCTGACAAACTTATCGATCTTCTGAAGTGTGCTGATGCTGTTACTATTCATGTCCCGTCGACAGAGCTGACCAGGAATATGATCTCCCGCGATCAGATTGCCCTTATGAAAAAAGGTGCATGCCTGATCAATGCCAGCCGGGGAGATGTAGTTGACTATAAAGCAGTTGCAGAAGGATTGAGATCGAAACAACTGTCAGGGATGGCTGCAGACGTTTTTCCTAAAGAGCCTGCATCTGAAAAGGAACCTTTCATCAACGAACTCCAAGAATTCGACAATGTTATTCTTACTCCTCATATCGGAGGCAACACGCTCGAAGCTCAGGCGAATATAGGATTTGAGGTAGCGGAGAAACTGGTCAAGTACAGCGATACCGGCTCTACGATAGGCGCAGTTAATTTTGTTGAGATATCGCTCCAGCCCAATATTTCCAAGCAGAGATTCCTGCATATCCATGCCAACGTTCCGGGCGTACTCAGGGAAGTGAATAATTTCTTCAGTTCACGGGACATAAACATCTCTGCAGAATACCTCCAGACAGATCCCGAGATAGGTTATGTGATCATCGAAACCGAGAGTAAGCTGGGGTCGTCTGTTGTCAGAGACCTGAAAAAGGTGCCGCATACTATAAGGGTAAGAACCCTTTTTTGAAGGATATTACCGGTTCCCTTTTAATTTCTTGAGCTCGTTGAAATGATCCATGCTCATTTTTTCACGTTCAAGGCGTGATTTCTGGCGATAATTTTCGTACTCGGCCTTCAGCTCAGTATAATCCTTCTTCGTATTCCTGGTAACGGCAAGGTTCCTCCTGAACGCAAGAAAACCCATCCCAAGCAAAAGAAGCAGTACACCCGCAAGTGTCCACATAATTGTATTATACGCGACTTTGTTGATCTCGATGCCCAGCACTTTTATGCTGTCTTTAGTCCTGGTCATTTCCTGAAGGGATTCCTTTGTACCGGCAAGACTGGAGTTGAGGGAATCGATCCTTTGATTGAGCGCTGCTGACATATTCAGCAAACCGGATATTCTGCTTTTTGCAGCAACAAGTGAATCGATAGAATTACCTTTTATCTTCTGGAACATGTCTTCCCTGATTGCACGGAAATCCTCATAGATCCTCGTCTTTTCCTCAATATAGATCATCTGCTCATTAAGGGTCCCTTTGTTCAGCACTTCAGGTAATTCTGTCTGGCTGGCAGCATTCAGACCGACAGATAAGATAGATACAGTAAGCGAGATAAATCGTAAGCCATTGAAATTCATTTTCTTCTGAGGTTAGTTAAGATTGCATTTAAAATTACCCTGCCCAAAGTTTAACGAAACTACGTAATATTTATTTCAAATTAAAGATTTTTTGCACCGTTCTTATCCGGTTTACTGCTCATTTCAAATATAAGCTCACCACCTTCCTTAATATCTCTGTTCTCAATGAAAGAGGTGCTTATTACTTTTCCATTGAGCTTCACCGACCGGATATAGATATTTTTTGCGGACAGATTATTGGCTTTGATAATAAGCTTTTTGCCGCCGCCAAGCTGTACAATTGCCCGAGAAACAGAAGGGGATCCAATAGAATATTGGCCTGAACCCGGACAAACCGGATAAAATCCAAGGGAAGAAAATATATACCACGCCGACATCTGCCCGCAATCGTCATTGCCGCATAATCCGTCGGGCTTATTGAGGTACATTGTGTTGACGATCTGATGGATCCGTTCCTGGGTTTTCCATGGAGCTCCTGCCCAGTTATACATATAGGCTACATGATGACTGGGTTCATTTCCGTGAACATAACAGCCTATCAATCCTTCGCGGGTAATGTCTTCGGTCTCGGCAAATTTTTTATCAGGCATATACATGGTGAAGAGTGAATCGAGATGAGCGATAAACCTCTTATTCCCTCCCATTTTCCTTATCAGCCCGGGTATATCCTGCGGGACATAGAGTGAATAGTTCCAGGCATTCCCTTCAATGAATCCTTCGTTGGCAGTATGCATAGGATCAAAGGGAGTCTTCCATTTGCCGTCTTTATCTTTTGCCCTTACAAAACCCGTTCCATCGTCGAAGAGCATTTTCCAGTTTTCCGACCTTTTCTGAAATACGGCGGCTGTTTCCTTTTCACCGAGCGATTCCGCCAGCCTGAAAATTGTCCAGTCGTCGTAGGCATATTCCAGTGTCATCGATGATCCGTTTACATTCGAATCAAAAGGTACATATCCCAGGTCCATATAATCTCCAATATCTCCGTAACCTCTGTGTGTTGCTGATGCCACGCAGGCTGCCAGGGCACGTTTCCCGTCAAAACCGCGAATACCGCTGATCCAGGCATCTGCAATCACCGGCACCGAATGGTATCCGATCATGCACCAGTTCTCATTTCCAAAATGACTCCAGACCGGCAGGAGTTTATGTACGCTCTGATCATAGTGTGCAAGCATCGAATTAATCATGTCCGATGTTCTTTCCGGCTGTGTAAGCACAAAGAGCGGGTGGAGTGCGCGGTAAGTATCCCACAGTGAAAAGACTGTATAGTTTGCGAACCCGTCAGCTTCATGGATATTATGATCCAGCCCCCGGTATTTTCCATCCGTATCCATATATTGAACCGGATTAATAAACGTATGATAGAGAGAGGTATAGAAAGTCGTTTTCTTTTCAGGAGAAGCATCAATGACTATTTTCGACAGCTCTCTCTGCCACTTGTTCCTTGCTTCCGTCCTTGTTTTGTTAAAATCGAAATGAGGGATCTCCGACTGAAGGTTCTTAAGTGCTCCTTCGGTGCTGACTGCTGAGATTGCGAATTTGATCTTTAACTTTTCACCATTAGCAGTTTGAAAGTCAAAATGAGCTTTCAGTTTTCTTCCGGCCATTTCAGGGAAATTATGTTCCTGATCAAATTTGCGCCAGAATCCTTTATATACCAGCTCTTCCTCATTTTTTCCGCCATAGCTTTTAAAAGGCTTTGAAAAGACCATGGCAAAATAAAGATAGCTTGTTCTTGCCCATCCGCTTGTGATCCTGTAACCTGTAACCAGAGTGTCGTTCTCAACCCTGATATAAGACCAGAGAACTTTACCGTCGTAGTTGTAAATTCCATGGTTCATATCCAGAACTACATGGGCATCATTGCTTTCCGGGAATGTGTATTGATGAAATCCTGCATGTGTTGAGGCAGTGAGTTCGGCTGTTATCCCGTCATCGTCGAGAGTTACAGAGTAGTATCCGGGTTCTGCTTTTTCAGTCTCATGCCTGAAGCTTGAACGATAACCGCTGCCTGGCTTGTCAGCAGTTCCCGGGTTTAATTGTATTTTCCCGGCAGTCGGCATCAGGAGGAAATCACCAAGGTCGGAGTGGCCTGTTCCGCTGAAATGAGTATGGCTGAAACCAACTATCGTTTTATCGTTGTACTGGTAACCGGCGCAGTATCGATAGACAGTGCCTGTATACTTGCCATTGACTGCATATGGGATTGTATCTGTATCCGGACTTAGCTGCACCATCCCAAACGGAACACAGGCTCCCGGGAACGTATGTCCCATCTCCTTTGTACCGATGAAGGGATTTACATATTGCGTCAGGTCTTCAATTTTATCCTGCGCTGATAAATTAACGGTAAGAAAAACTGTGAACTGCAAAAGAGCCAGCTTGAAAATCGGGTAATATCTCATAAGGACAGGATGATTTCAGGAAATAATATAAGAACGCGCCATTTCTGTATATTCAGCGATCTGTGCTTCTTCCCATTCTTTTTTCTTTCCTAGCTCTTTTGCCAATAATGATGCCACTGAAGGGGCCATCTGAAGGGATGCCCTGGCATCAAGATAGAGAGCGCGGACTCTTCGGGCAAGGACATCGTCTACAGTTCTGGCCATTTCCATTCTGACCGCCCAGACAACCTCACCGACAGTGAAGTCGAAACCGGGATGCAGTTTCTGCGAAAAATCAGGATTCTCCTGTAAAAGTTTAAGCAGCTCTTGCTGGTCACTTCCATAAATTGATAACCACGTATTTCCGATGCTGTTCTCACAATGACCGTGTATCCTCAGGTTCTTTGTGTTACATTTTCGGAAAGCCAGGCCGTTTTTTCGGGCGGCCAGGTTCACGGTATCTTCAGCCATCCTGCGGTAAGTTGTCCATTTTCCCCCGGTAATTGTAATCAGTCCTGTTTTGGAAACTATCAGCTTATGGCTGCGCGATATTTCCTTAGTTTTCGACTCGCCGGAATCGTTTTTTGGAGCTGCCAGCGGCCGGAGGCCTGCAAAAACACAAAGGACATCCTTCCTCTGGGGCTTCGGATCCAGATATCTTCCTGCTGTCTCAAGTATAAAATCCACCTCTTCATTACGGGCTATCGGTTCGAGTACGAATTCCTTCACTGGGATATCGGTCGTACCAAGAATTACACGGTCATGCCATGGCACTCCGAACATCACCCTTCCATCGCTTGTCCTGGGCACCATTATGGCATCCGTGCCTCCCAGGAACGATTTGTCGACAACAAGATGCACACCCTGGCTCGGCCTTACAAGGGGTTTTTCCAGGGGATTGTCCATTTTCCTTACTTCGTCCACAAATATGCCGGTGGCATTTATAACACAACGCCCTCTTACATAAAAATTACCTCCGTCAAGCTTATCCTCAGCTTTAACGCCTGTCACTCTGCCATCTTCATCCTTGAGAAGTGAAGACACTTTCGCATAGTTAACAACAACAGCTCCTTTTTCGATAGCTGTCTGCATCAGGTTGACAGCGAGCCGGGCATCATCAAACTGACCATCATGATATGATACTCCTCCCCTAAGGTTCTTCTGTTCTATCCGTGGAATCCTTCTTATGGCTTCCTTCCTGCTCACGGGATGAGACCGGCCCAGACTCATTGTTCCTGATAGAGCATCATAAAGTGTCAGTCCTGCAGTGTAAAATAGTCTCTCCCACCAACGATAGCTGCCGATCAAAAATCGTTGATTATTTACAAGATGAGGAGCATTCTTTCTTAAATAGCCCCGTTCATGAAGTGCTTCAATTACAAGTCCTACATCTCCTTTCTGAAGATACCTCACTCCTCCGTGCACAAGCTTTGTACTGCGGCAGGAGGTTGCTTTGGCAAAGTCGGACTGTTCAAGCAGAACTGTGCTGTAACCACGGTTGGCAGCATCAACAGCAATACCAAGGCCTGTAGCTCCACCGCCGATAACAACAAAATCCCAGGTCGTGTCAGAGGCTTTAAGCTGTTTGATGAAATCTTCCCGGTTCAAAGAATGATAGTCTTAATTTTGATTGATAACTTATGAAAGGAGAATCTTATTATTAAATGTCTTATAAATGTACTATCATTTTAAAGAAGATGGAAAGGATCAGTCTCTTAATATATTAAGCCGGTCTTTTATTCCAGGATATTCCTCATATACTCTATTGCCTTTGCAACTTCCTTCCCTGCATCCGACCTTTCCGGGATAGGGTACTCCAGTTCAATGTCGACATTTATGGGCCACTTCTCTTTCTTCAGAAGCAGAAGTATATCTGCTATGGGAGTCTCTCCCATCCCGAAAGCCATGTTGGCTCCGGGAGGTGAACTCTTTGGTCCGGTCTTATCCTTGATATGAATGCTCCTGATCCTGTTGTGATATTTTATTATGATATCGTTTGGGTGCAGGCCTGTCGCACCAAAATAGTGTCCTGCATCAAGGTTCAGGTAGTTTGCAGGCGAGGCTGCGAAAATCGGATCAAAGGAGAATCCCGGTTCTGCAGGCTGTCCATGTGTATGATACATGGCAAGACTCTTGTGTTTTTCAGCAAACTTACCAAGTCTGGCAATCGCCATTTCGCTGTACTCGTCAGTTATACCAATCGCGCCAAGGATCTTTGCAGCACTGTATGCATAATCGATCTCTTCATCGGACCATGCTGAGGGAGCAAACTTTGCAATATTCACTTTAATGCCGGCCTTATTGAATTTGGCACGCATCTGCGCATATTTATCCATGGGAAGCGAAAGACGCCATTGTTTTTGCTTGTCCTTAAGCTCTGACTGCTCTTTGTCGAAATCAGCTTTTTCCCGCTCTGACATCTGTGCTCCCGGCCTTGCAGACATCTGCGGAATGCCAAGGTCCTCCTCTGCAACACTCCTGAGTTCAATCTGGCTGATGCCTGCCAACAGAAGGTACTGGATCACATCATCGACCTTGTGAGGCATGCTCCGGTAGCTGAAAGTAGTACAACCCAGCTGAACGCCGCCAACTTTTGAATTTGGCTTCCTGTTCTTTTTGGGTATTGCAAGAGAATCGACAGGAATTATAGCAAAAGCTGCTGTGGCTGCCGCTGCAGTGCCAAGAAACCTGCGTCTTGAAATGGGGGAATTTTTCATAGCGAGAAAGTATTTGGTTCTACATTCTGGTTAGTGCATGCCGGATTCAAGATACTAATTTTATCAATTGATCCTTTCATGTAAGGTTCATTAAGCGGCAGCATTATGAGCGGCAAAAGGAATTACAACACGCGGCCTGAAGTATTCTGATCTCAGGGCTGCGCTTGAAGCAGGGAATGTTTATTTCGGGAGTTAATCCTTTAAACCTGAGGCATACCACCAGGCTTCTGCCATCAGCTGAGCTCCCGGAAGAGCAGCATGAACACCGTCGCCGGTCCAGTATGAAGCAGGAGCTCTCTTTATTGCCTCATCGTAAACCTTCTGGAAAGGTACAAACAGGGCTCCGAACCTATCGGCAATTTCACGGGCAGCTTTCTGATATTCGTAGAAATCAGGAAACCATTTTGCATCGACAGCCTTAACGCCCGGCACTGCATAAGGCTCGCATATCACCAGCTTCACATCCGGCAGGGCTTTCCTCGTTCGTTCAAGAAGGGCAATGAAATCGTTACGATAAATTTCAATGGTACCATTATAATTGCCACCCAGCTTGTGCCAGAAATCATTAACTCCTATCATGATGCTAAGTACATCAGGTTTAAGATCGAGGCAATCTTTATCCCATCGCTCTGCAAGCTGGTAGACTTTATTCCCTGAGATGCCCTTATTATAAATTTTCAGGTTCAATTCAGCATATTTTTCCAGCACTCTGGCTGCAAGGAGGAAAGCATACCCTGTCCCCAGGGGTCTGGGACTGTTGAATCCCATATCCTCCTTGTTCCGTCCGGCATCCGTAATCGAATCGCCCTGGAAAAGGATCGTCTGATCTTTCAGAAGCTGAAGCTTGTTTTTGCTTTTTTTGGGAACAGAAGCTGAAATTATTTCAGGGATGCTTACAGTTGCAAGCGTTCCGAGAGCTGCTTTTTTCAAAAAGCTGCGGCGGGAATTAGTATTTTCCATGATGTTAAATTTTTTGCGTTTTATTTCTTGAATTCAATTTTCAGGCACACAACATTCCAGGAAGGCAGCTTTGAAGGTTTTCTTATTATAAGGGCGTTACTGTTCTGCGACCATTTTACTTTTGTATCACTTCCCAGTATTTTTATTGATGAGATCTGACCTGAGGTCAGCTTTGAATTTTTTCCAAGTGAAGTCAGAGTGATGTCACCGGTCGGCTTTTGCATGCAGAATGCATAAAGAGTTTCTCCTTTTACGGTGAAACGTATATCAGCAGGTGTATAAGATCTTACATCCCTGACTCCCCCAAACGTGCCTTTGGCCTGGTTTTTCATTGATGGCCCTTCGCCATAGACTTTCCATGGGCGGGTTTCGTAAATTCCTTCTCCGTTAGCAGGTATCCATCCTGCGATCTCATCAAGAATTGCTAGGACATCAGGTTCAAGATCTCCTTCAGGAGTTTGTACTACATTAAGCAGAAGATTGCCATTCTTGCTGACAATATCAACAAGCATCTGGATAACTTCCGTCCCGGTCATGTATTTCTGACCTGTCCGGTAATACCAATCTCCAATCGATGTATCTGTCTGCCAGGGGAAAGGGCATATGGAATCGAGTGAGCCCCGCTCCACGTCCTGAACCCACTTCCCGTATGATGCCTGCTTGCATGTATAAACTGCATTTAATATTCCGCTGTTTCCAGCAATATCCTGGTTAAAGAAGTGAGCCAAAAGGCTTCTTCCAACATCCTCAAAAGGCATCCTGCTGTCAGAATAGATCAGATCAGGATGATAATTATCAATCAATTCCCTGATGCTTCTGAACCATTCGATCTGAAATACAAGGTTGTTGGTGAGCCATTCCTTGTCGTCCGGGGTGGTTGAAGGATGATACAGATCCTGATATTCCGGATTTGCCCCGTCATAAGGCACACCGGCTTTCGGGCCTTGTTTATCGGACAGGTGAGCTGTCTGAAACCATGTAAAGCTGGCTCCGAGATGTTCGGATACTCCAAATTTCAAACCCTGCTTCTGGGCTGCTTTCTGCCAAAGTCCAACTACATCTTTTTTTGGACCCATGTTTACAGAATTCCAATCATGGATTTTGGAATCCCACAGAAAAAAGTTATCATGGTGCGTACCCATGCTGACAAAATACTTTGCTCCGACTTTCTTGTAAAGCTCCATTAATTTATCGGGATCCCATTTCTCAGCCTTCCACAGAGGGATGATATCCTTATAACCAAAAACTGAAGGATGCCCATAATGCTCAAGATGATATTTATATGCGCTGTTCCCCTCCTGATACATTCTTTTTGCATACCAGTCTCCCTGCCGGGGAACTGCCTGGGGTCCCCAGTGTGACCAGATACCGAATTTTGCGTCGCGGAACCATTCGGGACACTTGAATTGAGCCAGAGACTCTTCTGTGGGCTTATAGGGTCCTTCCGCAACCGGAAGTTTTCCTTTCTGGGCAGACAGACTTATTGAGAAAATCAGAGCTGTTAAGCTCATCAGGCTTGCATGCTTGCAGAAGTTGATTTTCATATCATTACTTATTAAGATTCTTATTTTTAATGTATCCTGTAAAGGCCTGCTCCATGGCGATTTATAATACTGGTAAATTCATCAGTGAATTTCCCGAGTTTTTCTCCAGTCCACAGATCTTTGATTGTGTGCGTTCCGGACAACCCCAGTTGTTCAAATCTTACAGAGACCGGGGCAGTTTCGGGAGGTTCAGGTCCTGCCGGATCTTCTGTAAAGATCATGAACTTCCCGTTATTGGGTCTTTCAATCTGTGAGTCAGCAGTCTGTCCGGGACGGCCAATAGCTCCATTATCCAGACCCGCAGTTGCTTTGAACCTTGTTATTCCCTCCGGCAGATCGTATTCAATTATAGAAACAGCGTTGGCACTGATCCCATTCTCATATTCCTTTCCGTTGACAGTCAGCTTCCGTCCTCTGCCGGTCTGGTTTATTGAAGGAAACCCTCTTCCTGATACAGCTTTTACCCATTTAAGATCAGTCAGGTTGATATTTCCTTCACTGCCGACGAGAATTGGTTCAATCCAGTCGCAGTTGTGGCTCGAAAAACCGATCACGTCCTCGAAGGAGGTTACCAGATAAAGCTTCCTGGCACCGGTGATATCGATATCGACATCGACGCTTTGGTTACTGCTTTCGTTTGTCAGATGACCGCTGTTCCATATTGCCTTGCTTTCAACGATAGGAAGCTTATCAGCGGCGTTGAAGAGAGCCAGGAATTTATCTCCTGTCTTTGGATCGTCGGCGGCCCATGCGATCATGTCATTTTCCCTGAAGAGCTGTTTACCGTTCGTGCTGTTCTGGTTGACATTCAGAACATCCTTGTTGGTGATAAGTGAAAGCGTAAATTCGTCATTGCTGGGGAGATCCCCACCGAACATAAGCGGAGATTTGAATATGGAGAAGAGTGTCATCAGGGTGTACTGTTCATCTTTGGTAAACCCCGACCATCTGGGTTCTCCTCTTTCTGCCCTTAATCCTATTTTTCCGAGAGGGAGCATATCTCCGTCGGGATAGTAACCTTTACCGCCGAGACCGGCCCATCTCTCAAGTATGGTAAACTGGTTCTTGAGCTGTGTCCAGTTGTCCCAGAAATCATTGGATGTCCGCCACAAATTGACAATATTTTTCAGGAAATCTATCGATTCAGGTCTGTCTCCTCCCGGGGAAATGCTGATCACAATAGGCCGTCCGCAGTTATCAATGGCTTTCCTGACCATTTCTATTTCTTGAGTACGTCCTGACAGATCATCCGCTTTGACAAAATCGACGCCCCATGAAGCATAAAGCTGAAACAGCGAATTATAATATTCCTGTGCTCCGGGCTTTCCGGCAACTATTGTGTACATATCCCTGAGCCAGGTGCACTGGCCTTCGGGTGAATAGATATCCTGGGCATGTGCATCGCTTCCAAGGATCGGTGTGTTCCTGTTCACTGCAATAACCGGTATTCCCCGCATAATATGAATCCCGAATTTCAATCCTTTGGAATGGACATAGTCTGCAAGAGGTTTAAAACCTTTTCCTTCGGCTGCTGAAGGGAATCTGTTCAAAGCAGGTGTAAATCTTCCATACTCATCCATCACATAAACCGGATCTGTCTGATTATAACCTCCCGATTTGTCGTTTTCAACAAACCACCTGATATCGACAACGATATATTTCCACCCGAATTTCTTCATGTGCTTTGCCATATAATCAGCATTCGCCTTCACCTCACCTTCAGCGACAGTAGGTCCATAGCAATCCCAGCTGTTCCATCCCATTGGAGGTGTCGGAGCCCAGGAATGAAAGGGTATCTTTTCATCATTTCCAGTTATGGAAGGGTCTTTCGGCTGGCATGCAGCAAGCAACGATAATATCAGGGACCAGAGAATCAATTTTTTCATAGAAAGTTCTTTTTATGCGTTTACCTTATTGTTTTAATCCTTATCACGTTAAATGAAAATGGTTCCATTGTCACAGTCAGCTTCCTCCCGTTGAGTTTTATCTCCCTGTCGGAGGGCACTATAACCTGCGGATTGTCTATAGTGTTCATATCGTTAAGGTTTCCTGATTTTAGAAGGGTAAGTTTTCCTGAAGGCTGAAGGCTCATTTTGGTTTGAATTGCAATATCCCTTATCTGGGTATCACTCGAATAATTGACCAGCTTCAGTATTATCTCATTTGATTTTTTATCGATGACCGCGGAAGCATATATTCCCTTTTGTCCTGTCAGGGGTTTACCATCCTGACGGATATCAAGAACATGAGTTCCTCTGTTGACGGAAAACAATTTCTGAACCTGGTAATTGGCTGTTCCGAATGAAGCAAGGTTATTGAACCAGATCAGATCGGGTGTCCACTGCCAGCCATCTATATGAGCGAAAAGAGGTGCGTACGAACACATATTAACGACATCGGCATTTCTTTCGAGACCGGTCATAAATGCAGCTTCAGAAAGAGCGCAATCCCAGTTGTTTTTATTGTCGGGACTTACCGTAAAAACGCTCTGTGCTGCATATTCACCGGCAAAGATCTTATAGATGCTCCTGTCATAATTGTCGTACCTTGTTGCATTGTCTCGAAACCATTTGGGAGGCCTGTAATAATGCTCATCAACAAGCTCCGGTTTTAAATTCTTCAATGCCTCCACAGCAGATTTAAACAGTTCATCGTCAGGCTGAGGCCCGGCTCCGGAAACCATGTTGATTGAAGGGTATTTTGCTTTGATGGCTTTTTCAAAAAGTGCATAACGCTCGAAATACTGTGGTCCCCATTGTTCATTTCCTATGCCCAGGTACTTCAGATTAAAGGGTGCCGGATGTCCCATCTGTGCCCTGATCTTACCCCATTTTGAATCTGCCGGTCCATTCGCAAATTCTATCAGGTCGAGGGCATCCTGTATGTAAGGATCGAGTTGATCGAGCGGGACTAGCTCTGCCGTGTTGAACTGGCAGGCCATGCCGCAGTTAAGTATTGGCAGAGGCTCTGCACCTATATCTTCGGAGAGAAGAAAATACTCATAAAATCCCAGTCCGAATGTCTGATAATAGTCAGGTGTCTGCCTGTGCGCAAACTCTGTATTCCACCTGTTAATGATCATTTTCCTTTCCTCAACAGGTCCTATCGTTTTTTTCCATTGGTAGCGGACGCTCAGGTCATATCCTTCAACAATGCACCCGCCCGGAAACCTTAAGAATCCCGGTTTCATATCGGCAAGAAGTTGTACCAGATCGGCACGGAGGCCATATGGACGGCCTTTCCAGGTGTCGCCGGGAAAAAGGGAAACCATATCGATATCAATGATCCCGGTTCCTTCAAACAATATCCTTAACGAAGATTTAAGGTCGGTTTTTGAAGATGTGAATGAAGCTTCATATTTCTTCCATTCCCTGCCTTTTGGTGTTAAGGTGGTCTCCCCTATCTTTTCGCCTTTTTCAGTGAGAAGTTCGATCCTCATTCTTATATTGTCATTTGCAGGAAGTGAAGCCATCACAGAAAAATTATACCTGGTATTTTGCTTTACCCCCATCCCCCTGAAGCCTGAATTTGTCATGGAAAGAGAGCCGGTTCCGGGTTTAAGTGTGATCCTAGCAAAACGCGGATTGCCTTCATTAAGTCCACTCCTGTTCATAATAATAAAATGGGATGAGTCACTTCCCGTCCACGGTATTTTCCATCCCATTCTTGGTTTGGAAAATTCAAATGACCTGTTCTTTACGAGCTCGGCATAAATGCCGCCATCGGCTGCAAAGTTGATATCCTCGAAGAATAATCCCCACATAGTTGGCTTTATCTCAGCAACAGGCTTATCGGCATTTACAATAACCGGGGGGAGTTTCTGTGCTGATAAAACGGAGGAAAGGCAGAGAGAGAAAAGAGCTGCCTTGATTAATTTAAATGTATTCATTTTCACAGGTTTAATTTTCAGTTTTAGCCAATTTGATAATCATTGAAAAAGAGATCTGGCCGGTTCGTCGCTCATTATAAACTCCAGTGTTCCTCCCTCAGATATCTCATCCCATGTTATATAAGGCCTGACAACCGGCTGGCCGTTCAGGTACACCTCCCGGATATATTTATTTTTATCGGAAGCCATCGGCGCCGAGATATATAAATATTTACTCCGGCCAATGTCTATTCTTGCACTGGTAACTAATGGTGATCCAAACTGGTATTTCAGGTCGCATGCATTCACCGGGTAGAATCCGAGAGCGCTGAAGACATACCAGGCCGACATCTGTCCGCAATCTTCATTCCCGCACAGTCCTTCAGGAGAATTTGTGTACATAGTTTTCTGTATCTGGCGGTTAAGCTCCTGCGTTCTCCAGGGTCTCCCGGCATAATTAAAGAGAAAGGTTGTATGATGACCAGGTTCGTTCCCGTGTGCATATGCTCCTATCAACCCTGTGATATCAGCGGAGGCCTGTTCGCCTTTTACACCCTGGGTGACATTAAACAGCTGTTCCAGCTTATCGGCAAAAGGTTCTTCACCTCCCATCAATTCCATCAACCCATACGCATCATGCGGTACCAGCCACAAGTATTGCCATGCGTTTCCTTCCGTATAATCGCTTCCTTCATGCCTGGAGAAGGCGGGATCGAAGGGCGTAGTCCATTCTCCGTTGCTAAGCCTGCCTCTCATAAAACCCGTTCCTTTATCATAATATGCTTTGTAGTTTTTTGAACGGTTGAGAAAATAGGATGCCTCGGCTTTTCTGCCAAGTTTTTGCGCAGCTGCTGAAACACACCAGTCGTCGATTGCCACTTCTTCTGATTTAGCTACCGATTGTTGCACCAGGTCGGCTGGCATGTATCCCAGTGAATCATACAGTCCCATGCCGTCGCGATCATACATCGATGTTGCAATCATCGCATCGAGCGCCTTTTGCCTGTCGAAATCCCCGATATCCTTGAGTATCGCTTCAGAAATGACCGGAATTGAATGGTTTCCCACCATGCAGAAGGTTTCGTTCCCCTCCAATTCCCAGACTGGAAGCAGCCCTGTCTGACTGTAATGATCCAGCATCGATTTAATCATATCATTTACCCTGGCCGGTTGTGTCAGGGTAAGCAATGGATGGAGCGCCCTATAGGTGTCCCAGAGCGAAAATACGGTGTACCTGTTATACCCCTCAGCTTTCTGAACATCTCCTTTTACTCCCTTGAACTGGCCATTAGCATCAGAGAACAGCGAGGGAGCAATCATGGTATGGTACAGGGAAGTGTAAAAAACAACCTTTATGTCGTTATCGGGTGATTCAATCCTGATTTTTGAAAGCTCCTTTTCCCATGCGTCCGAAGCGGCTTTTTTTGCGGCTTCGAAATCCCAGCCGGGGAGTGATGAATCAAGATTCTCGATGGCATTTTCAACGCTGACCGATGACAGGCCTACCTTGACAACCAGTTCCTTTTTATCGAAGCCGAAAACACCAACGGTACTTCCTTCACTACCAACCTCATTTATTGAATAACTCTTAACCGGTTGTGAGAATCTGGCGGCAAAATAAACATGCTGGTCGGCGGCCCATCCATGCGACATCCTGGACCCTGTTACAAGGTTGTTGTCTGCAAGGGTAAGCACGGTTTTGTAAGGTTTATCCCAGTTAATGGCGAAGCCCAGGTTTATTATAAGATTCCTGGCGCCTTCATCCGGAAAAGTGTAACGATGCATGCCTGCTCGTTCTGTGACTGTCAATTCAGCTTTAATATTATTGCTCTTAAGAGTGACTGAATAGTATCCGGGTTCTGCAAGCTCATCTTCATGCCTGTATTTCCCGGCAAATCTGGCGACAAAATCAGAGTTTTTCTCTTCGGAAATAAAGTTAACATCTTCTGTTACAGGAAGAAACGAAATATCAGCAAGGTCCCCGATACCTGTCCCGCTGAGATGAAGATGACTGAATCCTGCCAGAACAGAATCGGAATAATGATATCCCGAGCACCAGTCCCAGCCCTGTGTTCCGTTGTCGGGGCTAAGCTGAACCTGACCGAAAGGCCAGGCAGCACCCGGAAATGTATGACCGTGATATCCGGTTCCGATAATGGGATTCACAAACCCGGTCAACCGCTCCTCATCATTCAAGGATGAAGGCCCTGAGCATGACAGGAGCAGCAGGATAAGACCTGAAGCCAGAAAAAGGTGTTTTGACATGTTTATACCGTTTTATTTTCTTATGGGCATCTTAACGTACTTTTCTCCATTCAGGAAATCGATGCTCTTCCTGCAGCTCGTAAACTGATCGAAGTTATATCTTTCGACTTCCACGATTCCATACTTCATGCCTGATTTTTTAGCTGATTTCCAAATCGATTCAAAATCCATTTTTCCGCTTGCTCCTATTTCTTCTTTATCTTTAATATGCCAGAGCTCAAACCTGCCCGGATATTTATTGAAATAATCGACAGGATTTTTGCCGCCATCAACACACCAGTAAAGATCGAGCTGGAACATGACTTTTGAAGGATCAGTGTTGTCAAGCATAAAATCGTAAAGAGTCTGTCCCTCAAGCTGTGTTGAAAATTCCCTATTGTGGTTATGATACCCGAAACGAATGCCTTTTGCATTGCATCTTTCACCCACGGCATTGAAATATTCACACCATTTCTTTAGAGCAGCAAGGCTTTTATAGGCATCACCTCCCATTGAAGACTGAACGAGGTATTTTGCACCTGCCTTCAGATGAGTTTCTATACAGAGATCCCACCATGCCATAGTCTTGTCGAAGGAAGCTTCCGTTGGCAGTGTCTGGTTTACATGTGAGCTCAGTACTTTCATCCCGTTCTTTGCACACAGATACCTGAAAGCAACCGGGTCCATGCCATAGATCTTTCCATCAGAATAAGATGCAGGTTCAACAAAGGTATAACCCATACTGCCGACCTTTTCAATGGCTGAAGGAACATTCTTCCCAATCGAGTCGCGCACTGAATAAAGCTGAAGTCCGATATTCTTCTTCTTTTGAGTTTTGAAAGAGCTGTTAAGGGTGACCAGTGAACCTGCCATCACAACAATCATCAGGAGAAAAATCAGGCGTATATTTTTCATAGCAGTGGCTTATTAAATTCATCGAAATATACAAATATTAAGGTAACTGAATAAAACAGCTGTCAGCAGGACACAATGAGAACATTAAAAATATTATTCTGAAATAAACTTTATCAATGGAATAAGGATCGGTTTACCCCTCTCCGCTGTATATGCAACTGAGGTGACTTTTTTCTGGTCTCCTTCCCTGGCCTGGGCGGTTACTTCGGTCACAACTATATGAGGATTCATTTTACTTATAAAGACCAGGGCTCTTTGCTTGGCTTCGTCACTGTATTTGTCGAACACCGGATATACAGCAGCAATGAGGTCATAAAGGGCTGTTTTTGAAGTTATTATCGTTCCTTTTGGCCAGACGGGAGTGTTTCCTTCCTGGGAAACAATGACTGTTCCTCCTGACGGTATCCAGTTAAGCCAGTTCATTTCATCTCCCGGGTTTTTCTCGCTGCCAGCGGTTATGATCACTTCGGTATAATATCTCTTCAGCGTTTCCTTAAAGAGAGGCGGGAGCTTTGTTGCATTTATATATCCTGAGATCTGCCGGCTGGTATTAAAATGGTCAACGTTGAAATTATAATCATCTGCCACCATCCTGCCTTTGTTGTTCATCAGGTATGTTGAAAGGAGTGCTGTCAGCGCTCTGAATTCAAATGTTGTCGTATCAACGGCCGGGTTGTTCCTGAGTATGTGTTCTGTCAGGACGGTCACATATCCCCTTTTATCAGCTGCGGTTAAAATAACATCTTCATCTGATCTTTTTATTTCCTGAGGAGCCTCTTCAAGTCTGGCAACGGAAAGAAATTGCCTGGAGACAGGCACTCTTCCGTTCTCATCGAGCTGAGGCTCGGTAATTGACGGGATGCCGGGTTTGGGTGCTTCGGCATAGATTTCAATCGTTCCGGATGCCAATCCGCTCGCCGAGACAGTTACACGAATAGTTCCTGGCTTGCCCGAAGACCTTATCACATTGTGCACAGGCATATCCATGTACAAGGGCTCCTCCGATTCAGGATTCCTGTTTAATTCGGTTTCATACAGGGTAGGGCCCGCAATGGTCCCGGGACCGGAAACCGACCACCTTTGGGAATTTTTAGCTCCCGCAACAGGATTTCCCTTTGAATCTGTAACTATGGCCGTAATAATGACAACTGATGAAAGAGCAGCCATGATCCTTGATGAAGAAGCCGTAAGAGCTATTTTTGCCGGCGCACCGGAAGTTTCTCCACCTGATGCCCTGATCACTTCCTTTAGATAGGGTCTTATTTTTTGTATTGAGGATCCTTCAGGCAGATTATCGAAGGAATGAATCCTGACATCCTGGCCGGGGAGATTAACGAGCTTGCTGCCTGTAAGAATCCTTGTCGTATCTTCTTCGAGTGCAAACTCCGGATTGACAGGATGATCGGTCTCACAACCAAGCCCCCAGAACAAAACACTGGGATGGTTCCGGAAACGACGTATTGTTTCTGTCATTTGTTGCTTCTGGACTTCAGCTGAGAATGTCTGCCTCCCTATGCTTGGAGATTCTACTGCGGTTATTATACCAAATTTATCGAACAGCCCATACACGGACTCATCTGCCGGGCATCCGGATATCCTGACAAAGTTGTACTTAAGTTTTTCCGCAATTTGGCTGATATCCTCTTCCGCGATCCAGGCAGGTAAAGCTTCACCCAGCCAGGGAAATTCCCTGAGTCTTTCGGCGCCATGCAATGACATCTTTTTCCCGTTAATATAGAGCAAATTCTCGTTGTAGTTCCATCTGAACCATCTGAATCCGAGAGGGCTTTCATAACTGTCAGTCACCTTCTGTCCATCAGTTAACTCAGACCATACCTTGTATAGATTTGGTGAATCGGGAGACCAGAGGAGCGGATCTTTCAACGGCTTGAAGGTCTGATCAAACCGGTATAGCTGTTTAGGGTTAATTAAAGCTTTTGTTTTAATGACCTGGACAATTTTTTTTGATGCATCCAGGATGTAAGTGTTCAGCACGCACGTCCTTGGTTCCGGATAATCGTTCTGCACCCAGGTCTGCACCCGTGCCACTCCCTGGGTTTCGGATATCGCGGGAGTAGTGATGAAAGTACCACCCTCATGAGAGGCTGAACCCTGCATCGGGATATAAAGCTTATCTTTGATAACCAGGGTCACATCGCGGTAAATTCCCCCATATACATTGAAATTCGCTGCTGCCATCGGGGGTATGTTGAATTCATCTTTCTGCTTGTTGCTTACAGCTACAACAAGGATATTATCCTTTCCTTTCAACAGATTGCCTGTAATATCGAAATCGAAAGATCCGTATCCGCCCTTATGGTCACCGAGGTATTTGCCATTGATCCAAACTTTGCAATATTTCTGGACACCTTCAAATTCCACGAACACTTTCTTGTTTGAAATATCCAGGTTGATCTGAAAACGCTTTCTGTACCATCCCCATCCGTTCCACCAGAATGGGTTATCTTTTTCGGTTGAATTTTTTATAAAAGGATGCAGATCTCCTGTAGTTTCGAATGTGCTCCAGGTATGTGGTATGCCAATAAGCGGCCATTTGGAATCATCGAATGAAGGCGATTCATAATTTGCTCCCTTTGTTTCTCCCGGAAAATAGTTAAAAGTCCAGCCGGAGTTGATTGTTTTTTCAATCCTCGGGCTCTTTTGAGGCTGAGAGCTTTTCTTTTTTGCCTCTGCCGGGGCCAGACATGCCAGAAGCAAAGCCAGTGAAATCAGAATTCTCATATCCGGAAGGTTTTAAGCAATAAATTTACAGGAAATTTACCGGATTATTTTAAAATAAAATTACTAGGCGGCATTTACCCCCCAACATTCCTTCC
>CAZXAM010000040.1:0-29039 GCA_964638545.1 uncultured Rikenellaceae bacterium | reverse complement strand
AACAAGGAGCCAGCAAAAGCTGACTCCTTGTCGAAATATTATTCTGAATTAAACATAGCTACATAATGCTGTAAGCATAATCAGTTTGATAATTTTATATCCCAGAAAACCCTGGTAATCAATAAATCTCCACCTATTTTTTCAGCAGCAGCTTCAACATTTGCTTTATTTCTTCTATATTCTTCATCATTATAACGATATCTGTGAACAAATCCATCCCCTCCGTTTTGAATCAGTGGATCATTGTTAGATTTATTGCGCTCTAACGCAGGAAAACCGCTTCTTCTAAAGTTAAACAAGCCTTCCCTGGGGTCCCATATATTGACAACCCAATATTGAGTATTTATAAGTTTAAGCGCATCGGCACTATTCCATGCTACTAATGGGTTAGCAAGATAAGTCGTTTTTTCGGCTTCAGTAATTTTGAGAGGATATGTTATTCCATTTGCCGGATTTGTCGCCGCATAAGTTGCCATTAACTCATACCTGTCCATATCTGCTTTTATGCCATTTTCGTAATATACCTGAGCTTGCGCATCGCCTCCGGGTATCCATCCTCTATGGGCAGCTTCGGCAAGTAACAGCGAAGTTTGCGCATACGTAAGCCAGTACGACGGCGTTAACGTTGACGCACCTGCCTGTACATTAATCTGAGAATAATTCAGCCCGTTGCTGATGGGATGCGGCCCTCTGTATAAAGACGCATTTGCTGGATCCACAATCACATCAGCCGGTATTCCTACAGGTACTCCAAACTGATCAGCCCAGGCAAGACTTCCGGTTGCTTTGTCAGGGCTGACAGCGTTATCAAATTTGGCAATAATATACTTGCTCCTCGGATCTTCGGTATTTTTTAACTGATTTACAAACGGCTCGGCTGCATAATAATAGTACGGATTGGTTGCCGCATTTACAAGATTGCCGTGTCTTCCGTTTGAAAAATTTGGTGGCTGGTAAGTTACCATCACATTATCACTGTTAGACTCCATTACTCCGCCATTAAACGCTTCAGTCGCAAGTGTGGCGCCTTTTGTCGGATTCAACTTGGAATAACGCAGGGCTATGCGCAACAACAGAGAATTGCCAACCTTTTTCCACTTAGCCACCTGTCCTGCAGCATCCGTTGTTTTATTGTAACCTTTTGGTCCAAAGAATACATCGTATGTCAGGAAATCTTTACTTGGATCTAACGCTGCTACTGCTTCCCTGATTTCTTTTTCAAGGTCGGTGTAAATTTCCTGAGCATCGTCATATTTGGGCCTCCAATAATCCGGGCCTTCATCGGCTCTTATTGCATCAAAGTAGGGGACATCGCCATGAGTGTCAACTATATTCATAAACACAAAGGCTTTCCACATACGGATAACGCTTTTCAGGTTTGTTCTTTCAGGATATTTTTCATCAATTATATCCAGAAGATTTTTATATGTCCGAAGATTACCTGTATAATTACCCCATTCCGAATTTTGTTGCGCCGTGATATCGTAATTAAAATTAAACCCTGCTGTAGCGCCCAAATTATATGCGTTCATAAAGTATTGAACCACAGTAGCTTCAGATTCCCAGGAGCCGCCAAAGCCAACACGTTGCGATCCGGCAAAAACTATTCCGGGATCCAAATCTGTTAGTGTATATTTTTGACCTTCGAGTGCTAATTCTTCAAAATCCTGGTCGCATCCCACAAATAAAAGCAGGAAAGCACTTATAAATGTTATTAGTTTTAACTTTTTCATAATATTATTTACTTAGTAGTTAAGTATTAAAATCTCACATTTAACCCAAAAGAATAATTACGGGTTACTGGTAATGTCGCGCCTTCATACCCATTGTCTCCTGTTGTTGATATTTGTTCAGGGTCAACATTGGGTATTACTTTGTAAAGAGTTCCCAGGTTCCTAACTGATGCTGAAAGTGTTACACCCTTAACAAATTTAAGAAAATGGACTTTACTAACCGCACTTGTCAGGTTATAGCTCAACGAAATGTTCCTTATCTTAACAAAATCTGTCGAAAATATAAATGGATCCCCGATTTGAAGGCTTCGGTAGTCAGTATAAAAGGTTTGTAAGTCGGTAACTACTGATACATTTTTATCTCCTGCGTTGTGTGATACCGTTGCACCAGAAACAGGATCCTTATGTGTTCCAGCAGTAGCATAAACGCCATCAACCACGAGAGAGTGTTTTGCACTTCCGTCTTCGTTCACCATTGGGTTGCCGTTTTCATCAACGCGACCTTCGAGCGACAGCTTCGAGAACCCTTGCCTTGTCATATTAAGATAAGTTGATGAAATTACCTTGCCTCCAAATCTGTAAGCTAAAAATATGCTGGCTGAAAGATTTTTATAGGTGAATGAATTGTTCCATCCTCCTATGAATTTCGGATTTCCGGAACCAACACTGTAAAACCCGTTACCATTATTTCCCTCCTGAGGAGCAGCTGCATTTCTGAATGTTCCAACCAACATTCCGTTGTTTTTTACCAATTTATTACCGTTGGCATCTCTCATATAAGTCCCTACGAATATTTGGCCTTCCCTCTGCCCTACTACATCGTACGACATTCCCATGAAAGTGTTGGCACCACCGTTAGCATACCAGTCGGCTGTTTGTACCATCGTAATTGGCTTTCCTGCTTCATCAACACCTAAAGAAAGCACTTTACTTGTCTGATAGGTATTGTTCCACGAAGTAGTCCATGTAAAATTTCGTTTAACAACCGGCTTATATTCAATTAACGATTCAAAACCAGAGTATTTTCTCGAACCGACATTGTCACTGATAGAACCGGTTCCTGACATGTTGGAAATTTGAACGCCATATATTTGTTTATCCATACGCTTTTCATATAGTGCAAGGTCAACAACAAGTCTGTTTTTAAACATCCTCATTTCTAATCCTATTTCCTTTTCGGAAACATTATAAGGCGTAATATTCAAATTAACTACCGGAGCTGAAAGGCTGCCAGTTGGAATTCCGTTAAACTGGTTGGTGGCAAGGCTGTATGTAACAAGACCATAGTTTGCACTAATGCCGCCTGCGTTGCCCACCTGGGTCCACCCACCTCTTATTTTACCAAAATCAAGCCAGTTCTGTTTTATAAATTCGGAAAATACAATACTGCCCGATACCGAAGGATAGAATTGATAGGTTCTCTTGACTTTTACCAGATTCGAGAACCAGTCTGTCCTTCCCGTAGCATTAAGATAAAAAGTAGAGTTCCACGAAACTTCTGCCATTCCGTAAAGCGAATTCGTCCTGCTATTGCCATAAGAAGGATTATTCGAAGTTTTGTTTGTAGCATTACCTATCGAGAAAAAATCACGAACAGTAAAATTCGAACCGTTTACGCTTACCCCATGGTTCTCACTCCTGCGAGTGTTTCCGCCAAAGTTTGCATTTGTTGTAAATTTACCGAACCGTTTGTTATAGCCTAAAAGGTATTCGGCATTTATGTTTTTTGACCAACTGCTGCCTCGGTTGTAGCTTCCCTTATATGTACCGTCACTATTTGTCGGGTTGCTTGTACCTATACCCCCCGGATCTTTAGTTTCGGTAGCGTCAGATGAAGTGGCGTAATTGTACCTGCCCTGAATATAAAGCCAGTCAGTAATATCGTAACGTAATGTGCCGGTTGCCATTAAGTCTTCGGAGTCACGAATATTACTATAACCTGCTAACACAGCATAATATGGGTTCAGAAGCGTACCCTGAAAGCCCGAAGTTACCCTTTCGGTACCTGTTACCGGGTCGATTGCATTTTGACCTTGGAATTTTTCTAACGGAATAACCAAGGACATACGGGTAAGGAAGTTCATTGAATTCCTGCCCTGTCCCCCTGTTTCCGGTGGATTAATACGATTTTCTTTGGAATAGTTAGCACTCAAAGAGAACACGAGTTTTGGTAAAATTTCATGATTAACATTTAAGTTCACGATGTGTCTCGAGTACTCGTTGTCTGGTTCAAGACCTTTGTCTTGAGCATTCGAATAAGAAAACCTGAACCTGTTTGTCGGGGCACTGCCACCAGTGCCACCCGAGAATGCTACCGTATTCGTAAACGTTTTCCCTAGTCTGTAGTAATCATTAATCCTTGGTCCAACATATGAATAAGGAATTTCGGTGCCATCAAAAATAGGATATGGTTTCCCATCATACGGAGCACCCCACATAAACTGAGCGTTACCTATTGAAGTTCCTACAGTAGCAGGTTTTTTCCCACCACTTCCCTGTCCAAATAAATCCTGGAATTCGTAGTAATCCAGCATTTCTTGTGCCTGAAAGTTTGAAGTATACTCAAGACCGATTCCCTGTCCTTTCCCCGATTTTGTAGTAATAAGAATAGCGCCGTTTGATGCACGCGAACCGTAAAGAGCTGCTGCAGTGGCCCCCCTTAATACTACCATCTCTTCAATGTCATCAGGATTAATACGGTTGAAATCATTACCATTGTCGCGGCCGATACCAAAATTACCTCCGCCTGCCGTACCCATAGGAAGACCGTTAACGACCAGAAGTGGACTACCACTTCCGCGCAATTCAATAGCCACACTACCGCCAGCTCCGGAGGTAGGCACGTTGATGTTCAACCCTGCAACCCTGCCATCAAGGGATTGCGCTACATTAAGTGCCTTGTTTTCCATTAAAACCTTACTGTCTACTTTTGCAACCGCATAACCAAGACTCTTTGATTCTCTTGAAATACCAAGGGCGGTCACAACCACCTCCTCCAATCCTGTAATTGATTCTTCCAGGGAAATGGCTATGCTGGATTGTGTTCCAACCGGCATTTCCTTCGGTGTAAAACCGATGAAGGAGAATTGTAAAACTGCCAGGTCGTTTGGTACAGCGATGGAAAACCTTCCGCTGACATCAGTGACACTACCGGAAGTAGTCCCCTTTATCAGCACAGTTACACCTGCAAGAGGGGTATTGTCCGCAGCGGCGGTTACCCTTCCTGTAACTGTCCGTTGAGCATAAGCAACCTGTAAACCTGCGAACAACAGGAATACAAGCAAAGTTGTAAATTTTCTCATAGTTTTTGAGGGTTAGGTTAATAAAAATTAGATTATGAAAAGATAGTCTTTATTATTTATAATATCAAGAATAAAAGTCACTTTCTCTGACAATTACGATAATTAGAATATTAGTCATTTATGTTAAATTTTCGGTCATGGTCCTACCGGACTACCCGGGCGCTTCCTCCCTTCATAACCTTCTCTGCTTCAGCTCTAGTGGCCCAGTTCCAGTCGCCCATGAATCCGTGGCAGAGCGCAGAATATGCAGCAGAAAATTCAATGGTTTCCTGGGGATCCCTTCCTTCAAGCATGCTGCAGATGAGAGCCGATGCAAAACTGTCACCTCCTCCGGTCCTGTCAAGAAGCTCGAGGTTTTCATATTTTCTTGAAGCGTAAAATTTATTTTTGTAGAGCATTACCGTCTGCCAGTCATTAAGCAGGGCGGTCCTTACATGCCTCAAAGTTGTTCCGACAACCTGCACATTGGGGTATTGTTTCACAACTTCCATGGCAACTGCCTTATAGCTTTCAGGATCGAGATCTGAATAGGATTCCGTCCCGCCTTTGGCTTTTATTCCCAGCATTTTCTCGAAGTCTTCTTCGTTGCCTATTATAACATCGATATAAGGCATAACTTCCTTCATCGTCTTTATGGCTTTCTCGGAGCTCCAGAGTGTGGATCTGAAGTTCAGGTCGAAGCTTGTTGTAACACCAAGTTTCTTGGCTATCTTCAGCGAAGTAATTGCTTCGTTGGCTGCATTCTCGGAAATGGCTGTAGTGATACCGGTTGTATGGAACCATTTTGTCTGCGAAAGTGTTTTCTCCCAGTCAATATCGCCGGGCTTGATCAGGCTTATGGCTGAATGGGCCCTGTCGTACATCTGCTTGCTGGCTCTTGGGCCGATCCCTACTTCAAGATAGCAGAGTCCGTTCCTCACGGTTCCTTTTCCATCAAAAGGAAGGAGTATCACACCCGACATGTCAACGCCGTGCTCCCTTCCTTTATTAATAATGTACTGTCCCGACCATATGTCGACCAGTTTGGATACCCATGCAGTTTTATGTCCCAGCCTTGAGGAGTTGACGCTCACATTGAGTTCTGCTGCGGCAATGGCGATAAGAAGGCTTGAAGATTGTTCGAGCCTTCCATGATCCGGTGCAGTAAACCTTATCATTGCCTCGCCGAAACCTATAAGATCATATTTTTTTTCTGTACTCATTTATTTTCAGTTTTTATCAGGATTATAGATTCAGACCTTTTCTGTTGAATATTGCCTTGGGTTTCCTTCCTTCGAGAAAGTCGACGATACCCTGGGCGGCCTCGCATGCAACGCGCACCGTACACTCGTTGGTAAGAGCTGCCGTATGCGGGCTGACTATTGTTTTCGGATTTTTCAGGAAAACCTCACCCTCAACAGGAGGTTCGTTTGCAAGTACATCAAAAGCTGCACCTGCAAGTTTGCCTTCGTCGATCATCTTACATACCAGGGCTTCATCTACCATCGAGCCTCTTGCAGTGTTTATGAGGAATGCCGATGGTTTCATCAGTGAAAGAAGGTTTGCTCCGACGTGATTCCTTGTTTCATTTGTCATCGGGCAATGCAGTGAAACCACATCAGCCTCCCTGTATAACTTTGCCTCGTCTGTATAGCGGGTTACCCCTGGAGCCACTACATCGTCGCTTATGAACGGATCGTAAATTATAACCTTCATGTTAAAAGCAGCCATGCATTTCTTTGCAACCTGCTTACCTATCCTGCCATAACCGATAAGTCCGAGGGTTTTGCCATCGAGGTCGATGGGCAGGTAGTACCTTCTTGCCGTCTTGAATTTGCCCTGCCTGGTTTCTGAATCGAGGAACAGCAGATATTTTGTAAGAGCTCCGATCATGGCTACGGTATGCTCGGCAACGGTTACAGTATTTGCATCGGGAGTGTGCAGTACATAAATGCCGCGCTTGGTTGCTGCCTCAACATCAACATTGTCCACGCCGGTGCCGGTCCTGCTGATAACCTTAAGATTTGGCGCTGAGTCCATAAGCTCGCCGGTGAACTTGATAGTTGTATCGAGCATTATGCCTGAAATATCCTTCAGCATGCTTATTATTTCGCCATGGTCACCCGAAGGGATATAAACAACTTCGGCAGCTTTTTTCAGTATATTGAGAGCATCAGGGCTCACCTTTTCATTTACAAGTACTTTTTTCATATCAGTTTCTCCTTTTTAAGATAATCTTCAATTTTCTTTCTCACTTCATCGCCCAGAGGCAGAAGAGGCAGCCTGGGATTTCCTCCGTTAAGGCCTGCGAGGTCCATTGCATATTTTACAGCAGCAACACCACCGGTTCCGGATACGGACTTGTTGGTCTGAATAACTTTTTCATTCAGTTTAAAAG
The DNA here is from genome assembly GCA_964638545.1 of uncultured Rikenellaceae bacterium. Classification (GTDB taxonomy): domain Bacteria; phylum Bacteroidota; class Bacteroidia; order Bacteroidales; family VadinHA17; genus LD21. The sequence continues at coordinate 21,627 of CAZXAM010000040.1, read as the reverse complement.
CCTCCTCGTACTTGCGTGCAATTACGAGGTCGTAAAGATCGCAGGTAAGATCGGGGAATATATTTGCCAGTGAAATAACGCCTCCGTTAGCGCCCATGAAGAGAGCATTCATGAAGAAGTTTGCAGAACCAGGAATTACATTGAACGTATCCCTGACAGCAAAAAGAAATCCTTCAATATTTGCAGCGTTCGATGAGTCTTTAACTCCGACAATATTCGGATGTTTTGCCAGATCCTTGATAAGGCTGGTTGACAATACAGTTCCTCCGCAGAACTGTGGAGCATTGTATACCAGGCAAGGTTTCTTAACACTGTTTGCGACATCTGAGAAATAGCGAAGAAGGACAGGATCTGTCATTTCCTTTTTAAAATACGAAGGAGGCAGCAGCGTGATATAATCTGTGCCAAGACCCTCAGCAACCCGTGCAAATTCAATTGTTTCTTTTGTTGACTCAAAGATACAGCCAGCCATAACAAACTGATGTGCTCCCTTGTGTTTGATAATTGTGGCAAGTACTTTTTCTTTTTCAGAATTTGTCAGACTCTTGTTCTCGCCGTTTGAGCCAAGGGCCAGATAGCCTTTAAGCCTCGATTTGGAGTAGAACTTCATGTTCTCAATAAGCTTGTCGTATGCAACCTCACCCTTGTCATCAAAAGGTGTTGTGATAGGTGCAAAGACTCCCATTAAATTTTTGTCCATAGTTTTGAGTGTTATTATATAGTGTTAATAAATTAACAGATTACTTCTGCCCTTTTGCTGCATTCATAAACCTTCTCTGGTAGGTAACTACCTGGGGTGTCGTGGTGAATTTGGCCAGGTATTCAGGTTCAGCTGTGATGATAACTCTGTCGGCCATATCAGCGAATTCAGGTTCGGCAAGCAGCTTGTCGATAGCCGGGTAGTTCTCCTCTCCCTCCATGCTGCATATTATCAGTCTTGTATCAGGAAGGTTGGCATTCCGCAGCAGCCGGAGGTTATGCCGGACTGCGTCGAGGTCATCCGAACCTTCACGGTTGTCAAAATTCCTGTATTTAAGTATTCTTTCTCCTGTTTTTCTTACATCCTGAAGATTCATGTCAGCTGATGAAGGCGGGATGAAGTCCTTATCGACAAAAAATTTCCTGAGATCTTCAAGGGACTTGTTTTCACCAGATTTATTATAATTATCAATGTGATTCTTTATTGTCTGGCTTGCAGCGCCGCGATGCCTGATGAAGGAATTTATAAAATACGGCCTTGCCTGCAGGGCCAGGGCTGTCTGATAGGGTTCAAACATAAGTGTGAAGTTTATGCGGAACCCGTGCTCATGAAGCAGGAGAGCCAGGTTATGGCCTCTGAATTTATCTCCTGTAGATCCAGCATCGTAAGATCTCAGGAATTTCTTGTCGCCTTCCAGAAGCTCCCTCACATTTTGCCCGTTAACTGGTCCCGTATGAGGGACTTTGATCACAACCCGGTATTTTGAAAGCATCTCCCTGAATTTTTCCGCCTCTTCGATAAGCTCATTGACTGAATCGGAGAAAGGATTGTTAAGCTCGACGGAAATGTCGCAGCCGGGACCAAGGATATTACCTATTTCCTGCATCACTTCATCCCTTGTCCTGAATTTGTTTCCTACGTTGGCTTTGGGATTTTTAATGAACAGGTCATAAATTATACCCGGGTTGCAGGTGAGATTGGCAAGTATATTCTTTACCGACACTATTTCATAAGGATTGGCGCTGTCTGCCGAGAATAATGTTTTTGTCGGTCTGCGAATACCATTTCTGTCGTATGATATGTTGCGAATGAGATCAACGCGTAAGACATTTTTTTCGGCCAGTTCATACTGCACCTTAAATCCCGGAGGGGTTTCTCCTGCAGGGGTTTTACAATATTCAATGATCTCGCGGAAATTCCTGGTGACCCCGACATACTTTATGTTTTCTTTCATAAAGCTGAAGTGTCTGTCGGAGATTGGAGCATTCAAAACACGATCGACATATTCAGTTTCACCGTCTATTACGATGGCGGCACTCTCCTTTTTATCATGCGAAGACAGTAGTGTTTTAAGGGATATCTTTATTTCATTCATCATAAAAATAATTTAGCGCCTGATCTCAGCAACCGGAGATTGGAATACCAGGCAAATTAAAAACCGTCTCAGATTTTGAGACTTATCTGCAGAAGTTATCTTCCTTCCAAAAAAACCCGGGAATCCGTTTCAGGGATTACTGGATTTTATCTCTGCGGGGCTCCCTGATTTGCAGGCTGAGCAGGATTTGCCGGCGCACCCGGGGCAGACGGAGGCCGTTGTCCCTGCGACGGCAGATTCAATGGGTCCTTCCACTCAAGCTGGTTGGCAATATTAGAGCCCATCTTATATGCAATGATGCTTTTTTCAGGATCCTTGCCTCCGATGATTTCAATTTTGTCCCTGTCCATGTTTCCGATACCGGCAGCGGCGCAATAGTTAATATAGCCTACATTCTCAAGAGGAATGCCCATAAGCCTGGCGCACATACTGTCAACAGCCACAGCATCAAAACCTGCCATTGCTATCCGATGGTCAACAGGGGTTCCGTTTATCGGGCCGTTGCCTTCCATCCCCTCTACGCCGTCTATGATCGTGAAATCGGGCCTGACACCCTGGGCCATCAGGAAAATGTTATAATGCAGCCAGCGGTTTCCGCCAGAGTGCATGTTACGCTTATAGCTTATCGGTTTGGCGCCGTTCACCGCCCCCGGATTCAGGGGAGCTGCCATTGTAATGTTCTTGATACCACCGGTCATAACGACTGAGTTGTGTGTCTTGAGCCTTGACAAAGAAATAACGTAATATTCGGGATTGGCGAAAATATCAGCGACCTCTATTTTGTCAAGATGAAGGTTTCTGTCGATAATAAAATATGGTTTCCCTTTATTTGTGGCGTTCAGATCGACGAATTTAATATTATAGTCCTTCTCAAGATCTGTATATCCATATGTTTTGAATCCATCTGATGAGTTCACGCTTGAACTTGACTCGGCAATGATAACCTGTCCTTTATAAAAAGGCTTCACGTATTCGAGAAGAGCACGCAGGGCATCTTTATGTGTTGCGCAAAGCTCCTTGTTCGTAACAACCATGTTGGGTTTAATAACCAGTACTTTCCTTTTCAGAGCTGCCTTGAGCTCCTTATCGAAAGGCTTTACTACCTCGAACAGCATTTCCTGGCGGTTAGTGCCTGTGGTAAAAGCCACGGGGCTGCGGCCGTCATTTATGACCGGTTTTGGCTTGGCCTTCATATCGGAAGGCTCAACAGCCATGATATCGCTGAATCCGGATGTCAACATTGCCGCTGAACCAAGACCAAGCATTTTAAGAGCATTACGCCTTCCTATAACTAATTGTTTTTCTGAAGCTTTCATAATATAATTATCTGTTTTTAATTAATCCTTATTTTAATCCATCATGAATTAACGAGGCCATATGGCTCAGCAAGCAATGAATGAGGTTTGAATTTGAACAGGCACTCGTTCAGGTTCGCCCCCATGACACTTATTTTGTCAAGGTCACCCTGTCCCATGCCTGCTTCGTTCATCGACGACAGATAAAGGATCCGGTTACCTCTGTTGAGTTCTCGGGGTCTGACGTTCTTTCGCATAAGCCTTGACAAATTCCGGTGATGGAGCTGCGCCCGGATCATCAAAGAATTTCCCCATGTTATCAGCATTGTCAATGAGCCATTTTGTGAATTCTGCATTCATTTCAGGTGTGTAACTGCCATCGGCCTGCTGTGCGGTAAAACGGCCTTCCCTTACACCCATATGAGCCCATGTATCCTGCATCCTGGTCCTTTCTGAGGTCTCAACCACTCTCTGTGCAAACTGCGGTGGAATAAAAACAACACCTTCGCGCGTTCCGAGAACGACATCGCCCGGCATTACTGTAACATAGCCAACCTGGAGAGGGCAATTGACCCCTATAACAAGGTTTGAGCTGTTTGCCTGCGGCCTGAAATCGCGTACCATCACATTCCATTTCGGATCAACACCAAGGTTGCCGTAGAGATCGCGGAGAGTACCTTTGATAACAGCTCCGTTTCCGGTCTTGGTCCAAATAGTTGTTCCGAGGTTGTCACCCACGTGAGAAGCGTCAAGTATTCCTTCACACACATTGGCAACATAGCAGTCTCCTGACTGAAGCTGGTCTATTCCCCAGGTATACTGACCTCTTCCCCTTCCGTCTTTAGTCCCCTGCTGCTGTATAAGACCGTTGAGATCGGGGCGGTATGGCATAAAATGGATAGTGGAAGCCCTTCCGCAGATAACGATTTCTTCACGCATCATCTGGAACCCGCCGGTGTACTGGTTGGAATAGGTACTCCTCATAGTCATACCCATACCCATTGCTCCTGCCTGTCCTTCAGAAGCATCACTTATCCCGTTGAGGGTCTGCCAGGCCTCTGTAACCGATACATACTTCATTCTTCTGATGATATCATCCGATACTTTTGGCCTTCCGTCGGGGAAGCGTTCCCCCTTCCAGACGGATGTATAATAAAGCATCTCTTCCTTTGTCAGAGAGGTAGGCTGGGCGCTTACAGAAGACGAAAAGATAAATCCCGTCAGCAAAGCAAGGATTAAGGAATAGTATTGTTTCATGTTTTTCATAATTTGTCCTCCTGTTTTATTTAATATGTTTTCTTATATATTTTCATGTTTATTGCAAATGATCAAATTTTAATGTTCCTAAAATAGGCAAAAAAACCAATCGATTGCACATTAACTCTTCAATATCATCTTTTAATCGTCTATTCTTAAGTTTTTGCCCCTTTAACTACAGGCTCCTTGATCCTGAGTTTTATGTGGCTCCAGTAACTGGCCAGAGATGATGCGGCTATGTTCATCCAGGTGCCGAAAATAAGAGGAGCGAGCGCGGCAGCGGTGCTTTTCAGGACATCGTATGCAAGACCTACTGCAAGCCCGGAGTTTTTAAGACCTACCTCTATTGTAATAGCTCTTACGTCCTCATCACTGAATCGCAGTGCTTTCGAGGTTCCATAGCCAAGTCCGAATCCGATAAGGTTATGGGCAATCACAGCTACGAACAGCGCAGGGCCGATAGTAAGGAGCGTTTGCTGGTTATGGGCAGCCACAACAACGATATAGAGCATAATAGCGCCAAGCGACAGCTTGGGGAGAACTTTATCCATCCAGTCTTCCGGTCCTTTCGTACGGCGCATTATTACAATTGTGACCGACACAATAGTTACCGCCCACGCTACCAGGATAAGCCCGGTCTGAGAGGATTTCAGTATCTCCGGGAAGGGGATGAAAATCAGGATCAGGCCTGCGGCGAAGGTAAGGGAGGCGAGGATGAACATATTAAGGTCTTTCTTCACCCACTCCATTTTGCCGTAAAGGATCTTGTTTGCAATTACCCCTGCGAATATGGGTATCAGTATCATATTGACAATACTGATCATCATGCCCACTGTGTTGACTTCTATAAGCTGTCCTGCGAAAAGCTTCATGAGGAAGGGGGTTACCAATGGCGCGAGAAGAGTCGCAAATGTTGTAAGCGTAACTGACAGCGCCAGGTTTCCCTTTGCAAGGTATGTCATCACATTTGAAGCCACACCACCGGGGCATGCGCCTACAAGTATAATACCGGCGGCTATCTCGGGCGGGAAATTCCAGATTTTGATAATCAGTAATGCAGCAATAGGCATCACAACAAAAACCATCACAGTGCCCGCTATCACAACCAGAGGTTTTGAGAATTCCTTGACAAAGTCTTTCAGATCCAGCTTTGTTCCCATTCCAAACATAATGACCTGTATGGACGGTATAATAAGCTTATTGGTATCAAAACCCCAGTTGGTGAACATTTCCGGGAAGTAGAGGGTAAAGGAAACGAAGGCGAAGATCTGAAGAGTGAATGATAATCCCTTGAATTTTTCCGATTTCTGAGCGCTGAAGGCCAGCGCATAAAAAAATGCAAAAAGAACAAGACCTGAGATCGGAAGTTTTCCGTTCCCGGTTGAGAGAAGAACTATCTCAGCAATGGCCAGCAAGGCTGCCATAGCCAGATACATTTTAATTGCACCAGAATTTTTCATAAATGAGTCAGGGTTATTTGTTTTTCAAGAAACTGATTACTGCATCCTTTATCTGGTAGGGCTGAAGACCATATTTTTCAAGCAATTCTTCATAAGGCCCATTGCTGGCGTAGAAATCTCCTATTCCGATCATCTTCATTTTAACAGGAAACTCCTGGCTGCATAACTCCGCAATTGCGCTGCCCAGTCCGCCGGCTATAAAATGCTCCTCAACTGTTACTATCCTGCCTGTCTCTCTTGCTGCAGCAAGGATCAGGTCGCGGTCGAGGGGCTTGATTGTATGTATATCGATCAGTCGAACGCTTATGCCCGATTCTTCAAGGAGGGCAGCGGCGGCAACTGCTTTTGAAAGCACCGTTCCTGTTCCTATCAGGGTAACGTCGCGGCCATCTTTCATTACAATTCCCTTTCCCAGACTGAAATTTACATCTTCATTGTAAAGAACCGGCATCTTGGGACTGCCGATCTTCAGGTAGCAGGGGCCGGTGTGGCTGATCATGGCGTGCACTGCTTTCTTTATTGTCACCGGATCGCCCGGATTAATTACTGTGACACCGGGAATTGTACGTATAATTGCGGCATCATCGATAGAATGATGGGTTGATCCAAGCTGGTCGTAGGTAAGTCCGGCACAACGTCCCACTATCTTTACATTCTGATTCATGTAACCGAGGTCATTCCGGAACATCTCGAAAGGACGTGCTGTCACGAACGGGGCGATGGCGGCAAAGACAGGTATCTTTCCTGTTGTAGCAAGTCCTGATGCAAAACCGACAACTCCCTGTTCCATTATTCCGAATTCAAAATGCCTTCCCGGGAATCTCTTTGGGAAGTCTCCCAAACCTGATCCTGAACTGCTGTCTGCTGAAAGTACAACCACGTCAGGGTTTTTTTCCGCTGCTTCGATGACAGCCTCTCCAAAGGTTTTTCTTGGGTCTTTCATTTCACTCATTGCCGGCAATTCTTTTAGATTTTTCTCTCAGTCTTTCTTCGATTGCATCAAGATCGCTCTCGGCCTGCATCATTTCTTCCGGCGTAGCTTTCCAGTAATGATAACTTACTTTACCTTCAGCGAAACTGAGTCCTTTTGATTTTACTGTATCGGCTATAATCACTGAAGGTTTTCCTTTCACGAAGGGAATATCCCTGGCGTTATTTATTATGGCATTGAAGTCGTGGCCATCGATAACTCTCACATTCCACCCGAATGAGCGCCATCTTTCATCCAGAGGCTCGTAGGTCATAACATCAACCGTCCGGCCGCTTATCTGCAGATGATTCCTGTCGACAAAGACCAATACATTATCAAGCTTATGCATTGATATGGCAGATGCTGCTTCCCAGTTTGATCCTTCAGCCAGCTCTCCGTCGCCCATAAGCACATATACCCGTGATTTTGATTGATCCATGCGCAAACCCATTGCCATCCCCCCTGCTATAGAAAGACCATGGCCAAGAGCTCCGGTATTAGTTTCAACTCCAGGCAGCTTGTGCATGTTCGGGTGCCCGGGAACATGACTGTCAAGAGCTCCGTATGTATCAAGAACCGACAGATCGAAGAATCCTCTTTCGGCAAGTGCAGAATACAGAACAAGGCATTTATGGCCGGCCGAGAGCACAAACCTGTCGCGTTGCTGCCATTTTGGATCAGCCGGATCGACATTGAGTAAATTAAAATAAAGTGAAGTGACAATTTCCACAGAGGAGAGTGCGCCTCCTGCGTGACCTGCCTTGCCTGCCCTGATAAGCCTTAAAATATGCCTCCTTATGTTAAGGGCTGTATATTCCAGTTTAAGAATTTCCTTTGAATCCATCAGCAGCTAAAAAAACGTAAATACTTTTAAACCTGGTGCTTCTTTGCATAATCCACATAACATTTCACTTTTGGTTCGGAGGCTGTTCCTGTCTGCCATACTGATTCCATCCAGACCTTTGCAATCTGCTTGGCCACCTCAACCCCGGTTGTGAATGCTCCTATTGTAAGCACATTGGCATTGTTGCTTTTTACAGCTCTTTCCGCTGAATAAACATCAGCGCATAGAGCGGCGTAAACACCCGGCACCTTGTTTGCGGCAATGCTCATGCCGATACCTGTCCCGCAAAGAAGGATACCCCGGTCATATTCTCCTGCGGCTACGGCTTCCCCTACTGTAAAAGCCACCCTGGCATAAATGGGATCTTCACTTCCAAAATCCTTTATTGTATATCCCATGCCCTTCAGATATGAAATGATCAAATCTTTAAGTCCGGAAGCATTAGGATCACATCCAATTGCAACAGTTGGTTTATTGAGTTCAGTTTTAGAAGCGTCCATTTTTCGGATTAATTTGGTGATTAAAACAGGCAGTACTCTATTCCGTAACTGCCAAAGCACAATGATAATTATTTAAATATAGATAACAAATATAAAAAATGTTAATTTGACACTTGATGACTTCCGGCCTGATGAATGATTTTCTCCGGTAAGTGCCCGGGGAAAATCCCGGGAGCCGCCAACATCCTTAATACAAAAAAACTTACGACTTCAAGCTGATATCGATAAAAAGATTCAGCCAATAGCTTTAAAAAACAGTAACAGATTCACATTCAAAAACTAATATTTCTCTTTGAATGAATTTCAAAAGGAAATGACAGATTATTAAATGACCTTAAACTATCTTTGACTAATTTTCAATATTGATTCAACAATGAAATAAACTACCGGAATGAGACTCTTAATTTTATCTTTTATCATTTCGCTTTTATCACAGGCAACTGACGGCAGATCATATTATTTCAGGCATTACAAAAACGATAACGGGCTATCCAACAACACTGTTACGGATTGCATTCAGGACCAGAGAGGCTTTGTCTGGTTTGCAACCAAGGAAGGCCTTTCCAGGTTTGACGGACACCAGTTTAAAGTTTTCCTCCATGATCCCTCAGGGTCAAACTGCCTCCTGAATAATTTCGTAACCTCTTTATGTGAGGATGATGACGGCTGGATCTGGATCGGCACTTCAGCCGGCATATGTTATTATCTTCCGGAAAGTGACTGTTTCGGGACCATCGGTACCGGTAATACCAAAGTTACCGGTCTGGTGCAGGATGTTATATCTGATAATAGAAATTGCATATGGATTTCGACCTTTTCAGGAATGTACAAATATGAAAAAGAAAGCAAGAATCTTGTTTTTTACCCTTCGGGGAAATATTTCGTGCCAGGTAAATTCAATATATCTAATACCGGCGATTTATGGATTTGCGCAAATGATGGTAATATATATAAGTACGATTCACGAAATGACAGCTTTATAATTCACAGGATCCTTACAGCTGAAGAACTATCTTCCCAGGTCCGGCTGGTAGATCTTCTGGATGCAGGCAGTATAGGTATGATAGTTTCCACCGACATCGCAGGACTGAGACTGTTCGAACCAAGTACCGGAAGGGTCACCAATGTGACCCGGAAGGATGAAATGATGAATAATATCCTGATAAGAACTACATATCTCCACAACAGTGAAGAGATCTGGGTAGGTTCAGAATCAGGAATTCATATCTATAACCTGACCACTGGTTATGTCAAAAATCTTCATGCGGTTGCTACCGACCCTTTTTCAATTTCAAACAATGCTATCCGTTCAATTACCAGGGACATGGAAGGAGGTATCTGGATCGGGACTTTTTACGGAGGCGTCAATTACCTTCCGCAGGAAAACAAGCTATTTGAGAAACATTATACAACAGGCTTGCCCGGCTCACTCAATGGAAATGTCGTAAGAGAGATAAGGGCAGACTCATTCGGAGATATCTGGATTGGAACCGAAGATGCAGGCCTTTCAAAACTCGATCATAAGTCAGGTCTTTTCTCGAGCATCACAACCGATAAATACAATTCTTCTATCGACAGCAGAAATATACAGGGGCTCCTGATCGACGGCGAAGATCTCTGGATCGGAACCTACGATAATGGAATATACGTCCTAAATATACCCGGACAGAAGATCAAAAGGCATTTTCACATGCGGGATGGCACAAGCGGTCTGAAAACTAATTCATTCATCACTTTCCTGAGATCTGCAGACGGGACTATTTATGCAGGAAGCGTATTCGGCTTATACCAGTTCAATAGGGAGAATTCATCATTCATGTATCTGGATGATGTGGCGGCAGGGACCTTTATACATTCACTTCTTGAAGACAATAATAAAAATATATGGATTGGGACTTATGGGCTGGGAATCTTCAAATATGAAAAGTCCACAGGCGTATGTAAAAAAATATTATCCGGCAAAGGAGATTATGATGCTCTGGCATTCGAGCATATAACCTCAATCTTTGAAGATACCAGCCATAAAATATGGTTCACAACCGAGGGCAACGGTTTAAGTTATATTGATGGTGAAAAGGAGGAAGTGACCAGGTTTATTCCCGGACAGACTACCGATTTTACAATATATTGCGCAATACTGCAGGACGGCAGGGGAAATATCTGGATAACATCAACAAGGGGCCTCCAGCGCTATGATCCCTCATCGGGGAAATTTGTGACTTTTACAAAAGACGACGGTCTCCTGGACAATACCTTCAGCTATAATTCCGCCTTCCAGGATAAAAACGGCAAAATGTACTTTGGCACGGTAAGCGGAATGGTCTCCTTTTATCCTGAGAATATTAAAGATAACAACTACAATCCTCCCGTTTATTTCACCGGATTTCAGGTAAACGGCAAAGATTATTTTGTCAACCCCGGGGGATCGCCTGATTTCAGATCGGTCCTGATTACCGACAAGATCCGGCTCAGGCACAATCAGTCTTCATTCAGCATCGACTTTGTGTCTCCTGCATACACGAGCCCTAACCTGACGAAGTATAAATATATTATGGAGGATTCTGATCCCGACTGGGTTCTGATCTCAGGCAACAGGAAAGTCTATTATACCAACCTTTCCCCGGGGGAGTACAAATTCAGGGTTGTTTCATCCTCCGATGGTGAAAAGTGGAACGCCGAAGAAGCCTTCCTTGAGATAAGGATCTCTCCCCCTTTCTGGCTGTCAGGACCGGCATATGCAATTTACGTTCTTGTCTTAACATTAATGCTTTTCACCCTCATCAGCATTTACCTGAAAAAGAACTCTCTGGAACAGCAAAGGAAAATAGATATCCTCGAAACCAACAAGGAGAAGGAGATCCTCAATGCAAAAATCAGCTTCTTTACAAATATCACTCATGAAGTCCGCACTCCTTTGACATTAATAAAGGGTCCCCTCGACAGGATCCTCAGGTCAGGAATGAAAAACTCCAAGGATACAGAAGAGAATCTCCAGATAATAAGGCGAAACGCCGACAGGCTTCTCAGCCTTACCAATCAGCTTCTTGATTTCAGGAAGACTGAGAAGGAAATGTTCAAGCTCAGTTTTGCCAAAACAGACCTTTGCGAACTGGTTGAATCAACATTCAACCTGTTTCTTCCCTACAGCGCGGAAAAAAAGGTTTCAATGCGGCTTCAAATGCCGGTGAAACACTATGAACTTGCCCTGGACAGGGAGGCTGTTACAAAGATTTTAAGCAACCTCCTGTCAAATGCTATCAAATATGCCGGAACAAAAGTAGATTTAATCTTTCAGCCTGGCACAGAAAAGGAAAATGTAATACGGATAAGAGTCAACAGCGACGGTAAAATTATTCCTCCGCAACTGGGCGAAAAGATATTTGAGCCTTTTTATCAGATCGATTTTGACAAGCCAGGTGAAAAAGGGACGGGATTGGGGCTCTCCCTTGCCCGCTCTCTTGCCGAACTCCATCATGGAAGGATCTATCTCGACCCTTCCGAAAGAAAGTGCAATTCCTTTGTTCTTGAGCTGACCAAGTATCAGGAGGAATCAATTAACGGCAAGCATAAACCGGAAAGTGAAAGCCTGACCGATCAACATGAATTCGAGTTCTTCGGGTCAACTGAAAACTCACAACCGAACATTCTCCTTGTGGAGGACGAAATTGAAATGGGGAGGTTTATAGCTAAAGAATTATCGGAAGACTATAATGTCATTCTCGCACACGACGGGGAAGAGGCTCTGAAAGCGCTGAAGGACTACAATATCACTCTTGTCGTAAGTGACGTCATAATGCCTGTAATGAACGGATACGAGCTTTGCAGGCAGATCAAATCAAATATAGAATTCAGCCACATACCGGTAATTCTTCTTACAGCCACCATCCATCTCAATGCGAGGATCGAAGGTCTGGATTCAGGCGCTGATGCCTATATAGAAAAACCTTTTTCAACCGACCTGCTTCTGGCGCAGATAATGAACCTGATCAAAAACAGGAGCATGGACCGCCAGAACTTCATCAACTCCCCTCTCGCTCATTTCAAATCAGTCGCAATGAATAAGACTGACGAGGAGTTCCTGAGGAAGCTTCATACCACTCTTATGGACAATATTTCAGAGAATGACCTGAGCGTGGAAAAAGTGGCCAAGTTGATGGGGATCAGCATTTCCACACTGTACAGAAAAGTCAAAGCTCTTACCGACCTTAATTCAGTAGAGTACATCAGGCTGGCAAGGCTTAAAAAGGCGGCGGAACTTTTATCGGAAGGCAACTACAGGATAAATGAGATCTCATTCCTTGTCGGGTTCTCATCTCCGTCCTATTTTGCAACTAGTTTCCAGAAGCAGTTCGGGATCTCACCTTCCGAATTTGTAAGAAAATTAAAGTAACAGGCAGTTATTCTATCACTCCTTCGATGGCCGATGGCATGCCCCCTGAGGTAATACTTTCCTTTATATAAACCAGGACTTTATTGTCCTCGGTGAATGTAAGTGTAAATCTTTCCGTGTGCATGCAATCAATGTACCGTAATGTCAGCTCAAGAGATTTATCATCCTTCCATGTATAGGCTCCGGCAATTTTAAATGGCGGCAAACCTTCCTGGTTCCCTTTAGCGCGTGAAAAAATACTTGGCCCGTGCATGGATGTTTCTCCCATCTGCCATCCGCCTGAGGCGAATGAAAGATCGTATGAAGCAGATTCGGTTTTCAGGTTGAGCTGACAAAGCTGATCCCTGAACTGAAGGGACATGCTGATTAAATGCCTCTGATTTTCTGCAAGCTTTATCGTTTTGCCCGAGACAATTGTGCTGATAGCCTCATTCGTATTTTTATCAGGGACGGGAAGCGCAAGCGAAGCAAGTCTCTGCTTCAGTTTTGACGAAAGTTCAGCATCTTCCGGCAGGCTTCTATCATGAATTCCGGGATAGAGATACTTCCATACCAGATCAAGCTCACCCCACATTTCAGGAGACTCAGCGGTAAATATTATCACAGCATCTTTGTCAGGCATTACCAGTACAAATTGTCCGAAAGCTCCATTCGCCATATAAGAATTATTCTTCGCACGCCAGAACTGGTAACAATAACCCTGAAATCCGTCGTGCGAGGAGTCCCTTTGTGCCTGTGTCATCCCGGCATTCTGGTATATCTTCAGGGAGGTTGCTTCTTCAACCCATTTTTCCGGGAGTATCTGCTTTCCGTTCCATTTGCCTTTCTGAAGATAGAATTGTCCGAATTTTGCAAGATCCTCGGTTTTCAGGCGAAGACCCCAGCCTCCTGTATTTATTCCCTCCGGATTTGTTTCCCAGTCAGCTCCTTCGATCCCCAAAGGCATGAAAAACCTTGGAGTCAGGTAGTCAATAACCTTCTCACCGGTAACTTTCTGCACTATAGCCGACAACATGAAAGAAGCCATTGAACTGTACCGGTATATGGTTCCCGGTTCAATGACCACAGGAGTTGCCAGGAAATCTTTAATCCATTCGTCTGTGGTTGTAGATGATTCCCTCCTTTGTCCCGCCGACATTGAAAGCAGGTCCTTAATGGCCAGCTCTGAAAGGAATGGGCTTACTGTATCAGGAAGGTATTCAGGAAAGAAGGATATGATCTTATCTTCAATGCTTATCTTATTTTCCTTGACAGCCAGGGCGATTGCCGTGGAATTAAAGCTTTTGCTTGTCGAGTATAATGTATGTTTTAAATCAGAACGGAATGGATTCCACCAGCCCTCGGCAATTACCTTTCCATGCCGGAGAAACATGAAACTATGGAATTCGTGCCTGCTGGTTGCAGCAGAGTCAAGAAAGGTCATAATGGCCTGTGATGACACACCTTCTGCTTCAGGAACGCTTCTTGGAAGGATGCTTCCTTCTTTTTTTTCGTTGCATGAAATAAGAATTGAACAGAAGAGAATAAGCGCAGGTACTGATCTCAAACAGGTACTTTTCATTGCATACATTTATAAAGTTATGAATAGAAAATAAGGTTTTATAAAAATATGATTTTTTAACCTGAGACTATATTCCGATACCAATAATTTATTAAAGTTTTTCCACTACTCACGGGGTTGTTCAGATATTTCATTATTTTCGTTTTTCATTAATTAAAGATTTATGAAGCTTAAAATCGCGGACCGGACAACAGTAAGAACAGGTATCGCATGTCTGGTGTTTCTTTCGACAGCCCTGCCCCTTTTCTCTCAGAACGAAAAACAGCTGGTAATCGGACAACAGCCTGTTTACAGGGTTTCAAGGGCAAGTCAACCCATTACGGTTGATGGCAGAAGGGATGAAGCAATCTGGAATAATGCCGAGGTGCAGAATTTCAACTACTTCTACAGAAGCGACAAGCCTGTTGAAAAGCAGAAGTCAGAATTCAGAATGCTCTGGGACGATGAAAACATTTATCTGTTCTATGAATGTCAGGACACTTCGCTCACGGCAAGGGAAACCAAATTCGATGGCCGCACCTACCTTGACGATTGTGCAGAGTTCTTTGTTGTACCTGTTCCCGACAGCGTTTATATGCATTTCGGATTTGAGATAAATATCACCGAAGTCAGATACGACTATATTGTGCTATGGAGATATTACAACAACAGAACATTCTTTATTAGCGGCTATAATCCTGAATATCAGGTAAAAGCTGTTTACAACGGCACACTGAATAATGATAAGGACAAGGATATGGGCTGGACAATGGAATTTGCAATTCCGATGTCAGTATTCAGCAATATCAATATGGTTACCAGACCCCGGCCCGGAGCAAGATGGGCATTCCAGGCAGTACGGCAGGACAGGAATGCGGTTGATGACAGGTTCCGTTCCACTTCGACTCTGTTCCCGATCTATGATATCAGGAAGGATGTGCACCAGCCATCACGTTTCGGACTGCTTGAGTTCTCCGATAAATGATTCGTTGCAGATCAATAATGTTAGTTTTTCCTTCACTTATTTTTAAAAATCGTGAATCGATGCTTTTAAAAGTTAATGATTCTTAAAAAAAGCAATCTCCTTTTTTGATTCATTAAAATAATTGACAACTTAGCAAATTAACCAAATAAAAAATGTTTTACCATGAAGCGTTCAAAATTTAATATTTCACTTTTAAAAGGCAAATTAGGGAAGATGCGCGACAGTCTGCTGGGCAAGGGATTACCGTACAAACTGGTATTTGTCATCATAGGCATAGCTTCCACTATCTGGTTCCTTATCAGAGTAATTCCCAAACCATCGAGGGCAGGTTACCCTTGCATGAGGGTAGCCGCTCCGTTTATGTCAGGATTTGTTTCATACCTGCTTGCAGTTGCAGGCCTGACTGTAATTTCGAGAAAATTCAAAACAAAGACTATTAATGTAAGAGCAGGCGCTACCATTCTCCTGCTAACGGGAGTGATCATGGCAATGGCTGTTTCTCCTTCATACAACATAGATACAGCGCCACAGAATAACCAGGTAAAGTTAGGGCCTGATGACGGTCCTAACCAGCCTATCGGAGAGGCAAAAGGAATATATCCCGGAAGGGTGGTATGGGTATGGAATCCTGATGCCACAAATGAGAAATTTGAGCATAATGATTTCGCAACATATGACTGGTATTTCAGTGCGCACAACAATAATCCCGAAGTTATCGGAAAGATGGTCCGTGACGGAATTCTTAAGCTTACCGGTGAAAAGAATGCCAGAAAAGCGTGGGAGTCGGTTTTCCGTTTTTTCAATTTAAAGAAGCATAACGAGAAAAGAGGTTACCAGGCCGGAGAAAAGGTTTTTATTAAAATCAACCAGGGACAATCGAGATGGGTGCTTGTCCAGAAGGACAAGGATAATGGTTTTTACCTTCCAAAAACACTCGAAGCAAATGAGCAGAGAAGAACAACAAATTTTGTGCCTACGGAACAAGCTCCATATGTAGTTCTTGAAGTTCTGAGGGAACTGATCAACGAAGCAGGCATTCCACAGGAGAATATTTCAATTGGTGATCCGATGTGTCCGATCTGGGGACATAACTATGAAGTATGGGCAAAAGAGTTCCCGAATGTAAAGTATCTCGATAAAAACACAACCAAATTCGGACGAACCCTCGTGAAAGTAACTGAGAAACCGCTTGTTTTTTATTCAGACAAAAATATGAACGACAAGCTATATGATGTTATCGAGGAAGCCGACTATCTTTTAAATATTACGAACCTCAAATCGCATATGATTGCAGGCATATCTCTTACAGCAAAGAGTCATTTTGGCGATATCGGAAGAGCTACGGCAGGCCATCTTCATTACTCGCATCCTGCAAACAGAAGGGGAGGCAGATATGACAATGCCGGCTATCATAAGTACAGGGTTTTTGTTGATCTGATGGGAAGCAAATATCTTGGACAGAACACACTGATCTGGATTGTAGAAGGATTGTTTGGCGGAGGTTCAAGTGAGATCAAGGGTCCGGTCAAATACTTAATGCCTCCTTTCAACAATGACTGGTCTAACTCTGTCTTCATGTCACTGGACCCGGTTGCCATTGAATCGGTCGGATATGATTTTCTGAGAACTGAGTGGAATGGGCAGCGCAAGCATGACGCTGTTAATAACGAATCGGAATTCCAGGCTAATATAAACGGCGTTGATGATTATATGCACCAGGCAGCTGACCGTGCAAACTGGCCTGAAGGAATAATATATGATCCTGATAACAGCGGCACTCCTGTTCCGGTCCTTGGCGTCCATGAACACTGGAATAATCCCGACGATAAACAATATTCCCGTAATCTCCGGACAGGAAATGGCATAGAACTTGTATCCATTCCGGAAGGGCTTGTTAAAAGCGTCAAAAAAAACAGGTCGCGTTAAAAATGAATTAATCGGAAAAAATTAACAACATGAATTTTAATCTAAACCCCAGAAACAGAATACGTGAGTTCTTAATCCTTTCCCTCTTTTCGGTTCTCCTTGTTCCGGACCTTTCTGCACAGACTTCCGGATCAGTCCTGCCGCTTGGAGAAGGCATCACGGCAAAGAATTTCTTTGCATCAACCGTTGACGACGACAATACTGTCTGGTTCCTTTCTGAATCAGGGATAATCAGCTTCGACGGGACAAAATGGACTCTTCATAACAAGAACAGGAAAGTTGTCTCTTCCGGTCTGAAGGGAGTGGTTTATGACTTTTCTTCCTACGGGGAAGAATTGTGGCTTGCCACACCCCAGGGAGCAACTGTTGTAACCCTGCCTGTTGATGCAAAGTCGGGCGCCACCACCTATTACAGTGAAAACTCAAAGATAATAAGCGAAAATGTGCTTGCAGTTGCAGTCGGAAAAAAGGAACTGAGGTGGTTCGGAACTGACAAGGGGATCTCAGCATTTAAAGGTAAAAAATGGCTGACCAACGGTTATGCAAGAAAGTACCCGGAGGGTTTATTCCAGGATTATCCTATAACATCGATGGCAACAAGCCTTGACGGCGATTCACTTTATGTCGGAACCCTCGGAGGAGGAGTCCTTAGAGTCTTCAGAAATAATGTGGATGCAGTTTCAGGAGCCTCTGAGTATGCAGCCTGGGGGCCAATCCTGATGCCTTCAGACTCTGTTTACAGTATTCATATCACCAAAGACGGTACACAGTGGTTTGGAACAAACAGGGGATTGGCAAAACACACCGGCTATAACACCCTTGAAGGCTGGACGATCATCACTTCAGCCGATGGACTTGCAAATGATTTTATCCAGGCGATCACTACCGATTCAAAAGGCAAATTATATTTTGGCACAAAGAATGGATTGTCGGTTCATGATGGACAAAAATGGACTTCCTACAGGCTCGGGGACGGGCTTTCGGGTAATAACATCCTGACATTGGCTGTCGACAGTGATGATTGCATCTGGATCGGAACTGACAATGGAGTTACAAGCTTCAAAGGGGGTAAATTTACAATATACCGGTAGAGGACCCGATACCTCCCCTGCCCCGGTCTGATTGTTTTACGTTTTCTTACCCGGGTATTGGTTAATCATATGACGTGGAACCTGACCGGTTTCAGGATATACCATATTATATATATTCTTTGAACTGGGTTCAGATGTCTTGTAAGGTCGCTATATTAAGATTTTGACTTAAAAAGTGACTTTCAGATGCCTGATAGATAAAGTTTTTTCATACTTTAATGTCCACAAATCAGATGGTTTGAATCACTGATCCTGTTATCCATGAGAAAATCAATTTTTATTTCATTGTTTTTCAGTATTCTGATACTGACCGGTTGCAGCGGCCCGGATAAAAAGATCTTAAGATTTGATTTTACAGGACCCCGCGATCCTTCCCTGATCAGGGGATTCAATTATACTCCCGCCTATGTAGCTGCTCCGCGGCATCATATCGATTGCTGGATACATTATGATTCTGCAGCGATTGAATTTGACCTTGACCTGGCAAAAAGCCTGAATCTTAACCAGGTGCGTGTATTCGTTCCTTATACTGTCTATGTGGAAGACAGTGTGGCTCTGCCGGCAAAGCTCAGGCACTTCGTTCGTGAATGCTATAAAAGAAATATCGGCGTTATGCCTGTTCTGCAGGGCGGTCCCTGGACGAGGGATACAACCCAGCGTGCTCTTGCAAGAAATTGGGCCAGATTCCTGGTTGATGCGATCTCGGATGAGCCCGGACTGGCATTCTGGGATATCATGAACGAACCCGACTGGCCAACTACACCCAGGGAGAGGGTTCTCAGGAATTTTGAGACCTGCAAGTTCATGTCAAAAACTTTCCATGAGCTCGATCCCGAAACTCCCGTAACAATAGGTATGGCCTTTGTTGACGGAATGATAGAGCTGGCGGATTATGTTGATGTGCTTCAGTTCCACGATTATATGCAAACGCGTGAACAGATAAGCAATAACATAAACCGGGCTAAGGATTTTGCCTCGAAAGCAAATAAACCTCTGATAAACGGGGAAATAGGCTGTATAGCACGAGCTAATCCTTACGATATCACCCTTCAGGAACATATGAAAGCAAAAGTGGGTTGGTATATCTGGGAACTGATGATCGTCCGCGAAGGCTGGGGGACTGTGCATGGAGTATTCTATGAGGATGGATCTGTTCGTGACCCTTCAATTCCTGCAGCAATAATGGGTTTTTTCAGGAAACGAACTGATGATATTCTCCTTTCTGTACCCGATCTTGAAGGATGGGTGACAAAGGTAATTGACCAGAGCAATTCCTGGTTAACAAATCCGGATGCCTCCTGGAAGGAAGGATTGGATATCGCAGAAACCGGAGCACACTTGCTTGAAGCCGGCGAACTGACTGCCATGAGAACAATTCCAACCCTTGAAGTTGAAAAGCTAAGGAAAGGTGAGACGGACATGAAGTCTCTTAAAGCATTAATCATTAGATTCCGCGACGAGCTTGAACCATACAAAAAGCTACCAGTTGCTGAAGAAAAATAACCCTCAAGAGTAAAAAACAATATTCCTGATACCATTATTTATTAAAATGCCTGCTTTATTTTTCCTTGATTATTAACCCTATATACCATTCCCATATGAGAAAAAGTATTCCTTTTTCAGTGATAATCCTGCTCCTGCTGAGCCAGTTCAGCTTTGGCCAGGCTCAGAATCTCCCTACCGATTCAAAACCTGCTTCAACAAATGTTCCGGGAGCAGAATTCCCGAAAGTCGATTCACAGGGCCGTGTTACATTCAGGATCAAAGCTCCTGACGCAAAGAGTGTTCAGATTGACCTTACAAAGAAATTTGATATGGTGAAAAATGCCGAAGGTACATGGGAAGTCACAACAGAACCGATAGTTCCGGGCTTTCACTATTATTCAATTATTGTAGATGGACTTACAGTTGTTGATCCTTCAAGCCAGACATTTTACGGGATGGGCCGTAATGCCAGCGGTATTGAAATACCTGAGAAGGATATTGATTATTATCTCCCAAAAAATGTTCCACATGGCCAGATAAGACAGCTGCGTTATTATTCAAATATCACCAAAGCCTGGAGACGAGCTTTCATTTATACTCCTGCTGGTTATGATGCCAACATAAAACAAAAATATCCTGTCCTCTACCTTTTCCATGGTGGCGGGGAAGACGAAACAGGCTGGCCAAACCAGGGAAAAGTTGATATTATCCTGGATAATCTTATTGCCGAAGGGAAGGCAGTTCCAATGCTTATTGTCATGGACAAGGGCACTGCCGTTAATCCGGATGCTCCTCCTGCTGCAGGCCAGATGCAAAGAGGAATGCCAATGCAGAATAATACCCTCGAAGAAGTTGTCATAAAAGAGATCATTCCAATGATCGATAAGGAGTTCCGCACTGTTCCAGATCGCGACCACAGGGCAATGACAGGACTTTCAATGGGCGGGTTCCAGTCCTTCCAGATCACCCTCCATAATCTCGATAAATTTGCCTGGATCGGCGGTTTCAGCGGAGCAGGGCAGATGCAACAGGGTGTTGAATTCTCAAAACTGTACAATGGCGCCTGGGCTGATGTTAACGCCTTTAATAAAAAGGTGAAGCTTATGTACCTGAGTACAGGCCTTGAAGAACCCGTAAGGATGTACCAGACAGTAAATAATTTCAAGAAAGAACTTGATAAGGCAGGCATTAAGCATGTTTATTTCGAATCTCCGGGAACAGCCCACGAATGGCTTACCTGGAGAAGATCTTTATATCAGTTTGCAGGTTTGTTATTCAAATAATTTTTAACCTTTTAGATTTTTAATATGAAAACTTCAATTTTTTATCTCACTCTGTTATTCTTAATCCCAATCTCTGCCAGGTCACAGGAGCTTATTGATCTCTATCAGGGCAGCATTCCGAATTCAAAAAAATCCAATATACAGGAAACAAGCAGTGGATTTGTCAGAGGTGTTACAATACCGAAACTTGAAATCTATCTTCCTGAAAAAGACAAAGCAAATGGTTGTGCAATAATTGTAATTCCCGGTGGTGGTTACAGCGGGTTGACATACTCGGGCGAAGGAGTAAGACCAGCCAGGGAGTTGGCAAAAAACGGGATTGCTGCATTTGTGCTGAAATACAGGCTCCCTCATGATTCAACAATGATCGACAAGAAAATTGGCCCTTTGCAGGATGCACAGCAGGCTCTGAAGCTGGTTCGTGAAAATGCTTCAAAATGGGGGATCGATCCTGCCCGCATCGGACTAATGGGTTCATCTGCCGGAGGACATCTTGCATCCATTATTGCAACACGCTTTGAAGAAG
>CAZXAM010000039.1:0-29734 GCA_964638545.1 uncultured Rikenellaceae bacterium | reverse complement strand
GTTGAAGATTGTGCCGGAGGGGGAGGAGATGTTTCTTCCTGAACAGCCGGCGGGGATGGTTCAATTAGTCCCATACCTGTTTCATCAGTTCCAAAATTAACCAGTATGCCCTCCTCTGTATCCGGAGGAGGAGTCGCTGAAAATCCAAATATCAATAGCACTGCCAGCACAGCAATGTGAATTATTGCCGTTCCCGCTATTCCCTTTCCTTTCTCTTCAGGAAAGGAGCGTAAGCCGTTATTTGGGCGAGGTTGCAATGATCAATTTATAATTGTTTTTCTGGGCAACATTAAGGACTTCAACAACCCTCTCAAAAGGTACAGTCTTGTCGGCATGTAGCGAAATATATGTTTCAGGAGCGCTGCCGAGTTTCGATTTCAGCAAAGTTTCCAGCTGTTCAATAGTTTCAACAGGTTGTTGCTCTATATATAATTTCTGGTCGCTTGTTATGGATACCGTGGTCTGCGGCTTGGCGGAAGTTTGCGTATCCCCCTTGGGAAGAAGCAGCTTCAGCGCAGTCGGATGCACAAGAGTGGAAGTCAGCATAAAGAATATGAGCAGGTTGAAAACGACATCAGTCATACCTGTCGAGCTGAAATTTACACTTATCTTATTTCTCTGAGAAATGGCCATTCACTTATTTTTTTACCGGTTCATTTAAGATATCCATGAATTCTGTGCTTGTAGCTTCAAGATTGAACACAACTTTTCCAGTTCTTACAACCAGTGTATTATAGGCAAAATATCCGAGTATGCCTACAATAAGTCCTGCAACTGTTGTTATCAATGCGGTGTATATCCCGCCTGACATCATTGATACGTCTATATTATTTCCAGCCTGCTCCATGTTGTAGAACGACTGCACCATTCCGATGACGGTTCCCAGAAATCCAAGCATTGGCTCTGCGCCGGCAATTGTTGCCAGCGTCGGGAATCCTCTTTCAAGCTTTGAGATCTCCAGTTTACCCACATTCTCGATCGCTGTCTGAATATCCTGCAATGGTCTTCCCAGCCTGCTGATTCCTTTTTCCACCATTCTGGCTGAAGGACTGTTGGTAGCCTTGCACAAGGCGATGGCAGCTTCGATCCTTCCTTCATGAATATAATCTTTTATCCTGTTCATGAAGTTCTGATCTTCTTTTGTGGCTTTACGGATTACGTAAAATCTTTCAATGAAAATGTATGCAGCTACAAAAGAAAGTAGAATAATAGGAACCATGACCCATCCGCCTTTTATCGCAAGATCGAGGAGAGTAAGCTTCATGCTTGTTGTTTGCTGGGCAGGAACGGCTCCCCCCTGCAGAATGATTTCAAAAAATGTCATATGTGTCAATTTATCTGATTAATAATTACTTGCCTGCATTTCTGCAGGACTGGTATTCATGCGCAAAGTTATTAAGAAACGAAGATGGCAGCCATTCTATTATAGTGGATTAATAACAATGGCAAAATATTTATTAACTAACAAATTTGAATGAGATTTATAATTCCGCGGGTTCGCGGTAAATCTATTACCTCATTCCCTTTTTTCTTTCGGTTCTTTCTCTTTTTTTATCTCCGGTTTCTCCTTTTTCCGGAACAAGTCGGAGAACTTGTTGAATTCCTGCCTGAAGAAAACGCCGAATCCCTGGGTGTATTGTGATTGTTTTCCTGTATAAGGGTTATTGAATCTGTTGAAGACTTTGAAACGGATCTTGTCAGAAAATTTAGGTTTGTACTCAATTTCGAAATCACCGGTTAGCTGGTCAGCATTATCAGAAAGAGCTCCCACGCCCCGGACGTCAAGATTACCATTTATTGTTACCCTGTCATCCAGCAGCTGCGTTGAGAGAGCCACCTGGACTTCCTGATCGTTGAAATTCTTCTGTCCGGGGATATAGTTTACCCCAATATCAAAATCGTTGCTTATCTGAGACAACCAGTTGCTTAGCTGGTTAGAAAGCATTTCAGTGGTTGTCACCGCCATGGCTGATGTTCCTGTTACAGTAGTAGATGTTAGCGAACTTCCGTATGAAGGATCCGAATAGAAGCTGTTCATTACCAGCAGATAAAGGAACTGACGGCTTTTCTCCTCCTCAGTGGTTATCGCGTTTTTCAGATATGTTCTCCTTGCCTCATCAGCTGAAGGCAGGATGATGTCGAGATCCACAACAGGATTGAAGAGCTTCCCTGACAGGCTTATCTGGCATTCTACAGGTATCTTTTCATTGAACGTTTCATCCCTGAGTATATCATAAAGGGAGGCCTTCAGCCTGTAAATCGCTTTGATATTTATCTCAGCATCATTTATGTCACCATTGAATTTTATTTCTCCCCCGTTCTCGACTCTGAACTCCTTATTCAATACGTTACCCACGGTAAACAGATAGTCTCCATTTTCGATGTTATAATCACCCGATATCCTGAAAACTCCTTTTTTGTCGAGGCTGATCGTCAATAAACCGGATCCCCTGCCTTTCATAATGTCCCCCACCTTGGGATCAAATATCAGCTGAACTTCGGCTTCGGGGGTGACTTCGAGATCGAAATTCAACTCAATAGCTGTCGACTCGGCCGGTTGCGATTTTATTTCCGGTTTCCCGACAGAATTCATGACAGTGTCGTGTTTTACGAAAGTTATGAATGGATAGTCAGAAATCGTTTCGCTTGAATTCAGAGGGATGAAGAATTTGGTATTTCTTCCTGTCTTCGCTGATACATCGAAGGAGAGACCGTCGGCACCGCTTTTTATAGTCGTAACTCCCGTTGCATAGGCAGTGCCATAGAACAGGTCATTATCCTTTGCTCTGGTATTCAGCACCATGGTCTCATTGGTGTTTATTGTAAGATCAGCAGACCAATCCTTAAAATGGCTGTGTTTTACCGTTCCGTTCAGAACGGCACCGTTCCCCTTATCATCTGTAACTTTGACATTTTTGAAAAGGATGCCTTTATCACTAAACCTTATCGAATCGTTAAGCTTGTATTTTGTCTGCAGATAGTCGATCATAATTGATGTATTCTCAGCCTTCAGTGCACCCTTAAGCACCAGTTTACCGGTCTCACCGGCCAGGTTAACAACACCTGATGCAGTTCCGGAGATGTCAGATGCAAAAAACTTGAGAAGAGGGTTCAAAGCATCGACTGGCAGTTTGTCGGCTGTTCCCGTAAGGTCAAACCTCTTGCCCTCTGGATTATAATAGCCTGAGATATCGATCATTTTTTTGTTGTCGAGGTTATTATAGGCTCTTATATCGGCTGATTTCTTCTCCTTGTTCCAGGCTGATACGACAGTAAGATCTCCGTATTCACTCTCGAGCAACGCAAATCTGTTTATCTTCAGATTTGCCTCAAGGAGAGGATTATTGAACATGTCTGAAAGAAACACGTTGCCATTCAGTTTTCCCTTGATGTTGAGAGAAAGCGGATCGGAGCTGTTCTTTCCTGTGGTAAAGACGTTGATCCAGGAGATGTCAATGCCCTTGAATTCAAGATTCAATGTATCGCGATTATTTGCCGACACAGTCCCGTCAATAAGGTAATAGTTATCTTTATTTCTGATATACAGTTTGTTAAAGCTGACTGAACTGGAGTCGATCGTTAAAACTGAGGGACTGATTTTCCAGAGGTTGTTATGGCTGTAAATATCCGTTGAATCAAACCTTAAATACAATATGGGATTATCATTCCCCGATTCATTTTTACCGAAATTTCCCCGTATCATGAATGTGCCACGGTTGATTAACTGATCTTTATTATCCCAGTTCAGGTTGAATGCAAAATTATCCGGAACGGTATTAAGAGATGCATTAAATCCTTTAAGGTCTGTTTGTCCGAGCAGGTTGAGGGAGGGACTGTTAAGGGTCACCGATAATTCCGGAGAAAGGAAATTCATGTCAACCGAGATATCCCTGAATGAAAGTCCCTTAAAGCTTACAGTCTTCGCACTGGCGCTGACCTTGATAATGCTGTCACGGAGAATGGAACCGTTCACAATACTCCTGTCAGCTACTAGGAGGCCTGTCTTGAAGAAATCATTGAGTTTGTCAGTGTTTTTAAGGTTAATTGAAAAAGTGAAATTGTTCTCACCCGGATTATCCTCTTCATCGGGTTTGCTGAATTTAGAAGGCATAAGTGCAAATAGGGCTTTCCTGATCGATGTGTTCAGGCCAGAAAAATTATAACTTCCTCTCAGGTCTGCATCAATGTAATCTGTTCGCAGGCTTATGGCAGGTTTGCCATTTTCAGTAAAAGTCTTGACCGAAAAATCATAAAGATCCAGAGTTCTTCCGCTTTTTCTCAGAATTGAATTCAGCAGCTTTATTTCACCGTCTAGGTTATCCATGTTTGAGCCTTTGAAATTAGCTGTCGCAAGGAGCGATAAAGCTGATCCTGTGTCCGATTTGCTGAAATTAAGGTTATGAAGGTTTGCTTTGGCAAGGTTCAGGGAGAAATCGAACTCCGGCAGCTCATTCCTGAAATCGAACATGCCAAGCATGTCAAATTTGATATTTTTGTCGTTTATCCTTACATCGCCATCCCAGGTTTTTTCGCTGAAGAGCCCGCTGAGCAGGATATTTCTGTATTTATAACTGTTCACCAGTATGCTGTCGATGCTTCCGGTAAGCTTTCCGTTGAACTTTCCGGAACGGAAGACATTGCCGTCAATGTCAGCTCGCATGCTCATATCACCGAATAATTCAGGATTCCCGGTAAGCTTCCCAAGGTCAATTCCGCTTCCTCTGATGAGTCCGCTGACCATGAAGCTGTCTTGTTCTCCAGGCCTGAATGAGATATCAGTGCTTAAAGTCCCCTCGCTTGTCCGAAGGTTTCCATAAGCAACGAAATCTTCAATAAATCCCGTAAAACTTCCGTCGAAGGAGAATGTACCCAGGCTGAACAACTGGGCTGGAAGGTTCAGGGGAGCCCTGCCTGGATACTCAAACTTCTCAAAATCCCTTGCGTTAGTCCTTAAATAACTGATACCAAGGTAAATAAAGGAGTTCCTGAACTCCGGGAGACCAGAAAGATCAAAATCAAATCCCAGTGATGTGAAATCACCATATCCGATGTTAATGTTCCTTCCCCTAAGTTCAGACAATGTTCCGGTAACCTTTCCCGACAGCCTTAAGGATTCGCGGATACCTGCAGGCAGAGGCACGAAATATCTGAGATCCGATGATGAAATCAGCGACTTTTCAAGGGCAATTTCCATCCGGACATTCTCCACAAAGTTGCTGAACATGGTTACTGAATCACCTTGCAGTTTAACCTGCGAAATATTAAGGATGCTGCTGTCACATTCTATTTGTGCTGAGTGGAAGAGGATCTCATTTTTTTTGATTACAGCCTTGCAGTTCAGCCTGCCAACGGTAAAGCCTTCTTTTTCAACGAAAGCAATATCGGTCAGGTCGAATGATGTCGTGTCATTTTGAATCTGAAAATCTTTCAGGGCGCCGTTTATCCCGGATAGTTGCAGATTGCTGAAGTCCGTTAAAATTTTGCTTCTGCTTCCATTCCGGTTGATAAGCGAAAATCTCCCATCCGATACTTCAATCCTGTTAATTTTTATTGTCACGCCCTTTTTAGTAAGGGTGTCCTCACGATTGGTAATCAGATCCAGGTACCACGACAAGTTCATTTCACCTGTTGTATCGGTAATAAGTGCAACAACTGGTTTTTCAATAGTTATCTTGCCGAATGTCAGATACCTGTTCCTTAAATTAAGGTTTTTAACCCTGACGTTTATCCCTGGAGAGAAGATGAGGGTGTCTCCGTGCCTGTCCTTGATAAGCACATCCTGAAGGTTCAGCCTGTTGAAAAAGTGGTAATCCATCTTCCCCACCGAGATGGTGGTGCTTATCTTCTGAGACAGATGGCCTGTAATCCTCTTTACCATAAGAGTCTGAACAGCAGGAAGGCGCATGAAGGAAAACAGGATAGTCGGGAGAACAATGATGATACCTGCAATTACAAAAAGGTACTTATATGATTTTTTAATACTTTTGGCCATTGATCCTGTAAAAACCGGTCATCAAAATAACCTAAAATATACTGAAAAACAAAGTACTGATGCCAGTTACAATTCTTGCGATCGAATCCTCATGCGATGATACCTCTGCTGCGGTTATCAGGGACGGCTGTGTACTTTCGAATCTTATTGCAGGCCAGGATATCCACAAGTCGTACGGAGGTGTTGTCCCGGAACTGGCTTCAAGGGCTCACCAGGCAAACATTGTCCCGGTGGCCGATCAGGCTCTGAAAAGTGCGGGGACAAGCATCAGCGAAGTCGACGCAGTTGCATTCACAAGGGGGCCAGGACTGCTTGGCTCATTGCTGGTAGGTACTTCATTTGCAAAAGGATTTGCCCTGGCAAGGGAAATACCGCTAATAGAGGTCAATCACCTCCAGGCTCATGTGCTTGTTCATTTCATCCTTCATAAGGGAACAGAGAGGCAGTTGCCGAAGTTCCCGTTCCTGTGCCTGCTTGTGTCGGGAGGGCACACACAGATCATTCTTCTGACTGATCATCTCGAAATGCAGGTGCTTGGCAACACTATCGACGATGCAGCCGGAGAAGCCTTCGACAAGTGCGGAAAGTTGATGGGTTTTTCATATCCGGCGGGTCCCGGTATCGACAAGCTGGCATCAGAGGGTAACAGAAAAGCTTTTGCCTTTTCAAAGCCATCTATCAGGGGGCTTGACTTCAGCTTTAGCGGTCTGAAGACAAATTTCCTCTATTTCCTGAAAGAAAGGTTAAGTACAGACCCCGGCTTTATTGAAAAGAACAAGCCGGATTTGTGCGCGTCGCTGCAGCATACTATTGTTTCCATCCTCGTATCGAAGCTTATCAGGGCAGCTTCAGAAACTGGTATAAAGGAAATTGGGATTGCCGGAGGGGTATCGGCCAATTCAGAATTGCGTGATGCCGTAAAAGCAGAAGCCTTGAAAAGAGACTGGAATCTCTTTCTCCCCGAAACCCGGTTCACGACCGACAATGCAGCGATGATTGGCATTACTGGTTATTATAAGTATCTTAGAGGAGAATTTTCGGATCAGGGTGTAGTTCCGCTTGCAAGGCTGTGATAACATTTTAAGACAGATCCAAAGATTGATTATTATAATTTATTGATTATTTTCGGTGGAAATTACCAGGTATGAAGGAGCTCAGAATATCGCCCACAAAGCACTCGCCTGAAATTGTTCTGAGGCCTGACGGTATTGTAAGGATATCGGGCAGGTCGATACATGAGAATGTTGCCGAGTTCTATGCTCCGGTGGAAAAATGGGTATCGGAATATATTGAGTCTCCTGCCGACATTACCTGTGTTGACATGAAACTTGAATATTTCAACAGTGCCAGCGCCAAAGTCTTTATCCATCTTCTCGAGAAATTAAAGCACGTAAGTTTCAAAAACAAGAAATTCGTTTTCAATTGGTTCTATGAAGACGGGGATGAAGATATCCTTGAAAGGGGAGAGTATTTTTCTTCTGTTCTGGATGTCCCGTTCAGCTTCATAAAGACAGGCTGAACCGCTGACCGGGAAGATCTTTTCTGGGTAAAGGTTGACAGTTCATCTCAATCCACATTAATCGCCCTTTTTTCTGTGTTTCCTTGATGAATCGATAAAAGCCTTGAAATATATTATTGAAACGGTGAAGAAGACCATTCCAACCATCAGAAGGAGCACGAACGCGACCACCGTTGGATTCTGGTCGTCAGGCAGGGGATGCTTCAATCTGTACATGTATCCTGCTATCGTATAGATTATAACAATAACAGAAATAAACAAGTTGATTATTATTGATGTGCCGTCGAGGATTCTTGTTGTTCGGTAAAACTTTGTTTTTCTGAACTTAACATATGATGCCCTTGCATAAGCATTAGCACGGGCATTGGACCTGTCCCGCCTGTATTTCTTCCAGTCATCCATAGCTCTTCTGAAAGCCTCATCGTCGGTAACACCCACACCGTGGTTTGATGTGAGGAATTCATAAGCTTCGGTGGCAAGAATGAACCGGTCCTTTGCTTCAGGGGTATGGTTGATATCAGGATGGTACATCCGGGCTTTCTGCCGGTATGCCTTTTTTATCTCGTCGAGTGAAGCATCGGGAGAGACGTCGAGAATCTGATGATAGTCGGAGGCTGTCATATTATCCTGAGAACAGGTAATAAGACAAAGTTAGCCAATTATTTAACTATTCCGGTAAATCCCATGAAAGCCAGGGCAAGGATGCCTGCAATCACCAGAGAAAGCGGCACGCCTTTCATTCCTTTTGGCACATCAGCCAGTTCCAGCTGTTCCCTTATGCCTGCCAGGATAATAAGTGCTAGACCGAATCCCAGCGCTATTGAAGCTCCGTAAACAGTTCCTTCAAGAAGATTATAATCTTTCTTTATTACCAGGATTGCTACTCCCAGCACAGCACAGTTCGTCGTAATAAGAGGAAGGAATATACCCAGGGCCTGGTAGAGAGGCTGACTGATCTTTTTGAGGATGATCTCAACCATCTGGACGAGAGCCGCTATAACCAGAATGAAAGTTATGGTTTGCATGAAACCGATTCCAAGCTTCTCAAGGACATAAGTCTGAATAATGTAGGTGACCATGGTGGCAAGAACGATGACAAATACCACGGCACCTGCCATACCCAGAGCAGTATTAACCTTGTTGGAGACGCCCAGGAAGGGACAAACTCCCAAATACTGAGCCAGGACGACATTATTAATGAAAACTGCCGATATTACTATAAGGATATACTCCATTTTTAAAAACGTTTATGTTCTTTTTAACTTGTTGATCAGAGCTATCAGATATCCGAGCACCCAGAATGCCCCTGGTGCAAGAATGAAAACGAGAATTCCATCTCCGGCAATGAATTTGTACCCGAATATGGACCCGCTCCCGAGTATTTCGCGGATCGAACCCATAATTCCGAGAGCCATGGTAAAACCGAGACCCATGCCCAATCCGTCAAAAAATGATGACAGCACAGTGTTCTTGCTGGCGAACGCTTCAGCTCTTCCGAGCACAATGCAGTTTACGACTATCAACGGAATGAATATCCCAAGGGTTTCATACAAGGCAGGCACATAAGCCTGCATAACGAGATCAACTATTGTGACAAAGGACGCTATGATAACAATAAATGCGGGTATTCTGACTTTATCCGGAATTACTTTTGAAAGAAGGGATATTACCACATTTGATCCGATGAGCACAAACGTAGTAGCAATGCCCATTCCCATCCCATTCAGTGCAGAGGAAGTTGTTGCAAGGGTAGGGCATGTGCCTAGAACAAGCACCAGGATCGGATTCTCCTTGAAGAATCCTTTTGTAAAGTTCTTTAGCTGATTCATTTCAGGCCTCCTTTCTGAAGTGTATTGTAAGCGCGCTGAACAGCATCGCAGAATGCTCTTGAGCTTATTGTTGCTGCAGTAATGGCATCTACAGGCCCTCCGTCTTTTTTAACTTTAAGCGGGAATTCCGAAGGATTCTTGTCATTGAACTGGTCCTTGAAACCGGGATCTGACATTTTAGTTCCCAAACCTGGAGTTTCCTTCTGGGAAAGCACTGAAATACTGATTATGGTTCCGTCAGGTTTAAAACCAGCCATCAGGTTTATATAACCGCTGAAACCGTTGTTGGTATATGTATTTACTGCGTACCCGACAATCTCTCCCTCTTTTTTAGCGGGATAGATCTCGAGGCTGTCGCCTTCACCTGTCGCAAGCTTGAACATTTCATCGTTCGGATTATTATCAAATTCCGGAACGACTTCCCTGACAGCATTGAGCTTCTTGTTCATAACGGAAAGGGCAATAGGGTCTTTCGTGAACTCATAGACAAAGCCAAGCCCCGCTGAAGCCCCAAGAGCAATAAGCGTGAGCGACAACGCCATATTTTTGAATGTTGATTCAGTTTTAGCCATTTTTTACCACCTCCCCGAATCTTTTTGGTTTGATATATGAATTCATAAGCGGGACAAAAGCATTCATAATGAGAATCGCAAAAGAGACACCTTCAGGATAGGCGCCCCATACTCTTATTATTACCGTGAGCATGCCGATTCCGCATCCATAGATGATCATAGCTTTTGGATTCATAGGTGAGGTAACATAATCAGTGGCCATGAAGATCGCACCAAGAAGGACTCCTCCTGCAAGCAGATGAAACAGCGGATCCATGTTCTTTTCCGGATTGATAATCCATAATATCGCTGTGAAGATCGCAATGCTTCCAATTATTGAAACAGGAATATGCCAGGTTATGATCTTTTTAACAAGAAGATAAACCAGTCCGATCAGAAGTGCGACAGCCGCAACTTCACCAATTGAACCGCCCATGTTGCCAAGAAACATCTGGGAAGGTGTAGGTATTTGTGCTATCAACTGCTGGACCGGTTCTCCATTCTTGAGTCCTTCCTTGACTATGGCGAGAGGTGTTGCTCCGGTAATTGCGTCGGCATAACCTGTGGCGAATCCTTTGGGTACGGGCCAGCTGGTCATTTGCACAGGGAAGGAGATAAGCATGAATACACGGCCGACCAGTGCAGGATTGAATGGATTGTTGCCGAGTCCGCCAAAAGTCATTTTTGCAACTGCAATTGATACAAATGCTCCAAGTATTATTACGAAGACAGGCAGATTGGAAGGAACGTTGAATGCAAGCAGGAGTCCGGTGACAACTGCAGAAAGATCGGTAATGCTAACCGGTTTTCTGAAGATAAACCTCTGTATCAGGTATTCAAAAAGAACACATGAGAAAACCGATACTGCAGTAACTATTATTGCACCGTACCCGAAATAGAAAATTGATGCCAGAAGCGTCGGGACGAGTGCAATTATAACCCCGAGCATCAACTTCCTGGTTGTCTCCTGACCATGTGCATGAGGCGACGGGGAAACATTTAATAGGTTGCTCATGAAAAGATATATAAATCTTATTTTTTAGTAACTCTTTCGCGTGCCATTTTAATTACAGTCGATTTCCCAAGCCGGATATAATCGAGCAGGGGACGGCTTGCCGGGCATCCAAAACTGCAGGATCCGCACTCCATGCAATCTGTTATCCTTTCTTTTTCAGCCCGTTCAAACATTCCTTTCTCTGACAGTGTCATAAGAAGGAAAGGCTCAAGGCCAAGCGGACATGCAAAAACACATTTGGAGCATCTTATGCATGGTTCAGATCTCTTGCGCTCTGAATCTTTCAAAGGGAACAGAAGTATGCCTGATGTTCCCTTTACAATTGGCACCTCCGGACTGGTCAGGGCTTTTCCCATCATCGGTCCTCCTGAGACGATCTTGCCCGTATCGTCAGGCATTCCGCCTGCTGCTTCAATCAGCCAGCTTACAGGCGTTCCGGTCCTGACAATATAGTTGCCGGGCTTTGCAACCGACTTGCCTGTGACGGTAACTACTCTTTCAAAAAGAGGTTTGTTCTTCTGGACTGCCTCATATACAGCAAAGGCAGTTCCAACATTATGAACAACCGCATTTACATCAAGAGGCAGACGGCCTGAGGGAACCTCCCTGTTTGTGAGAGCTTTGATCAGCTGTTTCTCAGCGCCCTGAGGATACTTTACCTTCAGGGGATGAACCGTTATGCCCGTGAAAGCTGTTGCCAGCTTTGTCATATGTTCTATGGCATCGGTCTTGTTGTTTTCGATACCGACCATAGCCCTGGTTACATTTAGCGCTTTCATCAGGATAGTTGTTCCGAGAAGAACCTCTTTGCCTCTTTCGAGCATCAGCCTGTGGTCAGAAGTCAGGAATGGTTCGCACTCAACGCCATTGATTATCAGCACCTCGCATTTCTTGCCTGAAGGGATGGTAAGTTTTACATGTGAAGGGAATGTTGCCCCGCCAAGTCCGACGATTCCTGATGCGAGGCATCTCTTAACGATTTCATCTGCGGAAAGTGATATATCGGTGACAATCTCTTCGCTTCTGTCGATCGTTTCAACCCATTCATCTCCTTCAACATCAATAAATACAGCAGTCTGTTTGTAACCGGAAGCATCAATTACTGTATCAATTTTATTCACCTTGCCTGAGACGGAAGAGTGAATAAATGCTGAAACATAACCTTTACTTTCTGCTATTACCTGTCCTGTTTTTACCTTTTCGCCCTTTCCAATAATAATATTTGCCGGAGCACCGATATGCTGGGAAACAGGTACCGTCACGCTCTGGGGAAGAGGCAGAATCTGAATCGGACTATTTGCAGTTAGCTTGTTTTCGGGGGGATGAACACCTCCTGTTGGAAATGTTTTCAATTTTATCTGTTTAAGATTTTGTACATTATGGATTGACTGTGGCATTTTCTGCCGCGGCTTCAGCCTTCGGCTTCCTCGGAGGAAAATTTATCTCAAGAATTGAACCTGTAGGACATTCTGCAACACACTTTCTGCAGAATGTGCATTTGGCAGCATCTATATAGGCCAGGTTATTCTCTATTACTATCGCATCGAACTCACATACCTTTACGCATTTACCGCAAGCAATGCAGGCAACCTTGCATGCTCGCCTGGCTGGACCTCCCTTATCGCAATTTGAGCAGGCGACATAGATCTTGCGGTCTTTTTTCGCTTTTTTCCGAAGCTCGATCAGGTGCCGCGGACAAGCTTTAACACATGCTCCGCATGAAGTGCATTTTTCGTCGGAGATAACAGGCAATCCTGTTGCTATATCCATATGCAGTGCATCAAAAGCGCAGGCTCTTTCACAATCTCCATTCCCGAGACATCCAAAGCTGCAATCTGTCTCTCCAAGGTAAAGGCTGTTTGCGATCCGGCAGTCCGGCACACCATCGTATTTCGTTGTATGCGGCCTGTATTCAGGTGATCCATTGCATTTCAGAACTGCTACCTTTAACTCGACATCGAGGGCTTCTTTACCAAGTATTTTTGCAGCTTCACCCATTACCGCTGCACCTCCTACAGGGCAGTTGAGACCTTCAAAAGTCTCTGCTTTTACAAGAGCCTCAGCAAAGTTCCTGCATCCTGCAAACCCGCATCCCCCACAATTGGCAGCCGGAAGCACAGCCTGCACTTCATCTATCCTGGGATCTTCAAACACCTTGAACTTCTGGGCAATGAAATAAAGAATAACAGCCGACAGAAAGGCAAGGAGACTCAGACTTATAATGGTTATAATAATTGTTGGACTCATCAATCAGGCTTTTATTGAGAACGTGAATTTTTTCCCGATATAATCTCTGAACAGCCAAAGAGCGCCGTAATAAGGGATCAGAATTGCAATTGCTCCCAATCCTGCAGGTAGTTCCGGGACTGACGCAGAGATAAGAATTATGAGGATCACCAGCACGAGGACCAGGGGAAGAACATAACCGAAGAAAAGAGCTGTGAAGCCGGCCGATTGTTTCATAAGCACCGTTACTTTCTCACCGGGCGAAACATTATAACTGCCTGTTACATCAATCAGTTTTTCACTTTTCCCCGACATTGTGCATGCTCCTTCAGCATGGCATCCCGAACAAGCAGATGCGGATGTGATCCTGACAGTTAAATGATCACTGCCGGATTTCTCCACTATTCCGTCGTGTTCAATGCATCCAGTATTTTCCTGCTTCGACATGAAGTGATCCTGAAAATGAAAGTGCAAATTTATAATTACTATAAAACCTTATTCTGCCTTTTATCATTTTTTAACAGATTTCAGTAATTTATTCTGATTATAAATAATACTACATAATTCAGCTTATATTACTCCAGGATTGTCTTTTGCTGAAAAGACGTTTCATTTCTGCATAGAGAATGGAATTCTCAGGCTTTTCAATCAGGG
Organism: uncultured Rikenellaceae bacterium; assembly: GCA_964638545.1. Taxonomy (GTDB): domain Bacteria; phylum Bacteroidota; class Bacteroidia; order Bacteroidales; family VadinHA17; genus LD21. Next base: position 15,948 of record CAZXAM010000039.1, on the reverse strand, counting down.
GATCTTTTACCAGGATCTCTTCTGCGATATTCCTTACATATTCAATCAGCTGTCCATCCTTCCCCAGATTTGCTATTTTGAGGTCGAAGGGTATTCCGCTTTGCTGTGTTCCTTCAATGTCGCCGGGACCTCTGAGCTGAAGGTCTGTTTCAGCGATCTCAAAGCCGTCACTGGTCCTTACCATCACTTCCATTCGTGCTGCCGCTTCCTTCGATAATTTGCCGGATGTCAACAGGATGCAGTATGATTGTTTTGCTCCTCTTCCCACACGGCCCCTGAGCTGATGAAGCTGTGAAAGGCCGAACCGTTCAGCGCTCTCGATAACCATGACCGTAGCATTGGGGATATCGACACCCACCTCAATGACGGTTGTAGCCACCAGGATATGTGCCTTTCCTTCCCTGAAGAGGTTCATTGATGATTCCTTTATTGACGGAGTCATTCTTCCGTGAACAACACTAATGCAATATTCCGGAGGAGGGAATATTCTTGAAATTGTATCCCAGCCGTCTTCAAGGTCCTTGTAGTCCATCTTTTCAGATTCCTTTATCAGGGGGTAGACGACATAGATCTGGCGTCCCTCGGCTATCTGGGTTCTCATGAAACCAAAAACCTTGTTTTTTTCCGGATCAGTGAAATGCAATGTTTTAATCGGTATCCTTCCCGGTGGCAGCTCATCAATTACCGAAACGTCAAGATCACCGTAAAGGGTCATGGCTAGTGTTCTGGGAATAGGGGTGGCGGTCATTACAAGAATATGAGGAGGATTAAGGCTTTTCTGCCATAGTCTGGCTCTCTGCTCAACCCCGAACCTGTGCTGTTCATCTATGACTACGAGCCCCAGGTTGTCGAATCTGACTCTCTCTTCGATCAGGGCATGAGTTCCGATAAGTATATTCAGGGACCGGTCGAGCAAAGATTCTTCAATTTCCTTTCTGAGCGATTTTTTTGAAGAACCTGTTAAAAGCCTCACCTTGATATTTATTCCTGCAAGCATTTTTGAAATCGTTTCAAAATGCTGGGCTGCAAGTATTTCCGTTGGGGCCATGATGCAGGCCTGGTATCCGTTGTCGATGGCTATGAGCATGCTCATAAGGGCAACCAGCGTCTTTCCGCTCCCAACATCGCCCTGAAGCAAACGGTTCATCTGTTTTCCGGATCCAAGATCTTTCCTGATCTCCCTCATTACTCTTTTCTGGGCTTCCGTAAGTTCGAACGGAAGGTTCCTGAAATAAAAATTGTTAAAATTATCACCGACCGTTTTAAATACAAATCCCTTGAATTTGAGTGACCGGGTATTCCTGAATCTCAATATGTTGAGCTGAATATAAAAGAGCTCTTCGAATTTGAGCCTGTACCTTGCTCTCTCAATTTCATCAGGGTCCGAAGGGAAGTGGATCTTCCTCAGGGCTTCCTGAAGCTCCATGAGCTTGAATTTCAAAATCATCCATGGTGGCAGGCTTTCAGGCAGAGTGAAAGTGATCTGCTTCAGGAGAGTACCCATGAGCTTGCTTATCGCTTTAGAACCCAGAAAGTGATTCTTCAGGTTTTCCGTGGTGCTGTATTGAGCCTGCAAGGCTGACGAGATCCTCTCCGCAACTTTTCCTGCTGCTTCAATCTCAGGATGGATAACATTTATCATTCCGTTGAATACGCCGGGCTTTCCGAAAACAATGTACTCAGGTCCGGGTACATAACTTTGCGTTATCCATTTCACACCCTTGAACCATACCAGCTTAATTGAACCTGTATCGTCCTCAAACTCAGCAACAAGCCTTTTTCCGGGACCTCTTCCTTCAGTTGAATATCCCTTTATCTTACCCCTGAGCTGAATGAAAGGCAAGTCGGGATCGAGTTCAGAGATCCTGTAGAATTTTGTTCTGTCAATGTATTTGTAGGGGAAATAGTAAAGTAGATCCCTGTAGGTGAAGATGTTAAGTTCCCTGTTCAGAAGCTCTGCTCTTTTGGGCCCCACCCCTGGCAGGTATGTAATATTTGTATCGAGAAAACCGTGCATAATTTCCAGAAGGAGGAGAATTATTAAGATGACCGAAAATACTTATTTTTGAAAATCTTACCTAATAATAATTCCGACACCGAAATGAATTTTTCCGGAGGCCTGAAATTTCTGAAATACAAACTATTTTCCCGCCATAAAAAGGGGCACGGAATTAACAGCCCTTTCATTTTTTTACTTGTTTCGAGTGTCTTCAGGAATAAAATCGATCCGCTCGTTGTCTTAAAAGTTGAAAATATCCGTAAAAAGAACCTTTCCGACTCCAGGACAATCAACATTCAGGATCTTGGAGCCGGATCGTTAAGGATGAGAGACAATTCAAGAAAAGTGTCAGACATTACAAGATATTCATCTGTTCCCTGCAAATATGGAATTTTGCTTGCTAATATGGCTTCTGCTTTTGGTAAGCCTGCAATACTCGAATTCGGAACTTCATTGGGCTTCAGCTCCATGTACATGGCATCGGGATGCCCTGATGCAATTGTTTACACAATGGAAGGCTGCCCTGAAACAGCACGCATTGCACAGGAGAATTTTGACATTTCGGGACTCAGCAATATAAAGCTTATGAAGGGATCATTTGATGACCTTCTTCCGGAAATAAGAGCTCTGGACCTTAATCCGGGACTTGTTTTTATTGACGGCAATCACAGGAAGGAACCTCTTTTGAGATACTTTACTGAAATTTCAAATTCCTGTGGCTCCGAAACGGTATTGATCCTAGATGATATCCATAGCTCGGAAGAAATGGAAAGTGCATGGAGCAGGATCAAGCAAGATGAAAATGTGAGCTTTACAATTGATATTCACAGGATGGGAATGGTTTTCTTCCGAACTGGGATCAATCATATCAATTACATAATCAGGTATTAACAAAAATTAAGACATATTAATTCGGTATTTAACTTATTTAATCTAATTTCGAAAATTCAAATTTCAGAGGCTATGGATAAAGTGATTGAAATACAAAACATTGTAAAGAACTACCAGGTTGGGACACAGATTGTAAGGGCTTTAAGGTCAGTCTCAGTTGATATAAAAAGAAATGAGTATGTTGCAATCATGGGGCCATCCGGTTCCGGCAAATCTACTCTCATGAACCTGCTTGGCTGCCTTGACACCCCTACAAGCGGCAAATATATTCTCAATGGTACAGATGTCAGCAAGATGGAGGATGATTTTCTTGCTGAAATCAGGAACAAGGAGATCGGTTTTGTATTCCAGACTTTCAATCTTCTTCCCAGGTACTCGGCGCTTGAAAATGTGACATTACCGTTAATATATGCCGGTATTCAGAAAGTTGACAGGGAAAAAATGGCAATTGAAACACTTGAGCAGGTTGGACTGGCAGACAGAATGGAACATAAGCCAAACGAACTTTCAGGAGGGCAGAGACAACGTGTTGCCATTGCCAGGGCATTGATAAACAAGCCTTCAATTATTCTTGCCGACGAGCCTACAGGAAACCTCGACAGCAAAACCTCCCTCGACATTATGGGTCTTCTCGATCTAATTCATAACAAGGGAAATACGGTGATCGTTGTAACCCATGAAGAAGATATAGCCAGGCATGCAGCCAGGATCATCAGACTTTTTGACGGAGAAGTTGCTCAGGACGTGGTTAATGAGAAATACAAAGCATTCGTCAATAAGAATTAATATCTCTATCTTACAGGCCAGTTTCTGACCTGCTTATATGAAGATCTATACCCGCACCGGCGACGATGGAACCACATTCCTGTCAGGCGGCAGGAGGGTCCCTAAATTCAATTCCCGCATTGAGGCTTACGGTTCAATTGATGAGCTTATATCATGGATCGGGCTTCTTAGAAGCTGCACTGTAAATGATTCGCGGAAAGAAATCCTGATTTTTATTCAGGAGCAGCTCATGGTTTGTGCAGCAATTCTGTCGATCGATCCGGAAACCGGTAAAGCTCCCAAATTGAAACCCGATCCGGAATGCGTCCTCAGGCTTGAAAATGAGATTGACAGAATGGAAAATTTACTGCCGTCGCATGGCTTTTTCATTCTTCCCGGCGGAAATATTTTTGTATCATATTGTGATATAGCCAGATGTGTTTGCAGACGGACAGAACGCTCCGTGTTAAAGGTCAATCAAACAGAAAAAATTCCGGCATTGATATGCAAATTCCTTAACCGGTTGTCAGATTATTTATTCATTCTTTCCCGTATATTAAGCCTGGAACTTGATAATGAGGAAGTTAGATGGCCCGAATAATCCGTTAAATTTCTTTAAAAAAGGTATTGTTTTTAATTGTAAATAATATATATATTTGCAGACTTTGTAAAAGGAAATTCTTAGGGTAAAATGTACTGGACACTGGAATTAGCATCAAAGCTTGAGGACGCTCCATGGCCTGCGACCAAGGACGAGCTTATTGACTATGCTATCAGGTCCGGCGCTCCCCTGGAAGTAGTTGAAAACCTTCAGGAGATAGAGGACGAGGGAGACATCTATGAAGGTATTGAAGACATCTGGCCGGACTATCCAAGCAAGGATGATTTCTTCTTTAATGAGGATGAATACTGATGGCAGGGGCGAAGGCCCCTTTTTTATTGCCCCCTACCCTCCCGCTCCGCTGAAACTACGCGGGACAAGCTCTAAAGGGGGCACAAAAACTGATCGAATTAGCCCCCCTTCTTCGCCTTCGCGTAGCCGCTTCGGCCTTCGGTCGTAGAAGTCGACCTACGGCCGACGAAGACGGCGGAGCAAGGCAGGGGGGATGGGGGGTCATTTAAATATATCCAGCTTTTTCTTCGGCCTTATCGAGTCGAACCAGTTAAAGCCCTCAATCTTTGGGTTTTGTCCTGGCGAAATTGAAGGCGGATCGATGACGCCCTCGGGACTCCCTGATTGATTTATCACACTTATCTTTCCATCTTCGACCAGAATCTCAATGGTCGAGCATTTTGTGTTGTTCATTCCTATGATGGATTCACCATCGACAAGATAATAGATCGATTCCCCGTTACCTTCGATGCTGATCCGGTATATCTCGTTGTCTTTGAAGAAGCCTGTCAGTGTTCTGCCTTTAACCTGCTGGAACCTGAGTGTATCCACCTGGCTTATAACAAATGCCGAGTAGTAGAGCTCCATTCTGTCGGCCATCCTGTTCTTGGTGAAGATTGCCATTGAATCGGACATAAGCTGGTTCTCCTGCGACCACAATACCGGTTTCGTATAAAGCCTGATTACCGAATCCTGGAAAGAGTAAGCCAGTGAATCGCATTTAGCCTGAAGGTCGTTGCTGAAGATCCGGGTGCCGTAGTAAGCCCTCATCAGCCTGTAACCATCGGCTGTCGAATCTGCCATAGTGACCGCGCTTATTGTATCTGCGTGCATGAAAAGCGAATCTGTCCCGTCAATCTGGGTGAACATGGCACTGTCTGTAACAGTGAATCTTTCAGGAGTTTTATAATACCAGGCATAATTTCCCCCTACAATAATATGATTGTTTGTGTCTGCTATGCTTGTATTTCTGAATGCCTCCCCATACCCAAGGACCTCATCATAATAAAGCGAATCACCTTTAATTATCTGCTGCTTGTTATCGATGACTGCATTTTCCCAGATCCTTGTTTTTTTATTCTTGGTATCGTACCAGCCTCTTTCGCAGTACAGGTAAATGCTGTCACCAGTCATCTCGGAGGGTCCGGTGAAATAGGCTGTTTCAGTTTCTGTGTTGTAATCCATAGTGTCGGCAGTCATCACATAATCGGGATTTATGATCTTAACGCTGTCCTTGAAATGAAAGAGTGTTTTATTCACATAATAAATCCCTATTCTGCTCAGGAGAGTGTTTTTACCATTGGTTATCTTTCCATTGTCGTTATACCTGGCTACCTCTTCAGTAACATTATAATTTATTGCATTGGTAAACAGATGCGTCTCCTTGTCCACAAGTTCAACGTTGCCTGAAAGAACAGCCAATGTTGTGCCGCCGTCATAAAGAAGGTGGTCTCCGTATATGTCGAGAGTATCCCCCTGTTCAATATGGATTTTGCCGAAAGCAGTCACCTTGTTCCTTTCAGGAAAGAGATGGGCACTGTCGCATTTCATAGAAAGTTCGATATGCTTCAGGTCGACGTTCCCTACAAGTCGCTGCCAGTCTTCCCCCGTCTTTTTTTCTGTCTCATAATACCCGAAGTCGGCATGAATAAGATCGATCCTTCTTCGCCCAGGTGTTTTGGGACCTGATCCCTGTGCCAGGACATCAATAGTTATTATAAGGTATATGAGAAGAGTGGAAAGATGCCTTATTTTATCCATCCTTTTTTCAGAAACTCGCATGACTTGAACTCATCGCTGATTTTGATGTAAGTAGTCTCTATTTTCTTTTTCACCCATTCGTCATAGGTCTTTGTCTGCTCGTTCATGAGGGCAGAATCGTAAAGATTCTGGTAATCGTCTTTCAGGTTCGCCCTGTGGGCAGGTATTTCATTGTCGAGTTTTATGATCCTGAATACTACATCGTTATTGTCATCAGTAGTCCTGAAGGGATCTGAAATTTCTCCAACTTTCAGGTCCCGGACCTTGACATACATTTCCGGATTCAGTTCTTCGAGTGTGAACCATGTATCCCGTTCCGTCGGATCAGTGCTTACGAGCTTGCCTCCGTTTATCCTGCTGTCTTTGTGTGTAGAATAGCGCATGGCAGCGTCTGCAAATTTTATACTATCCTTCCTTATGAGATCGGCAATAGTGTCAAGCTTTGCCATCGCCTGCGCAGCCTGGTCAGGTTTAACCTTTGGTTTGATGAGAATGTGACGGGTATTTATCATCTCACCGTTCCGATCGATAAGCTGTATAATGTGGAAACCGTGACGTGTTTCCACAATCTTGGAAACAGTGTTCTTTGTAAGGCTGAAAGCGGCATCGGCATAAGGTTTTTCAAGTTCTCCCCTCATTTTAAAACCTATCTCTCCACCGCTGGCGGCTGATCCAGGATCCTCAGAGAACATTATTGCCAACACATTAAATGACTTCCCTTCCAATATCTGGCTCCTGTAATCGAGTAGTTTCTGCCGGGCTTCGGCTTTATTTTCCTCATTCTGCGGAGGATCAAGCTGAATGATGCTCAATTCGACCTTCTGAGGGATAACCGGAAGGCTGTCCTTTGGGATGGCGGCGTAGAACCTTCTTAGTTCATTGGGAGTAACCTTGATATTTTTACCAAGACCTCTCTGAACTTCCCTGATCTTGGCCTGTTCAATCAGAACTTTTTTAACATCCTTTCTTATCTCGGTCATGCTTTTCTTAAAATAATTTACAAGCGCCTCCTCGCTTCCTGCAGTTCTTATGTTGTCATTCAATCTTGCGTTCAGCTCGCTATCAACCTCACTGTCGGTAACAATGACGCTGTCGATCCTGGCCTGATCGAGAAAAAGTTTCTGGATCAGCAACTGCTGAAGGACGATACATCTGATTTCGTCAGATGATTCCCTTGCCCCGCCTCTCTTTGCATCGGCCACTGCTCCTTCTATCTCTGAAAGGTAGATTACCTCATCGCCCACGACGGCTGCCACTGACTCCACCAGAACCTGAGCTTTCATGGCGGTCGTCCCCGACAGAAACAAAGCTGCAGCTATCAGCAAAAACCTCAAACCTCTTTTCATCCTTTATCAGTTATTATAGATGGTAAACTTGTTCTCTTCAAGTGCCCTGTTATATATTCCGTTCTCCAGCTCCTGGATAAACTCAAGCCTCCTCGTATTCCAGATAATCCTTTTAATGTCCTCTTTCACGTAATCAAATGGTGCTGGTGTCGACCTTAGCTTATAATCCCTTATCTTGAGCAGATACACATCTATCGAATCAGTATACTGATAAAAAGAAGTGTTTCTTAGAAAGTATTCCTCATTGCTGATCTCTATGGGAAGTTCAATGGATATCCGGTCGAGTGGTACCCACTTTTCGTTGAAATCATCAAATTTTTCTGCAAACTGGTAGCAAACGGACTCAAGTTCCTGGAGATCGTCTTGAGAACCTGAACGGGCAAGTGTCTTTATCTTTCCAAGATTCGGCGTTTCAAAAGGGATTTTTATGAAAAGTGCTTTTACAATGTTATAACCGAGATTAAAGCCCTCACTGTTTTCAGTATAGTAATTCTCCAATTCTGCATCACTGATAGTTGTATCCATCTTCTCGAGCATCATTTGTCTTTGATATTGATATATCGACAAATCAGATTTTGTTTCCCGGATCTGGCTTTCGATCTCTTCTTTCAGAACAGGAGAAAGGTTCCCCTCTGCTGTCTGGAACATCAGTTCTTTCCGGATCCATTTATTGATAAAATCCTGAACCCTCGCAGCACTGTCAGCTGCAGATGATCCATGCTTAACAGATGCCGGTATCTGATCGAGGTAAAGAATTGATTCCCCGGCTTTTGCAGCCGGAATACTCTTTTCCTGATTTTTTTGGTTTGAGCATCCTGCAGCCAGGGATCCGGCTAAGATCATTGCAAGTATCCTATTCATTCTTTATTAGGTTCTTTATCTCTTCAAGAACAAGATTGTCAATTTTAACGGTATATTTTTCCTTTAATTGTTTTATCCATTCATTCTCCAGGAATTCCTGGTATCCGGTCATAATTTCACCCTGCACTTCATCAAAAGGACGCGGTTCCGGTTCAAAAATTCTCTTTATCACTACCAATGAAGGGTAATTGTTCAGCTTCGCCTGTTGTATTCCTGTCACCCACCTTATCCTGTCAAGTTCAGGGTCATCGCCCATTTCGAATCGTCCCTCCCTGATTGTGAGAAGAGTATCGTTGTCTCTGGATAATCTCCTTCTCATGAGCGAATCACAGTCAGAACGGTCCGAGTATTTTCTATAGGAGGAGAGAAGCTTTCTGTCGTTTTTCCCGTTTCTGAGAGTATATATTTTTGCTTCCATCGCTTTCCTGGTCAGGAATTCGTTTTTATGAAGCTCATAGTAATCATGAAGACCTGATGAATCTTCCTGAACCCTGTTCCAAATCCTTTTTTCTGAGATATCAAAGAGCAGTATGCCGTCATGAAATTCAGTCATAAGATATCCGAAATCAGGATATTTCTTTTCCAGGACCGAATTCTCATATTTCACAATCTGATCAGATACCATAGCCTCAATTGACTGTTTAATAAAGGACACCGGGTCGTTAGTGGTGATCATCGATCCTCTTCTCTCTATATAAGCTGCAAAATCTCTCGTTGTAAGCCGTTGATTAGTGAATGAATACAAATTGCCGGAAGGCATTTTGCTCCTGTCATATTTGGCGGCGCCCCTCATTATCAGGGTATCTGTGTTTTCGACAAACCATTTATATGCGGCCTGATTAATCCTGAAATTGTAATCTTTCTTCAGCTTTTCAACAAATGATTTTTTACTGAGTGAATTAAGGTACGACTGGTTGGTCTTGCTCTCAAGAAAAGATCTGGTCTCCTCAAATGAGCCTGTTGCTTTCCTGTCGAGCAATTTAATTATGTGCCAGGCATAAGGAGTGCGTACAGGCTTTGAAAAATTTCCGGTGTCGGAGATCGCGAATGCTGTTTCCGACAACTCTGTTATCAGCTCCCCGGTGCCGAACCAGTCAAGTCGGCCTCCGTTCATGGCTGATTCTTTGTGATCAGAATATTTTCTGGCAAGCCCGCTGAAGGAAGCACCCTCAAGCAGCTGTCTGTAGATACTGTTTATTGTATCTTCGGCAGCCTTTGCATCCTTTTCATTAGTCCCGGGAGGGGCAACCTTCATAATGTGGGCGGCGAGTATTTTCCCTTTTGACGGTCTTCTGTCGGCTACCTTAATAATATGATAACCGTATGGGGTCCGGACCGGTTGTGATATTGCTCCTTTCTTCAGATTGTAAGCAGCATCTTCAAAAGGGGTAATCATCTGGAATACTGAAAAGAATCCCAGGTTGCCTCCGTTTATTTTCACTGATGGATCATCCGATGTGCCCCTGGCAACCTGTTCGAATGATTCTCCTTTGATTATACGCTCCCTGACATCAATGGCCTTCTTCCATGCCTTAAGAGTATCCTGGGGTTTTGCGCCTTCAGGGCAGCTCACGAGTATATGCCAGGCGTTTATCTCGGTAAGGTATCTCTGGTATGTCTTCTGAAGGAGCTTTTCTCTCGTGTCCTTATCTGTCAGGTAATTTTGAGCCAGCTGGTCCCTGTACCCGTTAAGCTCGTTTTTAAAAGCTTTAGTTGTATCGATACCTTCGCTTCTGGCATCAGCGACTTTCATTTTGAAGGTCACATAAAGCTGAAGGTAACTATCCACATCACCTGTCTTTCCCGGCTCCAGGCTTTTTTTAAACATTCTTACAAACTCTCCTGCACTTACCTCGTTCCCGGCGATGGTCATCAGAATCTTGTCATTGAGATTCTGAGCCCCTGCTGAAACAGAGAACAGAATGGCAACAAGTGTTGTGAAACAGGAGAACTTCATATAGCCTGGATAGGAACTTTTATTCAATAGATTTCCTGCTGTAATTGGGCGATTCCCTTGTTATCGATACATCATGCGGATGACTCTCAATTATGCCTGAGCTTGTTATCCTGACAAATTTGCCTTCCTTTTTCAGAACATTTATATTTTTTGCTCCCAGGTAACCCATTCCTGATCTGAGTCCGCCTGTCATCTGGTAGATAACTTCGGAGAGGGTCCCCTTATACGGAACTCTGGCTGCAATTCCTTCCGGAACCAGCTTCTGAATATCGTCTTCCATATCCTGGAAATAGCGGTCTTTAGATCCTTGCTGCATCGCCTCAAGAGATCCCATTCCCCTGTAGGCTTTGAATTTCCGGCCATTATAGATTATTGTCTCACCCGGTGATTCCTCGACTCCTGCGAAAAGAGAGCCTGCCATAATTGAATCCGCTCCGGCTGCCAGCGCCTTTATGATGTCGCCCGAATACCTTATGCCTCCGTCGGCAATGACGGGAATTCCAGAACCATCAATGGCTTTGAAAACATTATATATGGCTGAGAGCTGAGGAACACCAACGCCCGCGATAACTCTGGTGGTACAGATCGATCCGGGGCCTATTCCAACTTTGACTGCGTCAGCTCCTTCGTCGACAAGCTTTTTAGCTGCCTCTCCTGTGCCTATATTGCCTGCTACCACGTCGATAGCAGGGTAGTTCTTCTTTATATCCTTTAAAATTCTGATCACGCTTTTTGTATGTGCGTGAGCCGTGTCCACTACTATTGCATCTACATTTGCGCCAATCAGAGCATCAACCCGGGCCATCGTATCAGCAGCAATTCCCACTGCTGCAGCAACACGCAGACGGCCTTTATCGTCCTTGCATGAATTCGGGCGGTCCTTTGTTTTTGTAATATCCTTGTAAGTTATGAGCCCGATAAGTTTTCCTGATTCATCAACCATTGGGAGCTTCTCGATCCTGTGTTTCTGAAGTATCCTGGATGCTGCTTCAAGTGTGGTCTGATGATTTGTGGTTATGAGGTCGGTTGTCATCACCTCGGTTATCTTCTTCTTATTGTTATTTTCAAACCGGAGATCGCGGCTGGTCACTATGCCTTTAAGAATGCCATTCTTGTCAACCACGGGTATTCCTCCGATCCTGTATTCTGCCATCAGGTTTATTGCCTCGGCTACCGTACCTTCAAGTCCTATTGTGATCGGATCGAGTATCATTACGTTTTCTGCCCTTTTTACCCGTTTCACCTGCGCAGCCTGCCTCTCGATCGACATATTCTTATGGATGACGCCTATACCGCCTTCCCTGGCGATGGCTATAGCCATATCATCTTCAGTAACTGTGTCCATTGCAGCGGAAATAACAGGAGTGTTGATCCTAATGTTCCTCGAGAAAAGTGAGGCCAGGTCTACCTCCCGGGGCAGCACCTCTGAATATGAAGGCAGTAACAAGACATCGTCAAATGTAAGGCCTTCAAACAGTATTTTATCTTTTATGAACGACATCGGACAGGGTCATTAAGTTTTTGAAGCCGCAAATTACGAAAAATTCGTCACTCATAAAACATTCTAAGTTTTTCAGTCTCACAAAATCGGATAACAGTTAGTATTTTTGTAGTAACATATGGCAGGCGGGAAAATCAATATCGATCAGTGCCGGCAGGTTCTGACAAGACACTGGGGTTTCACTTCCTTTCGTCCGTTGCAGGAGGAGATCATAAGGTCCGTTATGGAAGGAAAGGATACTCTTGCCCTGATGCCGACGGGAGGGGGGAAATCAATTACTTTTCAGGTGCCTGCCATCGCCATGGAAGGATTATGCCTGGTTATCACGCCCCTGATTGCCCTGATGAAGGATCAGGTGAATCGTCTTAACAGCCTTGAGATAAAATCGATGGCAATACATTCAGGAATGACGCCTGAAGAGATAGATATTGCTCTCGATAATTGTATTTACGGCAATTATAAATTCCTGTATATCTCACCGGAGAGAATTCCGACCAGGATCTTCCATTCGAGACTGCCAAGGCTGGAACTCAACCTGGTGGCAGTTGATGAAGCTCATTGCATTTCACAGTGGGGTTACGATTTCAGGCCTTCCTATCTCAGGATTGCATCAATCCGTGATGTTATTCCGGCAGATGTACCGTTCATTGCCCTTACCGCTTCCGCAACAAAGGCCGTTGTGGAAGACATCATGGAGAAACTTGAGTTCAGGGATAAAAATGTACTGAAAACAAGCTTCGAGCGCAAAAATATAGCATACCTGGTACGAAAAGCAGAAGACAAGGGAACCTATCTCGTTAAAACAATTCTTAAGGTAAAGGGAAGCGGTATTGTTTATGTGCGAAGCCGAAAGAAGAGCAAGGAGATTGCTGAGCTTCTGGTATCCAACGGGATCAGCGCTGATTTCTACCATGCCGGGCTGCCGGCAGAGCTTCGCGATAAAAAACAGACTTCATGGACAACCGGTGAAACAAGGGTTATTGTTGCCACCAATGCCTTTGGAATGGGAATCGACAAAGCAGAAGTGAGGTTCGTGGTTCACTGGGATATTCCGGATTCGATTGAAGAATACTTCCAGGAGAGCGGGAGGGCCGGGCGTGACAATAAACCTGCCTGGGCAGTACTTCTTTATTCACAATCCGATAAGAAGCGCCTTGAAGATTCGCTTAAACGCAAATTTCCACCGGTTGAAAAGATCAAGGATGTTTATGAAGCTTTGTGCAATTATCTTAATGTCCCGGTTGGATCAGGAAAGGACAATGTTTTCGATTTCAACATGGCTGATTTTGTTTCAAAATACAGACTCCCCGTGATAGAGACTTATAACAGCCTGAACCTCCTTCAAAGAGAAGGTTATGCTGAATTCACAGAGGAAATAAATAATCCCTCGAGGGTTCATTTCATTGTCGGACGGGATGACCTGTACAAATTCCAGGTCGCCAATGAATCGTTTGACGGATTTATAAAGCTTCTTCTAAGATCTTATACAGGCATGTTCACTGAGTTCGTTGCCATAAATGAAGAAACACTGGCCAGGAAATCAGCACTGACAAGAGATGCTATTTACCGGTTTCTAGTTAAGTTATCATCTTTGAATATTATCAGATATATCCCCGGGAAAAAAACTTCACTTGTAATTTTCACCGAAGAGAGGCTTGAAAGAAAAGCGCTGATTATCTCACCACAGAACTATCTTCAGGTTCGGGAAAAGCATATTTTCAGGATCAATAAAATGATCGACTATGCTGATCTGAACACTAAGTGCAGATCTGTCACGCTTCTCGATTATTTTGGAGAGGAAGCCGACAGGTGCGGTATCTGCGATGTGTGCAGGGATAGAAATGAACTTGACCTTAGCAAGTATGAATTTGACCTCATCCTCGATGAGATAAAAGAAGTGCTGACCGGAAGAAAATCAGATGCCAGGGAACTGGTAAGCAAGGTTAATCATCCCGAGGAAGAAGTCGTGAAGGTGATCAGATGGCTCCTCGACCACAACAAACTGGTAATGGATGAACAGCATCTTCTTTCATGGAGGGAACCGGATCTTTTTTCGAGGTGAAATCGTCCAGAAAAAAATATGGAGGCGATTGATGCCTCCATATCTTCTTTCTGACACCGGGTGTCTAACCCTAAAAAATTAACCTAATAACCTGTATTTTGCATTGCTGCTTTTTCTTCAGCCGTAAGGGCGCGTCCTTCTGCATTGTAAATAGCATCGAGGAAAGTCTGTGGCAGAGGGCGCAGATAATGTTTCTCCTTGAGATTAGCTACTGATCCCTCGTTGAAAGTCGTAGCACGGCTTATAAGTGTCTTAGTGCGTGCAAGATCTTCCCAGCGGAAAAGTTCGCCATAGAGTTCGCGTGAACGCTCGTTGAGCAGGAAGCACATCATCCTGTTGAAATCGCCTGTTACATTGAGCTTTGTAATGATGGCCTCATCCACAGCCGGAAGACTTGAAGGTGTAATTCCTGTAGTAATATCGGAGGCAGCGGTAGTTGCAGGAATATCAAGGGATTCGTAGTATGAATTTGAAGTGCAATATGAATTTATCAATACGCCGTTTGCATTCAGGGGTGCATTTGAATTAGTAAGAACAGCGGCGCCTCCATCCCTGTAAGCAGACCTGTTTTCACCATCCTTGAACTGTGCACGATCCCGGACAATATTCATAACCGTGATAGCTTCAGGATATTTGTTTTGGCGGATAAGAGCTTCAGCTTTAATGAGATATGTTTCTGCAACCCTGGCATATATTCCATCGCGCCGGCCGGCAGTTGCAGCTACGGCAGGCCGGGATCCGTCAAGCCATTTGCTGAGCGACGGGAACCTGCTGACATTACTGGCTAACTTTAGGTAACCGCTCCCATCTGAAAGGTAGCGTACAAAAGTGTGTGGCACTGGTTTTCCTGTGACAGGACTCAGATAATATACCCCGTTATGAGTAGTAGCAAAATGTGCGGGATCGTAATACCTTTTACCCGAAACTACTGTACCCGTATTGACTCTAGGTGCGCTAGTGCTGAATCTGGTATCGGTTGCTTTATTGATAATATAAATCAACCCCAGGTCGCCTTGTGCATAAGAAACCATGGTATGGGTAACCGTATCCCTTCCCTTAAGCTGGCCGATATTTGATATATTGTTCAGGTTTGCCTTTGTCTTAAAGCTCTTCCAGAATCGCGAATCGTTCTCCATGTCGAATACACTGTAAGCGTATTCATTTGTCCTGCATCTCTGGTATTCACGGCCTCCTGCAATATCGCGCACGAAACCGGTAAGTGTTTGATATACCGAAAGAAAAAGAAGATGGTTGTAGTTGCCGTTACCATCATTTGCAACGGTAGTTGTACTGGAGAACTGTGCAGCAAAGATCACCTCGGGAAGCTTCTCGTTTGCGCCGTCTGGTCCCGTGTAAGCAAATATATCGGAAAAATTTGGTGCAAGAGCGTGATTGGCAATAACCTCATCAGTCAGGGTTATGATCTCTGCAAGGTCTGCTGTTTTGTACGAAGAGTTCCAGCCGTCGTTTATTTCGGAACACCTGTAGAGGAGAGCCTTAGCCAGGAAGTGGGCTGCTACATCCTTATAGAGCTTCCCTTCGAGGGTTTCAGTAGCAGGAAGTCCTGCATATGCCGTCCTGAAATCGGCGATGATCTGTTTAACGCAGTCCTCTTTCGTTGCGCGTACAAAGTACCTTTCTACACCTGCGGATGGAGCCAGTTTCAGCACCACCGGCCCGTATTGCTGCACAAGCCTGAAATATGATAACCCACGCAGGAAAGCTGCTTCGGCTTTGAAAAGCTTGTTCTTATTAGCATCTGTAATAGCTACATCGACATTTGCAAGAACAACATTGGCATCGCTTATTGCCTTGTACATCATGTCCCAGATCTCATATGTTTTTGTAACATTGGAAGTTGGAACATTAGGGACTATTGAACCCAGGTTGGAGTTATAATCGTTCCAGGTTTG
>CAZXAM010000038.1:28563-30707 GCA_964638545.1 uncultured Rikenellaceae bacterium | reverse complement strand
CGGATTATTTTAAAATAAAATTACTAGGCGGCATTTACCCCCCAACATTCCTTCCCTGGTGAATTAGGGCATGGGGTGAAATATAAGATATACTCATATAGGCCTGCCGTTCATCCGTTATTGGTTTTCGAAGCTCAGGAATGCCATGCGTGGATCTACCCACCGGATCCGCCAGCCGGCGGAGCAGGTGGGCTTTGCGTTCTATGCGGTTAAGTAAATTTTTCGACTAACTGCATGAAATATTCTACATTATTTTTAATATTTTTCATTTTTTTTGATGTTTCTCTTTGATATATTAAAACTTTATTTACTTTTGTCCGTCGTTTAAAACATAAAATGAACAAATCTTTAATACATATCATTGCTCTCATCCTTATTCTTGTGCCCAGCACATGATCCGGGAGTGATATATATTAAGATAACCATATAAAGCTTTCCGGAAACCCGGGAAGCTTTTTTTTTAAAAAGGTCTTAATAAGATGAAGAACCAGTTGAGAAGCCTCAAAACAATGACCGGCAGGAAAATGGCCGGAGCCCGAAGTCTTTGGAGAGCTAACGGCATGAAAGAAGAAAACTTCGGAAAGCCGGTGATAGCAATCGTGAACTCATTCTCCCAGTTCGTCCCGGGACATGTACATCTGCATGAAACCGGACAAATAATCAAGAGAGAGATAGAAAAGCATGGATGTTTTGCTGCTGAGTTTAACACTATAGCTATCGACGATGGGATTGCTATGGGGCATGAGGGGATGCTTTATTCACTCCCATCGAGGGAGCTGATAGCCGACAGTGTGGAATATGTCGTAAACGCACACTGCGCCGATGCGATGATCTGCATAAGCAATTGCGACAAGATCACTCCCGGAATGCTTATGGCCGCCATGAGGCTCAATATCCCTGCGGTTTTTGTATCAGGCGGCCCTATGGAAGCAGGGATCCTCGACAAAAGAGCTCTTGATCTTGTTGATGTCATGGTTGACGGGGCCGATGAGAAAGTAAGTGATAAAGAGCTTTTTGATATTGAACGTGCCGCCTGTCCAACCTGCGGATCATGTTCCGGGATGTTCACAGCCAATTCAATGAATTGCCTGACAGAAGCCCTCGGAATGGCTCTGCCTGGCAACGGGACTGTGATCGCTACGCATTCTGAACGTCTCCGGATGGTTTTAAAAGCTGCCAGCCTCATTGTTGAAATAACTATGAAATATTATCAGGATGGAGATCACAGTGTTCTGCCCCGGTCCATCGCAGGAAAAACAGCCTTCATGAACTCGATGGCACTCGACATAGCAATGGGAGGTTCAACAAATACGGTACTGCATCTCCTTGCCGTAGCCAGTGAAGCAGGGGTCGACTTTACAATGAAGGATATTGATGCCATCTCAAAAAGAACCCCGAATATATGTAAGGTTGCTCCAAGTTCACATTTCCATGTTCAGGATGTAAACCGCGCCGGAGGTGTGATGGCAATACTGGGAGAGCTGAACCGGGATAATCTTATCGACGCTTCTGCCGGACGCGTAGATTATAAGACTCTCGGAGAAGCAATTGAAGCATGGGATATCAGGGGAAGCAAGGCAATAAAGGACGCTTTTGAATTTTATAAAAGCGCGCCATCGATGAAGAGAAGCCTGCAAATGGGATCACATGACACCCGTTATGAAAGTCTGGATACTGACAGAGAGAATGGATGCATCAGAGCCACCATTAATCCCTACAGCAAAGATGGAGGCCTTGCAGTGCTATCCGGCAATCTTGCGCCGGACGGCTGTATAGTAAAAACTGCAGGCGTTGATCAGGAACTTTTTACATTTTCAGGCCCTGCTGTTGTTTTTGAATCTCAGGAGGAAGCTTCGGAAGGCATCCTTTCAGGCAAAGTAAAAGAGGGGGATGCCGTAATTATAAGGTATGAAGGGCCAAAAGGAGGTCCTGGAATGCAGGAAATGCTCTATCCCACGTCTTATCTGAAATCGAAGGGGCTGGGCAAAAAATGTGCACTGATCACGGATGGAAGATTCTCAGGAGGAACATCAGGATTGTCAGTGGGACATGTCTCCCCTGAGGCGGCTGCTGAAGGAGCACTGGCACTGGTAAGAAATGGCGACATTATAGAAATCAGCATTCCCGAAAGAGTAATCAGGGTA
>CAZXAM010000038.1:16111-28463 GCA_964638545.1 uncultured Rikenellaceae bacterium | reverse complement strand
TTAAAAGTTAACGGCGTGGAACAGGTGACGGGAGCTGAGGCTTTGCTGAGGTCTCTGATAGCTGAGGGAGTGGATACCATTTTTGGTTATCCGGGGGGAGCCATAATGCCGGTCTACGACAAACTGCTCGACTTTAAAAGCAAGCTTAACCATATCCTTACGCGTCATGAACAGGGTGCAGCCCATTCTGCCCAGGCATATGCGATGGTGACCGGCAAACCGGGGATATGTTTCGCAACCTCCGGACCTGGAGCAACAAATCTTATAACAGGTATTGCTAATGCATACCTCGATTCGGTTCCGATGATCTTTGTTACCGCTCAGGTTGTTTCAAATCTGATCGGGTCCGACGCTTTCCAGGAAACTGATATTCTTGGAGTATCTATGCCAATTACAAAATGGAACTGCCAGGTAAAGAAATCACAGGACATTCCCGGAGCAATAGCCAAAGCATTCTACATAGCTAAATCAGGACGTCCCGGCCCCGTTCTGATAGATGTAACCAAAGACGCACAGATAGAGAAGCTCGACTATAATTATAAGAAATGCACCTACCTGAGAGCCTATAATCCTCATATTCCATTGCATTCCAGGGCAATAGAATCTGCTGCCATTATGGTTAACCATGCGGAAAAACCGCTGATACTGGCCGGGCACGGAGTTCTCATCTCGAAGGCAGAAAAGGAACTTGTGCAATTTGCAGAGAAGACCGGAACTCCGGTCGCAGTAACACTTATGGGACTCTCCTCGTTCCCTGCCGGCCACAGGCTTTACGCAGGATTCCTGGGGATGCACGGAAACTACGGGCCAAACCTGCTGACAAACGAGGCTGACCTCATAATAGCTATAGGAATGCGTTTCGATGACAGGGTTACAGGCAATCTGAAGAAATATGCAAAACAAGCCAGGATAATCCACATCGAGATCGATGATGCGGAAATAAATAAAAATGTCCAGGTCGATCTTGAGATCAACAACGACGCCAAAGAGGTTCTTGAGGCGCTTCTGCCTCTGGTCAAAAAGAGTTCTCACGAATCCTGGATCAGGGAATTCAGGATCTGCGACAAGACTGAATATGAAAGAGTAATTAAGTCAGAGACCCATCCTGAAAAAGGCGACATCCGAATGGGAGAAGTGGTGAGAATGGTTTCTGATCTGACTGATGGAAATGCAATAATCGTAACCGATGTGGGACAGAACCAGATGTCTGCTGCACGATATTACAAATTCACCCAGCCAAATTCACTGGTTACCTCAGGAGGGATGGGCACGATGGGATTTGGTCTGCCTGCTGCAATCGGAGCTAAAACAGGTCAGCCCGGAAAGCAGGTCGTTGCC
This sequence comes from uncultured Rikenellaceae bacterium, assembly GCA_964638545.1. Lineage (GTDB taxonomy): Bacteria > Bacteroidota > Bacteroidia > Bacteroidales > VadinHA17 > LD21. The sequence goes on along the minus strand of CAZXAM010000038.1, from coordinate 27,125 downwards.
TTCCTTGGCGACGGAGGTTTTCAGATGACAATCCAGGAGCTGGGGACTATCCTCCACTATAATATTCCGGTGAAAATTATAATCCTGAACAATGGATTTCTGGGAATGGTAAGGCAATGGCAGGACATGTTTTTCAAGAAAAGGTATGCTTCCACCGAACTCGTCAATCCGGATTTTGTTGCAATCGCGGGCGGATTCAAGATACCGGCAAAAAAGGTTCTTGACCGGGAGGATCTGAAAAAATCATTGACTGCGTTGCTGGATGCAAAGGGACCATATCTTCTCGATATACAGATAGAAAAGGAAGGAACCGTCCTGCCTATGGTAGAACCGGGAGCATCGGTATCAGAAGTGACACTAAACTATAAAGGATAACATCTCCGTGTAACTCTGCGCTTCTCTGTGTAACTCTGTGTAACTAATAAGAATTTAAGAACTTACACAGAGGAAATCCGGAGAATCACAGAGAGCAACATAGAGCCACAGAGAGAAAAGACGAAAAAAATGGGAAAACAGGAGTATACAATATCACTATTCAGCGAGGATCATATAGGGATTCTTAATCAGATTACTATTATCCTGACAAGAAGACAGATAAACATCGAGAGCATCACAGCTTCAGAATCGGCTGTCAAAGGAGTCCATCTTCTGACACTCGTTGTAAAAGCCACTCCCGAGATGATGAGAAAAGTAGCCAAGCAGATGGAAAAGCTGGTGGATGTTCTGAAGGTGTTCGTTCACACTTCTGAAGAAATAATCTACCAGGAAATAGCCCTTATTAAGGTTACAACCAAAGGCATGATGTCGGGCGACGTCATTGACCATGTATTACGGACCCACCATGCAAGGATACTGGAGGTATCACCGGAATACATAGTCCTAGAGAAATCCGGGCACAAATCTGAAATAAGCGAACTGGTTGAACATCTTGAGCCATACGGAGTCCTTCAGTTTGCACGCTCGGGAAGAGTAGCCATAACCAAACAGGTCCGGGAATTAAATTCATATCTGCAGGAGATGGATGGAGCGAACCGTGTGAAACCGGAGGAGGATGACAAAAGATAAAAGATAAAAGATAAAAGATAAAAGAAAGAATACTAATTAATACTTATTACCATGGCAAAAATTGATTTTGGAGGAGTCGTTGAGAATGTAGTTACAAGGGAAGAGTTCCCTCTTTCCAAAGCCCGTGAGGTACTTAAAAATGAAGTCGTGGCCGTTATCGGGTATGGCGTTCAGGGGCCCGCTCAGGCAATGAACATGAAGGAAAACGGGATTAATGTTATCGTAGGCCAGGCACCTGAATTCAAGGCCGACTGGGATAAAGCCTTAAAGGATGGTTTTGTCCCGGGAGTGAGCCTCTTTCCGGTTGAAGAGGCTTGCGCCAGGGGAACTATAATACAATACCTGGTCTCGGATGCAGCCCAGAGAATCCTATGGCCAAAAATCAAACCGCATCTTACCAGGGGCAAAGCGCTCTATTTCTCACATGGGTTTTCAATAACTTACAAGGAGCAGACCGGTGTAATACCGCCTCCTGAGATAGATGTTATTCTTTGTGCCCCGAAAGGTTCGGGGACAAGCGTAAGGAGGAATTTCCTGGCTGGGGCAGGAATCAATTCAAGTTACTCGGTATTTCAGAATTTCACGGGGAATGCTGAAAACAGGATACTTGCCCTGGGCATTGCAATAGGATCCGGCTACTTGTTCCCCACAACTTTCGAAAAGGAAGTTTACAGCGACCTTACAGGCGAACGCGGTGTTCTTATGGGTGCACTTGCAGGAATTATGGACGCACAGTATAAAGTGCTCAGGGATAATGGCCATTCACCATCCGAAGCATTTAACGAGACAGTGGAAGAGCTGACACAGAGCCTGATAAGGCTTGTGGATGAGAATGGCATGGACTGGATGTACTCAAACTGCAGCGCTACGGCTCAAAGAGGAGCACTCGACTGGAGACCACAATTCATGGAAGCAACACTGCCGGTTTTCAAAAAACTCTACGAGAGAGTAAAATCAGGTGAGGAATGCGCAAGGGTACTTAAATCGACAGGAGCTCCCAATTACAAGGAAATGCTCGATGCGGAGCTCAGGGAGATGGGTTCATCAGAACTCTGGAGAACCGGAACAGCTGTAAGAAAGCTGAGACCTGCGAAAAAATAGTTCCTCATATAACACTTATAAAATGAACGATAAAGTAATAATTTTCGATACAACCCTGAGGGATGGCGAACAGGTTCCGGGCTGCCAGCTGAATACAATTGAAAAGATCCAGGTAGCCAAGGCTCTTGATGCGCTGGGTGTTGATGTCATTGAGGCAGGATTCCCCATATCGAGCCCTGGTGATTTTAAATCGGTGGTTGAGATATCAAAAGTGGTGACCAATCCTGTAATATGCGCTCTTACCCGCGCTGTCAAGAAAGACATCGAGGTAGCCGCAGAGTCGCTCCAGTATGCTAAGAAAAAGCGGATCCATACCGGAATAGGCACATCTCCCTTTCATATCAAATACAAAATCCGGACTACTCCCGAAGAAATAATAAAAAGGGCTGCAGATGCTGTAAAGTATGCCAGAAAGTTCGTTGACGATGTTGAGTTCTATGCCGAGGATGCAGGAAGAAGTGAAAACAAATATCTCGCCAGGGTGATAGAGGCTGTGATCAAAGCCGGAGCTACTGTTGTAAATATTCCGGACACCACCGGCTACTGCATGCCTGAGGAATATGGGGCAAAGATCAAGTATCTTGTTGACAATGTGCCAAATATCGACAAGGCAATAATCTCAACCCATTGCCATAATGATCTCGGCATGGCCACGGCCAACACCATGATGGGAATTATTAACGGAGCGCGCCAGGCTGAGGTTACAATTAACGGGATAGGCGAAAGAGCAGGCAACACCTCTCTCGAGGAAATTGCAATGATAATAAAGAGTCATCACGACCTCAGGCTCAGGACAGAGATCAATTCAAAGCTGATCTTCAGCACGAGCCGTCTTGTATCGACACTTATGAGCATGCCGGTCCAGGCGAATAAAGCCATCGTTGGCAGAAATGCCTTTGCTCACTCATCAGGGATTCACCAGGATGGAGTTCTCAAAAAAAGGGAGAATTACGAGATCATTGATCCTGTCGAAGTAGGAATCAGGGAATCATCGATCATACTTACCGCCAGGAGCGGAAGAGCAGCACTGAATCACAGGCTTGAGCAGCTTGGTTTCACACCTGGCAAGGAAGAGCTTGATGAGATATATCACCGTTTTCTTATTCTGGCAGATAAGAAAAAGGAGATCAATGACGAGGATGTCAGGATACTTATGGGTGAAGTTACACAGGGAGAAAAAGCCCTTAAGCTCGAGCTTCTGCAGGTAACATGCGGCAAATCGGCAATACCTGTAGCAACTGTCGGAATAAAGATCAATGGTGAGGTACACACGTCCACATCATCGGGGAACGGACCCATAGATGCTGCCTTCACTGCCGTCAAGCACCTGATCAGCAAGACAGTGCATCTTGAGGAGTTCCTTATACAGGCAATCACCAAAGGAAGTGACGACCTGGGCAAAGTGCATGTGCAGGTCGACCATGACGGGAAGATCTATTATGGTTTCGGCACCAATACAGATATCGTAACAGCTTCAGTGGAAGCATTCATAGACGCAATAGCAAAGATTAAATGACACCACAAACTCTTTTTGACAAGATATGGAACAGCCATGTGGTCAGGTCAGTTGAAGGCGGGCCTGATGTGATCTACATTGATCAGCACTTTATTCATGAAGTTACAAGTCCTCAGGCTTTCGATAATCTCAGGGCCAGAGGAATTTCCGTCCTTCGTCCGAATAAGACTCTCGCCACGGCCGATCACAACATACCTACGGTTGACCAGCATCTTCCGATAAAAGATGAGCGTTCCCGCAACCAGGTTAACAAGCTTGCAGAAAACTGCAGCGAGTTCGGGATTGAATATTTCGGACTCAATCACCCGAAAAACGGTATCGTTCATGTTATAGGACCGGAGCTGGGATACACTCTCCCGGGTATGACCATTGTATGCGGCGACAGCCACACAGCAACTCACGGAGCATTTGGGACCATTGCGTTCGGCATCGGGACCAGCGAAGTGGAAATGGTTCTGGCCTCACAATGTATTCTCCAGGTAAAGCCTAAAACCTTGAGAATAAAGGTGAACGGCAGAGTCGGCAGGGGTGTCACAGCCAAGGATCTGATCCTTTATATTATTTCCAGGGTAGGGTCAGGAGGCAGCACCGGATATTTCGTCGAATATGCCGGATCAGCGATCACTTCGATGAGTATGGAAGAGAGGATGACAGTCTGCAATATGAGTATTGAAATGGGCGCCAGAGGAGGACTTATCGCGCCGGATCATACCACATATTCATATCTGAATAATATATCTGCTGTTTCCAACCGTGCCGATTTCAAATCGATGCTACTGCGCTGGAGGATCCTGAAGACTGATGAAGGAGCTGTTTTTGATAAAGAACTTGAATTCGACGCAAGTGAAATAAATCCCATGATCACTTTCGGAACTAATCCGGGAATGGGAATGGGGATCAACGAATCAATTCCTGACGGATCACAGGACTCTTCATATATGAAATCTCTTGCTTACATGGGATTCACACCGGGGATGAAACTGATCGGGCATCCGGTTGATTATATTTTCGTTGGGAGTTGCACAAATGGCAGAATCGAAGATCTCAGGGCTTTCGCCAATCTTGTAAAGGGACGGAAAAAAGCTCCCGGAATAACTGCTTTGATTGTGCCTGGCTCAAAACGGGTCGAGCAGCAGGCAAAAAATGAAGGGTTGACGGAAATACTCAGGGAATCAGGATTTGAACTTCGGCAACCGGGATGTTCCTCCTGCCTGGCCATGAATGAGGACAAAGTTCCTCCCGGGAAATATGCAGTGTCAACCTCAAACAGGAATTTTGAAGGACGCCAGGGACCCGGAGCAAGAACATTGCTGGCAAGTCCGCTTACCGCTGCTGCTGCAGCTGTGACCGGCAGGATCACTGATCCAAGAGAACTTTTGAATGATTAATACTGAAAACATGCAGAAAGCAAAATTTGACATACTCGAATCAACATGCGTGCCTGTGCCAGTTGAAAATATTGACACCGATCAGATCATCCCGGCGAGGTTTCTTACAGCAACATCAAGGGAGGGATTTGGTCAGAACCTTTTTCGCGACTGGAGGTTCGACAAATCAGGAAATCCCGATCCATCATTTGTCCTGAATAATCCGCTGTTTGCCGGACAGGTGCTTGTGACCGGAAAGAATTTCGGATGCGGATCGAGCCGTGAGCATGCCGTATGGGCCATATCAGACTATGGTTTCAGGGTTGTTGTTTCAAGCTTCTTTGCAGACATCTTCAGGAACAATGCACTAAATAACGGGCTTCTCCCGGTGATCGTTCCGGAAGATCTCCTGAAGGAACTGCTTGACCTGATATCCAGGGAACCGAAAACCAGAGTCAGGATTGACCTTGAAAAACAAACATTCACCATACTGCCTGAAGTGAGAACAGTGAGATTTGAGATCAATCCATACAGGAAAGAATGTCTGTTGAAAGGACTTGATGATGTTGATTTCCTGCTTAGCATCAAGGATGCGATAACCGCCTTTGAATTCAGAAATACTCTTAAGAGATGAGGATAGAAATAATGGATACCACTCTCCGGGATGGTGAGCAAACCCAGGGGGTCTCCTATTCACCTGTCGAAAAACTGCATATAGCAAAACTTCTGCTCAGGGACCTCAAGGTTGATCGCATTGAGGTTGCTTCAGCAAGGGTTTCATCCGGAGAATTTGAGGCTATAAAGCAGATTACAGACTGGGCACGGCACAACAATCTTCACAGCAAGGTTGAGGTGCTGGGATTCGTGGATGGAGACATTTCCCTGAACTGGATCAGGGATGCCGGCGGGAAAGTGATAAACCTGCTTTGCAAGGGTTCTCTGCGCCACCTGGAGAAACAACTCAGAAAGACGCCGGAAAGGCATGCGGCAGATATCAGCGAAATAATCAGGAAAGCAGCAGCTGAAGAGATGCTTGTGAATATATATCTCGAAGACTGGTCAAACGGAATGATAAACTCCCGTGAATATGTTTATTTCCTGATCGATACTCTTAAGGATGAAAAAGTTGAAAGGATCATGCTTCCCGATACTCTTGGCATACTCAACCCTGACCAGACTTATGATTTCTGCAGAGAGATGGTAGAGAGATATCCTGATATGCATTTTGATTTCCATCCGCATAATGATTACGACCTGGCAGTTGCCAATGTTTATGCAGCCGTGAAGGCCGGTGTAAATGGCATTCACACCACAATAAACGGGCTCGGTGAAAGAGCCGGCAATGCTCCTTTGTCGAGCGTGATCGGGGTGCTCCGGGATCAACTCGCTGTTGAAACCGCAATCAATGAGTTTGAGATCACAAGGGCAAGCAGGATCGTTGAGACCTTCAGCGGAATCCGGATACCTGTCAACAAACCTGTAGTAGGTGAAAATGTTTTTACCCAGACTTCCGGAGTGCACGCTGACGGAGACAGCAAGGATAATCTTTATTACAATAACCTGCTTCCTGAACGATTCGGGAGAAAACGGAAATATGCGCTTGGGAAACAATCCGGCAAGGCGACTATAAGGAAGAATCTTGAAGAGTTCGGACTTTCATTAAGCCAGGACTCGATAGAGAAAATAACTCAGAGGGTAATTGAGCTGGGAGACAAGAAGGAGAACGTGACTACCGAGGATCTGCCGTTTATTATATCGGACGTACTCGGTTCCGATACCATCGACTATAAAATCTTCATCAAGAATTACTCACTCTCCCTTTCCTACGGTCTTAAGCCGTTCGCCAGCGTTCAGATCGAAATAGACGGCAACCTATACCAGGAGACCTCTTCCGGCGACGGCCAGTATGATGCCTTTATGAAGGCCCTCAGAGTGATCTATGACAAGCTTGGGAAAGAACTTCCTTTGTTAACAGACTACCAGGTTTCAATTCCTCCGGGCGGGAAGACTGACGCCCTTGTTGAAACTATCATTACCTGGAGCTTCGGTTCGAAGGAGTTCAGGACAAAAGGTCTCGATGGAGATCAGACAGAATCAGCGATCAAGGCTACCGAGAAAATGCTTAATATAATGGAGAATAACGAGAAGATCGCCGGAAGTAAGATTCTGACTATTATCAACGATAACATTTAATTTAAATTCGATATGGGTAAAACTTACAATGTAGCTGTAATTCCGGGAGACGGAACAGGTCCGGAAGTCGTCAGGGAGGGAAGGAAAGTGTTAAGCGCCGCCGCTTCAAAATTTGGTTTCAAATTAAACTTTGAAGAATTTGATTTTGGCGGAGAACGGTACCTTAGAACCGGAGAAGTGCTGCCTGAATCTGCTTCAGAAGAACTGAAAAAATTCGATTCAATCTTTCTTGGAGCTATCGGACATCCCGAGGTTAAGCCTGGCATTCTTGAAAAGGGCATTCTGCTCAGGTTACGGTTTGAGCTTGATCAGTATATAAATCTCCGTCCGATAAAACTTTATCCCGGTGTTGCAACGCCTCTGAAAGACAAAGGACCTGAACATATTGATTATGTTGTCGTTAGAGAAAATACCGGTGATGTCTACACTGGCAGCGGAGGAGTAACAATGAAAGGGACTCCCCATGAGGTGGCCATCCAGAATATGATTTACAACCGTATGCAGGTTGATCGATGCCTGCGATATGCTTTTGATTATACCCGAAAGAGGAAAAAAAGGAATACACTTGCGCTGTGCGGGAAAACAAACGTTTTAACTTATGTTTTCGATCTCTGGGAAAGAGCTTTTCACGAGATTGGCAAAGCCGAATATCCGGATATCATCCGTGAATATTACCACGTGGATGCCACATGCATGTGGATGGTTAAAAATCCGGAATGGTTCGATGTAATAGTCACAACCAATATGTTCGGAGACATTATAACTGACCTCGGAGCCATTACCCAGGGGGGAATGGGAATTGCCGCGGGAGGCAATATCAATCCTGAAGGTGTCTCCATGTTTGAACCCATAGGCGGATCCGCCCCGAAATACACCGGGAAAAATATTATTAACCCGCTGGCGGCAATCTCATGCGGAAGCATGATGCTCGAGCACCTGGGAGAGATTAAGGCTGCCAGCGCGATCGAAGAAGCAGTAATGTATGTCACAGCCAATAAGCTGAAAGACATGGGTGCAGGAAAAATGGGATTCTCAACTACAGAGGTTGGCGACCTGGTTGCAAACCAGATAGTGAAATGATACATCATCCCCTGCTGATAAGGAAAACCTTGTAAGCAGTAAAAGAATATGAACTAACATTTATTGAAATCCTTGAAGATTAATCTAAATTCAAGTTAATTTATTGTATTTATTAAATTTTAATTATATTTGCCTGAATTTTATAAAGAAATGTATACCGGAGCATCACATCACCATCATCATTTTACCTGCCCTCAGGCGAGGTGGAAATGATGCATTGTGTTGTCAGCAATATCATGAACCCGTCTGAGCAAATCAGCCGGGTTTTTTATTTTTAAGTATATGAGCGAACTCAAAATTGCAATCCAGAAGAGCGGGCGCCTGAGCGACAACTCGCACAGGCTTCTTGAAGAATGCGGCATAAAATTTTCTAACGGGACAGGCGTCCTGAAGACAAGAGCCGTCAACTTCCCGGTGGAGATCCTTTTCCTCCGTGACGATGATATTCCGCAATATGTCGAACAACAGGTTACCGATATCGGCATCATCGGCGAAAACATGGTTCTTGAAAAGAATAAGGATGTCGCAATTGTAGAAAAACTTGGCTTTGCACGGTGCCGTCTGAGCCTTGCCATCCCGAAGGAAGAAGATTATCCCGGACCGGAATACTTTAACAATAAGAAAGTTGCCACCAGCTATCCTAGGCTGCTCTCAGAATACTTTTCAAAAAACAAGATAAACGCTGAGATAGAAGAGATAAGCGGGAGCGTCGAGATTGCTCCGGGGATTGGGCTCGCCGATGCAGTATGCGACATCGTCAGCTCCGGAAGTACTCTGCTTACCAATGGACTTAAAGAAGTGACATCTATACTTAGCAGCCAGGCTGTAATTATAAGCAGCCGGAAGCTTTCTCCCGATAAAAAGAAGATCCTTGAGAAACTGTTATTCAGGATCAGGGCAGTCAAGGGTGCAGGGGAAAACAAATACATCCTTCTGAATGCTCCCGAATCGGCTGTTCCCGAAATTTGTAAAATACTGCCCGGGATGAAAAGCCCTACAATACTGCCATTGGCTGAGAAAGGGTGGTGCAGTCTCCACTCCGTTGTCAGGGAAGATGAATTCTGGGAAAGGATAAAACAGCTTAAAAGCGCAGGCGCAGAAGGAATTTTAGTTATACCAATCGAAAAAATGATACTCTGATGGAAATAGTTTTATATCCTCCGAAAGAATCCTGGGAAGGGCTCTGCAAAAGACCCCTTCTTGATGTTCCCTCCCTTGACAAGTCCGTCAGGACCATTCTTGACAAAGTCCGGAAAGAAGGTGACATGGCCGTCAGGAAATACTCGAATCAATTCGATAATGTTGACATTCAGGAGTTTAGAGTTTCATCCCGGGAAACAGATGAAGCTATGCTGCAGATCCCTGACAAACTTGGTCAGGCGATCAGAACAGCAAAAAACAATATTGAAAGATTCCATTCCTCACAGGTCTGCGAAATGAATGCTATTGAGACAATGCCTGGTGTAAAGTGCTGGAGGAGAAATATCCCGCTGGATATTGTCGGTCTTTATGTTCCGGGTGGTATCACTCCACTCTTTTCAACGCTCCTGATGCTGGCCATACCTGCCAGGATTGCAGGCTGCACCAGAATTATAGTATGTACTCCTCCGTCTTCAGACGGAAAAATAAATCCTGCGATCCTCTATGCAGGCGCGATAACAGGAATCACGGAGATATATAAAGTCGGGGGGGCGCATGCAATTGCTGCCATGGCCTATGGAACAGAAACCATTTCCCAGGTGAATAAGATCTTCGGACCCGGCAACCAGTATGTTACAAAAGCAAAAGAACTGGTGCAATCTGACGGCATTGCAATCGACATGCCTGCAGGCCCCAGTGAAGCTCTTGTAATTGCTGATTCAAGCGCAGATCCTGTTTATGTTGCTGCTGACCTGCTTTCACAGGCAGAGCACGGCCCCGACAGCCAGGTTGTGCTTCTCACCGACAGCAATGAGATGATCTCAAGGGTAAATAGTGAAATCAGGAAACAGCTTCGGCAGCTTCCCAGAAAAAGCATTGCTGACCACTCTATGCTTAACAGCCTTGCAATTCTGTTCAGTGACATGGAAGAATGTCTTGAATTCAGCAACAGATATGCTCCGGAGCATCTGATTATAAATACCTTAAACGCAACGGAGTTAGCCGGAAAGGTTGCCAATGCCGGTTCCGTTTTCATTGGAAGGTATAGCTGTGAAAGCGCCGGAGACTATGCATCAGGACCAAATCATACTCTTCCGACCAACGGATTTGCAAGAAGTTTCAGCGGAGTATCAGTTGACAGTTTTGTCAAAAAAGTGACCTTTCAGGAGATCACTGAAGAAGGCCTGCTAAATATCGGGCCTTCGGTTATGGCTATGGCTGAGGCTGAAAGGCTCGAAGGTCATGGCAATGCTGTAAGGATAAGGCTAAAAGATATAAGAAATGTTTGATCTGGAAAAGGTCGTTCGGCCAAATGTTAAGCTGCTGATCCCCTATTCATCCGCCCGCGATGATTATAAGGGAAGTGAAGGCACATTTCTTGATGCAAATGAAAATCCATTCGGGACATTGAACCGTTATCCTGATCCATATCAGAGTGAACTTAAAAAAGCTGTCAGCCGGTTGAAAGGAGTACCTGTCGGGAACATATTTCTTGGCAATGGCAGTGATGAAATCATTGACCTGTGTTTCAGGATCTTCTGCAGCCCCGGAG
>CAZXAM010000038.1:0-16011 GCA_964638545.1 uncultured Rikenellaceae bacterium | reverse complement strand
AATGGCAGTGATGAAATCATTGACCTGTGTTTCAGGATCTTCTGCAGCCCCGGAGATGATGAAGCACTCTCCTTCTATCCCTCCTATGGAATGTACCAGGTATCGGCAGCGATAAATGACATCTCCATGATCAGGATCCCGCTCGACAAGGATTTCCAGATCAAAATGAAGAGCGTCATCCCTTATATGTCGGATGAAAGACTGAAGCTTATCCTGATCTGTTCGCCCAACAATCCCACCAGCAATTGCATGGACCGAAATACACTCGAACAGATCATCAGCATGTTCAGCGGAGTTGTATTGATAGACGAAGCATATATCGACTTTGCAGATAAGCCATCCCTGACCGATTCCATCGGCAAATATCCGAATCTTATAGTCATGCAGACATTCAGCAAGGCATATGGCCTTGCTTCGGCAAGAGTTGGAATGGCTTTCGCTTCGTGTGAGATAGTACGCTACCTCAACAAAATGAAACCGCCGTACAACATAAGCACTGGAAATCAGAAGACTGTACTGAAAAGAATAGCAAACAGGAGTTATTATAACGGACAGGTAAGAAAGATCAGAATGGAGAGGGAAAGAGTGGCAGAGGAGCTGAAAAAAATAAAGATAGTAAGAAAGATCTGGCCTTCGGATTCAAATTTTCTCCTGGTAAAAGTGAATGATGCCGATGGAACATATAAATATCTTACCGATAATAAAATAATAGTAAGGAACAGACACAGCGTTGCTGAAAACTGTCTGAGAATTACAATCGGCACCAGAAGGGAGAATGACATCCTGATTAAGGTTTTAAAGAAAACAGAAGAATGAAAAAGGTTTTATTTATTGACCGGGATGGGACAATATTGACTGAGCCTGAGGATTTCCAGGTAGACAGCCTGGATAAATTCAGGTTCATGCCCGGCGCAGTTTCCGGCCTGGCAAGAATTGCCTGTGAAACCGATTTCGAGCTCGTAATGGTATCCAACCAGGATGGCCTCGGAACCTCGTCATTTCCCGAAGAGACATTCTGGCCTGCACATAACAAGATGCTTCAGATACTTAAGGATGAAGGCGTTGAATTCGCAGAAATATTCATCGACAGAACCCTGCCGGAGGAAAATGCCCCGACAAGGAAACCCGGGGTTGCGATGCTCGTCAGATACCTTGCATCCGGAGTCGATCTGTCAAATTCGTATGTGATAGGTGACCGTTTGACTGACGTTGAGCTGGCAAAAAACATCGGTTGCAATGCAATCTATTTCAATAAAGCCGTCTGTGCGGATGCAGTTCTGTCGACTTCCTTCTGGAATGAAGTCTGCAATTTTCTCCTGGCAAAACCACGGGTTGCGATCGTAAAAAGAAAAACAACAGAGACAGATATCAGCATCGAGATCAACCTCGATGGTACAGGGAGAAGCAGCATTGAAACAGGAATAGCATTTTTCAATCACATGCTGGATCAGATCGCGCGTCACGGGAACTTCAACCTTTCAATCGACGCTAAAGGTGATAAGGGAGTAGATGGGCATCATCTCATCGAAGATATGGCGATCTGCCTTGGAGAAGCTTTCAGAAAAGCACTTGGAAGCAAAAAGGGGATCGAACGCTACAGCTTTGTCCTTCCGATGGACGATTGTCTTGCCCAGGCAGCCGTCGATCTCGGAGGAAGGCCATGGCTTGTGTGGGATGTGAATTTCTCATCCGAAAAGATCGGGGAAATGCCGACAGAGATGTTCTTTCACTTCTTCAAGTCTTTCAGCGACAGCTCAAAATGCAATCTCAATATAAAAGCAGAAGGCACAAATGAACATCACAAAATTGAAGCTGTATTCAAGGCTTTTGCCAGGGCGATGAAAGCGGCTGTAAAAAAGAGTGATAATCCTGCAATGCCATCAACGAAGGGAAAAATATGATTGCAATAATAAAATATAATGCAGGCAACATAAGGTCTGTAGAGAATGCATTGAAAAGGCTTGGACACAAATGTATCATTACAGATGACAAACATGAAATCGAATCTGCAGAAAAGATCATATTCCCGGGCGTTGGTGAAGCAGGTTCAGCAATGAAATATCTGAAGGAAAGAGGGCTTGACAAGACTATCATTTCTCTTAAGCAGCCAGTGCTGGGCATCTGCCTCGGACAGCAGCTTATGTGCAGATATTCGGAGGAAGGGGATACTGAATGCCTTGGGATCTTTGACGCTGGTGTCACGCTTTTCCCTCAGGTTGATACGGTTCCTCATATGGGCTGGAATAGTTTCTTTTCTGTGAAGGGTGTACTGTTCAAAGGCATTTCAACTGAGGATGATGTCTATTATGTCCATAGCTATTATACTGAAATATCCTCTTTTACAACGGCTGTCTGCGACTATATCCTTCCGTTCAGCGCAGCAATGCAGAAGGATAATTTCTTTGCAACACAGTTTCATCCCGAGAAGTCGGCGGGAACCGGCGAAAAGATACTTAAGAATTTTCTGGAGATATGAGGATCATACCTGCTATCGATATAATTGATGGGAAATGCGTCAGGCTTACACGCGGTGATTTTTCAAAACCCACGATCTATAACGAGGATCCTCTCGAAGTCGCGCTGGAAATCGAAGATAACGGTATCGGCTATGTTCATCTGGTCGATCTGGATGGAGCGAGGCAGAAAAAGATAGTGAATTACAGAACCCTCGAGAAGTTATCTTCACGGACCACTCTTGAAATTGATTTCGGCGGAGGCATAAGATCCGATTCTGACATCGAAACTGCATTCTCTGCAGGGGCCAGGCAGATAACGGCAGGGACCATTGCAGCCACCGATGCAGAGAAAACCCTTGGGTGGATTGAAAAATATGGAAATGAGAGGATAATACTTGGAGCAGACTCAAAAGACAGAAAAATATCAGTAAACGGCTGGCAGATGGAGACTGAGGAGGATGTACTGCATTATATTCAACGATATTTCAATAAGGGATTTGAATACGCTGTCTGCACCGATGTTAATCGTGACGGTATGCTTGAAGGCCCGGCAACGGATCTTTACCGGGAGATCCTGGAAGCTGTAAAGATCAAACTTATCGCAAGCGGGGGAATAGCATCAATCAGGGATATTGAGTCGGTAAAGAAAGCAGGCTGCGAGGGAGTGATAATCGGCAAAGCGCTATATGAAGGCAGGATAAAATTAAGTGAACTCAGGGATTTATGCTTAAAAGAAGAATAATACCATGTCTCGACATCAGGGAAGGACGCACTGTCAAGGGTGTGAACTTTGTAGACATAAAGGATGCAGGCGATCCTGTGGAACTGGCAAAGATCTACGCCGGTATGGGAGCCGACGAGCTCGTCTTCCTCGATATTACAGCCACTATTGAGAACCGGCAGGCTCTTGCAGGCCTTGTCGAAAGAATAGCGGCAGAAATCAACATCCCGTTTACTGTCGGCGGCGGGATCAATAATATTGATGATGTTTCGGTTTTGCTTCAAGCCGGTGCAGACAAAATAACTATTAACTCAGCCGCTGTCAGAAATCCGGGCCTCATTAAAGAAATAGCCGGGGAGTTCGGAAGCCAGTGTGTTGTTGTTGCAATCGATACAAAAAATACGGATAACGACTGGTTCGTTTTTATCGACGGCGGCCGTACTCCGACAACACACCGGACACTTGACTGGGCAAAAAAGGTGGCAACCCTGGGTGCCGGTGAGATACTTCTGACTTCCATGAACAACGATGGCACAAAAGAGGGATTTGCCCTGGACATCACAGGAGATGTGAGCAGGCATGTAAATATCCCGGTAATAGCATCAGGCGGTGCAGGCAAACTGGAACACTTCAGGGATGTCTTCTTCGGTACAGGTTGCAGCGCCGCATTGGCTGCAAGCATATTTCATTACGGTGAAGTTGATATCAGGGAATTGAAACAATATCTGAAGAATGAAAAGATAGCAATAAGGGTGTAACCTCCGTGAATCTCTGTGATCCTCTGTGTAACTCTAAGTTAGTTCTTTATAAATTTATTACACGGAGAAAATCCGGAGAAGACACAGAGTGCCACAGAGAAAAACAAAAAGAAATGAATAATATAAATTTCAGTAAATCAAACGGCCTCGTACCGGCAGTAATACAGGATAATACAACCCTTCAGGTCCTGATGGTCGGTTTCATGAATGAAGAAGCATTTGAGAAAACAACCAACGAAGGGAAAGTCACCTTTTTCAGCAGGAGCAAAAACCGGCTCTGGACCAAGGGTGAAACATCAGGCAACTTTCTGACTGTTAAAGAAATAAAAATAGATTGCGATAATGATTCATTACTGATCAAGGTCGAGCCGGCAGGACCTGTCTGCCATTCGGGCACAAAATCATGCTTTGGAGACGAAGACAATAAAGGGTTCCTGTACAAGCTGGAACAGATAATCAATCAGAGGATCGTTGATGACGTTCAGGATTCCTACACAAACAAGATCTTTAAGAAAGGCATTAATAAAGCCGCACAGAAAGTTGGAGAAGAAGCTGTGGAACTGATCATTGAAGCCAAAGATAATGATATCGGTCTTTTTAAGAACGAAGCTGCCGATCTGCTCTATCATGTGCTAATTCTGTTCAGGGTAAAAGGTGTTTCGCTTCAGGAAATAGAAGAATGTTTGAAGGATCGTCACAAATAAGGAAGGTAACCGCAAAGGACGCTAAGCCAGCCTTCAGCTGGTAGATCCACGCAAAGAACGCAAAGATCATTTTGCAGATCCTTTGCGCCCTTTGCGTTTTATCGCTGAGGAGCATTGGCGACGAAGCGCTTTGTGCCCTTTGCGGTTAAAAATTGTACAATTCTACTAATTATAAATTATTATGGTTAATATTTTATAGTTTTTTCATCTGTTTAGTTGTATTTTTAAAAAAGACTGCTACTTTTGTAGACCAAACTAATAAGAAGATGAATACTGTATACAACTGGTTTGCCGCTTATTTTTACTTCTACTTTTTTAAGAAAAAGTAAGGGGATTGTTGTATAAGTACATTTGAAAGATACAATGCAGGGTCCCCGGAAAAAGGGGACTTTTTTTTTAAAAGGAAGGACATGATAAGAACATCGATCCAGGGAGAAAAAGGAAGCTTTCATGAAGTAGCTGCCAGGCTATTCTTCGGGAACGAACCAATCGATATAATCCCCTGCACGACCTTCGACCATACCGTAATGGCTGTGAGCGAAGGAAATGCCGACTTTGCAGCAATGGCAATAGAAAATGCCAGATCGGGAAGCATTCTTTCCAACTATAGTTTAATAAGGGAGTCGGGAATGAAGATCATCGGTGAAATAAATCTCAGGATACGGCAGAACCTGATAGCATTGCCAGGCCAACAGCTGGAGGCGATCAGGGAGATCCGCTCCCATCCTATTGCGCTTTCCCAGTGTATGACCTTTCTGAGCCGTCTGCGGGGAGTAACTCTCATCGAAACAGACGACACAGCCGGAAGCGCAAGGCAGATAAGTGAAAACAAGCTTGAAAGAGTAGGAACTGTTGCATCGGCTGCAGCTGCAAAGCTTTACGGTCTGGAGGTTATTGTTCCGGGTATCGAAACATATAAAAAGAACTACACAAGATTCGTGATCCTTGCCAATGAGAAAAATGCACGCCATGACGGCAACAAGGTATCGGTCTGCTTTTCGACCGGTCATCAGCCGGGATCACTGGCAACTGTATTGGCAAGGATCGCCGAAATCGACGTAAACCTTTCGAAAATACAGTCTGTGCCGAGGCTTAACGGTGAGTGGGAATATATGTTCTATGCCGACCTCGAGTTAAAACCGGATCATGATATGGGTCTGATAAAGAATGTACTTGAAAATTACACCACGAACCTGGAGGTTCTGGGTATATATAATAAAGGAGAAAAGCTTCATGAAAGTTAAACCGGCCGAAAGGACGTCAGGCGTCCAGGAATACTATTTCTCAAAAAAGCTCAGGCAGATTGACCAGATGCGTAAAGCCGGAGCTGACATAATAAATCTTGGCATCGGAAGCCCAGACCAACCACCCTCTGAAAACACAATAAAAAGGTTGGGGACCGTTGCTGAAAACACTACTGTTCACGGGTACCAGAGTTATACCGGCATCCCAGAGCTCCGGAAGGCATTTGCCGGATGGTACAGGACGTATTTTAATGTAGAACTCGACCCTGACAAAGAAATCCTTCCGCTGATGGGAAGCAAGGAAGGAATAATGCATATAAGCATGGCATTCGTTGATCCCGGCGACGAAGTGCTTATCCCTGACCCGGGCTATCCTACTTACTCGTCAGTTACAAGTCTCGTCGGAGGCAAGGCAAGGTATTATGGACTTGAGGAAAAAACAGGCTGGCTGCCTGACCTTGAAGAAATTGAGAGCGGCGGTCTTGAAAAGGTGAAAATCATGTGGATCAACTACCCTCATATGCCAACAGGCGCAAGGGGTACAATGAAACTCTTTGAAAAACTTGTTGCCTTTGCCTCAGGAAACGGGATACTTCTGTGCAATGATAATCCATATAGTTTTATCCTGAATGACAAATACCTCAGTATACTTTCAGTGGACGGAGCAAAGGAAACAGCTCTGGAACTCAACTCCCTGAGCAAGTCTCACAACATGGCAGGATGGAGGATAGGTATGCTTGCCGGGCAGGGCGATCATATCAGCACGGTCCTTAAAGTCAAGAGCAATATGGACTCTGGCATGTTCCGGGCGATGCAGGAGGCTGCTGTTGAAGCATTGAATAATCCTCCCTCATGGTACGAAAAGGTCAACAGCGTCTATCTGAAAAGGAGGGTTGTCGTGGAAGAGATCATGGACCTTCTTCAATGCAGATTCGATAAGAGCCAGACGGGACTGTTTGTATGGGGCCGCATACCTGAAGAGATCGCAAGTTGTGAGGAATTTGTCGAGAATATCCTGCAGAAAGCCAATGTCTTCATCACCCCGGGGTTTATATTTGGCAGTAAGGGTGAAAGGTATATCCGCATTTCGTTATGCGCGGAAGAGAAACTGCTTAAAGAGGCTAAATTGAGGATCGGCAGGGAGATTGCTTCGCTTCGCTCGCAATGACAGAATACATAATAAAACCAAGTAACATGTAACCAGCAACAAGTAACATATTGTATTCCCCCCTGGAGGGGGGCGAGGGGGGTGTAATGACCGAAAAACATCCCCCTCTCCCCCTTCAAAGGGGGAACCAGTAAACCAGTAACATAATAATTATGACGATCACAATAGTAGGAATCGGTCTTATCGGAGGATCTCTTGCCCTTGACCTCAGGAAACGCAAATTTGCGGATAAGATCATTGGTGTTGACACTAACCTCCAGCACAGAAACATAGCCCAGCTATGCGGAATAATCGATGAAGCAGACACTCTGGAAAGCGCTGTAAACAAAAGCGATCTGATTCTGCTTTGCACTCCCGTTAACACAAACAGTGCTCTGCTTCCTGAAATTCTTGACAGTGTGGCAGGAACATCAAAAGTAGTTTCGGATATGGGATCGACGAAAGGAAGCATCGCCGCTGCATCAAAAGATCATACCGGAAGGGGAAGGTATGTTGCAGCTCATCCAATGGCAGGTACAGAGTATTCCGGGCCGCTGGCTGCCATAGGGAAGCTTTTCGATTACAAGCAGGCGATTATCTGCGATCCTGAACTAAGCGACACTGATGCACTTTCTCTGATAGTCAGAATGCTGGGTATACTGAATATGCGCATAGCTTATATGAACTCTGCAATTCACGATGTTCATGTCGCATATGTATCGCACATATCGCATATCACATCTTTCTCACTGGCTCTCAGTGTTCTCGAAAAGGAGCATGAAGAAGAGAACATCCTCACGCTTGCCGGGGGCGGTTTTGAAAGCACGGTCCGCCTTGCAAAGAGCAATGGGGAGACATGGGCTCCCATCTTTACGGAGAATTCGGATTATATCCTCGAGGCTATCGATACCTATATAGAAAAAATGAATATTTTTAGAAAACTGATATCCGAAAAAGATGTCACCGGGCTTAAATCGTTAATGGAAGAAGCTAATAAGATAAGGAAGATATTAAATTAAGCTGGGAGTTTGAAGTTGGAAGTTGGAGCTGGCTAAAGTTTTAAAAGCGTTAAACTCCAGGCACTTCAGGCACTCTAGTCACTTATAACTTTATAATATGGTACTAAAACTTGAAACATCGCTGATCAAGGACTGGAAAGGGTACAAGGGAAGGCCTTTTCTGATTTCCGGACCTTGCAGTGCAGAGAATGAAGAGCAGGTTATGGATACTGCAAGGGAACTGGCGAAAATAAACGAAGTTGCCATCTACCGGGCAGGCATCTGGAAGCCCAGGACAAGGCCCAATTCGTTTGAAGGCGTAGGGATCACCGGATTGAAATGGCTCTCAAAGGTGAAGAAGGAAACAGGCCTTATGACAGGCACTGAAGTTGCAAATGAAAAACATGTTTATGAAGCCCTGAAACATGGCATTGATATGGTTTGGATAGGCGCCAGGACATCTGTTAATCCTTTCACAGTTCAGGAAATAGCCGATGCACTCAAAGGTGCAGAAGTGATGGTTCTCATCAAGAATCCTATAAATCCTGATATCGAGCTCTGGATGGGTGCTATCGAGCGGGTGGCCAAAGCCGGTATAAGCAGGATAGCCGCCATCCACCGTGGATTCTCAACCTATGAAAAGACAACATACCGAAATCAGCCCAACTGGCAGCTGCCAATTGAACTCAGGCGCAGGATACCGGATCTCCCTATCATCTGCGATCCAAGTCATATAGCAGGCAGCCGGGAATATATCCATGAGATATCGCAGAAGGCTATGGATCTGAACTTCGACGGCCTGATGATCGAATCACACATAGATCCTTCCGTTGCACTCAGTGATGCAAGTCAGCAGCTCACCCCGAATGAATTGCGTGAACTGCTCCTGAGACTTATACTCAGGAGCCCTTCGACCTCGGACCAGAAGCTGCTTGATGTCCTGGGAGAACTCAGGCAGCAGATTGATGTTTATGACGATCATCTTCTTGACCTGCTGGAACAGAGGATGAAAGTTGCCGAGACTATAGGGCATTATAAAAAAGAAAATAATATCACTATCTTACAGAGCGCGCGCTGGGATGAAATTGTAAAAAGGGTAATGACAAAAGGCAAGACCAAAAAACTTAGCAGCGAGCTCATAGACAATGTATTCAAGGCGGTTCACCAGGAATCCATCAACCGCCAGATGAAAGTTATGAATGAGGGTTTTGAGAACCATAACGATTCCAGTAACAAATAACCGGAAAAAATGGAAAGAACAGTTGCTCCATCCAGGATAAAGGGCAGTATAATGGCGCCGGCATCGAAAAGCATGACGCAGAGGGCAATTGCCGGAGCCTTGCTTGCCGGAGGAGAAAGCACAATTGTCAATCCATCATACTGCGATGATTCTCTGGCAGCGATGACGATAGCTGCCGGACTTGGTGCCAGGGTGAATCCGGGTGCTAATGAGATGAAGATCACCGGAGGCCGGATACTCAGGGAGCATAAGCTGAATTGCGGGGAATCGGGGTTGGCCGTAAGGATGTTCTCCCCGATTGCAGCCTTATGGCCGGAAGAAATACTGATGACAGGCGCCGGCTCTCTTAAAAAAAGGCCTATGTCGATGATCGAAGAAGCTCTGCTTCAGTTCAAAGTAGTATGCAGCAGCAATAATGGTTATCTGCCGCTTTCAATCAAAGGACCTCTGAAAGGCGGCGATTGCGAAATTGACGGATCAATAAGCTCACAGCTTCTTACCGGACTGCTGATGGCTTTGCCGGTGGCAGGAAAAAATTCAGTGATAACTGTGAACAACCTGAAGAGCAAGCCATATATTGATATGACACTCCAGGTGCTCGACAAATTCGGCATTAAAGTAACCAACGACAACTATTCAAAATTCATTATTCCCGGGAAACAGGAGTACAAAGCTGTACGATTTGAAGTCGAAAGTGATTGGAGCGGCGGAGCATTTCTCCTGGTTGCCGGAGCTGTTGCCGGAGAAATTACAGTTCATGGTCTGCGTACTGATAGCAGGCAGAGCGACCGTGCAATAATGACTGCCCTCGATAAAGCAGGGGCAAAACTGAATATCTGCGAAGACAGCATCACTGTCTCAGCTGCAGAAATGAAAGGCTTTGAATTCGATTCAACAGAATCACCTGATCTCTTCCCTCCTCTTGTCGTTCTGGCATCCTGTTGTAAAGGGATCTCTGGAATAAAGGGAGCAAGAAGACTGATCCACAAGGAGAGCAACAGGGCTGCTGCACTGGTTGAAGAGTTTGGCAAGCTGGGTATTAAAGTTGAAGTGAGCGATGATTACATGATAATCACAGGGGGAAAAGTCTCGGGAGGCAGAGTTAACTCTCATGAAGACCATCGCATTGCCATGGCACTTGCCACTGCAGGCTTAACAGCCGGCGACAAAGTGTCAATTAAAGATTCACATTGCATCGGGAAATCTTATCCGGGTTTTTTTGACGATCTGAAAAATATTGGAGCTACTGTTTTATAATAAGAAACCCCCTTTCTTATTTCCCCCAAGGGGGAAAAGATGGGCTTACTCCTTCCCCCCTGGGGGAAGGTTTGGGATGGGGGTCTGTTAAACAATTACTGAATTTAAATTAAGAACTTATAGAATTTTATTTAAAATCATTATAAATATTAAATTTATTATATTTTTTTAAGGTAAATTGAATTTTTTATTTAGTTTTGCATTGATGAAGACAGGGAGGATAAATATTTGGTCGTGGCGCAGCTCAGTAGATGATGCTGTGAAACAGGCCATTTAGTATTCCTTAAAAAAATATTTATCAGGGCACGCTGTTCACAGCGTGCCCTTTTTGTTTTATAGATTTTATTAACCACAAATAATTATTACTATGAAAAAGATCACAAAAATTCTGTTAAGTGAAAAAGAGATGCCAAGGCAATGGTATAACATTGTGGCCGACATGCCTAATAAGCCAATGCCGCCCCTTCACCCGGTAACACGGGAACCAATAGGACCGGATGCACTGGCAGCAGTATTCCCGATGGAACTCATTAAACAGGAAGTTTCCGCAGAACGTTACATTGATATTCCCGAAGAGGTTGTTGATTTGTACAGGACATACCGTCCCTCTCCACTTTTCAGGGCTGTTAATCTTGAGAAAGCCCTGGGAACAAAGAGCAGGATCTATTATAAATATGAGGGTGGAAATTATTCAGGCTCACATAAAGCCAATACTGCCATAGCCCAGGCTTATTACAACAAAAAGGAGGGAATAAAAAGGATAACAACCGAGACCGGGGCCGGACAATGGGGAAGCGCTATGAGTTTCGCATGCCACCATTTCGGGCTCGAGCTCCTCGTCTTTATGGTTAAGGTCAGTTATGGACAAAAACCCGGCCGTAAGCTCCTGATGAACAGTTACGGGGCCAAGGTTGTTCCTTCACCCAGCACGATGACAGAATCAGGAAGAAAGGTACTCGAAGCCTATCCTGATTCCCCCGGCAGTCTGGGCATAGCAATTTCAGAAGCGATGGAGGTTGCAGCACAGGATCCCTATACCAAATATTCACTGGGCAGTGTTCTGAACCATGTTATATTGCATCAGACGATCATAGGCCAGGAAGCCCTGATCCAGATGGCAAAAACAGATGATTATCCCGATGTTGTGATCGGATGCTTTGGAGGAGGCTCAAACTTTTCAGGAATTGCTTTTCCATTCCTGCGCGAAAATATTGTCAATGGCAAAAAGACAAGGCTGGTTGCAGTGGAGCCGGCTTCGTGCCCCAAACTGACAAAAGGAAAGTTCATGTATGATTTCGGCGATTCGGCTGGAATGACTCCCCTTCTTCCAATGTACACCCTGGGTCATGATTTCATCCCCGAAAAGATTCATGCCGGAGGTCTTCGCTACCATGGTGCAGGAACTCTGGTAAGCCAGGCCCTGAAGGACAAACTTATTGAAGCAAAATCAAAGCTTCAGAGGGAATGTTTTGAAGCAGGAGTGCTGTTTGCAAGAAATGAAGGTATCCTGCCTGCTCCTGAATCGACTTATGCGATTGCAGGTGCACTCGACGAAGCAAGAAAAGCCGATATAGAAGGTGTTCAGAAGACTATCCTGTTCAACCTGAGCGGTCACGGCCACTTCGACATCTCTGCTTATGAGAAATATTTCGAAGGAAACCTTCCTGATCATGAAATGACAACAGCTGAAGTAGATGAGGCTATTGCAAAGATAAAGCTGCCTGATTAAGACGGGTACTCACCCCCTTTCTTGTGGTTTCTTAACCCTACCCCCGCCCCCTTCCCTTAAAAGTAAGGGAAGGGGAGCATAAAGTTAAACATCACTCCTCCCCTTAGCCTTAAGGGGAGGAGTTGGAGGAGGGGTTAGAAAAGTGGGGTGAGTGCATGTCTTCCTAGAAATCCGAATAATCCGTCGGATGACAAAGAAATGCCTTGGTCCTGGAGGTTGAATTCTTATATTCTTCCTTCGAAGAAAGAGCCTTCCAGTCAGGGGAATTCCTGAATGCAGTCCAGTGGTCATCATGCGATTTCATGTCGGCGTAGGTCGTAAGGTACATCAGCCTTGGTTTCTGGCTCCCGAACAATACCTGACCATAGAAGACTGCGTTGGAACCTACCTTTTCAAAGATTGCAATCTCTCCTCCCTCATTGAACATTTGGATCTTCTTCAGCGCTTTAGCCTCGGTTGCGCTCTCATAGCTTCGCAGCTCATATATCCTTTGTGACGGTGGAGTTTCGTATTTATATACTTTAAGCTGAGGCATGAATGCAAATGCCTTCATGAAGACACTTTCATATCTGCTGAAAGGAGGGGTGGCAACCGGTGCATCCAGAAATCCCTTTCCTGCCAACTGGTATGCCTGGTCCTTATCAAGAGTAACTGTTGTTTTAAAATACTGATCTGCAGTCTTATATGGTATAAAAACATATATCATCTTTCCGAATGCTGTATCAGCTTCAACAGGCTTGAATACACCTATGTTATAAACGCCGGCACGATGCATGGCTGGTATGAAAGCATCCTTCAGATAATTATCTATTGTCGCTGCCTGGGATGCCTGGGTTATCCTGTATATCCTGATCTCATAGTACATCTGTTTTGCCGGGGCCTTCCCAAAAATGAGAGCCGGGGCTAATAACAGGCAAATAATCAGGATCTTAAGAAATGATTTTTTCATTTTTAATACAATTAAAGCCCCCTCTTTCCGCCAACTGGCGGAGAGAGGGGTCCCGATAGCTATCGGGAGGGGGTGAGTACATTTTATTATTAATACAATTTCGAAAACGCCTGAAATATCTGATTTGCCTTCTCAGGAGTCAGTTCAGCCCCTGAAGTGACATAGAACCTGTGGCGGAGGGTGATCGATTCGCCTTTCTGAAGGATTACTGTGATCTTTTCATGATCCTTTACATAAGACTGAGCACCAAGGTTGTTGGTGGAGAAGAGTCCATAGCCACGTGCATGTGAATGAGCAGGGTATCCCACGTTCTTCGGGTGATCAAATACACCCATTGTGGTAAGCACATTGTCCTTTGTTCCGGAAAGAAGGACCCAGTTATTCCTCGAACTCCATACTTTATCACCTTCCAGTCCCGAGCTCGACACATACATTCCGGTTACGCCCGTATTGTCTGTAGCCTTTACTGTTGTAGGATTGCCTTTATCATCCGTGAAAATAAGCGACTCCTCCGTTGGCATCTCAAAGGCTCTGTCAACTCTGATGGCAAACATGCCTTCCTTATTGTCGGTTATCGTAACTTGTCCGTTGGCAGCTGTCAGCGTCGAGATATGATCGATGGTTCTTGAGTTTTTGTCGGCGGAGAAAATGTACCTGGCAGTCTCGACAAGGATTGTGTTTTCATTGTTGTCGTTCCAGCTTGAGTTAACTACCAGGGTTGCATTCTTTCCACTTTTTGCTTCAGCAATACCCGTTACAACTATGTGTCCGTATGCATCTTTATTGGCTGCCGGTATTGCTGATGAGTTGTTCCAGAAATCGAGGCCATTTACGTTCCCATGGTTGAACCAGATTCCTACCTGGTGAGGGTGATCAACTCTTTCACCTTTTCTGGGTTCAAGCGGGAAGCCCCTCGTGATGACCGAACCATCTGGTGCATAAACGGGGTACAGAAATGGTTTTTCCATATTTGAAGGATACTGGTATGAAGTGAAAAGCTTTCCTCCAACCAATACATCTACTCTCTGCTTGTCATCAACCCTTTTTAATTTGACCTTTACCTGCTGAGCATTCATTGAAACCCCCGTCAGGATCATTAAAATGAAGAACAATATTTTTTTCATTTTCTGAAGTGTCGGTAAAGTTATCTCTTAATACTGGAAAACTTTTCCGCCAGCCAGAACCTCCTGTTTTGCTTCATCGAAAGAAGCTTTTTCTCCTGTTCTGAGGGCTGCAGTGCACATGATGCAGGCAGCGGCATGATTATAGCCGGCCACAACATCTGCATTTGGTTTTTTCCTGTCACGCACACACTCCATCCAGTTTCTCATGTGGGCCGTAGTCATAGGATCTCCGCCTGTATTTGCGGCAGTTTCTATTTTCATGCCAGGCAGTTCAAACGGTTCAAGAAGATTGGCTTTCATGTTCATGGCCTTCGCTTCTCTTTCCGTCAGTCCGCCTTCCGATGTTATCTTGTTTGTATCGAGGTTGAGCATTCCTCCGTTTGAGAAATAATATTCTTTTGTTCCTCCGGCTGCGTTTGTAAATCTTGAAGAATATACTACCTGGAAATTTAAATCAGGATTTTTGGGATCTCCATATTCCATCACTGCTGTCATGGTATCGAAATTGGACCTGCCATCCTTCCAGAGGTAAATGCCGCCGTTGGCAGCAACACTCAGCGGGTGCGAAAGCTTCGTGAACCAGTGAACGGTGTCTATCTGGTGAGCCATCCACTGTCCCGGGATGCCTGATGAATAAGGCCAGAAGAGCCTGAACTCAAGATATTTCCTGGGATCAAATGCAGCCTTCGGGCGATTCATCTGGTATCTTGTCCAGTCGGTATCAGTCTCCTTGAGGAGAGGAACAACATTTGGCCTTCTCCACCGTCCCGGCTGATTGACATTCCATGTCATTTCAACCATGACGATCTTGCCAAATTTCCCCGAATTGATATATTCATTTGCTGCAATGTAGTTTGCGGCACTCCTCCGCTGGGATCCTATCTGAACTATTTTGCCTGTTTTCTCAACAGCTGCCCTTGCCACCCGTGCATCAGCCATTGTTTCAGCAAAAGGTTTTTCGACGTATGCATCACGTCCTGCGTTCACAGCCTCGGCGCAATGGAGTGCATGCTGAAAGTCAGCAGTGCTGATTATCACAGCGTCGGTGTCTTTTCCGCTGTACAGTTCATCATTATTTCTTGCAAGCCTCAGGGTTACACCATTGGCTTTGAAGAATTTATCAGCTTCGTCCCTTCTCATGCTCCATAGGTCGGAGAGGGCTGTAAACTCGAAATTCAACTCATTTTTCAGGCTTGTAAACGCGGGATACAGTGACGCGCGGAAACGGTCAGAGTAACCAACTATACCGACTCGAATCCTGTCATTTGCTCCAAGAATCCGCGAGTAGCTTTTAGCAGTGAGTGTCAGCCCTGCTGCACCCAGCGCAGTCGTTTTTACAAAATTTCTTCTGGTTGTCATAGCTGTTATTGGTTATAGTATTTAATATCGATCTCCTGCCCCATTGCCCCCCTGCCCCACTGAAGGGGGGTTAAACCCCAATATGATTGTAAATCGTACAGGGTTTGGAACCCCCTTTAGGGGGCTGGGGGCCCGTTTCCAGTAAAAGTACTTTTATTTCGTTAACGTACACATACAAATTCCGTGCTTTTTTTGTTTTAAATCTTTAAATTCATGACTTAGTAAATTGTCCTGCGTTCCTGGTTCCTGGTTCCTGGTTCCTGGTTCTTGGGTCTTGGGTCTTGGGTCTTGGGTCTTGGGTCTTGGGTCTTGGGTCTTGGGTCTT